>UQYP01000004.1 GCA_900545335.1 uncultured Sutterella sp. | reverse complement strand
TTCCTCGGCGAGAGGCTTGAGCCTTAACGGCTCAAGCGGGTCGCGCGAAGCTCCGGCTTTCAAGCCGGATGTAGTTCACTGGTGCGTAGGAGAAGTCATGTATTGGCAGTCATTAAAAAAGATCAAACCGGATCCGCAAAAAATTCTTTTCTTACACGCCAACGGGATCTGCTATTTCGCTAAAGCAGCCATTCTCAAAGATGGCCAAATGATTTTTGCTGTGTCTTATACGTTTAAAGCGCTACTAAATATCAAAAATGAAATGCTCCCGTTCTTTGCGTTTGAGCAACTCTGTCGCCGGAATGCTTTTTGGTCACTTTACTCAAAAACGTAGGTAATTCAATGAACTGGCAAATGATTCAAACGTTCCCCCTAACAAAGGATCCCTTTTCGTTTTTCTTTCAAGCACTAAGGAAGCTCAAGATATTTTCTTCGGTGTCTTAATCACTGAGGATCTCGTTTTATGTGGTCAATCTATCCGAGAACTTAAAACACGACATGCATTGAGCTTTCTTAAAGAATTGATCAAGCATTCAAAAAATGACAAGCCAATTTGCTGGTCACCTTTTATTTTGCCGTGAGGAAAAAATGGCGTACGAAGGTAGAAATATTGCAAAGATGGCTGATGACGAACTGGCCAGAAGAAAGGATGTTTTATCCTATTTCAAGATCTCTCAGGCTACGCTGCACGACTGGAGAACCAGGAAAGGTTTCCCGAAACCTTTCAATGGCAATGCTTCAACCCCCTAGTGGAGGGCTGGAGATGTTAAAGCGTATCGACCGGATAATTGAAACAGTAATGGGCTCGACTGAGGCCCTACTGAAATCACAGTTAGAATTTTTACTCTTTGGCATCTGCCTCAGACTGTTCTAAGGCCTTCAATATCTTATTTGGGGTAAATGGAGACAGCCTAAAACCTTCAAGAACTTTTTGCAGGACAGTTTCAGACACATCATCCAAGACGGTTATTTCCCCAGCTTGAATACCATATTTAAGTTTTTCAACTCGGAATATAACAGCGCCTCTGTAGTACACAAAACTATCATGACGAATAAACGGATGATCTCCTTCGCGAAGAACACAAGTTTTATCGTACGGCTTACCTTCTCTAACTGACGATATATTAACGGCCACAACCGACATTTCACCGGTATGCAGATTAAAAAAAGGATTACTACAAATAAAATGAAGATGATCCACTGTTGCCGCTATAGCAAGAAGAGAGCCTCCTTTCTTTGGATTGAAATCGTTCATGAGAGGGCTCGCATTGCTTCTTGTAACTCATCCATTTCACGGATATGTTCAACTATCTTTTCTGAATCCTCTTTATTTCTTCCGTGAGCAATCAAAATTGATTGAAGACTAATTGGCAACACAGAACCATTAGGATCCGTCCATTCAGGACAACAATTTCTTGTATGGGTTAAGTCGCGAATTTGCCACCGGGTTAGATTCCCATACTTTGAATAGATCTCGTCAAGTAAATTTTTTTCAGCTACAGATAGACAATCAAACAATTCTAAGGGATCTAAAGGATCTACTTGATCCATCTTTTTAAAAGAAAGTTCAAAATTTGATTCGCCCGCAATCCAATCATTCCATTCTGCAGATTGGCTACCGGTCCTAAAAAGGTCACAGGTTTCAGACAAAACTGGACCGTGTTTCATAGATACCAATTTGTCCCCTGTCAATCTTTCACCGTACCTTACAAGAAACTCTCTCTCAGATAGATACATCAGCTTCATGAGTTTCAAGTAAGACATGCGACCACCTCTTTTCCAAATGAAATAAGCGGCGATCTGTATGGCTTTTTGAACATCAAACATAAGACAACCCAACAGACTCAAACATAAAATCAAAGTATGTTCAAATCTCTAAGATTAAAAAAAAATTTCGCAATAAGAAAAACGCGCCTTTTTAAGAACTTCCTTCGATGCAGGATGAGTATAAATACATAACCAGATGTTATACAACTTTTAACGGCTTAAAAATGTCAAAAAAAAAAAACATAATCCGAATCGTACAAACCTTTGTTCAACAAGAGATGTGAAATTTTTAAGTATTTGATTTTATTATAAATACGATACTGATCCCGGGACCAAAAAACGCTTAAATAATCAAGAAAATCATTTGGTTATTTAAGCGTTTTTCTTTTGCCTCTTCTTTTTAAAATCTATCCTCTTTCTTCCGTCCCTAGTATATCGAAGATTTGTGTCAGTTTTGAGAAATCTTATTGTCGGTCCGATGACGATCGGAACTTCTGACAAAACAAAAAAATTAATTCACTATTTTTACAATATTATTCTAATATTTAATTAATATTGGATTAATCTCAAATAAAAATACTTTCTGTCACAGAATTTAGTTCTCAATCACTGCTTTTAGACCGCTTAACGATGCCTTCTTGCACGCAGTACTTCGAGCTGCTTTTCCTGAATCGCCGCCTGCTCTTTGGCACTGCGGCTGTGAGTGACGAGATAAACGCCCGAGAAAATCAGAATCACTGCGAAAACCTTAAACCATGTAATGGAATCAAGCCCCATTGCTGTAGCTGCTAGGCACCCCACAACAGGCTGCACGTAGTTATACATAGCAGCAACCGTGGGTTTGAGATTTCTCTGACCGACCACGATTAAAAGATAGGAGAAAAAGGTGCCGCCCACCACCACATAAAGAACGCTTGACCATTCACTCAAACTTAAATTGAGCCACTGAGTCTGAGCAAGGCCTGAGATAGAAAAGGGCAGTATGCAAAGACCGGCAAACGTGAACATCCACTTCATCGTGGTAAAGAGGTTGTAGCGCGTCACAAGATCTTTAAATTTCACAACGTAAAAAGCAAAACTTAATTGAGCACCCGTCACTAATAAGTCGCCCCAGACGTTGCTTTCCACAAGAGAATTGGCAGGCATATCGCTTTTGGACAAAATCAAAATCAAAGCCCCCACCGCTCCCATCAGGATTCCGACGAGTTTTTTGAGCGTAATCGGATCTTTTAATAAAAGAGCTGCCAACACCATCGCCCAAAGCGGCATGCTGGAAGTCAGAATCGTAGCGTTGCCGGGCGTTGTGAGACCGACACCGAAAATGTAGCTGCCCTGATTCAAAATAATGGCAAAAAGAGAAGCAAAGAAAAGCCTCACCAAGTCGGCTTTGGCTACTTTTTCGCGCGGCGCAAAAAAGGAGGCAATCCAAAAAAGAACGGCAGCACCGATCACGCGCAGATCCGTGAGCACCAAAGGCGTGACCAAACCGCCGATCATCACCACTTTGGCAATCGGCGCCATCAGTCCCCAAATGACATTGGCACCCGCTGCACAACCATGTCCCAACCAAGCCGACTGTCGGATCATTTTCAGCCTTTCAAAAAAGAAAATCGCTGCCATTATAGGCTTTGAAAGAATCCTTTTTAACAGACTTTTGGCACTACTGGCTTTCCCCTCTTTCGGTATTACCCGATCTGGCATACAATGAGCGCACATTTATGCGCAAAGAAAGGACAATTCTCATATGATGAAGCAATCGCTTTGGGCTCTTGCGGCAGCGGCCTGTTTTTCTTTCATGGCCGTTTTTGTCAAGCTCTGCAGCGGCCACTTCGGATCTCTGGAACTGGTTTTTTATCGCTCTTTAATCGGCATCGTCACAATCAGTCTTTTCGTACGCTCTCAAGGTCTGTCACTTCGCACGCCTCATTTGGGCGGCCATATTAAGCGCGCCGTGCTCGGAACGATCTCAGTGGGTCTATGGTTTTTCACGATCGGTGAAATGCCTCTGGGCACCAACATGACTCTGATTTACACCACGCCTCTTTTTATGGCAGCCAACTTCATCATCTTGGCTTTCATTAAAAAGGAATCAGCGCCCTGGGGTGTCATCCTTGCCATTTTGTTCGGCTTTGCGGGCGTCACCACCGTCCTTCAGCCCAGTTTTGACCAGGGCTACCTGGTGCCTGCCTTAATCTGCCTTTTCGTCTCGTTTATTGATTTGGTGGTTTACTGGCAAATTAAAGAATTGGGTAACCTCAAAGAGCCCTCCTGGCGTATCGTTTTTTACTTCTCGCTTTTCGGCGCGATTTTCGGCGTTGCCGGCAGCTACCTTTTGGAAGACGGCATGCATATGCCGACGCTGGAATCCGGCGCTTACCTCGTGGGGATGGGAATCTGCGCGACGCTGGGTCAAATTTGTACAACGAAGTCTTATGCCTACGGCAACATGCTTTTGAGCTCGTGCCTGGGCTTTTCCGCCATTCCCTTCTCTGCCTTAGTGAGTTTTGCGCTCTTTAGTGAAACCGTCACCCTTTTGGGCTTAGTCGGCATGGTGATGATTATTATTTCCGGCGTTTGCGCTACTATTTACACAAAACGAACCGAAGCGGCTGCTAAAGCTCGTCAGAAAGCCGCTGCGTAATCACTTTAACTTAACTCAAAACGAGGTCGAAAATGGATAAAAAAGAACCCCAAAAAGACGTTCAAAAAGAACAAGCTCCTGCTCAGGAACCCAATGTCTGGGTTTGTGATGCCGTGGGTGTCACGCACTGCGACGTGAGCGACAAGGGCGTCATCTATACCGTTACCTGGACGGATTTCATGGGACTGCAGCATTCGGCCAAGATCAAACGCGAAGACTGCTACTTTGACTTTGCCAATGTATTGAAGACCTTGGTGAAAGGCGGCTATCGCTACAACACCATGATCGCTCAGGCTCCGGCCATCATCCAGCAACGCCTCACGGCTTTCCGCCCGACGCAGGAAAGCGTGAAAAAAGCCATTGAAGCGATGAAGAAGTAATTCTTCCGGCTTTTCTAAAAAGGCAAGGCTTTCGGCTTTGCCTTTTTTTGTACCTTTTAAAGTTTCTTGCCTAGAAAAAAGATTTCGTCTTCCGTGTTAATTGGCTATAGTGGAAAAATCCGTTCGAAAGGAAGACAACCATGAGCGCTTCTGTTTTTTCTGCCCTCACCACCCTGCCCGACGATCCCATTCTGAGTTTGACAGGCAAATTCCTGGCTGATCCCCGCGACTGTAAGGTTAACCTCGGAGTCGGCATGTATCTGGACGAAAAAGGTCAAACACCGATTTTAGAAGTAGTTCGTGAAGCTCAGGAAGCGCTTTCAAAAGAAAATCGTCCTCATACCTATATACCTCAAACAGGACTGCCGCTTTATGACCGATTGGTTCAATCCATGATTTTTGGCGCTGATTCTGAAGTTGTCTCTTCAAAGCGAGCCTGCACCGTGCAGACTCTGGGCGGCACTGGAGCCCTGAAACTGGGTGTTGATCTCATGCACTGGGGCTGCGGACTTAACATCGGAGCCGCTTCCATTCCCACCTGGGGCAATCACAACGACATTTTGAGGCTCTCGGGTTTTGCAGTAAAAGGTTATCGCTACTATAGCGATGAAAAGCATTGTCTAGACTTTGAGAGCATGTCAGAAGACTTAAAAGCGATGGCATCCGGCACACTCGTCATTTTGCACGCCTGCTGCCACAATCCGACAGGCTATGACCCCTCACGTGACCAATGGCTTGAAGTCATTGATATTTGCAAAAAGAAAAACTTAGTGCCGTTTCTCGATATGGCCTATCAGGGATTTAAAGACGGACTCGATGAAGACGCTCTGGCAATCAGACTCTTTACACAGTCCGGCATGAGCTTTTTAGCTGCCTCCTCTTTTTCGAAGTCCTTTAATTTGTACGGCCAGCGCGTCGGTGCCTTAACGGTTGTTACGCAATCTGAAGATGAAGCCTTGCGTGTTCAAAGCCATCTCAAAACCTGTGCAAGGGCCAATTACTCCAATCCTCCGACTTTCGGAGCCCGTATCGTTGAACGGGTCCTGAGCGATCCGGACACTTTCGCTCGCTGGGAGCTGGAACTGGCTGCTATGAGAAACCGAATTCGGAAAATGAGAAAGGCTTTAGCCGATGAAATGAAAAGAATCGGTGCCAAGCGTGATTTCAGTTTTGTGACTGAGCAGGCCGGCATGTTTTCTTTCACAGGACTCTCTGCCGAGCAAGTTGATCGGTTGGCTCGAGAATTCGCAATTTATGCCGTGCGCAATGGCCGCATTTGCATCTGCGGGCTCAATGACAGCAATATTGCTTATGTAGCCAAGAGTTTCGCAGCAGTGCTTGAGTCTTGATGTGAGGACTTGTTTTGATTGAAATTCCGTACATGGTTTCCTTATCGTGAAAGATAGAGGTTGGAAAATCCTATGGATAATCCCTCATCTTTTG
This sequence comes from uncultured Sutterella sp., assembly GCA_900545335.1. Taxonomy (GTDB): domain Bacteria; phylum Pseudomonadota; class Gammaproteobacteria; order Burkholderiales; family Burkholderiaceae_F; genus Aphodousia. Next base: position 131,866 of record UQYP01000004.1, on the reverse strand, counting down.
ACTCATGCTTTTTAGTACATACAAGGGATAACCCTTACGTTTGACATGCACTTGTTTTGAGAAAATAATAGGAAATCCTTGTTGTTTTAAGAGGTTAAAAATGTTGTATTGCCCCCCCCCATAAAAAATGTGCAATTTGTACAGCCGTTCTTTTAACTTTGAGTATCGGCACAAGTTCAGCTGCTGATTTTACTTACGGTTATAACGATACGGATGACAAAACAGCGAATCGTCAGCTGAATATTACAAACTCTGAAGTAGTTGAATACGACAACGTTAAAATCAACGTTACACCTCCTATCGACCACGGTCGCTACACGGTCTCTATATCCAACGGAGCTCTGTTAAAAGTTACAGGTGATACCGAAATCATTTCAAATTCTGACAAATTAGGTGGAGGTTATGATCCCGGTACTTATGCCTTACACGTCGATAATGCCGCTGCAGATATCGACGGCAATCTGAATATTCAAGTTAAACATACTCTTCCTTTGGAAAATCAACCTGATACCATCGGCGCTAACGGTTTGTATGCAGAAAATAATGCCTCTGTTGATGTAGGTAATAAAAACACAAAAACCGTCATTTGGACTATTGCTAAAAAACCTGATGCTATTTCAGCTAAGAACGGTGGAAAAATAGTTTTTAATTCGTTACAGAACCAAATTGTCGGTTCGATTGACTTTATTGATCCAAACTCGATAGGAACAGCTAACTCTACAGTGTCAATGACGTTTTCCGGCGATGATTCTTTTTGGTTTGGTGATGAGCAAAGCGTATCAAATATGACGCTGGCAATTTCTGGTATTACAGCTACAAGCACAAACCCCAAATTTGAAGCTTTGTTTAAACTTGTGGAAGCCTTCATTCCTAAAAAAATTCAAGCTACCTCCGAAGAAGATATCAACAAACTTTTTTCATCGAATCTACCTAACATCGCTGGTTTACCTGAACAACTGCTCGATGGTATTCTGAATTATATTGGTTCAAAATATCCTGAGTATGTTCAAAGCATTGAAGGACTGTTAAAAACTCCATTCGCTTCCCTCCTAAATTTACCCGGAACTTCTGTTAGTGATTCCCTGGGTCTTAAATTTGAAAACGGTGCACAGTGGACCTATTTTGGATTGTCGGAAACTTTCAGTACTTCGATTAGTAAAAACATTACTCTAAACGACAACACGGTCACAGTATCCGGTGATGTCTCAATTGCCACTATCCCTAAACGCATCAGATCAATCACCCTAAATAACGCCGGCATCATCAATTTATACGAAGAAGATATCCAAAATACCTGGAAAGAAATCGGTCTGTTAGATGTCTGGCCGGAATTATCAAATGTCAAACATGATTATGTCCGTATTGGTGATCTAAAAGGCACTAACGGCATCTTCCGTTTGGACTTAAACTCAGATAATCAAACTGAAAGCGACATGGTGTTTATTGAATCGTCTTCAACAGGCGGCACTCACTTTATCGAACCTTATCGTCCTCAGGATTTGGCATCAGTCTCGGATATAAATCATTTGACTTTTGCTTTGACAGAAAAAGACGCCAACAACATTACTTTTGCTGATAAACAAAATATTTACGGCGAAACATTGTTTGATTATGAATTAGGACTGGATAAAGAAACCATTACCGAAGAAAATAAAGAGGCTCTACAAAAACTGGTGACAGAGAATTATCCGGATTATGAAAACTTCAACATTGACGAATATCTCGGCGGAACCAATTGGTTTATTAACCGTCTGACGATTTCTCAGTCCTCTGCTTCTGTCGGTATGCGCTCTGCGGGTTACGCGAGCTACGATGCAGCCATTCGTATGGATCGACGCGATCGCAGACTGTATGAAAGCGTCTTTCAAAATGAGGAAAACGATGGATTGTGGGTCCGAGTGCAATATGGCGAAGCCGGTGCCGAGCATCTTTATGAAGCTGACATGACGAGTGTCTATGTCGGTTATGAAAAAGCAACATCTCCGGATAATCGACTGGGTATCAGTTTTGCGTATACGGACGGCAATACTGACTTTTCAGATGTAAATGGTTCCGGTGACATAAAGCGTTACGAAGCTTCGGTTTACGATACCTTAACGATCGGTTCGCACTATTTTGATTTTGTCGGCCGCTTCGGTCAGGTTGAAAATGACTTTGATGTTACCAATCAAATCGGTACTTTAAGAACAACCGGCTCTTTTGATCAAAAGTATGCCGCCTTATCAGTGGAATACGGCTACAACTTAAAGGATGCCAATAACGTCTTCATTGAGCCGCAGATTCAGGTTCAAGCCGCTTATCTGGACGGTTATACCTACAAAACCGAACGTCACATGGAAGTCGATGCTGACAGCGATGTCAGTATTATCGGCCGCGCAGGTATCAGAGCCGGTAAGACTTTTGAATCCTCTGACCTAATGGGAGAACTTTACGCGAGAGCTGATGTGATGCACCAATTCACTAATGGTCAGGACGCAAAGTTCATGGACAGCGAGCAATCCATGAAAGTTAATTGGGGTGACACGGACACCTGGTCAACTTTTGGTGTCGGTGGTTTCATGAACGTAAAAGACAATCTTTTGCTTCAAGTTGACGTCGAAAGAACCGTGGGCGGCAAGACCAGCGACACCTGGTTCGTTTCCGGTCGTCTTAACTATCTTTTCTAGTCTTATCGAGAGGGGGAAGCTCGCTGTTTTCCCCTCTTGCTTTACGGACAAAACTCTTCATCCAAGAGCTCATTGCTATATCAACTCTCACAGCCGAAAGTTTTTCGGCAGTTTTATAGACAATTTGGCAATTTCTATTTTGTGCTCTGTGCCATAATGTGCACCAATTTATTGGGAAAGCTCGATGCCCTCGCGTCGAGTTTTTCTTTTAGGCATCTTAAACCGGTTTGCTGCCATGGCTATTCTGTTTTTTAAAAAGTCACTCTCACATCCTGAAGGCAATGAAATCAAAAGGCGAGGTTTTTCTTTTCTCGTAGCCGCCTTTTGCCTGATCAGCTGTTTTATCACAGCGGCAACAGCCATTCCTATGATGGCTTTCTGGACTCAGGATCTCGCCTTAAATGCCTCAGAAGTGGCCATGAGTGTGGTGAGCTACTTCGCCGGCTGCGTTCTGACACTGGTTTTATTTGCGAGGCTCTCCAACTTTCTCGGCCGCAAACCCGTTGTGATTGCCGCACTGGCTTTCGGGGCTCTGGCCTGCTACATATTTTCAATCAGCCAATCGCCCTATGATCTCTATGTCGGACGCTTTCTTCAGGGACTGTCCTGTGGATTGGCTACAAGCGCAGGCATGTCCTGGGTAGTCGATACTGCACCACCGACTCGAGCGTGGCTGGGCACTGCTTTAACCGCAGCAGGTCCCAATATCGGGTTAGCATTGGGCACGCTTTTAACCGGTCTTTTCATTGAATACAACGTCTTAAATCCTCAAGAGCTTTTTGATGCCTGTGTGTTTTTGCTTCTGTTAGGGATTTTTCTATCTGTATTCGGTACAGAAACCATGCGTCTGGGGACCGAAAGTATCGGTCAGGTTCTGATTCCTAAAATTGCAATACCTGCCCGATTAAAGCGACTATTTCTTCTGAGTATCACGGCTTTTATCGGCACGTGGGGAGTGAGCAGCTTCTTTCAGGGTTTCTCCGCTCAGTTTGCTCAAATCGTTTTTGGTGAAAGTAATGTCCTTTTAGCCGCTCTAACTTATTTGCTATTGATCGTACCGACTGCAGTAGCGGGTCTTGTGACCGGTCGATTTAACCCGAGCAAAGCCTTGCTCGTGATGATTACAACTTTCGCTTTTGGCTCAGGCGGTGTCTTCATTACACTTAATTTTGAAGCACCGTTAGTTTTCATGGTTTTCGTCGCGATCTGCGGAGCATCAATCGGAGGAACCTGCTGCAGCGGTTTAAAGCTCCTTTTGCTTGATGCCTCTCTTCGGGAACGAGCCGGTTTAATTTCGGCTTTGTATCTCGGAGCTTATGTGGGCTCGGGCATTCCCAACTTTTCCATCGGTCAGTTTGCCCGCGATGCTTCAATGACTACTATTTCTATGGGCTTTTTCGTTTGGATCGCCGCAACTTGGCTCATCATTATCCTGACTTATTTGGTTTTGAGAAAAAATCCGACCGAAGCCGAAAAGAAGCGCTTTGCCTAAATCGGTCTACCTAGCTCGCAAATCGCCTTAAAAAGCAATCTCAGCTAAAATAAGCCTCTGTTTTTGAAGCTTGTTTTAAGTGGGATTTTTATGATTACCGATCAAGACGTTCATCAATGCCGCCTGCAAACCATTCGTGATGTCATTCGCTATGCGATGACGCAGTTTGAAATCAACAATATTTTCTGCGGTCATGGTTGTGCGGACACTTATGAGGAAGCCTATTTCTTGGTTCTGCGCTCTTTAAAGCTTAACTTTGAAGACTCCGACCGTTTCTGGGACGCTCGGGTTTCCAATGCCGAACTCAAGATGCTTTTGGAACGCATTGAAAAGCGTGCCGTAGAAAAAATCCCTACCCCTTATCTTTTAAAAGAAGCCTGGCTTATTGACCATCCCTTCTACTGTGACGAACGGGTCATCATTCCCCGCTCTTACATTGCAGAACTCTTAAAGGATGAACTCGCTCCCTGGGTCTCCAATGCAGAAAACGTGACGCGCGTCCTTGATTTGTGCACAGGTTCCGGCTGCCTCGGTATTTTAGCCGCTGAAGTTTTCCCCAATGCCAAGGTCGACTGCGTGGATATCAGCCGTGATGCATTAGACGTTGCCAAAATCAATGTCGAACGCTACGGAATGCAGGATCGCATTGAACTCATTGAAAGTGACTTATTCAATAATTTGGGCGACCGTCAGTACGACGTGATTATCAGCAATCCTCCGTACGTCACTCAGGAAGCCATGGATCATCTGCCGGGAGAATACCGCCATGAACCTGCCTTAGCGTTGGGTGCAGGCGATGACGGCTTAGACATTGTCCGCCGCCTGATGACCGATGCCAAAGAGCACTTAACCAATAAAGGCGTCATTGTCGTGGAAGTGGGCGACGGTAAAGACGCCTGTGAAGCGGCCTATCCCAAGGTGCCCTTCACCTGGCTTGCAACGGAAGAAGAGGATGCAATGGTCTATCTTTTGCGAAAGGATGAACTTCCGTAATGCTTAGACTTCAAGATGTCAGTCTGATGCGAGGCGTGCGAGTGCTTTATTCGCACGCCACGCTTTTAGCCAATCCCGGTGAGAGAATCGGTTTAGTGGGTGAAAACGGCTGCGGCAAATCCAGTTTGCTCGCGGCTATTTTAGGTGAAGTGCCGCTTGAAGCCGGAGAAATCGCAGCTCCTGCCCCTGAAAACATCGGCCACGTTGCTCAGGATATCGATACGGTCGACGAAGTTGCCATTGACTGGGTGCTCTCGGGTCACGCACCTCTTGTTGCCGCGAAAAAAGCGCTCGCTGAAGCTCATGATGATATGAGTTTGGCTGCTGCGCACGCAACGCTTGCCGAACTCAATGAAGGGGCGATTACCGCTCAAGCCAAAATTATCCTCCACGGGCTGGGCTTTACAGAAGAGATGACCGCCCGCCACGTCAAAGACTTCTCAGGCGGCTGGCGAAACCGTCTGGCTTTGGCCCGTGCCCTGATGTGCCCGGCTGAACTTTTGCTTCTTGACGAACCGACCAACCACTTGGACCTCGACAGTGTCATTTGGCTTGAAGCATGGCTTAAACGCCAGCAGGCGACAACCGTCATTATCAGTCACGACAGAGAGTTTCTCGATCGCTCGGTCAATACCATCTGGAGTATTGAAGATTCTACGATTCGCCGCTATTCAGGCAACTACAGTGCCTTTGAAGCTTTAAGGGTAGAGCGCCTCAGAGCTCAGGACGCGGCTGCCAGAGCCTATGAGAAAGAAAGCGCTCACCTTCAAAGCTTCATTGACCGTTTCCGTTATAAAGCCAGTAAAGCCCGTCAGGCTCAGTCACGCATCAAAATGCTTGAGCGCCTTCAGGCTGTTGAGCCTGTAAGAGCTACTCGCGAGTGGCGTTTTGAATTTTTAAAACCCGAGCGTCTGCCTGAGCATCTGGTGGAAGCCCAGGAAGTGAGCTTAGGCTACAGTGCAAAACCGATTTTGCGAGGCGTGAAATTTTCTATCCGAGCGGGCGAGCGAATCGGTGTTTTAGGCGTCAACGGTGCCGGCAAATCCACTCTGATTAAAGGGATTTGCAAGGAACTTACCCCGATGGCAGGCGAATTCCGCTTCGGTCAAGGGCTGCAAATCGGCTACTTTGCCCAACATCAGCTTGAGCAATTGCGCGAGGACGAGTCGCCGCTGCAGCACTTAAGAAGAAAAGCACCTGAAGAGCGTGAGCAGGTTTTGCGCGACTTTTTAGGGCGTTTCCGTTTCAGCGGCGATATGGTCAATGCTCCCGTCAAACCTTTCTCGGGCGGCGAGAAGGCCCGCCTGGCTTTGGCCCTTTTGGCTTGGGACAAACCCAATTTAATTGTCCTGGACGAACCGACCAACCACCTCGATATGCAAACGCGCGAAGCGCTCACCATGGCCCTTTCCTCTTTCGAGGGGTCGGTGCTTCTTGTTTCTCACGACAGACACTTATTGGCGGCAACCACGGAAAGACTGCTTCTCGTGCATGAAGGAGAGGTTTCTGAATTTGACGGCGACTTGGACGACTACGCAAAACTCGTGCTTGAGTCCCGCAAAGCCAGTTTGGCTGCGGACAAGGCAAAAAGCGAAGCGAATGCACCTTCGGTTAATAAAAAGGAGGCTCGCCAGCAGGCCGCTCTTGAGCGCCAGCGCATTGCCAACCTTAAAAAGCCTTTGCAAAAAGAACTCGCTGCGGTGGAAAAAAAGCTCGATCCCTTAAGTGCAGAACTCAAGGCGCTCGATGCTAAATTAGCCGATACTGACTTTTACACCCAAGGCGATCAGGATGAAGTGGCACAGGCATTGAAACGCCGGGGCGAACTGAGCGTTCAGGTCGAAGAGCTCGAAGCAAAGTGGCTTGAGTTGTCCGAAGCCATTGAGGCTGTCGTTTAAAGAAAAGATCAATCATGCGATTTAAAGATTACAGAAAACAACAAAATACACCGACTCGAGTGATCAAAGCACTGGCACCGGTTGACTGCCCTGAGCATCCTTTTGCCAGAATCCTCGTTTTATTGATGAGTATGGCTATCTTTGCTCTGCTCATTTGCGTACTGAACTTCATTTTCAGAGAGTTCTACATCGATCTCTTTATCACGCAGACACCACTAGATGCCGTTGTTCATCGTGACGAATACATCGATATTTGGGCAGTGGGCCTTCGCTTTGACGCACAGTTTGCCTACTACATGATGCTGCCCGGCGTTTTGGTCTCTCTTTTCGGATTTTTAGGACCGGCTTTTTTCAGACTGTGCCTGAAAATTCTGGGGACGTGGTTTACGCTCTGCGCGATTTACCTCACGGTTACAACGATTGCCAATATTCATACGTTGGGTGCAACCGGTATGCCGCTATCGGCTGCGCAGGTCGATGCTTTTCTGACTGCCCCCTTCAGTCACCTCTGTGCTTACAGTGCAAACTTCCCGATCTTTTTTGATTTTCTGATCACGGTTGTTGCCTGCGGTCTTTTTTTAGGATTGTGGCATCGCATTACAACCATTTTCAGTACTTCGGGGATTTGGAAAAATGAGAACTGGATTAATTGGCTGCTGTGCCTCACATGCTTTTTCGGTTTGATGTGGACTTCAGTGCAGTCGCCGATTACAACGAGCGACCCGCTAACCCCCAAACACGCCCGCATCAGTGAGATTCCGACAGTGAACTTTCTGGTGATGAATGCTCCGATGAGCATTTTCTACTCAGACAGCCATGCGATGCTTGCTCAGACAAATCAGAACAAGCCTCAAAAGTAAAATCAAACCCGCTTCATAAATCACTTGAGGCGGGTTTCTTTTTGGGTTTTTAATCCTTGCTAAAATAGTTCGGTTAACGATAAACGCTTAAAAAAATGGCTTTCTTTCCTGACATTGCGCGACCCCAAAAGACTTTGGGCCGGTTTCTTTTAGTCTTCATTCAATGCTTTACTTTAGCGGCCATTGCCATCGTTTTTCTGGCAGCAATCCGTGAACTTTATTATTGGTTGTTGGTCGTAGCTGAAGTCCCTAAAGAAATGATTCAAAGCGATGACGTCTGGCGCATGCGCCTGCTAGGTCTTCGCTTTGATGCCAGAACCGGAACAACCCTGGCGATCATTCCCCTGCTGCTTTCGCTTGCGCTTTTTTACTTTAAAGGCACCTGGAAAGTTCTTGTGAAATCGATAACCGTTTGGAGTGCTTTTGCCTTCTTTATTGTGGCGCTTTTATCGGTCTGCAACTTCCACTACATCAGAACATTTCACACTGCGATCGACATTTTTGTTTTCAATTTCCTGCACGAAGAGCCTCAGGCCGTGATGACTACGGTCTGGCAGGACTACCCCATTATCTCCAATTCGATTGCAGTGATTGCCGTGACTGTTTTAATGACTTGGGTATGGGTAAAGCTCTTTAACGCAATGAGCCGTTCTGCTCTCTGGGATAATCTTTCTGCCATTAAAGCAGTCGCTTTAATCGTTGTCGGGATCATTGCCTTTGTGTTTCTCGCCCGCGGGTCTCTCACATCGCGTTATCCCCTTCGGAGAAACAACGCTCAGGTTTCTGTGGTTAAACAAATCAACGAGCTTGTCTTAAATGCTCCGATGGCCCTTTACTACGCCAATCAGGATCGCAAGCGTTCGATGAAGTTTGAGCCCGTGTCGCTTTCGCGAGGTGAAAAATTAATGCAGCAGGCCAATATCGGCGCTCTCACTCAAACGACTCCGGTCAACCGGACGCTTGCCGCCATGAAACCCAATGTCGTCTTTTTCATCATGGAAAGCATGGGCTTTAATATGATGAGCTACGACGTCCCCGGTAAAGTCGATCTCATGGGCGCTTTACGTAATCACTTTAAGTCCGATTATGTTTTTAAGCGCTTTACCTCAGCTGATCTGCATACCATTCAATCAGTGGCGCAACTGCTCTTTTTAAGTCCCGTCTCCCAAATAAGCACGTCTTCCATTCGCAACGTGAGTCTTCCGGGCACACCTTTTGAGGTCTATAAAAAGCAGGGTTACAGAACTGTCTTTATTACTTCCGGCACGACAGCCTGGGAAAAGATGGACGAATATCTGCCCACTCAGTATGTCGATGAAGTCTATGATCAGACGCACTTAATGGATCACTTTCAATTAACGAGCACCACTGAGTGGGGCGTGGCTGATCACTATGCTTTTGACTTTGCTGCTGAACTCGTTAAAAAAGCCAAAGAACCCGTTTTCGTGGTTGTGCTTTCAACCTCCAACCACCCGCCTTATCATGTGCCGGAAGGTTATACGCCCAAACCTCTGGAAGTACCGGCGGTGATTAATCAGCACTACCACCACGAAGACTATGATGAGTCGCTGCTCACGATTATGCAGACATACCAGTCGAGTGCCGACGCATTGGGGCAGACGATTTCCAAGCTTAAATGCATTGACAATCGTGCGATGGTCGTGGCGGCAACGGCTGATCACCGAATGCTCGGCATGAAGCCTTTGCTTCAGGACGGTCCCTTTAAAGACGTTGCCATTCCTTTCTACGTTTGGGCCTCAAAGGATGTTGAAAATGCCGTTGACATTCATTTTGATCCCAAGCGCGTGGGTTCTCACAAGGACATTTTCCCGACGCTCTATGCTTTGAGTTTGTCGGGAGCCGATTACCGCACCGTGGGCGGCAGAAATATGCTTGCTCCGGTGGACAACCCCGAGCAGGCTTTCGGATATAACATTTCTCTTTGGATGAATGACAAAGGCGTCTATACGCTTCAGGGACCGATTCTTTTTTATCCCTGGGCTGATGAAAAAACAGACTTTATGACTGATTACCGAAAGATGCGCGAGGCTACTGAAGAAGAGAAAATCCGCATTAGAGCATACCGCCAGCTGGATTTCTGGCAGCTCAATGAAAGGGCCTGCGGAACGAAAGACAATTAATCTGCTTTAACTTGAAAAGCTGATTGAGCAAACCAAAGATTGTCCTGCTCAATCAGCTTTTCTGTTAGCACCACATTGCACTCATCGGAATGGCCCACAGACCTTCTGAATGACGGAAGAGTTTTTCTCCGGGATAAAGAACTGCGCCGACAAATTTAGAACCTCGGTATGAATCTTTAAATTTTTTCAGAGCTTTAAAATCGTCAGCTTTCAGTGTCTCGCGGGATTTCACCTCCAACCCCAACAAGTCTCCATTTTCATTTTCAACTAAAAAGTCAATCTCCGAATCTTCATTAGCTCTGAAATGGAAAAGCCGCCAGTCCGTGTGAGTGTCAATTTCGGGAGCGATTTGTCCATAAACCCAGGTCTGAACCAATCGTCCATACTGCTGCTCCTGCAACGTAGTTCCCTTTAACAAAGTTTCTGCCTGGCGAATATTGAGCAAATGACAAACGAGTCCTGAGTCAGCCATCACTATTTTCGGTTTTTTCCTTAAGCCTGCGACAGGATTAAAGGTCCAGGCAGGAATTTCATCAAGCAAAAATAGCGTTTCCAGACCGTAACAGTATTTATCCATCGTATCCCGACTGATCTGCGTATCCTGAGCCAAGTCTCCTATATTTTTCGTCGCACACGAATAAAATGCCATCGCCCGGAGCGCCTGCAATACTGTATTAGGACGAACTCGAATCGTTGAACTGTCGGACAAATCTCTCATGATTTGATTTTGAATATACATCGAAAACCAAACACTGAGCTGCTCTTTAGGAAAATGCTGCACTTCCGGGAAGCCGCCCCTAAGCATCAAATCAAAAAGCCTCATTTTTCCTAAAGGCTCCAAATGATCTTGGGCTGAAAAACTTTCCGAAAAAAGCCTCGTTAAGAAATTAGGCTCTGCTCCTTTAATTTCAGCCTGAGACAACGGTCTCATACGCAATACCGCAGCACGGCCGGCTAAAGATTCATTTGCGTTCGGCAAATTCCGATAATCGGCAGAGCCGGTTAAGACAAATTGTCCGGGCTCATCATTTTGATCAACTATACGTTTAATTCCTAGTATGAGATTGGGCGCACGTTGAATTTCATCAATAATGAACGTTCCTGGTGTTCTGCGGCGAAGATAAAAATCGGTGTCCTGCGAAGCCATCAATTCACTTTCGTCATCAAGCGTCCTGTACTGTGCGTTAATATCCGCGTTTTCAAGCATCGTAGACTTTCCGCACTGCCTGGCTCCCAGTACGCAAACTACTCGCATTAACTTCAAATATCTTTTAAGAGTTTCTTCCGTCCAACGTTTGTGTAGATGTTTCATTTTTTATAAATGAATTAAATTTTTACCAAATTTATTTTATATTTTTTAGTAATATTATTCAATATTTTTTACTAAACACATTGATTATTTTTTACTAAAATAGTGCTTATCTTATTGTTTTAATTGAATATTTATAGCGTCATAATTTTATATCATTTAAGATATTTCAAAGTTAATAAAAAGCGGAGAAAAAAACTCTCCGCCAATCGAAACTATTAAGGATTTGTCTTCTGTACCAGGTCTTTTTGAGGAGCAGCAGGAGGCTCCTGAGCTTGGGCGGGTTCTTCTTTTTCTTCAACCCATTCCGGAAACCACGCATCCGGATCATCAACTTCTTTGCCCCAGCCGGCAATGATTGCGGCGACGACAACAATCACAAATAAAATATTGAGAATCAGACGAATCGTCTTTTTCACTTTGGTCATGTCAGGCATGGGCTACTCCTCTTCAGCTCTGTCAACGGGCGGGGTTTCATCCGGGGCTAAGCCTGCAAAATAATGAGCCCAACCGCTCATAAAGGCATAGTACTCTTTGCGGGAGATGGATTCACGACCTTCCTGAGGCGCACGGGCGTGCTCTAAGAACGCCGTTAGGAAACGCCCCAAAGCGTGCTCAATCACGTCACCTTCAACTTCGCCTTCATGACGAGCCAAGTGTTCACGCAATGGGTCGCCTGCCCAATGGACTTTTTTATTGATGCGTTTATCTCTAACTTTGCCCTGAAAGATTCCTAAAAGGTCGGAATAAACATCCTGAGCCTGGTCGTGAATATCAGCTGCTTCCGGATGATAAGGTTCGTTTTCCTTAATCCATTGGCTGGTTGAAACCGTAATGGCGAGTTCCTCAAGCAACTCCATCACGATATCGGGGTTGCTGACATCAATCAAAGGTAATTCTTTAGCGGGTTTAGTCAGTTGACCAAATAAAGCCATGTTTTCACCTTGTTTTAATTATTCTCATGCACAACGCCTTCAGGCAAAGGCAAGACACCGATTCCTTCATCCAAAAGCTCTTCGGCTTCTTCAAGCGTGCAGCGGCCGTGAATTTTTCTCATCGGCGCTTTTCCCTGATGAACGGCCCGGGCCTCCTGAGCGAAACGTTCTCCGACATTTTCGCTGTCTTTAAGAAGCTTTCTTGCAGCAGTGTAGACTTTGCTGCGCCACTCGGCCTCAAGCTCTTTTTCGGTGATCTCATTTTTAGCCCGATCACGTGAGGCTAAAACATATGAAGCGGTCGGCATCCTTTTCACATTTGTGGAATCACAATACGGACAGGCAACAAGATGCTGACTGATTTGATCGTCGAGACTTTCGACCGAATCAAACCAGCCTTCAAATTGATGACCGAATTCACAGACGCAATTAAAAACTTTCACAAAAAAGTCGATCGGTTATTATTCAAAAGGAGCTATTTTAGCGTTTTTAAACAAAGTCGGCGCCGTCTTTGCTCAAAAAGACAAACTGCCGCTGCCGCCCCTACATTTAAAGATTCGCAGTCATGAATGATCGGAATATAAAGACGCCGATCCGCTTGAGAAAGCGCCGCATCACTTAACCCGGGTCCTTCTGCTCCCATCATCCAGACCGTATGACCGTTTTCCCAGCCTGAAGCCTGATAGATATCCTCACCGCCTCTGGCATCGGCAGCCAGGCGAGTGGCATTAAAAAGATGGGGTAAGTCGGCCGGATCAATATTTTCATAAAGTTTGGCTGAAAAATGAGCACCCATACCGGCCCGAAGCGCCTTGGCTGACCAAAGCGAAGCACTGCCGCGGCTTGCGGCAATTGAGCTGATGCCGGCAGCCACTGCCGTTCGGATCAAAGTGCCCACATTACCCGGATCCTGTACGCCGTCCAAATAAAGCACATCCGTTTCAGCCTTCTGAGGCAACTCAAATTGAGGAACGCAAATTTCGCAGATCATTCCCGCGCCGTGCTTAACGGGAGAAATCCGGTCATAGAGCTTGTTGTCCAACACATAGCAGGGAATTTTTTCTGCCGACCAAACCTCAACGATTTCACTTAATTCGTCGGTGAAACCGGAGTCTCTGAAAATCAAAGCCAAAGGCTTTATTCCCTTTTCATAAAGAGTTATCGCAAGATGCGCGCCTTCAGCAAGCGTCACCCCCTCTTTTTTTATTGCACGGGCATTTTCAGTCAACTTTTTCCAACGCTTGAAATTTTCGTTGGCTTCACTTTGAATCGTTCTGAACTGCATGCAGCACCTCTTTAACGGGAGCAAACGTTTTTCGATGAATAGGGGTAACGCCACAGGCCTTAAGTGCCTGAATGTGGTCTTCTGTCCCATAACCCACATTATGCTCAAATCCATATTGAGGATAACGTTCGGACATTTTCACCATATAGGCATCACGTGTGGTTTTTGCAATGATGGAAGCGGCAGAAATTTCGGGCACAAGATCATCTCCCTTGACGATCGCCTCACTCATCCATTTCCAATGCGGCAGGCGGTTTCCGTCCACCCGAACGAATTCCGGACTTATCTTCAAACCCTCGACAGCACGCTTCATTGCCATAAGCGTTGCCTGCAAAATATTGATTTCATCAATCACTTCAGGGCCGACCTCGGCCACTGACCAGGCCAGTGCCTTTTCTTTAATTTCAAGAGCCAGTTCCTCGCGGCGATGCGGCGCCAATTTTTTACTGTCTCTGAGGCCTGCAATCGGGCGATCGGGATCAAGAATGACGGCTGCGGCCACAACGGGACCGGCCAGACACCCCCGTCCGACTTCATCAACGCCGGCCACAAAAGTGAATTGATCTAAGGAGAACAGATCCAGACAATCGGAATTCATAGTCGACTAGCCGCAAACCTTTTGAATCGCCTCAGCCGCCAGCTTCGGCGTATCGCGCAAAAGCGACTCATGCATTTGAGTAAAACTCTCAATGAGCTCTGAGTCATTTCGGCGCTGATACTCGTGCCACAAGGCATAGGCTAAGGTTTCAGAACGGCAGTAATACTGCAAAATTTCAGGCACAAGGCGTCTGCCCGCCAAAATATTGGGCAGACTCACAAAATCAATGATGCCCTTTTTTTGCATGAGAATACCGGTGAGACCGGGCATAGAATAGCCCACCACCATGGGGCGCTTAAAGAGCGCCGCTTCAAGTGTTGCGGTGCCGGAAGCGACCAAAATGGCGTCGCTTGCCTGCATCACAGTGTGACTGTCAGAACTGATGATGCGTGTTGCTTTTTGTGCCTTGGGATAATTTTGAAGCAAAGCTTTAATCTGAGCTTCTCGTGCTGCATCAGCGGCCGGCACAAGAAACGTGGCTCTTGCATCAAATTGCAGCACCTTTTCGCAGGCGCCGAAAAAATGCGGTCCGCACCAGGCCACTTCAGCCTGACGAGATCCGGGCAGCACAGCAAAAACAGGACCCGGGGGATCAATCTTGAGCTTTTCTCTTGCAGCATCCTTATTGGGCTTCATCGGAATTTCACGCGCCAGAGGGTGCCCGATATAGGTTGAGTCAATGCCTGCCTCATCCATCAGTTTTTTCTCAAACGGGAAGATGAGCAGCATATGATCGACTGCCCGCTTAATCTGATGAATTCTCTCGGGGCGCCATGCCCAGATAGAAGGACAGACAAAATGAATCGTTTTAATGCCTTCCTGTCTGAGGCTTTCTTCAATCGACAGATTAAAGTCAGGCGCATCCACACCAATGAAAGCTCTGGGGGATAATCGACTGACGCGGAGCTTCATTTCGCGGCGCAGCATCAAAAGTGAGGGCAGCTTTTTGAGGACTTCTACGTAGCCGCGCACAGACAGAGCACTCGCATGATGCCAGGGTTTGAGCCCTGCAGCAATCATGCGGTCGCCCCCGATACCGAGCATCGACTCATCAGGGTAAGCCTCAGCAACCTGAGGCAAAACCAAAGAAGCGATGAAGTCGCCGGAGGTTTCTCCGGCGAGCCAAACAATATCACGAGCCATCAGTCGTTTTTCGGACGAATAATGCCGCGTTCGCTTGTTGCAATAAAGTCACGCATCAATTGCAGCTCACGACCCACCTGCGGATTGTTGGCAATCAATACGTCCAAAACTTTAATCGCTTCGGCAATACGCAGACCGTCACGGTAAATGGTCTTGTAAGCAGCCTTAAAGGCATTTAAAGCTTTAAGATCGTAGCCTGCGCGGCGCAAACCCACAATATTTAAACCGTGGGGCTCAGCGGGATTGCCGTTACAGATCACAAAGGGAGGCACATCCATCACCAGAATGGAGCCGCCGCCCACCATCGCGCCTTCGCCGATGCGGCAGAATTGATGAACGCCGGCCTGACCGCCGATAATGGCGCGGTTAGCTACAATCGTATGACCGGCAAGGCCCACGTTATTGGCCAAAATCGTATCGTCACCCACGATGCAGTCGTGAGCCACGTGAACGTTAGCCATGAAAAGATTACGGTTACCCACAACCGTAATGCCGTGATCCTGCACCGTGCCGGTTGCAATCGTCACGTGTTCGCGAATCACGTTGTCGTCACCGATCACCAGGCGCGTGTCTTCGCCGTTATATTTTTTATCCTGGGGTTCGCAACCGATGCTTGCATTCGGGAAAATACGATTGCGCTCACCGATTTCCGTATTGCCGGTGATATTGACGTGCGAAATCAATTCCGTTCCCGAACCGATTTTCACTTTGGGTCCGATCACACAGAAAGGCCCGACAATAACATCATCGGCCAATTGTGCAGACGGATCGACTAAAGAAAAATGATGAATTTTTGCCATAATGGCTCGCCTTTGTTCGGTTGTTAATCATAGCCGGCTTGTTGTTCGGGCATCCGCCGGCCTTTAAGCTCAATGACTGAATCCGTGTATCAGTCCATCTTGCGGCGTGCGCACATCATCGTAGCCACACAGGCAACCTGATCGTCAACCATCGCCGTTGCTTCAAACTTGCCGATTCCTGCACGGTCCTTTAAGAAATGGCAATGGATGCGAAGCTGATCGCCGGGCTGCACCACTTTTTTGAAGCGTGCATTGTCAATGCCGGCAAAGAAGTAAAGCGAGCCGTCATTTCTTTGCTCTTCGGTGAGCCGTGCCAAAGCGAGCACTGCACAGGCTTGAGCCATGGATTCAATAATGAGCACACCGGGCATCACAGGGCATTCCGGGAAATGTCCCTGAAACTGCGGTTCATTGGCAGTGATATTTTTGATGACGACAGCCGTCGTTAAATCTTCCGAAACGCTTTCCACACGGTCAATCAACAAAAACGGATAGCGGTGCGGAAGATACTTCAAAATATCTTGGATGTTGTATTTCATTTTTGTCACTTCCTTGATTATTTGTCTTGTTCGATTTTTTCAAGCGCTGCTTCCAAAGCTTTAAGGCGCTTTCTCATTTGAGGCAATTGTTTAATGAGCACGGCACTGCGCTCAAAATCACGGTTGGGCATCGCAGGGAAAAAGCCCATCATGAGTTTGGCATCATCCGGATAAGACACAACGGTTGTAGCCGGTCCGATGGTCGCTCCGCTCGGAATCTTAATGTGACCGTTAATGTTGGCTGCGCCCCCAACTGTAACGTGATCGCCCAAAGTGGTGGAGCCAGCCATGCTCGCGGCTCCTGCCATGACGCAATGTTCGCCCAGTCGGCAGTTGTGGGCAATCTGAATCAGGTTGTCGATCTTAGTACCCTTGCCGATCACGGTATCGTCAAGCGCACCGCGGTCTACAGCCGTGTTGGCACCGATTTCAACATCGTCTTCAATGCGCACAGAGCCGATTTGAGGAATCTTCACCCATTCGCCCTCAAAGGGGGCAAAGCCAAAGCCGTCACCGCCGATGACGCAGCCTGACTGCAAAATGCAGCGCGCACCGATCGTGCAGTGGTGATCTACCGTCACATTGGGATGCAAGCGAGTATCGGCACCGATTACAGAACCCACACCCACAACACTGTTGGCTCCGATCCAAGCTCTGGGACCGACCACAGCATGGTCTTCAATCACGGCTCCTGCATCAACCCGAGCGGTCGGATCAACTTTAGCCGTTACGGCAACAGAAGCATGCAGGTGAATGCCGCTGGCAAACTGAGTCTGCAGTTTTTCAACCACCTGCAGGGCAAAAGCAAACCAGGCATAGGGATTGGGAGTAATGACCATAGCGCGCGGCGTTTCATCACCGTAGATGGCTTCTTTATCTTCTTTGCGAAGCACAATGACGCCTGCCTTGCAGTCTTTAACCTCATGGATAAATTTCGGATTGGCTAAAAAGGCCACTTCATCGGGTTTGGCGTGGCTCAAAGCTCCGATACTTCTGACAGCCACCGTTTCATAGGGGCCCACCAGCTGCTGCTCCAGGCGGCCCGCACACTGTTTGCGCACAGCCTCAACCAAAACAGCAATCGGATAAGCAGTTCTTTGTTCTGACATGATTTACTTTCCTAAAGCCTTGATGACCTGATCGGTGATATCCACATTCGGTCCGACATAGACCGCTTCCTGCACGATCAAATCATATTTACCCTTGCGGGCAATATCACGGATCACTTCATTGCTTCGCATCAAAATGGACTGCAGCTCTTCATTTCTGCGGCGATTTAAATCTTCACGCAGTTCACGCTCACGGCGCTGCAGGGATCTTTCTCGATCGGCAAGTTTTCTTTCTTCTGCCATTCGCTCCGTATTTTTCATTTTAGGAGCGCGCTGCTGAAATTTTTCAATATCAGCCTTTAGAGCTTTCGCTGATATCGAAAGCGACTTCTCACGACCGGCAAATTCTTTTTCCAGTTTCTGTTGAGCCGTATGCGCCGCAGCACTTTCACGAAGAATTCTGTCCGGGTTGACCACACCGATTTTGGTATCAGCCAAAGCCGATTGACCAACCATCACCAACGATAAAAGCGAGGTAATCGCTAATTTTTTCAGCATATTTTCATGCTCTCCATGTACGTTCAAGGGAAAGGCGGCCTTTTTTATCCCCTTTCCCCCGAATCTTTCGGATTGTATTGTGCCCTAACGACGTTAGAAGCCGGTACCGATCTGGAACTGGAAGCGTTCCGTCTTATCACCCGGTTTGTCGTTAATCGGCGCCGCAATACTGAACTTCAACGGGCCCAACGGCGAAATCCAGGCTACACCGACACCGACGGAGTAACGCAGGTCTGAGAGCGAAATCCCCATCTTATCTTCGACACGGCCGTTTTCACCGTAGGAATCACCCCAAACCCAGCCGCCGTCAAAGAAGGTAAACCAACGAAGCGTACGGTCAGCTCCGGGCAAAGGCATCAGCATTTCCACGGAGAAGTTAAGCGATGCGTTACCGCCCGCGCTGTCGCCTTCTCCGCCGTAGGAGTTATCCTTCGGACCCAAGCTCGAATTTTCGTAGCCGCGGACACTGCCGATACCGCCTGCGTAGAAGTTCTTAAAGAACGGATATTCTTTGCCGCCCCAGCTGTCGCCGTAACCGATTTCACCGTTAAAAGCAAGTGTCAGGTCACGCGTGACGGGCCAGTAGTGCTGTAGCTGGTAGCTTGCGCGATAGTAGCGCAGATCCATCACCGGAAGCGTTACTTCACCGGACAGGCGCTGATAGGTACCGCGGGTCGGTGCCAAGGCGTTATCACGGCTGTCTCGAGACCAACCGACGGTGGCTGCTACAGCCTTCGGCGAATCACCGAAATCATCAACGTATTGCTTGTAACGGCGAGGTGCTCGAGAACCGGCATCCACAATCGTGTTTTCAAACTTAGCCCCTAAGAACACACGGTCATATTCCGTAAACGGAATACCCCAGCTCACAGCTGCGCCGCGCGTTTCGTATTCGAGATCGTTAGCCAAGTCGAGCTCATCCATATCGACCCGGCGGTCATAGATATCGATGGAGCGAGAAATGCCTTCAGGCGTAATGTAAGGCTCTGTGAGCGACAATGCGTAGGTACGCGTGCTGTCAGAAGTATTGACTTCAGCGCTCACGGATTTACCGGTACCGAAAATGTTGTTCTGAGCAAAACCGGCTGACAAAATCACACCGTCACTCGTGGAGAAACCGGCACCTAAATTGATGCTGCCCGTCGGACGTTCCTTCACAACCACTTCCAAGTCAACCTGGTCACGCGTGCCGGGAACCGGTTTCGGATCAACCGTCACAGAGTCAAAGTAGCCCAAACGGTCAATACGGTCGCGGGAGAGCTTCACCGCTTCGCTGTCAAACCAGGCTGCTTCATACTGGCGGACTTCACGGCGAATCACTTCGTCCTGCGTCTTGCTGTTGCCCGAAATATTGACGTGACGGACATAAGCTCTGCGGCCCGGGTCAATCGTGTAGATGACCTTGGCTTCATTGTTGCCCGTTACAACGGGCGTCGGACGGGCCGTTGCAAAGGCGTAGCCCAAACTTGAGAGCTTATCGGTGATGGCAGTCGATGCCGTATTGATCACCTCAGCGTTATAAATTGAACCCGGTTCAACTTCAATCAACGCTTCAAGGTCTTTTTGAAGACCGAGCATGTCACCGGTCAATTCCACGCCCGTGATGTGATACTGCTCACCTTCGGTCATATTGATGGTGATGAAAATATCCTGCTTATTGGGCGCAATGGATACCTGAACGCTGTCGACCTTAAAGTCGAGATAACCGTTATTGAGGTAGTAGGAACGAATCGCTTCAATATCGGCCGCAAGTTTTTCACGCGAATAGAGGTTGCTCTTCGTGTACCAGCTCATCCAGCCTGAGGTCGTGAGCTGCATCTGCTCCTGCAGCGTCTCATCGTCCATGACGCGGTTACCCACAAAACGGATCGAGGAAATGCTTGCTGCCTCACCTTCGTCAACCACAATCGATAGGCGCACGCGGTTGCGGTCAAGCGGCGTTACCGTTGTCTTCACATCCACGCCGTAGTAGCCGCGGGCGAGATATTGGCGGCGCATTTCCTGGTCGGCGCGGTCCAAGGTTGCATGGTCAAAAATTCGGCCTTCGGCCATGCCGACGTCTCTTAAGCTTTGCTCAATGGCGGCGTTGTCAAAAGCACGGATACCCTGCGTACTGATGGAAGCCACAGCAGGACGTTCCTGCAGCTGAATCACGAGCACATTGCCTTCGCGCTCCAGCCGCACATCCCGAAAGAGTCCTGAGCCATAAAGGGCGTGAATAGCCGTATTGCCCTTGGCGTCGGTAAATTCATCGCCTACCTGAAACGGCAGATGTGACAGCACCGTACCCGGTTCGGTACGGGCAATGCCTTCAATTCGGATATCTTGAATAACAAAATCAGAGGCGGCTGCCGCAGCAGCGCCTGCGATTGACATGAGCGCCGTCGCTACAGAGGCGCGCAACAGGGAAGATTTCAAATGCATTTTTTCTAACGATTCGAACGGATGGCCTATTGTATCAGCCTTACGAAGTCATTGGAAAGGGCTAAAGCCCCCAATGCCAAAACAATAAAAAGTCCCACCTTCTGGCCGACGAGCATCACCTGCTCAGACAGAGGCCGTCCCCTTAAAATTTCTATGAAATAATACAGGAGGTGACCGCCGTCTAACAACGGTATCGGCAGTAAATTCAGCAATCCCAGGCTGACCGAAATCATAGCCAAAAAGGATAGGTAAACTCTCCAACCCATCTGTGCAGTTTTACCGGCGTAATCGGCAATGGTGACGGGACCGGTGAGGTTTTTGGTGCTTGCCTCGCCCGTTATCATCTGCACCACGGCTTTATAAGTGGTTTTCGTAATCGAAATCGTTCTGTCGACTCCGGCCCAAAGTCCCTCAATCGGACCCTTAGAGAGCCAGATGACATCAGGCATGACGCCCACATTGACTCCGATCACGGCACGTTCTTCTTTTTGGCCCTGAGCATTGTCAAGCACCCTCATCTCCGGCACAACGATAACCTCGCGGGCCGAGCCTTCAGAGTCCTTAACGTTTTGAAGCACTAGGCGAATCGGCTGCGTCCCTTTACGGCTGATATAGCCGACGAGTTCCTGAACCGAAAGCCCGTACTGACCGTCAGCACTTAAAACCTTATCGCCCTCAACAATACCGGCTCGTTCTGCAGGTGAATCTTTCTGAATGTTAAAAAGCAGAGGATCGCCGTAGCGGATATTAATGCCCAACTGCTTAAAAGGGCTTTCGCTTTCTTCATCAACCTTAATGTCTTTGAGATTGAAAGACACGGTAAAGTGCGTACCGCCGCGATCAAAGACTGCAGGAACATCCTCTTCGCCGATATGCTCCAAAATGGCCCAATTGAAGTCTTCGAGCCCTTCAACCTCTTTGCCGCCGAAAGAAACCACCCGGTCAAGACGCTCAATATTTAAGGAGGCTGCCTGAGAGTAACTCACGGGCGTATCCATCACGGGACGAATTTCCGGTTGTCCGCTCCAGGCCATCACGGCATAAAAGATAATCGCAAGCAATATATTGGCAATGGGGCCTGCCGCCACAATGGCAAAGCGCTTATAGACAGACTGACGGTTAAAAGCCCGAGGCAGATCCTTCGGATCAATATCGGTGCCCTGCTGACGTTCATCGAGCATGGAAACGTAACCGCCCAAGGGCAAAGCCGAGATGCACCACTCGGTTTGATCCGGTCCCAGACGTTTTGAAAAAAGCTTGGGCCCGAAACCGAAACTGAACGTTAAAACCTTCACGCCGCATAAACGCGCGACGATATAGTGCCCCAACTCATGAAAGGTAATGAGGATGCCCAGCGCAACAACAAAAGCCAAAACTGCCGTTACCATCGGGCAATCACCTCACGGGTCTTTTGACGGGCCAAGGCATCGGCAGCCAGTACTTCTTCTAAGGAAGTCGGAGCGGGAAGACTGAGCGCATCGAGCATTTCGCGGCACGCCCGGGCAATATCCAAAAAGGCAATGCGGCGGGATAAAAAGGCATCGACTGCGATTTCATTGGCAGCATTTAAGACAATGCTTGCGCACCCGCCGGCTCTCAAAGCTTCATAGGCATAAGCCAGCTGCGGGAAGCGCTTTGTATCGGGTGCTTCAAAGGTGACTGAGCCCAATTGCGCAAAATTCACGCGCTTAGCAAAACCGTTTAACCGTTCGGGCCAACCCAGGGAATAAGCAATAGGAGTTCGCATATCAGGCGCTCCCATTTGCGCGAGGATGCAGCCGTCGGCATATTCAACCATGGAGTGAATCAGGCTTTGCGGATGAATGACCACATCAATTCGATCGGGCGGAAAACCGAAGAGCCAGGAAGCTTCAATCACTTCCAGTCCCTTATTCATGAGCGTCGCACTGTCGACACTGATTTTCCTGCCCATATTCCAGGTGGGGTGCGCTACGGCGTCTTCAGGCGTCACACCCGTCAGATCGAAGCGATTTCTGAAAGGGCCTCCCGAAGCAGTCAAAATAATTCGGGCCTGACTGCGGGCAGCCTCATCGGCTGAGGCCAAACATTGAAATATAGCGTTATGCTCACTGTCAACGGGCAAAAGTTCTGCCTTATAGTCCCGAACGGTTTGCATGAGAAGCGCTCCGCCGCAAACCACACTTTCTTTATTGGCTAAAAGAAGACGCTTGCCGGCGCGTGCAGCTGAAAAGGTCGGTGCCAAACCGGCTGCTCCTACAATAGCGAGAACCGCCACATCGACTTCGGGCAAAGCCGCCAGACGTACCAAATCGTCTTCACCGCCCCACACTTCGATATGTCCGAGATTTCTTTGAGCAAGCTTTTGGGCTAGCTCCGTTTTCTTGGCAGCATCGGCCACCAGGGCAATGCGGGGATTAAAGCGTCCGCATAAATCTGCCAATTCATCCAAGCGGCTGTTAGCCGTCAGGGCAAAGACACGATAGCGATCGGGATAGTGCGACAAGACATCAAGGGTCGATCCCCCGATCGACCCTGTTGCACCGAAAATAGCGATGTTTTGCATAAAAGATGAGAATTCAAAAGATTAACCGAGAGTGCCCGAGGCAATCAAGACACTCAAAAGGAAACCGGCAGGCAGCGTGGGCATCATGGCATCGAGCCGATCATAAAAGCCTCCGTGACCGGGCAAAAGATTGCTGGAATCTTTAATGCCTGCCTGACGCTTGAGCGCACTTTCAAAAAGATCACCCACAATCGATAAACTCACAAGAACAAAGGCTACGGCCAGCCAGGCGATAACTCCCATATTCTGAACAATCACGCCCGGAATGGTTTTGAGTTCAGGGACAAACCAGGCAAAGATCAAACCCAGAATCATGACGCTTAACATGCCGCCGGCAACCCCTTCCCAGCTCTTTTTAGGGCTGATGGCAGGCGACATTCTGTGTTTGCCGAAAGCCATGCCGGTGAAATAAGCCATGATGTCAGCCACCCAGACGATCGCCAAAAGAGAAATCACCATGGAGATGCCGAAAGAAGCGTACATGGCGACAAAACCGAGCCAGGCAGCAGGCGGGAAAAAGACGCCGCTCACCCCTACAAAAATACGGTTAACCGGCAGGCCCGTCACTCGGGCAAAAAAGACGCGAATGGAAATACCCACCCAAAGCAGCGTAATCGCAGCCAGATACATCACGAAGATTCCGGAGAGATTGGCGTAGAGCATCTGATACTCGCGGGCAGCCTGATGAATCATCTGAAGATCAAGGTAGGCCAAATAGGCAAAGCCCGTGACGGAACCCCCGACAATTAAAGCCACCACGCCCGAAGCAATCGAACTTAAACCGGCCAGTTTAAGCCACTCCCACTGCGCGAGAATGAAACCGATCGCCATGACCCCGGCAAAGGCCACCGGTCCCAACATATAGGCACCGATCAGAATCAACAATAAAACAATCGCTGTGATCACTCGTTGCTTAAGCATTCTATTCTCCCTGTTTGAGGGCCTGAATCTGTTCTCCGGTCATGCCGAAACGACGCTCACGTCCGGCATACCAATTAAGGGCCGCTTCGAGATCTTTTTCATCGAAGTCCGGCCACAATGTGGGCGAGGCATACAATTCTGCGTAAGCAGCCTGCCACAAAATAAAGTTGCTGATGCGCTGCTCGCCGCCCGTGCGAATCATCAAGTCGACGGGAGGCGCCCAGTCAAAGGCTAAATTCTGATCGACAAGCGCCTCGGTAATGGCATCCGGATGCTCGGCAATCGTCGGGTCTTTTCTTAAAATATTGCGGAAAGCTTCCACAATATCCCAGCGGCCGCCGTAGTTGGCGCAAACCGTCAGCAGCATCGTATCGCAGTGTGAAGTAATAGCTTCACTTTGAGCGATGCTGTCCTGAATTTCTTTGGAAAAAGCACTGAGATCACCCGCCACACGAAGCTTTACGCCATGTTCAACCATCGCTTGAGCTTCTTTTTTAAGCGCAGAGGCAAAAAGCCTCATCAGCGCATTAACTTCATCGGCGGGTCGTTTCCAATTTTCACTGCTGAAAGCAAAAAGGGTGAGATAACGCACTCCCCTTTTAGCTGCAGCCTCAATCACACGGCGCACACTCTGCACACCGCGCCGATGCCCTTCAACGCGCGGCATCAGGCGGCGCTGTGCCCAGCGGCCGTTTCCATCCATAATAATGGCGACGTGGCTCGGAGCCCCGCCGCCTTTTTTTGTCGTTAAAGTCATTGCGGCGGTTAGCTCATTAAACCGTCATCACTTCTTTTTCTTTTTCAGCCACACACTTATCGATGGCCACGACAAAGTTGTCGGTCAATTTCTGAATGTCTTTTTCAGCTCTGGATTCATCATCCTCAGAAATTTCCTTAGCCTTCGTGAGCTTTTTGATCTGTTCGTTGGCATCACGACGCAGGTTGCGGACAGCCACTTTAGCTTCTTCACCGAGGTGACGGACAACCTTGGTGAGTTCGCGGCGGCGCTCTTCAGTCAAGGGCGGCAGCGGCACACGGATGAGCATGCCGGAAGTGGCCGGATTCAAACCCAAGTCAGAGGAGCGAATAGCCTTTTCAACCGGAGCCACCATGGATTTTTCCCAGGGCTGAACCGTCAAAGTACGGGCATCGGCCACACCAACCTGAGCAACCTGGTTAATCGGCGTCATCGTACCGTAGTAATCAACCATCACGTGATCGAGCAAGCCGGTGGAAGCACGACCGGTGCGGATCTTGATGAAGTCCTCACGCAACGTCTCAACCGTGCGGTTCATCTTGTATTCGGTTTGTTTTTGAATTTCACTGATTGACATATAAAAAATACTCCGTTGACGAATAACGTCTCTGGTTAGGGGTTATAGACCAAGGTGCCTTCATCCTCGCCGCGGCAGACGCGGCCGATGGAACCCTTCTTGCGGATATTGAAGACCTTGATCGGCAGATTTTGTTCACGGCAAAGCGCAAAAGCGGTTGCATCCATCACCTTGAGATCACGCTTGATCACTTCATCGAAAGTAATGGTCTTATAGAACGTCGCATTCGGATCTTTCTTCGGATCGGCCGAGTAGATGCCGTCAACCATCGTAGCTTTGAGCACAATGTCGGCACCGATTTCAGCGCCGCGCAAAGCAGCCGTGGTATCCGTGGTGAAATAGGGATTGCCCGTACCGGCAGCAAAAATCACGATACGGCCCTTTTCCAAATGACGCAGTGCTTTGCCGCGAATATAAGATTCGGCAATGCGCTCGATATTCAAAGCGCTTTGAACACGGGCTTCGACTCCGTTTTTGCGCAATGCATCCTGCAGAGCCAATGCATTCATGAGCGTAGCGAGCATACCCATATGGTCGCCCTGCGTGCGTTCCATCCCGGTCGAACCCAGTGCAACACCGCGGAAAATGTTGCCGCCGCCCACAACGATGCCGATCTGCACTCCCATGTCGTAGGCTTCTTTAATATCTTCAACCGTTGATTGAATCGTTTCACGATTGATGCCGAAAGCATCCGGTCCCATCAGAGATTCGCCGGACAGTTTCAAAAGCACTCGCTTGTATTTCACAGGCGTTTGTTCCGTCATTTAATGAACTCCCGAAAATGTTTGCCGAGTCATCTGCGCACAACAAATCACGCTCAAGACTCAACGCCTTAAACGATCAATTTCTACGCGTTAGTGCCATTGTAATGAAAACACGTGCGCTTGGCGCAAAATATTCAAACTCATCAGCCGCTCCTGACAATTTTGGACACAAAAAAGGCTCCCCGATTTTTCCATAAGGGAAATTTTGGGGGAGCCTCAGCGAGCGGCTCAGAACCTAAAAAGTATTAGGCCTTTTGAGCAGCAGCCATTTGTTCGGCCACTTCAGCAGCAAAGTCGCTTTGCTTCTTTTCAATGCCTTCGCCAACGACGTAGAGCACGAAAGAGGCGATGGAAGCACCGTTTTGCTTGAGCAATTCAGCAATGCTCATCTTGTCGTTCTTAACGAAGGGTTGAGACAAGAGCGTGACTTCCTTCAGGTACTTCTGAACGGTACCTTCGGCGATGCGTTCGAGCATGGCTTCGGGCTTGCCGGCTTCGCGGGCCTTTTCGATGGCCACACGGCGTTCGGTAGCCAAGAGTTCAGGATCGACACCGTTGGCGTCCAAGGCCTTCGGCTTCAAAGCAGCGATGTGCATGGCGATGTCGTGACCGACTTCGTCATTGCCGCCGACCAAGTCAACGATCACACCGATCTTGGAGCCGCCGTGCACGTATTGGTGGAGCTTGCCTTGAGCTTCGATGCGCTTGAAGCGACGGAAGGTCATGTTTTCACCGATCTTACCGACCAAAGCCGTACGGGTGGCTTCCATGGATTGACCATTGACTTCCAAAGCACCCAAAGCAGCGATGTCAGCCGGGTTCTTTTCAGCAACCAAGCGGGCAGCGTCGGCAGCCATTTGTTGGAATTCGGGGTTCTTGGCAACGAAGTCGGTTTCAGAGTTCACTTCAAAGATGGAACCGAGCTTGCCGTCTTCGGAGATGTAGATGCTCACGACACCTTCGGCAGCAATACGGGCAGCAGCTTTGCTGGCCTTGTTGCCGAGCTTCACGCGAAGGATTTCTTCGGCGCGAGCCATGTCGCCGTCA
Source organism: uncultured Sutterella sp. (assembly GCA_900545335.1). Classification (GTDB taxonomy): domain Bacteria; phylum Pseudomonadota; class Gammaproteobacteria; order Burkholderiales; family Burkholderiaceae_F; genus Aphodousia. The sequence continues at coordinate 104,565 of UQYP01000004.1, read as the reverse complement.
GCTTCGGTCAATGCCTTTTTGCATTCCATCATCGGAGCGTCGGTCTTGACGCGCAATTCTTTAACCATAGCGGCAGTAATAACGGCCATGTATTTCTCCAGTAGAGTTTGGTTTGTGAATTTCAAAAAGGGGCGAGGCTTCTTAGCAAATCCTCGCCCCGAAAAAGAACATCTATTGAAGTTTATTAGGCTTCTTCGGCCACTTCAACAAATTCTTCTTCACCGGCGACTTCCTTCAAGCTTTCTTCGCTTTCTTGGCGGCCGGCCAAAATGGCGTCAGCCATTCCGGAAGCGTAGATGGAAACGGCCTTGGCCGAGTCATCGTTGCCAGGGATAACATAGTCGATGCCGAGCGGGCTGCAGTTCGTATCCACAACGCCGATCACGGGGATGCCCAACTTGTTGGCTTCCTGAACGGCAATCTTGTGATAGCCGACGTCAACGATGAACAAAGCATCAGGCAACGTGGTCATATCCTTGATACCGCCGATGGAACGGTTGAGCTTTTCAACTTCACGGGTGAAGTCCAAAGCTTCCTTCTTGGTCATCTTGTCCAAGCCGCCGTTGGCAACGGTTTCTTCCATGTCCTTCAAACGCTTGATCGTGAGCTTCACGGTCTTGAAGTTGGTGAGCGTGCCGCCCAGCCAGCGTTGATCAACATAGCAGCAACCGGCACGTTGAGCTTCAGCCACGATCGTGTCACGACCGCCGCGCTTGGTATCAACGAACAAAATCTTGCCGCCCTTGGCAGAAAGTTCACGAGCGAACTTCAGGGCTTCTTCAAACTTCACAACCGTCTTTTCGAGGTTGATGATGTGAATCTTGTTGCGGGCGCCGAAAATGTATTGACCCATCTTCGGATTCCAGAAGCGAGTTTGGTGACCGAAGTGGCAACCGGCTTCGAGCATTTCGCGCATGCTAACCATGATAATTTTTCCTTCTAAGGTTTAAAACTGACAACGCGCCGCTATATTCTGCGAACCGATTGACTGTTGATCATCAATTGCGGTCTTGAGGCAAAACAACCGTTAGATGGCGCGCTGCGCTATTAGAGCCTTCCGAAAATAAAAAAGCCGAGCAAGCGGACGGAAGACTAATAAACCGCTTCTCGACACGAAAAAAGTAGCTTTTTTCGCACAGCTCGCTATTATATGCGAAATCGGCTTGAAAAAAGCAAAATTTTCTCAATATTTTGAATAAGTAAGAAAAGATTACCATGGCTATTGTCATTAAAACCGCAGAAGAAATTGAAGGAATGCGCAAAGCCTGCCGTTTGGCAAGCCAAGTGCTTGATTTCATTGAGCCCTTTGTCGTTGCCGGTGCAAAGACGATTGATCTTGACAACAAAATGAACGACTTTATGCTGGCTCACGGTGCAAAGTCTGCCTGCCTGGGCTATGCCCCGAAGGGCTTTACCCCCTATCCGGGTTCAACCTGCATTTCGGTCAACCACGTGGTCTGCCACGGGATCCCCTCTGAAAAAGCTCTCAAAAAGGGCGATATCGTCAATATTGATGTGACGGTTATTCTCGACGGTTTTTACGGCGACACAAGCCGTATGTTTATGGTCGGCAACAAAGTTTCTGTTTCTGCCCGTCACCTCGTTGAAGCCACTTATGAAAGTATGTGGCGCGGCATTGCCGCTATCTGCCCCGGGCGCCCCTTAAATGATGTGGGCATTGCCTGTGAAAAAGTGGCTCATGCCGAAGGACTTTCCGTGGTGCATGAATACGGCGGACACGGAGTCGGACGCAATTTCCATGAAGATCCTTTTGTCTGTCACTACGACACGCGTGACAACCGCATCATCATGAAACCGGGCATGATCTTTACCGTTGAACCGATGCTCAACGCCGGACGCCGTCACATCTCTGAACTCAATGACGGCTGGACTGTTGTAACAGCCGACCGCAGCTTATCGGCTCAGTGGGAACACACGGTGCTTGTGACTGAAACGGGCTACGAAGTACTTACCCTCTCGGAAGGCTACCCCCCGATCCCCGATTACATCAAGCACTAAACAAAAAAAGGCCGCAGGAATCATTCCGAGCGGCCTAATTTGTATCAGAACAAAAACTTCAATCCAATTTTTTAAAAACGAGACTGCCGTTTGTTCCGCCGAAACCGAACGAATTTTTCATCGCATAGCGAATCGTTTTTTCCCGAGCAGTATTGGCGCAGTAGTCCAGATCGCATTCGGAATCAGGATTGTCGAGGTTAATGGTCGGCGGCACCACTTGATGATGCAAAGCCAGAACGGTCAAAACCGATTCCACGCCGCCCGCACCTCCGAACAGGTGACCGATCATGGATTTCGAGGAACTGATCACCAAATGCTTTGCGTGCTCGGCAAACACTTCTTTAATCGCTTTGGTTTCATTCACATCACCCAAAACAGTCGACGTTCCGTGTGCATTGAGGTAATCAATATCCTGCGGTTTGATTCCTGCCTGATTAATGGCCATCTGCATGCAGTACGAGGGCCCTTCGGTATTGGGAGTCGTGATGTGATGAGCGTCAGCCGTCAAACCGTATCCCACGAGTTCAGCATAGATTTTTGCGCCTCGCGCAAGCGCATGCTCATACTCTTCCAAAACCAATACGCCTGCTCCTTCACCGAATACAAAGCCGTCGCGGTCTTTATCGAAGGGACGGGAAGCTTTTTGAGGCTCATCATTGCGTCTGGACATCGCGTGCATGCTGTCAAAGCCTGCCATTGAAAGCGGACAGATCGGTGCATCGGAGCCGCCCGCAATCATTACATCCGCGTCCCCTCTTTTAATCATCCAGGCCGCTTCACCGATGCTGTGTAAACCCGTCGAGCAGGCGCTCACATGAGCCATATTGGGACCTTTAAATCCTGTCATGATCGCCAACTGGCCGGAAACCATGTTAATGATGCAGCCCGGAATCAGAAAAGGCGAAACTCGGCGAGGTCCTCGCTCAATGAGTGTTTTATGATTGTCGGTAATCATCGGGATGCCGCCGATACCTGATCCCACGGCGCAGCCGATACGGCGCAAATTTTCCTTCTCAGTATTGAGACCGCTGTCGCGAATCGCTTGAAATGCTGCGGCAATCCCAAAATGAATGAACCTATCGAAACGTCTGGCTTCTTTAAGAGGCATATAGGAAGAAACATCAAAATCCTTGACTTCAGCCGCAATTTTGCAGCCGAAGTCCGATGCATCAAATCTCGTCACAGGACCAACGCCGCTTGTCCCTTTCAATGCATTTTCCCAAAGCGTTTCAACATCATTTCCGATCGGGCTCACGGCCCCCAATCCCGTTACAACTACCCTGCGCATTAAATATTCCTTTCTAACTAAAAGAGCCGCAGAAACTCCTGCGCTCAAACAACAAAACGCTTTTGATCGTATCAAAAGAAATTTCTGTTGGGGATCGCCTATTTTGGCTAAACTTCTGTAGGAACGGAGACAGGGCTGAAGCACTATGAACGACTTCATTGATTACTTTAAAACGACTTCAGAGAATCTGGGGAAGCAATTTCTCTGTGACGGTCGTGTCACAACTTATTTGCGCGGGCATACGGCCGCCGCTGACGAGTGCATCAGAGAGCTTGCGCTCAGTGAAGGACTGCATAAAGACATTTCACTCGTGGCGCTCGGCGGCTACGGGCGAAAAGAGCTTTTCCCTTATTCAGATCTTGATGTGATGGTGCTGATGAAAGATCGGCCGACGCCTGAGATGGCCTCTCAGATCGAGCACTTTCTCATGAGGCTTTGGGACATGGGGCTTACCGTAGGAAGCAGCGTTCGTACGCTTGAAGACACCCTCACAGAAAGCAGCAAAGACATCACCGTTCAGACCGCTATTCTCGAAGCCAGATTCATCTGCGGCAATGAAGCGCTTTTTAAAGAGCTCCGGAAATCGTTTTTCAGTCAAATCGATGCGGTGGATTTTTTCAGAGCCAAAGCGCTTGAGATGCGCCAGCGCCATCAAAAGCACGAGGATACGCCCTATTCGCTCGAGCCCAACGTCAAAGAAAGTCCGGGCGGCTTAAGAGATCTGCATGTTCTTTTCTGGTGCTCTCAGGCTGCCGGTTTGGGAGCAACAGCCGAAGAGATGCTTGCCTCAAAAACGCTGTCTGCGCGCGAAGCCGATACACTCAAAGAAGTCAATCATGCGCTGCAGTCGATCAGAATTTATCTGCATTTAATCGCCAGGCGTCATGAAGACCGTTTGATTTTTGATATTCAGACACCGGTTGCAAAAGCAACGGGCTACAAAGACACTGAGCATCAGCTTGCAAGCGAAGCGCTCATGAAGCGCTACTACCTCACCGCAAAAACCGTGCGCCAGCTCACCGACATCTTCATGCAGATGTTCGAAGATAAGTTCTTTAGCGAAAAGCACGTCCAGGAAACGGTTATAGACCGAACGTTTATTGCCCGAGGCTATACGCTCGATATCACGCATGACGGAGCCTTTAAAGAGGATCCGAATGCTATTTTGAGAGCGTTTTACCTGCTGGAGAGCTCTGCTCCCTTAAAACGCCTTAGCGTTTCGCTTCTCAGAGAATTAATGAGTGCCCGAGAACTCATCAATGAAGACTTCAAAAATGATCCGGCCAATAAGGCCATGTTCATGCAGATTTTGAAAATGCCTCATGGCGTCAGCCACGCTCTTCTCGATCTCAATCAGTGGGGGATTTTGGGCTTATTTTTACCCGAATTTCAGCATATCGTCGGACAGATGCAGCATGACCTTTTTCATACCTATACGGTTGATCAGCATACGATGCGGGTTGTGCGCAATATCCGATACTTCACCCGCAGTGAATATGCGCATGAGTATCCGATCTGCACGCGTCTGATGCAGGCAATGAAAGACAATTGGAGGCTTGTGCTTGCGGCCCTTTTTCACGATATCGGCAAAGGCCTGGGCGGGCACCATGAAAGAATCGGAGCCGAGATCGTTAAAAACTTCTGCAAACGATTCCAAATTGATCAGCAGACAACTGATTTTCTTATTTTTCTTGTCCGCGAGCATCTGACCATGAGTCTTGTTGCGCAAAAGCAGGATCTCTCAGACCCCGATGTGATCAGGCGCTTTGCTGAGATTGTTCAAACCGAAGAACGTTTAAACGGATTATTTCTTTTGACTGTCTGCGACATCCGGGCAACCGGCCCCAAGGTCTGGACACAGTGGAAAAGTCAGCTTCTTCAGGATCTCTATTGGCAAACCCTGCCCCTCGTGCGTCAGGAGGGAGCTCCGGACAGAGGCGCACTTTTGCTGCAGCGGCAAAAAGACGCCGCACGAATCATCGTGAGCGAAGGCGTAGCCGAAGAAAAGGTCGAAGCCATTTGGAAAACGCTCACACTTCAGTATTTCCTGCGTCACACGGCAGAAAGTATTGCCTGGCAAACGATTTCACTCTCAAAGGTTTTTCCTACCGAAACACCTTTTGTAGCCACGAGGCTTTTACCTCAAAACGCAGGAATTGAAATTCTGGTTTACACCCCCGATCGTTTCGGACTTTTCACGAGCATTCTCGGATTTTTGCAAAAGAAACGTTTCTCCGTTTTGGATGCCCGAATCTATACAACTTTGGATCGAAAAGCGTTTGACACCTTTGTTGTCACAGATAACGGCTCCAGAGATTTAATGGAACTATCGAAAAAGCTCACAGAAGAGTTAACGGATTGGCTTATAAACCCCAGGGAACTTCCGAAGAGCAAGCCCGGGAAACTCTCACGGCGCTCACGCCACTTTCCTCTTCAGCCGCTCGTCAATATCGAAGCCGATGAATCCGGCCGAAACTACATTCTCTCCATCACCTGTATGGACAGAATAGGATTGCTGTTTGATATTGCAACAATATTAAATAAATATCATGTTAATCTTCAAACAGCTAAAATCATGACCATGGGAGAACGGGTAGAAGACGTTTTCCTCATTGACGGCGAAGCACTGAAAGATATTCCCACGACAGTGGCCATAGAAAAAGACTTGCTGGAGGTTTTGACTCCGCAAGTCTGATTGAAAAAAAGAGTTCAAAAGCAGGACTCTGAGTATTAATCAGCGCTCCTGCACTTTAACGTTGTGGTAGCGGTCACGAAATTTAAGCCCGACATCCCAGAATGTCTCGCTCGGCTTTGTGATTTTGTTGGCTCCGAGCACTTCGGCTCTAGGCCACTTCTTTTGAATTTCTTCAAGCACAAAAGAAGGAATCTTATCGGCTGAGACATCCTCTTTAGAGGAAATCAATTCTCCGTTTTCCCGATACAGAGCTTTAATTTCAGCGCGTTGCACTTTAGCCTCTACTTCGTAGGCCTTTTCATCCTCCTCAAAATCCCACTCAAGCACTTGAGCCTCAGGAAATTGCTTGGCAAAAGCCGCTTTAACCTCAGCAGGAACCATTGAAGATGAAAGGCTGCCGGCAGAAGCTGCAGCGGCCATCATCAGGGAAAAACATCCGACAGCAATAAATTTCTTTGTTTTCATAGCCTAATCCTAAGCAAAGCGATTCGTCTCAATAAAGACACCGAGCAGTCTGACGATGCCCGCGACAGAATGATTCATGCCGGCTTTAATCGCTTCAAAGTCCAGTTTCTTATCCACAAGACCTGCCGCCCAATTGACACTGAAGCAGATTAATGCATAACGCATCTGAAGTTCTTGTGCCAGCGCTGCTTCGGGCATCGCCGTCATACCAATCATGTCACAGCCGTCCATAATCATTCGTCTGACTTCAGCTGCGGTTTCCAACCGAGGTCCCTGAGTACAGGCATAGGTTCCGCGGTTATGAACGAAAATTTTCGCTGTCTGAGCAGCATCCAAAAGTTTCTCACGCAACCCCTCATCAAAAGGTTCTGTGAAATCAATGTGGCTCATCGGCATCCCGGCCTCGCCCCAATAAGTGCTGTCGCGCCCGCACGTGTAATCAATAATCTGATCAGGTACCGTAAAGTGGCCCGGAGCATTTTCTGCTGCCATGCCGCCCACAGAAGCCACGGCGACAATATCGGTAACCGATGCTTCTTTTAAAGCCCACATCTGCGCTTTGTAAGGAATCTGATGCGGAGCAAAGCGATGATCTTTCCCATGACGGTGAAGAAGGACAACAGCCTGACCGTTAAAAGTCCCCGTCTCAAGCTCCACTTCGCCAAAAGGTGTCAGAACCTTTTGGGTTTCTTGCTGATCCAGTACAAAATGTTCAAAACCGCTGCCGAAAATAATTCCAAGCATTTTTCTAACCTTTTAACAATTCGAGCATTTTTGCTTCATCGATCACTGTGACGCCCAAAGCCTGAGCCTTTTCAAGCTTACTGCCCGCTTCGGCGCCTGCCACCACATAGTCAGTCTTTTTACTGACGCTTGAAGCCACTTTTGCCCCTTGAGCGATCAGCATCGCTTTGGCTTCTTCTCGTCCCATCGAAGGCAAGGTTCCTGTCAAAACAAAGGTTTTGCCGGAAACAAGATCATTGGCAGCGCTATCCTGCGGTATCGGCCAATGAATGCCTAAATTCAAAAGATCGGCAATCACCTTCTGATTGTGAGGTTCTTCAAAAAAGTGCCTGATGGACTGAGCGATCACTTCTCCCACGTCATTGACTTCAAGCAAAGCTTCGGTATCGGCTGCCGTCAGTGCTTCAAGACTTCTGAAATGGGTCGCAAGGTCGCGCGCCGTGCTCTCTCCGACATGACGGATGCCTAAAGCGTAGATAAAACGGGCAAACGTTGTTTCTTTACTTTTTTCCAGTGCAGCCAGTAAATTGGCAGCACTTTTTTTGCCGAAACGCTCAAGCGATAAAAGTTTTTCTTCAGTGAGACGATAGAGATCTGCAGGCGTCTGAATGAGCCCTGCTTCAAGAAGCTGATCAATGACCTTTTCGCCCAGACCGTCAATATTTAAAGCAAGACGCGAGGCAAAATGAACCAATGATTCACTGCGCTGAGCCGGACAAAAGAGGCCGCCCGTGCAGCGCGTATCTTTTTCTTCTTCATCGCGGAAAGTTTCTGAGCCGCACACAGGGCAACGCTCAGGCATCACGAAATTTCTTTCTGATCCCTTACGTCTTTCAGGAAGCACTCGCACCACTTCAGGAATCACGTCGCCCGCTCGGCGGACTACAACCGTATCGCCGATTTTCAATCCTAATTCATCGATGAAATCTTCATTGTGAAGCGTTGCATTGGAAACCGTTACTCCGCCCACAAAAACCGGTTTAAGACGGGCTACAGGCGTCAGTTTTCCCGTGCGGCCAACCTGAACATCTATGTCTTCAACAACGGTGAGCGCTTCTTCAGGCGGATACTTATGAGCGCAGGCCCAGCGGGGCTCACGGGAAATAAAGCCCAACTCATTTTGCTCGGCAAGCCGGTTGACTTTATAGACAACGCCGTCAATTTCAAATGGCAGCGTCTGGCGAATTTCTTTCACCCAATCATGAAACTGAGCCAAAGCTTCCCAGCCGTAAACCACCCGGCGTTCTTTAGCAACGGGGAACCCCCATTGAGCAAGCTTATCCAAAATACCGCTGTGGGTGAGCGCAACCGCCTCACTGATTTCCCCTAACCCATATGCGTAAAAGGAAAGTTTTCGGCGAGCCGTGACTTTCGGATCAAGCTGCCTTAAGCACCCCGCTGCGGCATTTCTCGGGTTAACAAAAGGCTTTAAACCTTCAAGACGCTGCTCATCATTGAGTTTCTCGAAGTCAGCCTTATGCATGATGACTTCGCCTCGGACTTCCAAAACAGAAGGCGCATCTGCGGGCAAATGTAAAGGAATCGTACGGATGGTTTTCACGTTAGCCGTCACGTCTTCACCGACCAGACCGTCGCCTCGGGTGGCCGCAGACACCAAAACGCCGTTTTCATAGCGCAGATTCATTGCCAAGCCGTCAAACTTGAGCTCGGCATCATATTCCACCGGGGGATCTTCAGGCGTTAAGCTCAAACCTTTGCGAACACGTTCATCAAAAGCTTTGGCACCCGAAGCCTCAAAGTCTGTTTCCGTATGAATGGAGAGCATCGGAACGGCGTGCCGAACTTTCGCAAGGTCACTTCGGGCTGCTCCGCCCACCCGTTCAGTGGGCGATGCAGGAGACTTAAACTGCGGATAACTCTTTTCCAGTCTTGAGAGCTCCTGAAAAGCTTTGTCATATTCGCTGTCGGGCACACTCGGAGCATCAAGAACGTAGTACTCGTAGTTCCAACGCTCCAAATCTTTTTCAAGCGCTCTCATTTTTGCTTTGACAGAGTCTGCATCGAGAGCCGGGGCTTCACTTTCCCAATCAAAGAGCTCTAATGTTGTATCGGTATTTTTCAAAGTCATAGTTTGAAAGAGCGACCCGAGGTCGCTCTTTTTGATAAAGCTGTTAATCGCGAGTAAAGAGAACTCGGGCCCGAGGACTGCCCGGCTCAATATCAGCCTTCAGCATTTCAGCATAGTACTTCTTGAGCTGATGGTTAATCGACTGAGCCGACTCGGTATTAATCGGCCTGTCGCGTGAATCCTGAAGCTGCAGATTAAGCCTTGCGCACAAATCATTGGAGGCACTGAAAAGCGTACGCAAGGGATTGGAGTCCGGAGCTGCAAGCGGCGCATCCAAAGCAATCGTCAGATATCGACGGTCAAAATCATCCTGCGTCAAAAAGATGGTTGCCTGAGCAATGTCTCTGACGCTGCCCAGGAAGTAGCGCATGGGATTGAGCTGCGTAAAGCCTGCCAAGCGGGCAGCCTCGGCGACATCATTGGGATTGAGAGGCTCTTTGGAAGCCATCACAAAATTAAGCTGGACATCAAGGCGCAACACATCGTTGTAGAGCTTTTGGGCGCGCTTGACAATTTCGTGAGAAGCCTCGGTATCGCTGTCGGCTTCCAAAGCAATACCGATTTGCTGAACGGCAGTTGCAAAGCGGCTTGCATCCATTTCATTGACGCAACCCTGACGATTAGCCAAAAGCAAAATGACGGCAAGTTCACTGTAGCGGCCCACGGCGCTCGGCTGATACCAGCGCTTATTATCTGAACGGCGCACATAGATTCGAAGAGCAAGACCCAACTTCTGCAGGTTACTCACCATCTCCATCATCTTCTTGCCGTCAATGGGCTTGGTTGCCTGCACCCAACCCACAGTCTCAGTGACTGCGTCATACTCAAACCGGGCAAGCCCCTCTTTGGGGAAAGCTGTAGGCTGAATCGGTTCTTCAGGCTCATCTTCCGTTTTTTCTTCAGCCTGGATGGGCTGCGTAAAAAGCTCTTCCTGCTTAGACAATACTTCCTTGACTTCGGGTTTGGGAGGCTCAACAGACTTGCGGGGTGCCGCAGGTTCCTGCACCGCCTTGGTTTCTTCGATTTTAGAAGTCGCTTCTACAGGAGGCGTTAAGGAAACCTTAGAGTCATCGGCCACCTTAGGCTCACTGACGCTTTCAATCTGAAAAGCACTTTCTGACACCGAATTATCTGAATTTAATTTTCTCACCAATTCCTGAGGACCGGTCTCGTGTTTTGCGGTATGACGGCTCATCCCTTCATAAATTTTGTCCCGAGGCAAATTACTGAGTCCGACCCGACTTTGCACATTCTTCTTGGCCTCCATTCTGGACCAAAGAAAAAGACCCACTAAAATGACGGCCGCGCCTATGACCAAGAAGAGAACTGTTTCATTCATAAAAAAACCTCAAAACACTGTGCCCGAACCGGCGTGTTTACCCTTCCGTAAAAACAGAAAATATTCCGATACAGCCTGTTATTTTAGATCAAGGACGTCTATCTTTTCAGCCTTAGAGCAAGAATTTTTCTGATTAATCGATCGGACTGTGCTTTGGAAAAAATTTCGCCCAGCCTTTCAGAAAAAATTTAGCAATTGTCCTGAGCACAAAGCCGTAATCAATGTTCCTTCCCGGATGCCCACAATTGTTCCCAAACTCAAAAAAGAGATGATCGTAGCGCTTGCCAACAGGAAAAGATCTGCACTCATGCGCAGCGTTCCGAATGATCCTCCCCAGCGGTTCATGATGGCCTGAACAAAACCTTCCGGCGGCAAAATAGCCAAACGCGCAAAGACCATCGAAGCAATTCCCAAACCGGTGAGCGTACTTCCTAAAAAGGTCATGACAAGCTGCTCGCAGTAATTCTGAGGAACAATATGTCCGCTCACCCAGAGCGCAACATCGAATATCATTCCGAAAACAAAGCAGATGGACAGCTGCCTTAATGCTTTTTTAAACAAACCTTTAGAGTCAACAATAATTTGCAAAACGAAAAAGAAGACATTGGTCAGAAAAACAAAAAAGCCCATCGAGAAATCTGTCAGGCGATTTAAAACAAAAGCCACAGAACTGACTGTTCCTGTGCCTAAACCGGCATTGGTCACAGTTGCAATTCCTAAGGACAATACACACAAACCAAAAAAGAAAATCAAAAATCTAACAATTATCTCGTTGCTTTCCCAAACATAAATGCAATAACCCCAGTCGGATACGAAATCCGACTGATTCAACTTCGATTCAGCAGAAATAACAGGCGGAAATACCCGATTTAAATCCGTCAGCGCCCTGACGGTTTTTGAGCGTATTGGCTTGCCTCAGCAATATCAACGCTCACGACGCGCGATACGCCGGGCTCCTTCATGGTTACGCCGATTAACTGATTGGTATGCTCCATCGTCACCCGATGGTGCGTAATCATCATAAATTGAGTGTTGGCGCTCATGGCTCCGACCAATCTGGAAAGTCTTTCCTGATTGGCTTCATCAAGCGGCGCATCGATTTCATCCAAAAGACAGAAGGGAGCGGGATTAAGCGTAAAGAACGCAAAAACCAAGGCCGTTGCCGTCAGTGTCAACTCCCCGCCCGATAACTGACGGATGGAGTGATTGTGTTTGCCCGGGGGATTCGCATACATTTCGATGCCGGCTTCAAGCGCATCGTCACTTGTCATCTCAAGCCTTGCATGTCCGCCGTTAAAGAGCTGCGTGAACTTTTGATTAAAAGCTTCGTTCACGCGATTGAAGGTATCGGTCAAAAGCGAGCGGGTTTCATGGTCGATTTTCTTAATCGCTGCTTCAATCGTTGCAATCGCCTGCTCTAAATCGGCTACTTCACGGTCAATACGCTCAACTTCCTCGCGCTCGGTTTTGAGCTGCTCAAGCGCTGCATGGTTCACGGCTCCCAATTGAGCCATCTGTCGGGCAATACGTTCGACTTCCTGGCGCAAAGCAGACAATTTGGGACGCTCGGTTTCGTAGCGCGTTCTTAAATCTGCCTCATCATAGTTGAGTTCTTCCAGACGGCTTCGCACCGTTCCGTATTCAATTTCATGCTGACCGCGCTTAGAAACCAAATCAGCCATTCGATTTTGTTCCTGACGTTTGGTTTCTTCAAAACTCTCAAGCGCCTTTTCGGCTTGTGCGACAGCAGTTTCTACGGCTGTTAAATCGTTCTTGGATTTATCCAGCGCGCCGGCGGCTTCTTCGCGTTTAGCCAAAAGTTCCTGAAGACCGGCTTTTTCACTGTCTTCATCCAGTTCTTCAAGAGCGGCACTCACCGCTTCAATTTTTTCTTTCAGTTCTGCCTGCTCGTTTTGCGCTAAAAGCTGAGCCCGCTGGGCTTCAGCTATCCGCTCAGACAAAGTCTTAAGCGCAAGTTCCACTTCTCTTTGCGTATAAGCAAAAACGTTAAACGCCTGATCTGCTCTGTGAGCTTCGTCTCGTGCAGCTTCCCAGGCAAGACGGGCATCTTCTGACTTCTGCTGACGAATGGCGACTTCTTCATCGAGCATCGAGAAGCGTTCATCGGCTGCTTCAATTGCCACTATTGTCTCTTCAAGCTGCGCCTGAGCTTCTTCAATCCACTCACCCAATTCCGCGCTTCGGTTTTTGTACGCTTCAATCGCTGCAGACAGGCGCGTCACTTCAAGCGCCAAGTCGCTTTCTTTTGCCCGCACAGTCTCAAAGTGAGAATTGGCGCTTTGCAGCCTTTCACTCATCTTTGAAACATTAATTCGTGCTTCACCCATTTCGCGCTGCAAAGCTTCCAGTTCATGGCGCAAATTCAGTGCCTCTTCTTCCAGGCAAGAAATTTCCGCGCGCCTTGATAACAAACCGGTTGAGTCATCGGCCCAGAAATTAACACTGAGCTTATCGACCATATGGCCTTCGGGCGTGACAAAATGAGCCCCTTCAGGCAAAAGATTGACTCGGGCAACAGCATCTTTAATGCTGTCGGCGACATAGTAGTGAGAAAGCCAACGAGTCAGAGCCGCCCGAGTCTCAGCGTTCTTATGGTCAAACTGAAGCTTTGTGATGAGCCCCACTAAACCCTGAGCGGATTCGGACTGAGGCTCGGCTGCAATCACGGTTGAATAAAAAGTGAGTTTTGCCGGAGGCGGCGTTTGGGCAAATGCAGCTGCCACCGACAAATTGGAAATCCCCAGTGCATTGACTCTTTCACGCAAAACAGCTTCCAGAGCACGCGCCCAACCGTTTTGCGGTTCAAGCTTTTCAAATAAACGGGAAAGTGAAGACAAGCCCTGGTGCTCAAGCCACTCATAGAGTTTATCCTGGGTGAGGCTCTTTTCTTCCAAATCTTTCAGTGTTGCAAGCTTTGCATTAATAGCAGCCAGACGCTGCTCTTTTTCATGCATAGCCGTTTGACAGGCTGAAAAACTTTCTCTGGCCTCTTCAAGCATTGCTTGAGATTCTTCACGTTCGATTTTAAGCGCTTCGTTATCTTCTTTAACGACGGCAAGCTCTTCTTTAAGAGCCTCAAAACGCTTCGTATCAGGCGCTGTCGTTTGACTGGCTTCACGTTTGAATTTTTCGAGCCGCAGCGTGAGCTCTTCTTTGGTTTTAGACAGTCTTGCCAACTCCAGCGAAAGGGCCCGGGAGTCATTTTCAATGCGGGAAGACTCTTTCTGTAAATTCTCAAAAAGAGCCTGCTTTTGAGCCGCCAAATCTTCAGCGGCAAATTTTTTCTCTTCCAGGGCTGTCTGACGTTCATTGGCAGTACTGACCAGTTCTTCTTTTTCTTCACGCTCAGCGCTCAACTGATGAATTCTCTCACCCTGAGCCTTGATTTCGCGGCCTCGGGCTTCAACCATCGAGCGGTAACTTTCAAGCTGAGTCTGCATGAGAGCGCGACGCTCAATAATTGAACGGATATTGCCTTCGACTGCAGAAATCTGCCGATCCACATCAGCTAAGGATTGCGTTTTGCCGAGGACCGTAATATTGGCATCGTTAAGATCTGTGCGCAGTTGCTGCAGATTTTGTCGAAGGCGAATCAATTCAGAATCGTTTTTATTGACTTCTGCCTGAGCTGCCGCAATCTGAGCATTCACTCGGTCAATGGCATTTTTTGCCTCAACCATCTGAGTAAACCACCAAAGCGATTCCCGGGCCTGACGCTGACTGTTGAGTTCCTGATATTCTTGAGCAACTCGGGCTTCTTCTTCCAGGCGCTTTAAAGATTCGCGGCGCGTGACCTGCAGGTCGCTTACACGCTCTAAATTGGCACGGGTACTGGCTAACTTGGATTCTGCTTCCTTGCGGCGCTTTTTGTACTTTGAAACTCCTGCCGCCTCTTCAAGATATTCTCTGCGCTTTTCAGGAGAGTCCTTGGCAAACTCGGTCACCATCCCCTGACTGATGATGGCGTAGGAATTGGCACCAAGCCCCGTTCCCATAAAAAGATCTCGGACGTCTGTAGCCCTGACCTGCTGATTATTAATGAGGTAAGAGCTTGTATTGTCACGCGTGAGCACTCTTTTGACAGAAATGTCTGCGTAAGAGCCCCAAGGTCCCTGCAGCGTGCCGTCTGAATTATCAAAGACCAATTCGACCATAGCGCGGCCTGCGGGCTTACGGTTGTCAGAGCCGGCAAAAATCAACTCACTCATGCTCTTGCAGCGCAGGTCACTCGCTTTGCCTTCACCCAAAGCCCAGCGCACAGCCTCAATCACATTGGATTTGCCGCAGCCGTTGGGCCCCACAATCCCAACGATGGACGAGGGCACTTCAATAACAGTGAGATCAGCGAAAGATTTAAAGCCGCTGATGCGAATTTGGCGCAAACGCACGAATCAGTCCTATTTCCTATACCGCAAAGCTTCGATTGTAAGAAAAAAAATGGCGTCTTGTCCAGACGCCACTTTTGCAGCACATTTTTTTTGAGTCCGAGTGGCTACTGACGACGGTCCCGATCGGTTTCAGGCGAGGGATCCTGGTGTATGAAGTCATCGTGATAAGCGATGCGCCAGGAGCGATAGTAGCACCACATACGGAAAAAGCAGATAAAAAGTGATCCCACCCAAATACTCAAAGTATTGTCAAAACCCAATTCGATCATAGCAATGTAGAGCCAGCAGCCGGCAAACGCAACAGAGCCGTAAGGCTGATGGTCATAAATCAAAGAGGGCTTGATATTTAAGAAAGTATCTCTGCAAAGGCCGCCGAATACGCCGGTTGCCACCCCGCAAAGAACGGCCGGCAGATAAGGCACTCCGAGGCTTACGCCGTGACTGGTACCGACTGCGGAGAAAAAGCCTAAACCGATTGCATCACTCCAGACAAACACGTCGTAGGAGAGGTGCTTTTTGTAAAAACGGAAAATCATCGGCGTGAAGATCGTGATCAAAAGCACGAGCCAAACCAATTCCTGGTTGGCAATCCAGTACATCGGACGCCTGTCAATTAAAAGATCACGAACGATCCCGCCGCCGAAGGCCGTAGAAAAAGCCAGAACGAAAATACCGACGGGGTCGCATTTCATGCGAATACCGATCAACACACCGGCAAAGGCGAAGGCAACGATACCGATGACATCGGTCAGGTACAACAAATCGACCTTGTTATAAAAAGCTTCAAGAGTAGCTGCAATATCCATGGCAGAACGCGTAATGAATTGAAGACAGAGAAAATTTCCGACATTTTAAGCAATTTCTAACCTTGCTTCAAAATAGTCTCTGAGAATCGCGGACAGAAACAAAAACTTGAGAGAACAAACAAATTGAGGAGGTTTGAAACCTCCCCCCTTTGCTCTTAGTACTTAACGATCAAAAATCGTGTTTACGCAACCGATCAAGCCCGATCGCATCATAGCGTTCAAAAGGCTGATGAATCCACGGATTATCTTCCAGGTAGTCACACCAGTAATCGGGTTTGCAAACCGAGTGCGATTTCCACCAAAGGACGGCTACCCGAATTTCAGTGATCGCCGGATACTGTTCTTTCAGATGACGGGCAACCTGCACGATTGTTTTGCCGGAATCGACCATATCGTCAACCAAAAGCAACCGACCGGCAATCTCTCCGCCCGTTTTGGTTATAAAAGTAGCGATGTCCAGATCCCCTTGCTCCTTGCCGGCAGCCGCACGGTAGGAACTCGTTGCCAAAATGGCTAAAGGTACGTCATGCACACGCGAGAAAATATCCCCGATGCGCAAACCGCCGCGAGCCAGACACAAAAGAGAATCAAACTGATAGCCGTCATCGGCAACTTTCAGAATCAGCCTTTCAATTAAGTCGTCGTATTGTTCTTGGGTAACGTAAAGGTCACTCATAAATTTGAAAGGGCGGCCTGATGCCGCCCCTATCCCTCTAAAGGTTAATTATTTGGCAAACGGATTGTCGAGCATGATCGTTTGCGAACGATCAGGACCGGTCGAAACGACAGCGATCGGGCAGCCTGCCACTTCAGAGAGGCGCTGCAGATAACGCTTGGCCGTTTCAGGCAAGTCTTCCCAACGCGTCACGCCGAACGTGCTTTCCTTCCAGCCCGGGAAGTCTTCATAGATCACTTCGCATTGAGCGCAGGCCTCGGCACCGTAGGGCATCACGTCCACTTCTTCACCCTGATACTTATAACCCACACCGAGGCGAACGGTTTCAAGACCGTCCAACACGTCAAGCTTCATCACAGCCAGACCGCGCAAACCGTTGATTTGCACTGCACGGCGCATCGCCGCACCGTCAAACCAGCCGCAGCGGCGCGGACGACCCGTCACGGCACCGTACTCATAACCCTTGTCGCGCAGATGCTGACCGATTTCATTGTTGAGTTCAGTCGGGAAAGGACCTTCGCCCACGCGCGTGCAATAAGCTTTTGTAATGCCTAAGACATAATCAATGCGGTGAGCGCCGACACCGGCTCCTGAGCAAACGGCACCTGCCACCGTGTTGGAGCTTGTCACATACGGATAGGTTCCGTGGTCGATATCGAGCATCGAGCCCTGAGCGCCTTCAAAGAGGAAGGACTTACCTTCGTCCATGAGCTTATTGATCGTGTAGGAAACGTCGGTCAGCATGGGCTTGATGCGCGGAGCAAAGGCGAGCGTTTCATCAATGACCTTGTTGACATCAAGCGCTTCGGCACCCAAAAGTTTAGTGAGCTCAAAGTTATGGTATTCCATCACGTCACGGACGCGTTCAATGAAAAACTTTTCATTGAAAAGGTCTGCTACACGGACGCCACGGCGAGCCACTTTGTCTTCATAGGTAGGACCGATACCGCGCCCCGTTGTACCGATCTTCTTAGCGCCGGCAGCGGCTTCTCGTGCATGGTCCAATGCAATATGGTAAGGCATTACCAAGGGAGCATTGCCCGAGACACGGATACGGTGCTCAGCTTCGCAGCCGTGCTCTCTTAACTGTTCAATTTCACCGAAAAAGGCTTCCGGGCAGAAAACGATGCCGTTGCCGAGATAGCAGGTCATCGTCGGATGCATGATGCCCGACGGAATCAAACGAAGAATGGTTTTGTGACCGTTGATCACCAAAGTGTGACCGGCATTGTGGCCGCCGTTAAAACGGACCACACCATCAACCTTCTCAGTGAGCCAGTCCACAATCTTGCCTTTGCCTTCGTCACCCCATTGGGCGCCGACTACGACAACATTCTTAGCCATTGTTTTATCCCCGAAAAAAGCAATGAAAACTTGAAAGCAGTAATGAATTTGTTCATTACGCACGCAACCGTCTTATTATCGCCGAGTTTCAGATTTTTTTGTAGTCTCTGCTGAGCAAGTTTCGATCTAAAGTATAATTTTTCGGTTTCTTCACACTGCTCTCAATATGAAAACCATTCGCTTACTGTACCCTGATTGGCTCAGCGGAGGACTTCAGACCTATTACTTCGGTGCCAATCTTTTGCAGCACATTTTGCCCGCCAATCCCAATCAGCCGTTAGTAAAGGTTGATATTGCCGCTCCTGACGGCTTGCCCAGAACCGTTCAGGACGGGATCTGCGGCAAAGATGAAGTGTTATCCGGCATTCGTGCCGCGCAGAAAGTGATCGCAGAGCATCACCCTGAAAAAATTATTACGATCGGCGGCAACTGTCTTGTTTCTCAAGCCCCGTTTGATTATCTGCACGGCCTGTACCCCGATGCCGGAATCATTTGGATTGACGCGCATCCGGACGTCTCCATGGCTAAAGACGGCTATCCCAATGCACACGCCATGGTGCTCGGTGCTTTGTTGGGCAAGGGCGAAAAAGCGATGGTTGAAATGCTCAATAATCCTGCATTCAAAGCCAACGAGCTTTTGTACGTCGGTCTGCAGGGTCTGCACGATTATCAGACTGAGTTTCTCGATAAGCTCGGTGTGGACTACAAAATTCAAACCGAACACTTTATAGACGATGAAGAAATCGAAACTTTTGCCAAGAAGTTTGACCATATTCTCGTACACCTTGATATCGATGTGCTGAATCCTCAATCTTTTCATTCAACCTATTTTGCCAATCCCGAGCTTGTCGGAGACGGCTCTGGGGGCGGGAAAATGGGCATCGATCAACTCGGTCGAATACTTCAGAAAATTGCTTGCTCGACAAACATCGTCGGTTTGACCGTTGCCGAATATCTTCCTTTTGACGAAGAAAGGCTCAGCAAAATGTTTGCATCTATCGATCTTTTCAATGAGGAGTAACGGTATATGCCGGTTTTAATGCCTGAACCAAAAAATACTTTATTGGGTAAAGAGACTGTTTACAGCGACCGCTACAATCCGGCGCTGCTGCAGCCCATTGCCCGCTCGCTCGGCCGTGATGAAATCGGAGAACATCAGTTCCGTGGAGTCGATATCTGGCGCCTTTACGA
The DNA here is from genome assembly GCA_900545335.1 of uncultured Sutterella sp. Lineage (GTDB taxonomy): Bacteria > Pseudomonadota > Gammaproteobacteria > Burkholderiales > Burkholderiaceae_F > Aphodousia. Next base: position 85,500 of record UQYP01000004.1, on the reverse strand, counting down.
GCTCTCCTGGCTTAATCCGCAGGGCGTGCCTCAAACGGCTATCGCAGAACTTCAGGTACCCGCTTCAACCCCCTATATTGTCGAGTCCAAGTCTCTTAAACTTTACGCGGGTTCTTTTGCCATGACTCGGATCGAGAGCTCTGAAGAAGTGGTCCGCCGCATGACCGAAGACCTCTCAAAATGCCTGGGAGGCGAAATTAAAGTATCGCTTTACGGCTTAAACGAATACCGGGAAGCCTTATCGGTTATGCCCGGTGAATCACTGGATGATTTGGTGCTCGAAGCCAACTGTGAACAAACCTACGAAACAGAACCGGCTTACCTGGTTTTTGATGACAGGAGCACGGAATGCGTTAAAAAAACGTATTACACGACTGTTTTCAGATCCCTTTGCCCGGTAACGGGGCAGCCCGATTTAGCCGCCATGACGATTCATTACGAAGGTCTGGCAATTAATCCTCAGGGGCTTCTGAAATATCTGATTTCTTATCGCTGTCACAAAGGATTTCATGAGCAGTGCGTTGAGCAGATCTATCATGATTTAAAAGAAGCCTTCAATCCCCAAGAGCTTGAAGTCTATGCCTGCTTTACCCGCCGGGGCGGAATTGACATTAATCCGTTTCGCTCATCCCGGCGCGACGTACCGGAAAAAATCATTCGCGAAAAACGCCAGTAAAAATTGAGCCCGCATCTGCGGGCTCATTTTCAAGGTCTTCTAACTTGTCAGAAGCCAGATGGTGCCGACTCCGACCAAAAGCAACCCTAAACCGATTTTTCGAATCACTTCGGGTCTTGCCACCCGTCCGATTTCCCGAACAGAGTCAAGCCACTTTTCCGGTGCCGCAAAAGGCACAAGACCTTCGATAATGCACACGAGCGCCAAAGCGAGCACCCAGGTTTTCCAACCCATGGTTACTTAGCCTCCGGCTCTTTCATGTACTTGAAGAAGTCAGCCGAGGGATCCACCACCATGACGTCCTTCTTATTCGCAAAACTGGCACGATAGGCTTCAATATTGCGGTAAAAACGTGCAAACTCAGGGTTCTTGGAGAAGGCTTCGGCGTAAGTTGCGTTAGCCACAGCATCGCCCTCACCCTTGACCTGCTGAGCGTGGTTATAAGCTTGGGCCAAAATCACCGCACGCTGACGATCGGCATCAGCACGAATCTTTTCAGCTTCAGCCGCACCGGTTGAACGCTCTTCAGCGGCCACGCGTTTACGTTCAGCTTCCATACGGCGATAAACAGATTCGGAAATTTCAGGCGTAAAGTCCACTCTCTTTAAGCGGACATCGACCACTTCAACGCCGACATCGCGCACACGTTCCTGAAGACCGGTACGGATTTCAAGCATTGCCACATCACGCTCACGGCTCGTGATGCCGTTAACGGTACGTTTGTTCACCGTTTGGTTCAAAGCGTCACGAAGCAAGGCCGAGATACGGTCTTCTGCCGCCCGTTCATTGCCTTGGAAAGACACCCAGTAGAGTCTCGGATCGGCAATTCTCCACTTAACAAATGAGTCGATCATAAGGTTTTTCTTTTCGCTCGTTTGCACGAGGTCAGCAGTAGGTGCGTCCAGGGTCAAAATACGTTTGTCCAGATAGACAACATTTTGAAAAGGCGGCGGCAGCTTCACGTGAAGTCCCGGCTCTGAGACCACTTCTTTTAATTCACCCAAGGCAAACACCAGTGCATGCTCACGTTCGTTTACCGTATACAGGCAAAACTGTCCGACAGCCACCGCGGCAAGGGCTACTAAGGCAACAGCTGATACTTTTTTCATTCTTTACTCCCTATCTGCGCGGTTAGCGTAAACGATCCCGGATGGCGTCACGTGCACTGTAGCTTCTTGAAGCAGTGCTTGAAGAAGTTTGCTGCGGTGCCGTTGTCTGGGACTGCACCTCTGTCGTGTTTTGAATCGCTGAAGCGGGCTGAGCAGCCTTAGCTGAAGCAGCGTTTTGCTCCATTAACTTGTCAAACGGCAGATAAAGCAGATTGTTTCCGTCCTTGGTATCGACATAAACCTTAGTCGTCGACTGCATGACCTGCTGCATCATATCGACGTACATACGGTCACGCGTCACGCGAGGAGCTTTTTCATATTGCTTCAAAATCTGAGTAAAACGCTCGGCATCACCCTGAGCGGTTTCAACCACACGGGCTTTGTAGCCTTCGGCTTCCTGAGCCAAACGTGCAGCCATGCCTCGGGCTTTCGGAATAACGTCATTGGCATAAGCCTGACCTTCGTTGATCTGACGTTCGCGGTCTTGGCCCGCCTTCACAGCATCGTCAAAGGCAGCCTGAACAGGCTGAGGCGGCTGAGCATTCTGAATAGCCACGCTCATCACCTCTATACCCGTGCGATAGCGATCAAGCATCTCCTGCATGATCTTTTTCACGTCTTCGGCAATTTCCTGCTTGCTTTCAAAAAGCACGCTGTCCATTTTCTTGCGGCCGACCACTTCACGCATGGCACTTTCTGCCGACTGACGAACCGACTCGTCCGGATCACGAGAGCGGAAAATGTAATTCATGGCGCCTTCGCCCGACTTGATGCGGTACTGAACATTGAAGCGCAAATCGACAATGTTTTCGTCATCGGTAAGCATCAGCGCTTCGGCTTCGCGATTGGCTCTGCCCATTGCACCGATCGCCACGGTTCTCACGCTGCTCACATCCACAATATCGGCCTGCTGAATGGGCCAGGGCATATGCCAGCGGAAACCCGGCATGGTGGTTTCGGTGTATTTGCCGAAAGTAGTCACAATACCGGACTGACCTTCGGGCACAATGTAAAAGCCCGTTGCAGCCCAAAGACCGAGCACAACAACCGCGGCAAAGGCCAGTCCCTTTCCGCCCGGCTGCTTCTTTATAAATTTAGGCGGCTGCATATTCTTAAAGGACTCAAATTGTTTTTTCAGTTGGTCCTGGGGATTGTGATCATTTCCATAGCGGCGAGGCTCTTCTTCTCTTTTTTGTTCAAAAGAGTTGCCGCCCGTGCGGGCAGACTGCTCACGATCATCGTTTCTTCTGCCGAGCATGCCGCCTAAAGCCTGATTGAATTCATCCCACAAACGGTCCAGATCATCTCCCTCACCTTTTCTATTATCGTTTTGACGATTTTGATCGCCGAAACGCTCATCATCGCGGGGACGATTTTCGTTTTGCTTACTGTCATTATTGGGGGCGCCGTTTTGATTTTCTTCTTTATTTTCTTCCGAGCTACCCCGGCCCCAATGCGGGTCATTTAAAGACATTACTCAACTCCTCGGCCGCGTCGGCATTTTTACCTGCCCGGCGGTCGCTAATAAATAAATGAGAACGATTTATTTTAAAGGAAAAAAGTCCGTGACTCTTAAGCCTATCTTATGAATTCAAGGAAAAAACAAAGAAAAATCGTTAAATCTTGTGGTCTTCATCAGGTGTTTACCCTAAATTTACGTTAATTGAACCAAAAAATAAGCAAAACTACTTACACGTACAAATGTTAAATACTTTACTATCCGTTACGTGGATGTTTCAGGCATCCATTTATTTTCATATCTAAAAATTAAGGATCATCCTATGTCTGAACAAGAAAATAAGACTACGGAAGGAAAGGTCGGTATTGGCGGTTACATCTCTTTGATTTTCGCTATCGTCTTTTTCTCCGGTGTTTGCGCCGGTAATCACTGGTGGGCCATTTTTGACTTCTCCACGTTAAACGGTGCCTTCGGTAAAGTCATCACGAGTGTCACGCTCAATGGCGAAGCCATCAAGACCACGAGCGGCATTTTCCGCGGCGTGGGCGGTTCCGGTGCTATCGACGGTTTCTGCTTTGCATTGACCTTGGTGCCGACCGTTATGTTCGCTTTGGCCATGATCACGGTTTGTGACCACTACGGTGCTTTGGCCGCTGCCCGTCAGCTCCTGACCCCGATTCTTCGCCCGTTAATGGGTATCCCGGGTTCCTGCTCTCTGGCTTTGATTGCTTCTTTGCAATCGACCGACGGCGGTGCTGCTTTGACGCGCCAATTGTTGGATAAGGGCGAAATCACCGAAGACGAAGGTGACGTGTTCGCTATGTTCCAATTGTCCGCTGACGCCACGATCACCAACTTCTTGGGTGCCGGCGTTGTGCTCTTGAGCTTGACGGACTCTGCCGGTAACACGGTTCCTGCTTCCATCGCCTTGTGCTTGGGCATCATGCTCGTTATGAAGGTTTTCGGTGCTAACGTTGTTCGCTTCCTGAAGATCTTCTCGGCTAAGAAGAAGAAAGCTGCTTAATTCAGGATTGGAGGATATTGAATATGTCTAGTGAAAACAGCAAGCCGATGGTAACTGACGTTTTCGTCAAGGGTGCCATTCAAGGTTGGGGCATTGCAACGCATTCCACCATCCCGAACGTTTTGATGGCTTTCGTGATTATTGCCGCTTTGAACGTGGCCGGCCTTTTGCCGATCTTGGGCGATATTTTCCGTCCCTTGATGGGCTTGTTCGGTCTGCCCGGTGAAGCCGCAGCCGTGCTGATCGCCGGCTGGATGTCCATGGGCGGCGGTGTCGGTGTGGCAGCTGCCTTGTTCGATCAAGGTGCCATCTCCGTGAACGACTGCGCCATTTTGGCTCCCGCCATCTATTTGATGGGTTCTCAATTGCAATACATGGGCCGCTGCTTGGGCGTGATCGGCACGCGCGGCAAGATGATCCCGTTGTTAATGGCTGTGTCTATTCTCAACGCTTTCATCGCTATGTTTGTCATGAACATCATTGTCTAGTACGATAGTGCTCTGATATCGATGTTTACCGAGGGGGATTAATTCAATTTAATCCCCCTTTTTATAAACCTAACAGTACAATTTCATTAGGTCGGTTGAAGATATTCAATCGTTCACAACTACATTTAGAAAGGAATAGTCCGATGGTTCAAGAATTTTTGAAAGACTTGGAAAAGGTCGTCAATGTGGATGCCGGTACGGCCTGCATCGACGGTGTCAGACAAGTCGCCGAAACGTTCAAGCAAATGTATGAAGGCATTGGCTTTACAGCTAAGCTCGTCGACTTGGGCGATAAAGTCGGCCCGGGTTTCTTTGCTACGAATAAGCCCGAAGCCACTCACTACGACGTGATGCTTAACGCCCACTTGGATACGGTATTTCCTGCCGGCACGGTTGCTGTGCGTCCGATGTCCATCAAGGGTGACCGCGCTTACGGTCCCGGTGTTTTGGACTGCAAGGCCGGCTGCATGACGATTTTCTATGCATTGAAGAATTTGCCTAAGGAAACTTTGGACAAACTCTCCGTTTTGGTTGCCTGCAACCCTGACGAAGAAACCGGTTCTGTTTCTTCTCATGACTGGCTGAAGGAATGCGCTTCCAAGTCCGATCGTGCTTTGATTTTCGAACCGGCTCGCGAAGGCGGTGAATTGGTTTGCGCCCGCAAGGGTTCAAGCACCTATAAGATCACCTTCCACGGTGTTTCCGCTCACGCCGGCAACAACCCCGAACGCGGCTGTGACGCCATCTACGCTATGGTGAAGTTCATCTCCGCCGTTAAGGAATTGGCTGACTGGGACCGCGGCATTACGCTCAATTTCGGTGCAGTGCGCGGCGGCACCGTTGCCAACGTTGTGGCTGACTTTGCTGAAACCGAACTTGACCTTCGTGTCTGGAATGACGATGACTACAACGAAGTCAACGCCAAGATCATGGAATTGGCCAAGCAGGAATGGGTTAAGGGCGTGACGCAGGAAATCGTCGAAAAGAACCATCACGGTGCTATGCCCTTGAGCGAAGCCACGAAAGCCATGGCTGGCTTAATTGAAGAAGCCGCTAAGATCGAAGGCTATGACATCGCCTGGGTGAAGGCGGGCGGCGCCTCTGACGGCAACACGACGGCTTCCATGGGCGTTCCGACCTTAGACGGTCTGGGACCTGTGGGCGGCGAAATGCACTGCGATCGTGAATACATGGAAATCAATTCCATCGAAAAGCACATCAAGGTTGCTGAACGCTTCTTCACGCTTATCGCCGAACGCAAATAAGCCGATCAATAAACGATAAGCACTTTTGGGGACGGTTAAACCGTCCCCATTGTTTTTCTTAGAGCAAGATTCTTTTTGTCTTCAGACACAAGGCTTTTATGCGGCGTTATGATTATTCCGTAACCTTTTATTGGACTTTTTTTGCGAGGTTTATGCCATGGCTCTTTTAATTAAAAATGCCCATGTCTATGCACCGAAAGATTTGGGTAAGCAAGATGTTCTGATGGTCGCTGAAAAAGTGGTCGCAATCGGTCAGGATCTCCCCTCCACACTGCCTGATACTGAAGTCATTGACGCTCAGGGCCAAATTATGACCCCCGGCTTTTTTGATCAGCACATCCATGTCACAGGCGGTGGCGGCGAAGGCGGCCCTGTCACGCGTACTCCGGAAATCATGCTCTCGGAATTGGTGGCCTGCGGTACCACGAGCGTGGTCGGCGTCTCTGGCACCGACTTTGTGACGCGCTCCATTGAAAACCTTTTGGCAAAGGTGAGAGCACTTAAATCCGAGGGAGTCTCCGCCTGGATGTACACCTCCAACTACAAGTATCCGCCCACCACTATGTCGCGCTCTGTTGCTGACGACATGTTCCTTGTGCCTGAATGCCTGGGGGTCAAAATTGCTTTGGGTGATCACCGCTCATCTTTCCCGACCGTTCAGGAAGTGTTGGCGCTGCTTGCAGAAATTCGCGTAGCCGGAATGATTTCCGGCAAGACCGGGTTCCTTCACATTCACACCGGCAACATACCCGGCAGCTTTGATATGTATAAGGAAATCGTTGCACGCGGTTTCCCGATCAAGCACATTCGTCCGACGCACTGCGGCCGCATTCGCCATGTATTTGATGCAGCGGTTGAGTTTGCCAAAGCGGGCGGCTATATGGATATCACAACAGGCGCAAGCTGCTGCTTTGATCACCCGGCCGAAGCTGTCATGGCGGCCCTTGACGCCGGAGTGGATCCCACACATATCACGCTTTCGACCGACGGTCACGGCTCTGTTCCCCGCTTTAACGATAAGGGCGAAATGATCGGTTTGGGTGTGGGCGGCGTCGCCGGCAACTTAACCGAAGTCAAACGTCTCATTTCTGAACACAAGATGCCGGTTGAAAAAGCAATCACCTTCATTTCCTCCAACGTCGGTCAGGCTTTGGGCTTAGCCGGTCAGGGTGTCATTGAAGTGGGCGGATGCGCCAACGCCTGCCTCTTTAACGATGCCATGGAACTCACCACGGTTGTTTCCCGCAACCGCGTCATGATGCGTCATGGTGAAATCGTTCAAAAGGGCACTTTTGAATACTAAAAATTCACTTTAATTGAATCTGTTATTCGGGAGCTGTGTGAAAAATCGCTCCCTTTTTTTGACAATTTAGTAAGCCAAAAAGTCTACAATGATTAAGAGTTCAAACGTTGACTAGATCAATTTTTCTATGACTCATCTGGCTAATCTGTTGGGAGCGGTTGCCCTGATTTTCTGGGGAACCTACATGGTTAAAAGCGGCATGCTGAGAACTTTCGGCATGTCTCTTCGCTCGAGCCTCTCCCACAGATTGGATAACCGAGTCAATGGCTTTGGTATGGGCTTTTGTCTTTCAAGCCTCTTACAAAGTTCAACCGCTGCAACATTATTAGTTGCCGGTCTTCAATCCGAAGGGCTTATTACGACTGCCATGGCCATCAGCTGCATTTTCGGCGCTGAACTCGGCAGTGCGTTCATCGCCTGTGTTTTAAGTTTAAATCTCGCCGCCATCGCACCAGTCCTTATTCTCTGCGGTGTTGCGATGTTTTTCCACTACAAACCCTCAACTCGAAAAGGACAGTTCGGACGCATCCTTTTAGGGCTCGCCTTTATCATGATCGCCATTAACCAGATCGTGGTTTCCACAGAGCCATTAAGAGCCAATGCCGAAATAGCTCCATTTTTTAATTTGCTTCACAACTACCTGATTTTGTCTTTTGCTGCAGGGATGGTTTTAGCCGTCTGCTGTGTCTCAAGCTTGGCCGCAGTCATTATTTCCTCATCTTTATATGCCGCCCAAGTACTGAACTTTGAAGCTGCCCTCTGGATGGTCCTCGGGGCTAATGCGGGCAGCACCATCCTTGCTCTTTTAACCACGATGTTTGCAAGCCCAATCGGACGCAGGGGACCGAGCGCCACAGCCTTATTCCGAAGTCTGATGATATTAGCTGCTCTGCTTTGTATGGTTTTTAAGCTTCAGAATTTTGTTTTGCTGCCTGATAACGTAGTGTTATGGCACCTTACCTTTAACATGGCTGTCGGTTTTTTGGGACTTCTTTTTGTCCGGCCGCTCAGTCTTTGGGCAGAAGGGATTTTTAACGTTTCGGACGAAGACTCTGAATTAATTGTTGATCACAAAAAGCTCTTTGTTCAGGAAAATTTTCTCACTGTCAGCATTTCACTCACGGTTGCCAAAAAGTACCTTATTAAAGAAATCGATCCGATTCGCGTTTTGTGGCTTGACGTTGATACGCTTTTGAGAACCAATCCCAACCCGGGAAACGTCATGATCATGAAAAATAAGAAAGCCTCGGTCCTGAAACTCAATCGCAGTCTTTCTCTTTTTCTGAACCGAGCCGTCACAACCAATTTGAGTGCTCCTGAAGCCATTGAATGGCAAAACATTAAAAGCGTTAACGGGTCATTGAAGTCAGCTATTAACCTCATCGAACACACGATTGACGTCATCAATGAGCAAAAATGTCTCAAACACCTGGATTTCAGCCCTGAAGGACTGCGTGAATTAACAGAGTCTCATCAGATCGTTTTGGCCGGCATTCAAACGCTTGGCGCCTATTTAAGAGCACAGGACCGCAGCAAGAAAAGAGAACTGTCTCAAAGGCTGTTAAACCATCAAAAGCAGTTACTAATAGCAGCACGTGAGCAAACGCACTTACACTTGCTGCGCATCGCTGATAACGATGTCAATGCGATTGAAACCGATGCTCTGCACTTGGAAATTCAATCATTATTTAACCGATTGGCCGGTCTCATTTGCGCAAGCGTCAATCTGGAATTAGAAAAACTTTAACCTCAGACGTGCAGATCCTCGCCTTTTCGCACGGCTGTCTCAACCTCATCGAAAATATCTTTCATGGCCTGGGAAGGCTTTTGCCCGACAAGCGAGAAAATCACAATAGCAATGAGCGCAAAAAGAAAGCCCGGAATAATCTCGTAGAGCCCAAACCAGCCGAAAGTGTTCCAGACAATAACAGTAACTGCGCCCGTCACCATTCCGGCCAAGGCCCCGTTTTTCGTCATTTTCTTCCACCACAGACTCATAATGATGACAGGACCGAATGAGGCTCCGAAACCGGCCCAAGCATAACTCACTAAGCCCAGTACCTTACTTTGAGGATCCATCGCAATCAGGATGGCAACCAGTGACACCATCAAAACCATCGCCCGTCCGAACCAAATCAACTCTCGGGCCGAAGCTTGCGGACGAATGAAAGCTCGATAAAAGTCTTCAGTGAGCGTGGATGAGCAAACTAAAAGCTGGCAGGAAAGCGTACTCATGACAGCCGCTAAAATAGCTGACATTAAAATCCCGGCAATCCATGGATTAAAGAGCACTTGGCTTAAAACAATAAAAACCAACTCCGGATTGGCGATTACTGAAGTGCCTTCGGTAATATGCTGCGCAAAATAAGCACAGCCGAAAAAGCCCACACTGACGGCACCGGCCAAACAGAAAACCATCCAAATAATGGAAGTGCGGCAGGCAGTCGGAATAACTTTAATGGACTTTGTTGCCATAAAACGCACGAGCAGATGGGGCTGCCCAAAGTAGCCCAGTCCCCAGGCCACAAGAGAAGCGATACCGATGACGGTTTGTCCCTTAAACATATCCAACATGGACACATCAATGGCGCCCACCTGACTGACTGTTTCAGAAAAACCACCCAGTTCGGTCATAACTACAATGGGCGTTACTACCAGAGCAACACACATCATCGCCGCCTGAACCGTATCGGTCCAGCTGACTGCAAGAAATCCCCCGATAAAGACATAAAGAATGGTGGCAGCAGCTCCGATCCAGAGAGCAGTCGAGTATGGGATATCAAAAGTAGATTCAAAAAGTCTGGCACCTGCCACCATGCCGCTTGCCGAATAAATCGTAAAGAAAATCAAAATCACTGCCGCACAGATAATGCTTAAAAGACGTTTATCATCGTCAAAACGATGGCTTAAATAGTCAGGAAGCGTCAGAGCGTTTTGGCATCTTTCGGTGTATACGCGAAGTCTTGCTGCGACAATTTTCCAATTCACAAAAGAGCCGATGCAAAGACCGATCGCAAGCCAGCTTTCCGATATACCGGATAGAAAAACCGCTCCCGGCAATCCCATCAAAAGCCATCCGCTCATGTCGCTTGCACCGACGGACAGTGCCGTCACCAGACCGCCTAGGCGTCGTCCGCCCAAAACATAATCATTAAAGTCACGCGTGTAATGCCAGGCTACGAAACCGATGATGACCATCAGCAAAAGGTAGCCGCAAAACGTAATTGCGATAGGATTAAAGGCACTCATTCTTGTTCTTTTTTAAAAGGGTATAAATGAGTTTAGTGAAAGCCAAAAAGAAAAACTCTGCTCAAATTAAGCTGAGTAGCTTAGAAGGGTTGAAAATCATCCGAAAAACTACTACAAACTACCTGCACAAAGACAAAATCGCCTCAAAGTCAACGCAAGACAATCATTAATGCATTAAGAAGACTTTCTGAAAACTGCATTTTTTCGATGAGACAATTCAACGACAACCAGAGTTATGACTGCCGCTGTCAAACTCACTGCTGCATAAAGAATAAAGTAGAGCACAAGGGGTCTTGTTTCATCCCAAAAATCAAAGGCAAATCCCAAAAAGAGCTTTTCAAAAAGCATTCGATCGGCAAAACCGATTGCGCCGACCACGCTGAACAATAACGCTAAAAAATATATTCCTTGCGAACTTAGGCTTTTTGCCAAAGCTCTGACAAATATCTGACCATGCAGTCCCAAATGAATACCGATGAGCACCAATGTCCAAAATGCCGCTAAAGAATGAATCGAGCGAGTCGTCATGGATGACTCAAGCCCCAAAAAACTGAATAAATCAGGTGAAAGATAAACACCCGTTACTGCCAGCACCAAAGTGCAAAAAAACAAAAGAGAATTAATAACGAGCGTCACCAGCCGCCTCAATGTCCAGCGGCCTGATGAAAAACTCATAAACCATCCTGCGTGCACCAAACAATGTATTACTGCAAACGCGACAAAAGCCAGACCCAACAGTTGATGAAACAATAACCCTGTTAGTCTGGCTCCCAAGCATAGGATAAAGAGCGCAAAAAAAGTGAGCGCGAAAGCCTTTTTTGATGCGATATTTATGCCCTTTGTCGCTGCAGTCATGATCTTAAATCACTTTATTTTCTTTAAGCCAAGCGTCTATATCAGCAGATAAGGAAGAGCCTCCACGGTAATGCACCGACAAAGCTTCTCCAATGGTTGAATTGGGAGCAAGCTTAGAAATCGCAGAAACGCTCTGCCCTAAACGGCCGCCTCCGTGCGTGCAAAACGGAATAATGGTTTTGCCAGATAAATCATAACTTTCCAAAAAACTCGCTATAGGCATCGGAATAGAAGCCCACCAATTGGGGTAACCCAAAAGAATGGTGTCGTACTGAGCGATGTTGGCAATTTGAGTCTTGAGTTCAGGTCTTGCGTCAGCCCTTTGATCGCGCTTTGCCTCATCGAGGCACGTACTGTAATTTTCCGAATAAGGCTTTACCAATTCAAGTTCTACAATATCGGCACCGATCTTGCCCTGAATCATCTGTGCAATATAGCGCGTATTGCCGGACCAGGAGAAAAACACGATCAGCTTTTTACCGCTTGCAGCAGTCTGAGCCCAAAGCGTTCCAGAAGCGGCCGCTAAGGAAAGTCCGGAAATTGCCCCTAAGAAACTTCTGCGTGTGGATTTCATTACTGCAACTCCTTTTTACTGAGCATTACGCACCAAACGAATGCCGATATTAAATGTCTTATTTTCAGGGTTGTGAGCCGCCCGATAGGCGCTTCTTAAGTGCTTGCCGAAATCGTTAAAGCCGCCTCCCCTATTGACACGGTATCGTCCGCTCTCTGCTCCCGTCGGGTTGTCAGCAGCATTTGCGTTATAAGCTCCATAACGATCCCAGCACCATTCCCAGACATTGCCGTGCATGTCATATAGTCCCCAGGCGTTGGGCTTAAAACTGCCTACCCGAACTGTTTCGCCCCTATAAAGCTGAGACGGTCTGTCTCTATACGGATAGGTGCCGTAATAATTAGTCTGATCGGAGTTAATGTTCTCTCCGGTATTAAAAGGGGTTTGAGTTCCTGCTCGGGCGGCGTATTCCCATTCAGCTTCAGTGGGCAAACGGTAACCGTTTGCCTTTTGATTGAAAGACACTGTCAGCGTTCCCTGATTATCTTTGATGTCATAGACGGGTGTTAAACCGCTCTGAAGGCTCAATTCATTACAAAAACGAACGGCATCAAACCAGGAAACATTTTCTACGGGCAAGTCTCGACCTTTATGCGATGAAGGATTAAAGGACATCACCGCTTCAAAATCATTTTGACTCACCTCATAGCGGCTCATCAGGAAGTCATTGACCCGAACTTTGTGCTGCAGTTCATCTTTCTGGCGCTCAAATTCACTTGCGGGACTTCCCATCAGAAATTCTCCGCCCTGAATTTTGACCATATCGACTGCCGGCGGCTGACTTTGTGTCTGAGCACAACCCACTGAACTCAATGTCAACAACAAGCCATACACAAAGCAACGACTTCCGATCTTATGGAAACTATTCGGCACTGCGATCCTCCTTTTTGCTTTGAATTCATTATTGAGTTTTCAGCAGGAAAATAATTGCCTGAATCTACAAAGTTATTTGCACATACACTCTGTTACACCTATGGTTTTTCATTAGCACATATACAGTTAAGCACTACTATTGAAACGATCATTGAAAATGATCATGGCGGAAGAAAAAACATTCGGTACTATTGGGATTACTTAACTTTCGGGCTTATTCTCGATACTGAAAATCTCACTCTCGTTTCAATCAATCTGCCAAACCTCATCTCTGAGTTTTGACTCCAATTAAAAAGAGTTCTGCTTCAATTAGCGAAAATGTAACGAAAAACCTAATCGAAATCGAGCAGATAAGAGCAAGTACCTACTCAATTTCGGGTTTCGGGAGTTCACCAATTCAGATAGTTATTGCTTTCTTTGGGTTAATTTCCCGTAAGCCTCCCCCATCAGACGGTGCGCATAACGATCGCCTTCCTGCGGCACGGTGAGTTCAAATTGAACAACCTTTTGGAAAAGCATCACAATATCGCTGCCTCCGAAAAGAAAATATCCCAACGGATCACCTTTTTCTACCGAGGCTCCTACTTTCACACTGTCTTCAAGTTTGACTGACGAAACCTGACTCATACCGATCGGCAAGATAGCAACTAATCCGTGATTCTTTGTTTCCACAACCACTAAAGCTCGCGTTTCGATCATCTGCCAACCCGGAATCGAGGCATTCAAGCTATAGGTTTTGGTCGGAGCATCCCAAGTAATATAGCCGCCTAAAGCCATATCACCTTCAATAATTCGAACGTCTTTAATCGTTCCCGAAATAGGAAAATGGAAGCGGTGATAGTCATACACGTCCAAAAAAGTATGAGTCATTGTTCCGCCGACAAAGGCCTCACGATAAGGACTGTCAGCCATAAGCTCAGTCACACTTGAAAACTTTTTAAACTTCACTGCGACAAAGTCCGGCTGACCGACCGGTTTATCATCAAGAGCGTGTAATTGATTCTTTTCGTCGATAGCCCAAACCCCTTGAGTCACGGAGTCGCCGGGGAAAACGACTACGGAATCATCCCCAGGGGATGCAATGGGCCGCTTATCTTTTCCTGCCAGTCTTCTGACAAAGAAATCATTAAAACTTTTCCAATGAGACGGATCTTCGTAGTCTCCTGTCTCTAATCCAAAACGGGGATCCGTTTTCACCTGAGCCAAATATTTTTCATTCCACGATTCTGCAGTGGACAGAAACTTTCCGTACTGACGAATAAAACCGATTAACCACGAGCGGTAAGGCTCCAAATATTGAACGGATGGAATATAGAGGCCTTTATTTTTTAATTCGTCTAGAGGCCGGTCGTTGACAAAGTAAGAATAGTTAAGGCTTTGGTCGATTTGGTTATAGAGCTTGGGATGGTTTTTCTCAACGCCAGGCAAAATTGCCCATGGCATTGCTCTTTCGGCCCAGTTCACATAATCGAAATATGCTTTTAAATTTTGGGCGGGATTCGTCTGAGGATCAGGATTAATTTTTGCTGCTTCTGAAATAGATTTTTCCAGAAGAGTTTTTAAATTCTGATCCTTTGCAACCATCTCCACAAGAGCCTGCGTGGCGGGTAAATATTGTTGGCTCGACTCGACAGCCGACGATTGGTATGCTGTACAAACAGTTGCCGGCAACAAAAAGGCTGTCGCTACCAAAACTGAACTGAAAATGAGCGAGCAGGCAACTTGTTTAATCCTCAAAACTTTTCTCATTTTTACCCATTTAAGAAATCAAGAATGACATTGGTTGTATTTTAATTGTCGACAATTTAATTGTGTAAACGAATAATCAAGTAACTGAATTAGCTCTAATCCTTATGACCGGTATCTTGTTAAACTGGAGAAACAAACAATTTAAAAGAGGTTGTATGGATAGACGGAATTTCTTGAAATCCTCTCTTCTGGGTTTGATGCCGGCTGCAGCTGCCTCACCCATAACCAACGCAGTTGCCGCAACGAATGACTCTTTTATGAGGGAGGACTTTTCCTCTTTTAAAACGACAGCAAAATATCCGATGGTGGACTCTCATCTGCATTATGTTGATTTCCTGCAGCAAACGGATGGATTGAAGCAATTAACCGGAGCCATGGACTCATGCGGAGTGGCTGCTTCAGTACTTTTCGGTATGCCAATGGTCAAAATGTGGGATGCGAATGCTCCTCAAAAACCATCCTACTATATGTCTAACGACTCAAGGTGCTATCACTACAGCGCTACGGACTACCTCTTTTTAAAACATCTCGGAGATGCTCCGACATCAATCCGTAAACGCTTTATTCCTTTTGTTTGCGGCGTCAACATTAATGACCTGATGGCAGAAACTTATTTACGGCGCCTTTTTGACGAGTTTCCGAGTCTGATTAAAGGTATCGGAGAAATCATGAGCCGCCATGACGATCTGACTGCCTACACTTACGGAGAGCCTCCGAGAGCTGACCACCCGGCCTTAATGAAAATTTATGATCTGGCTGTCGAAAAAAATGTACCTGTATTGATTCATCACAACATTGCGCCTTCCTATGCTAAAGAACCGCTTTATTTGCAGGAAATGTTAAGAGGTCTGAGGCACAATCGAAAAGCAAATATTATTTGGGCTCACGTCGGTGTTTCCCGCCGTGTTGAAGTCCCCAATCTATTGGAAATTGCTGACAGTACACTCAAAGACAACAAGAATCTTTTCTTTGACATTTCGTGGCTGGTATTTGAAGAATACATCGCCAAAAGTGAGAGATCGCTTGATCAATGGGCTGCACTGATCAGAAAGTATCCGGACAGATTTATGGTTGGCACGGATGTTGTCGGTCACTGGAAACAATACAAAGCCAATATTGAAAAATATTATGTTTTGCTCGATCGATTGCCGAAAGATGCGGCACAAGATCTTTCATTTGGAAATATTCTGAGACTCTGTCACCTTTAATTTTTTCTCATTAAATACTTTGGTTTTAGCTAGGCTCAAAAGAGCCTAGCTCTCGCACGTTCTCGAACAATAAAAAATCCACCTGATTCAAAACAAACCAGATGGAAATTTTCATTTAAATTTAAAATCAATAAGTTAAGTGGTGGAGATGAGGGAAATCGAACTCTCCAATGTTTTCAGGCCTTCTACATTCGAGTTATTTCTTAGTCACCCACCTAGTCACCCAAGAGATCGGGAGTGAAACGCCAATCGAAAAATTTCAATATCGCTCGTTAATTTTTGATAAACTCTCAAAGCCCAACGAGAAAAGGGAATTTAATTCCAAGCCTTGGCCCTGAAAACTTTGCGCCGAATTCTTCAAGATTTTTCGCGCGAAAAGAATTTCGGCGAAAGCCGAAAGGGCCCCTGTGAAAACAGGGTTTAGAAACGACAATGGCCCGGTTGCAGCCGAGCCAAAGTCAATTTAAACGAGGTGACGGAATGTCTTACCTTTCATCCTCGTGGGTGACTATATCACAATTAAATGCGATTGTGGTCATTGACTTAAGAATTCAATTCTTAGTTGTGACACTTGCGTTTATGTTGTGGATAGTCCGCAAGAAACCTTAATGGGTTGGGGCTAAGTTCGAAAGAGCTTAGCCCTCGTGCGTTTCCGTACCACTCCATCCAGCGGTTATAAAAAATCCACCTGATTTAAAACAAATCAGATGGAAATTTTTCTTTAAAATCAATAAGTTAGATGGTGGAGATGAGGAGGGTCGAACTCCCGACCTCTGCATTGCGAACGCAGCGCTCTGCCAACTGAGCTACATCCCCACACAGGGTTAATAATTTTGCCACGCAGGCTGTAAAAATGCAACGCTCCTCACTCTGATTGTTACGCCACAGCGATTATGTCACCGTCTGTCCACAGCGATTTTGTCACGTCCAACAAAGCGACTTTGTCACGGGGTTGACACAGCGAAAATGTCACATTGAGGTTGCTCATACATGTCAGGATGTTTAACATTTTCCGTTAAAGAGAATTAACTACTGGTTTTGCTCCGTAAACAAATACTCGGCAGTTGGTTCTCTTTTCTTTATCTCATTAATTCGATAGTCAATGTTTTACTCGTTTCTTCATAACGAACCACTTCTTGTCCGGATTTAATATCCGTTATTTGAAACGGCAAACTAACGTACTTTCCTAGTCTTTTTGTCGGTGGGTAAAGGATTTCGTATCGATTTTCCCTTTCGTAATAAACGAGAAATACCTGTCTGTACTGGTATCTCATTTTTTCCTCTTTGATTAAAACCTCAAAGCGTTTTTTGTTTTGTGAAAAAGATAACCTCTTGCCGAGGTTCTTCTCACTCCAACTGGCACAGATTCGATGCAATTGCTCACGATTTTGACCAAAAGGGATATGAGCATCAGTTATTTCTCGAGCTTAAACAGAAAACTCCTCGTTGTAGTCATCAATAAACCGATCAATGTTGGCATTAGCTTGTTCAATGTTGGTAATACCTTCATAAGCAAATTGATGGGGCCAACGGCCTTGAAGGGTTTTATTTAAACGCTCTATTCGCCCCTTGGCCTGAGGAGTTTGAGCGTAAATAGTTTCTATTCCCAAGTGACGACAAACCCTTTCGTAATCAGTTAGCTGATAATTTCGCCTCAATGTTCGATGATCGCCAACAGGTGTGAAAATACTGTGCCGATCACTGTAGAAAGCCAACGGAATACCGTAACGCCACACATGTTGCTCAATCAATTCCCTGTAACTGAGTGAATTTTCAGTTGGAGCAAATTGAGCGGCCGTGATTCGACTGGTCGCATCATCGATAAAGACCATTAAGCAAGCACGATCTCTTTGCGGCCCAAACCAATGACGAGGGCTTCCGTCCAATTGAATCAACTCTCCGAACTGAGCTCGCCTTCGTCTTAAAGGATGTTGATTGCTTTTCCTTTCATGTTGTAAAACGGGATCCACCTTGAGTAGCCGTCTTAATGTCTCAGCGGATACTTCGATGCCTTCATGTCGAAGATAACGAATAGCCAAGCTGTAAGGCATTTGACGCAATGATTCTTGTTGCATTACTTCAAGGATCTTTTCGCGTGTAGATGAGTCGATCTTGTTGTGAGGTTCTTTACCGGTATTGCCATGGACTAGACCATCAGCGCCAAAGTCTCGATATTTGGCAGCCAGCCTCATAATCGTACGAGGAGTGCGTTCGAGCATTATGGATGCTTGCTTTAACGATATTGAACCCTCTACATAGGCTTCAATAACCGAGACATCTATATGTTTCTTTTCTGTCATGGATTTCTTCCGAATCCCTGACACATATGAGCCGGCTAATTTTAATGATGCAAAGGTGACATTTTCGCTGTGTCAACCCCTATGACAAAGTCGCTTTGTCGAATGTGACAAATTCGCTGTGGGCGACGTGACATAATCGCTGTGGCGTAACAAACGCTCCTCACTCTGATTCGGCTGCCAGTTCCCAATCCTCCAACTCTCTCGGAAGACTTTTATTTATTTCTTTAATTTGGCGTGATTTTTCCAAAATAGCCTCACGCAAAAGGTCTAAACCAAGACCTTTCAATGCTGAAATTCGCACTGCTTCGATCTCTCCGAAATCATTTCTTAATATTTCGGGCTGCAAATCGGTTCTGTCAATTTTATTTAAAACCAAAATCGTCGGAATCTCATTGGCATCAATTTCTTCAAGCACTTTGTTGACTTCGACAATTTGATCATCCTTTGCTGCACTTGAGGCATCAACCACATGAAGCAAAATATCAGCATGGACCGTTTCATCCAACGTCGACTTAAAGGCTTCCACTAACTGATGGGGCAGACCACGAATAAAACCTACCGTATCACTCAACACAACACTTTCCCCGTCTCCGACATAGCAACGTCTGGCGGTTGTATCAAGCGTTGCGAAAAGTTGATCGGCAGCGTAAATACTCGACTTAGTTAGTGTATTAAATAAGGTCGACTTTCCTGCGTTGGTGTAACCGACAATCGAGAGCGAAACAATATCGCTTCGTGAACGACCTTTTCTTTGAGTATTGCGCTGCTTGGTGAGTTTTTTCAGTTGTTCCCTAAGCTGCTTAACCCGTACACCGATCATTCGGCGGTCCAATTCAATCTGCTTTTCGCCCGGACCGCCCGTTTTTCCGAGACCGCCTCTTTGACGTTCCAAGTGAGTCCAACCTCGGACCAAACGAGTTGATAAATGCTCCAAACGAGCCAATTCAACCTGTAAACGGCCCTCTTTGCTTTTTGCACGGCGCTGAAAAATTTCCAAAATCAACTGCGTACGGTCTAAGACAGCCACTCCGACCGTTCGTTCAATATTGCGCTGCTGAGCGGCAGAAAGCGCCACATCAAAAACGACTACGCCGATTTGTAATCGCTTAACCTCCTCGGCTAACTCTGCAATTTTTCCGCTGCCCAAATAGGTAGCCGGATCGGGTTTATCGCGCTTGGCAGACATTAAGCCAACGGGCTCCAAAGCATCGCTTCGTGCCAATTCTGTCAATTCTTCAGCCGCATCAGGAATAGTTATGCGTGAGGTACTCACACAAACCAAGTATGCGCGAGGCGATTTTTCTTCTGCAGAGTCAATTTGGAAAACAGTCATGGCTTAGGGACAAAAAGAGCGTGCCAGGCTCAAACCTCGGCACACTCCTTCAAAACAATCAATGGTTGAATTACTCAGCGTCTTCGACAGAGGGCATGTTCACGGGCTTTGTGGGCACCACGGTGCTGATCGCATGCTTATAAACCATTTGGGTAACAGTATTGCGAAGCAACACAACATACTGGTCAAACGACTCTACCTGACCCTGCAGCTTAATGCCGTTGACCAAGTAGATGGAAACCGGAATATGTTCCTTACGCAAAATGTTGAGGAACGGATCTTGTAAAAGTTGGCCTTTATTTGTCATTTTTATTCTCCGGGCGCTTAATTTCGCGCCTTCTTGTTTAGGTTGCCCGACGATCGAACACCCAGTACCTTAGTTTAATCCTTTTTCTCCACGTAGGGATTGCGATTAATCTTAAATTCAATTCTCAAAGGCGTACCGGCCAAATTAAATTGATCACGGAACCATCCTTCAAGATAACGCTTGTAGCTGTCAGGCACAGCTTGAAGACTGTTGCCGTGAATCACAACCACAGGAGGATTTTGACCGCCCTGATGCGCATAACGCAACTTGGGACGCACCCCCTTTACCCGAGGCGGAGACTGACGCTGAACCGCCTCAATTAGTGCACGGGTTAATTTCGGGGTCGACAATTTTGCAAAAGCGGCAGCATGAGCATCCGACACAGCTTTCATCAGATGATTGAGCCCATTTCGCTTTAAAGCCGAAATATGAATCTGTCGGGCCCAGTTCAAAAAGTGCAGCTTATGCTCAATTTCTTCGTCAATGCGGCTTCGCTCATAGCTATCCAAAGCATCCCACTTATTGATCGCCACCACAAGGGCACGACCGCTTTCGAGCACGTAACCGGCGATATGCGCATCATGCTCGGCAATGCCTTCTTTAGCATCCAAGACCAAAACCACAACATTGGAATCAGCAATCGCCTGGAGGGTTTTCACCACAGAAAACTTTTCAATTGCCTCAAAAATCTTGCCTTTACGACGCAAGCCGGCGGTGTCAATCAAAGCATAATCACGTCCGTCATACTCAAAGTCCACCCGAATGGAATCTCGTGTGGTTCCCGGCATATCGAAAGCAATGAGCCGCTCTTCACCTAAAAGAGCGTTGATCAAAGTACTCTTGCCGGCATTGGGGCGCCCGGCCAAAGCGACTTTAATACGAGGGGCTTTGCCCTCTTCTGCCTCATCTTCAACGATCGGGATTTCTTCATCCGGACAAAGCGACAGGGCGAGCTCAATCATGTTGTGCACACCGTGGCCATGAGCGGCAGAAATCATATTGGGCTCACCCATTGCCAATTCATAAAATTCTGCGGCATGCACAGAATCCAAACCTTCGGCTTTATTGACAGCAAGCACAACGGGGCGATGAGCACGCCGCAAATGATTGGCAATGCGTTCATCGTGCGGTGTTAAGCCGCTTCGGGCATCAACCACAAAAATGACGACATCGGCTTCTTCAATCGCAAGCTCTGCCTGACTGGCCATGGCTTTAACAATAC
Organism: uncultured Sutterella sp.; assembly: GCA_900545335.1. Classification (GTDB taxonomy): domain Bacteria; phylum Pseudomonadota; class Gammaproteobacteria; order Burkholderiales; family Burkholderiaceae_F; genus Aphodousia. The sequence goes on along the minus strand of UQYP01000004.1, from coordinate 64,506 downwards.
CCTGGCTTTTTACGGGCTCAAAACCGCCCGTATCAACAACAATATAAGGCCGAGGACCGACACGGCCCTCTCCGTACTGTCTGTCTCTCGTTAAGCCCGGGAAATCTGCAACCAGAGCATCACGGGATCGAGTAAGGCGGTTAAATAGCGTGGATTTCCCAACGTTGGGGCGTCCTACCAAAGCAATCACAGGAAGCATCGTTTACTGCACCTTGATGAAGGCCACTTCACCTTCTTCAGTTTGGAAAATAGCACCTTGCTCATAACTTTGAGCCGGCGAAATAATTGCACCGTCTAACTGCGTACGGCCGATAATTTCTCCGCTCTCGGGATTGAGAATTTGGATATAACCTTCGCTGTCACCGACAGCCACTACGCCTGACATCGGCGTGATGGCACGCACACCGCGCCACTTCAGGTTTTCGTTCTTCCAAACCGGATAACCGCGGGTACGGTCAAACGCATAAATTTCGCTCGCAGTATTGCCGATATAGACAAAACGGTCATCGGCTGCAGGAGGCGTCATGGCGGTCACATCATGCGTGAAGCGCAGCTGACCGTTGCCGGCATTCATGCAGACCAATCTGCCTTGGAAAGCGGAAGCACATAAAAGGTCACCGTTGACCATGGGCGAACCCAAAATATCAACGAGGCGCTCAACTTCTGTGATGCCGCGGGCTTCAGAAATCAAAGCCTGCCAAACCGGTCTGCCTTCGGGAGATAAACCTAAAAGGTAACCGTTACTTTGCCCCACCAAAATCATCGGTCCGAAGAAAATCATGCCCGAGGCATTTTTAATGGTAAGCGACGGAGCCTGACGCTGATAACGCCAGCGCTGTTCACCGGTGGCCGCATCAAAAGCCGTTACACGAGTGTCGGCCGTGCGAACAATCACTAAGCCGTTACCGACAAGCGGAACCGCATCCATTTCACTCGTCAGGAAAGTTGACCAAAGTTTTTTGCCTTCTGCATCGGCAACGACCAACTCACCCTTGGCCGTACCAACGGCGACGATATAACCGTCGCTGCCCACGCCGGCCGCAATCGGAGCATCAGTCTCAAGACTCCAGACCTCATCACCTGTTTCAGCATCCAGTCGATAAAGCGTATTGCCGCCCGCTGCATAGACCGTACTGCCCACTACACTCGGCACCAGGTAATTCGTGAGACTCTCGCCCACATTCTTGGACCAAATCACATCGGGCTCTGCAATAGAGTTATAGTCTTCAAGCTCAGTGGGTGCTTGAGAACTCGGAGTACTGCAACCGGCCAATACCGCCGCGGCTGCCAATGCCAGAAGTGTTTTTTTCATCATTAAACCTTTAAATCTTATTGCTTCTGTTGTTCGACTTCTTCAGGTAACGCTTGAAGTTTCAATCGAACAAAACCCATCAAAGCCGGATCGATCGGGTGCTTAAGAGCTTCCTGCCAAACGCGGCGGGCGTTTACAATATCGCCCTTAGCGAAATAGGCATCTCCCAAACGGTCGTTAACCAATGCGATTTGGCGATCGGTAGGCTGGGCTACTGTCAAAAGCGCCACAGCATCTTCATATTTTTTGTCATCGAGCATAAAGCCTGCCAAACGGACACGAGCCACCGTCTGAAATTCGGCCTGATCGGACTCCGAAACCACCCAATGCAGCAATTCCTGTGCTTTGGCGCTCTCACCTTTAGCTTCCAGATAACGCGAGGCGCTCAATGCTCCCATGGGACCGTATACCGTTGATCCGGCATCTTCAATCAAAGCGTCCACAATTTTCTGCACCGAAGCGGGTTCGGCCTGCTGCATGATTGCTGTTTGAAGAGAAGAGTAGGCAACGCTTGCCTCCTGAGCCTGATGACGCTCCCACCACTTCATACCGTTATAGCCCGCGAAGGCTAAACAGACTACCGTGATCACGGAAAGAACCAGGTTCCCCCACTTCTCCCACCAGGCTTTTAACTCGTCTAATGACTCTTGTTCTTGTAAATCGTAGGCCATGCCTTATTCCTCGTCTTCTTTGAAAAACTCGTCGTTCAAGTTGACAAAATATTGAATCGCATCCTGTAAGTCAAGAGTTTCCTGCTTCATGAAGCGCTCTCCCTCTTCACCGTGCATGCATTTCACGGTCACACGACCATGAGCCGCTTCATCCTCGCCGCAAATCAATGCGTATTTAGCTCCGCTTTGGTCAGCCTTTTTCATTTGGCTCTTTAAGCTCGCTTCACCGGCATGAACAATGACTTCGTAGAAAGCGTCACGCAAAATTTCACCGAGCATCATAGCGTAGCCCTGAGAAGCGCCGCCCTGGTGCAAAACATAAATTTCAGTATCGGGCTCACCGGACTGGAATCCGCATTCGCGCATCACTTCTAAAACACGTTCGACACCCATCGCAAAGCCGACAGCAGGCGTGGGACGGCCACCCAACATTTCAATGAGCGGATCGTAACGGCCGCCGCCGCAAACCGTGGCCTGTGCGCCCAACTTATCCGTCACCCATTCGTAAACCGTATGGTTGTAGTAATCGAGCCCTCTCACAAGGCGGGGGTTAATCGTGTAATCCACACCGGCAACCGAGAGCAACTCTTCCATGCGGTGCAGGAACGCCAGGCTTTCTTCTTTGAGATAGTCCAAAAGCTTCGGAGCGCCTTCTACCATCTGCTGCATATCCGGATTTTTGGTATCGAGAATACGAAGCGGATTGCTGTAGAGGCGGCGCTTGGCATCTTCGTCCAAAATGTCCTGATTGGCTTCAAAATATTTGATGAGCGCTTCGCGATGAGCTTTACGTTCATCCAAATTGCCAAGCGAATTCAATTCCAGCTTCAAAGGCAGGATTTCCAAATCATCAAAAAGGCGGCGTGCCATCAGAATCTGTTCTACATCAACGTCCGGCCCCTTAAAGCCCAAAGCCTCAACACCCAATTGATGGAATTGACGGTAACGGCCGCGCTGAGGACGTTCATGTCTGAACATCGGTCCGAAGTACCAAAGGCGCTGCGGAGCGTTATACGTGAGGTTATGTTCAATCACACTGCGAACAACCCCGGCCGTATTTTCAGGGCGCAGGGCAAGCTCTTCACCGTTGAGCGAATCGGTGAAGCAATACATTTCTTTTTCAACAATATCGGTCACTTCACCGATACCGCGCTTGAAAAGAGAGGTTGCTTCCAAAATCGGCGTACGGATTTGTTTGTAGCCGTATGCGCGAAGCACGTCATGGGCGCACTCCTCGAAATACTCCCAAATCGGAGCTTCAGAAGGAAGAATGTCATTCATGCCGCGAACACCGGCAATTTTTTGTACCTTAGCCATATTAAAAACTCTCTTTCAAAGATAAGTCTTTTATTTCAAGTAGTGCTTTTGCACATACTCGTCAATTAGTAACTTGAACTGATCGGCAATTCCGTCAGCATTATTGGCTTCACCTTTGATTGAAGCGATTTTTTCACCGTCGGCATAAACGGGTGCAACCGGTGACTCACCGCTGCCCGGAAGGCTGATCCCGATATTGGCGTGTTTGCTTTCGCCGGGCCCGTTGACCACACAGCCCATCACAGCAACCACCATATTTTCAAAACCCGTGCAGTTTTTTCTCCACTCGGGAGTCTTTTCAATCAGGTATTGCTGAGTTTTGGCCGCCAAGTGCTGAAAGAGGTCGCTTGAGGTTCTACCGCATCCCGGACACGATACCACAAGAGGCGAAAAGGCGCGAAGTCCCATGGTTTGAAGAATTTTCTGAGCCACACGAACTTCTTCTGTTCTTGCTGCTCCGGGCATCGGAGTAATGCTCACCCGAATCGTGTCACCGATGCCTTCCGCAAGCAATACGCCCATTGAAGCTGCACTGGCCACAACCCCCTTCGTGCCGATACCGGCTTCGGTGAGCCCCAAGTGCAAAGCATAGTGGCACTGCGAAGCCAATTCTCTGTATACGGCAATTAAATCCTGAACACCGGAGACTTTTGCCGAAAGCACGATATGGTCGGCAGGCAGCCCCAGTTTTTCAGCAGCCAGCGCACTTTGCAATGCAGAAGCTACCATGGCGTGCCGCTGCACCTCATTGGGTGTCTCGGGCATTGAGGCCTTGCGGTTGTCTTCCAGCATACGAGCCAAAATCTGTTGATCTAAAGAACCGCCGTTAACACCGATACGAACCGGCCTGTCGTTTTCAATCGCCACTTCCACCATACGGGCGAAATTTTCCATTCCCCGCTCACCTCGGCCGACATTGCCGGGATTGATTCGATATTTGGATAAAGCTTTGGCGCACTCCGAAACTTCTGTCAAAAGCTTGTGACCGTTATAGTGAAAGTCGCCGACAAGCGGCACGTCACAGCCGCACTGATCCAACTTTTCACGAATCCGAACGACCGCACGGGCTGCCTCCGGCGTATTGACGGTCAGGCGGACCAACTCACTGCCTGCGCGGTTAAGAGCCAGAATCTGATCAACGGTTGCCTCAACGTCAGCAGTCGATGTGTTGGTCATGGACTGAACCCGAATCGGCGAATCAGCCCCGATAGTGACATCATTGTCGCCGTAGCGAACGTGTACTTTATGCGTCTGATGACGAAGAGAAAAAACAGACATCAGCTCTCCTTGGTTAAAAAGGTGGCCTGAGCTTTCTGAATAACCAGACGCTCGGCCCGACGCGTTTTGTCTTTAATATTTCCTGCCAACTGACCGCAAGCCGCATCAATGTCATCGCCGCGCGTTTTGCGCACAGTCGTCACAATCCCCTGGCCGATTAAATAATCCTGAAAAGCCTTCACATCCTTGGGATCAGGCTTTTTCAGATCACTGTCGGGGAAGGGATTAAAGGGAATGAGATTGAATTTGCAGGATACCCCTTTCACCAACTTCACAAGGGCACGGGCGTGTTCAATTCTGTCGTTTACACCGCCCAAGAGGATGTATTCAAAAGTGATGTAGTCTCGGGGCGCGTGAGCCAGATAACGCTTGCAGGCCTGCATCAGATCGGCAAGCGGATGCTTTTTGTTGATCGGCATAATCTGATCGCGCAATTCATCAGTCGGAGCATGAAGCGAAACAGCAAGCGCCACAGGCACAGCCGCTGCAAGCTTATCCATCTGAAGCGTCAGACCGCAGGTCGACACCGTCACACGTCTGCGGCTCAAGCCATAGCCGTTATCATCGAGCATTAACTTCAAAGCGACAATGACATTGTCGAGATTTTGAAGCGGCTCGCCCATCCCCATCAAAACGACGTTGCTGATAACGCGATCAGCCGGATCGGTAATGCCCATATCTTCGCGCAGCGTTTTTTCCGCATGCCAAAGCTGTCCGATAATTTCCGAAGCTTTTAAATTGCGGTTAAAGCCCTGCTTGCCCGTTGAGCAGAAAAGGCAGCCCATGGCACAGCCCGCCTGAGTTGACACGCAAAGTGTCCCGCGGTCATCTTCGGGAATAAAAACCGTCTCAACGGCATTGCCGTTACCGACATCAAAAAGCCATTTGCGGGTGCCGTCGGCACTTTTTTTGTCCCAAATGGGAATCGGCGCTTTAATTTCGGTGTGCTCAATCAGTTTGGCCCGAAAGGACTTCGCTAAGTCCGTCATTTTTTCAAAATCACCCTCACAGTGACGATGAATCCAGCGCAACAGCTGAATCGCGCGAAAGCGCTTTTCACCCATTTGCTCACAAAAGTCAATCAGACCCTCACGGTCCAAATCCAAAAGATTCACACGTTCAGTCGTTTGAGTCATCACTTTGAAAAAATGTCCCTCGTTGTGCAAAACGAGTCACCAAACGGCGACTCGGAATAAAAAGAACGAAGTGCGGCAGAAAAGGAGGAGATAATGCCGCACCTCGCCCTAAAAGAGATTACTTACCGCAGCAGCAACCGCAGCACTTGCGTTCGCAAATAGCCAAGGTCGGGAAGAAGTAAGCGATTTCGACAGCAGCCGTTTCAGGAGCGTCGGAGCCGTGAACGGCGTTAGCGTCGATGCTTTGAGCAAAATCGGCACGGATCGTTCCCGGAGCAGCCTTCTTCGGATCGGTAGCGCCCATCAATTCACGATTCTTGGCAATAGCGCCTTCACCTTCCAACACTTGGATCATCACAGGGCCGGAGGTCATGAAAGCCACCAAATCCTTAAAGAAGGGGCGTTCTTTGTGCACAGCATAGAAGCCTTCGGCTTCGGCTTGAGACAATTGACGCATTTGAGCAGCAACGATACGAAGACCGGCGTTTTCAAAGCGCGTGTAGATTTGACCGATGACGTTCTTAGCGACGGCATCCGGCTTGATGATGGAAAGGGTGCGTTCAATAGCCATTGTATTTCCCCAAATAGATTAAAAAGAAAGGACTCGGACAAAAAACGGTCCGAACATATTAAAACCGTGATCCCTCGGGATCATTTCGAGGTGGCATTTTAGCAGAAACAGGCTTGCGAAAGCGCGAATTTCAGGCACTTAAACTCATCCAAAGTCCAGGCTTTGAAACGAAATTTTTCTAAAAAGAAACGAACCTTCTCATTCGGGGAAAAGCATTAAGCGAGTTTTCAAAAATCTTTTGTCCCAAAAGCTCGGCACTCTCGTTTCTCAGGCGTGAGAGCTCTTCAAGATATCGGGGTAAAAAAAGCGAACTGGAGTGTCCCGTTTCTGAAAATGAGGGAGCCATATCGGGAGCGTCTGTTTCCAAAAGAAGCCTGTCTTGCGGGCACAAAAGCGCAGCCTGTCTGACGCGCTTGCTGCCGCTATAGGTCATCGCACCGCCAAAACCCAGAAAGTAGCCTCTTTTGAGTGCCTGTTTGAGCTCTTCCGAAGAACCCGAAAAGGCATGAAGCGCCCCTCGGACTTCGGGATACCGGCCCATTAAAGCCATCACTCGGTAAAGCGCTCTTCGAGAGTGAACCGAAACAGAAAGATTAAAACTTTGCGCCAATTGAAGCTCGGCTTCAAAGACTTTTTCCTGATTGACTCTGTTGAGCCCCTCGACATAAAAATCGAGCCCGATTTCCCCGATTCCCACCAGATATTCGTCATCAAGGTGAGTGGTCAAAAATTCTTTTAAGGACTGCAAATCTGCCTGATAATCTTCAGAAATATACAAAGGATGCAGTCCTACGCAGTAGCCCCAATGAAGTTTTTGCGCCACTTGCGAGACCCGCTCAAAATCTTTCACCGTACCCGTTGTGATCACACCGGACCGAATCCCCGCCTCACGGCACTTTTGAGCAAAAGCCTCCAAATCTTCGCTCACTTCCGTCAGACCGACATGATTGTGAGTATCGATGTAAACAGGCATGATTTAATGAGCCCTGATAACACCGTCTTCGATCGTCACGACCCGATCGCAGCGCGCGGCCAAATCCAAATCGTGCGTCACAATGACGCAAGCCGTCCCCTGACGCTTGGCCAGATCAACGAGACTTTCAAAGACACTGTCTGCGGTTTGTCTGTCGAGGTTGCCGGTCGGCTCATCGGCCAAAATACACGCGGGATTAGTCACCATGGCCCGAGCAATTGCGCAGCGCTGACGCTCGCCGCCCGACATCTGAGACGGCAAATGCGACAGGCGCTCGCCTAGTCCCAAAGCGGTCAAGATTTTCTCAGCCGCCTCATAGGCCCGTCCTTCATCCTCACGGCGAATGAGCAGAGGCATCGCAACATTTTCCAGCGCCGTAAATTCAGGCAAAAGATGGTGAAACTGGTAGACAAATCCCAGTTTCCGATTTCTGAGCTCTCCACGCTCAACTTCATTTAATGCGTGAACTTTATAGCCGGCAACAGTCACTTCGCCCTGATCAATAGAATCCAAACCGCCTAAAACATGCAAAAGGGTACTTTTACCCGAGCCCGAAGCTCCGACAACAGCCAAAAGCTCACCGGCACGAACCGTAAGGTCAATCCCTTTTAAGACTTCCACCGAACGATCGGCTTCCCGATAAGCCTTTCGCACAGCCTGAGCGACAATAACGTTTTCAACTTTCTCACTCATAGCGCAAGGCCTCCGCGGGTTTCGTTTTGGCAGCACGCCAGCTTGGGTAAATCGTTGCCAAAAGCGACAGAATCAAAGAAAAAAGAGCGATCGGCACAATATCTCCGGCTCTGGGATCCGATGGCAGCGAACTGATAAAGTAAACCTCTTTAGGTAAGAACTGAATACCGAAAAGCGACTCAATCGCAGGCACAATCACATCGAGGTTGCAGGCTAAAAGCAGCCCCAAAATCACGCCGCTTGCCACGCCCACAATACCCACTACGGCACCCTGCACCATAAAAATACTCATGATGGATGCTGGCGACACACCCAGCGTTCTCAAAATAGCAATATCGGACTGCTTCTCAGTAACTGTCATCACCATGCTTGAAACCAATCCGAAGGCACCGACCAAAACAATTAAAAAGAGAATAATGGCCATCATGCGCTTTTCAACCTGCACAGCAGCAAACCAGGTGCGATTCTGCTTACTCCAATCAGTCACTGCAAAGGTATCCGGGAGAGACTTCAAAATTTCAAAAGATATCTGCGGAGCCTGATTCATATCATCGACCCGCACGCGAAGTCCGGCCGGGCCATTTTGACGAAAGAGTGCTTGAGCATCCTGAATATGAATCAGTGCCATGGAGCTGTCGTACTCATAATGGCCCGATGAAAACACCCCCGTTAAAGTGAAAGCCCGCATCCGGGGAACAATTCCTGCGGGAGTAGCTCTGCCCTGCGGAATAATCACATTGACTTTATCGCCCACTCTGAGGCGAAGTAATCTGGCCAAATCCAGACCGAGCACAATACCGTAGTCGCCTGCAGCCAAATCCGTGAGTTTGCCGTAGGCCATCTGCCTGTCAATATCTGATACACCGCTTTCCAAACCGGGATCAATCCCTCTTAATAAAACGCCTCGCACACTCGAGCCGGTACTCAAAAGCCCTTGGCCGGAGGAGTATGGAGCGACACCTAAAACATGAGGGTTAGCGGCTACTATTTTGGCCGTATCCTGCCAATTCTGCAGAGCGCCTGTGTAGCTGATGACTTCAACATGAGGAATGACGGATAGCATTCTGTCACGGACTTCCTTTTGAAAGCCGTTCATGACAGACAACACGACAATGAGTGCCATGACCCCGAGGGCAATCGAGGCCGCACTCATCACAGAGATAAATGAAATAAACCCATTTTTGCCGCGGCCTCGGCGGCCCTGACGGGTATACCGCCATCCGATTCTGAATTCAAAAGGTAAAGACACTAAAAAAACCTTCGAAAGAAAAATCACTGATGGCGGCAATTTTAGCGGTTTTTCCTATGCTTTCGGCGCAAACATTTTTTCGTAGTTAAGAAGAAAATTCGCCAGTTCCGGGCTGTTTAAGTCCGCGATAAGGGGCTTTGCACCATCCAAAGCCCGAATCCTTGAAATTTCCTCTTTTGTTAAAGAAAAATCACCGATGGCAATATTTTCCGACATTCTCTCCCGGTGTGTCGATTTAGGAATCACGATGATGTTTTCTTCTGTGAGGTATTTAATAGCTACTTGAGCAACGCTTTTACCATGAGAGGCTGCAATCTCCGACAAAACCGGATCGTTAAAGAAATTATTCTTTCCTTCTACCAAAGGAGCCCAAGCCATGAGCGCCGTGCCATAAGGTTTCATCAACTCACGCATCTTTTGCTGCTGACAATACACGTGGGTTTCAAGCTGAAGCACCGCAGGCTTGATATCCATGTTCTCAGCAAGATCCACAAAGCGCGCATCATAGAAATTGCTCAAACCGATTGCCCGGATTTTGCCGGCCTTAAGCGCTTTTTGCATCGCACGGTAAGTACCGTAGCAGTCGCCGAACGGCTGATGAATTAAGAGCAAATCAATGTAGTCGGTTTTTAATTTCCTCAAAGATTCATCGATGCTTTTAGCGGCCTTTTCTTCTCCGGCATTGGAAATCCAAATCTTTGTCGTCAAAAAAAGCTCTTCGCGGTCAATACCTGAAGCTTTGACGGCTTCTCCCACATGCTCTTCGTTATAGTAGGCCTGTGCCGTATCAATTGAGCGGTAACCGACCTCAAAAGCATCTCTGACGCAGCGCTCGCAGTCTTTCGGATCAATCTGAAAAACACCATAACCAACCAAAGGCATTTTTACGCCATTGTTTAAGGTGATTGTTCGCATTGTCTTCACTCCAAAAATTTAAAACGTCAACCGTTAATCATGGATCTTGTGCAGTCCGATAAATCGCGTGACATTTAAATCCATGTCGTCGTATATAGGACTTTTACCGGTATCAAGCGCAGCAATGGCCTGCATTTCATCATCGGTCAACGTAAAGTCAAAACTGTTGAAGTTTTCAATCATTCTTTCTTTTCGCACCGACTTCGGAATAACTACTACATTGCGTTGATTGAGCCAGCGCAAAACAACATTACCCACGGTTTTGCCGTGCTTTTGTGCAATCGCCGACAAAACAGGATGCCGGAAGATATCGTTTTGACCCTCTGCAAAAGGCGCCCAGGCTTCATGAACAATCCCTTCCTTATGCAAAAATTCATTGGCTGCTTTTTGCTGTAAAAACGGGTGAGTTTCCAATTGGTTTAAAGCAGGCTTGATTTCATTGTGCAGGAATAAGTCCTGCAGTCTTTCGTTAGAAAAACTGGTCACTCCGATTGCCCGAATCAGACCTTCTTTGTGAAGCTTTTCTAGAGCGCGCCAGGCAGCGTAATAGTTGCCGTAAGGCTTATGCAGTAAATACAAATCGATGTAATCAAAACCTAAAAGTTTTAAAGAACGGTCAAAAGCTTTAAGAGCATCTTCGTACTCGTAGTCCTGCACCCAAAGTTTGCTCGTCACAAAAATCTCTTCTCGCTTGATGCCGCTTGAACGAATGGCCCGACCGACCTCTTCTTCATTGAAGTAGCTCGCCGCCGTATCAATTGAGCGATAACCCACTTCCAATGCGTCACTCACCGCTCTTTGAGTTTCACTTTTCGGAACCTGATAGACACCAAAACCGATAGCCGGCATCATGACGCCGTTATTAAGTCTGACCTCTCGCATGATTATTCCTCCTGCTATAAGATGGAAATCATGTTATCAATTAAGATTTAAAATGCCTTTAGAAAAAAGTCGGTAGTTATTTCACTTTTCGGAGTTTTTTGTGTCAAATGTCAATGCTGCAAAAACTGAGAGCTTCGCTTTAACCTTTGCGGATTCAATTGCCAAAACGACCTTTGCGCCCACGACAGGCTTCGTTGTTCATATCCTTTGTTTGAAGGGCAGTTTAAGTTTCCTATTCCAGGACACACACTTTAATGTGTCTGAAATGGACTACGTCATTTTGCCCAATATTCATTTGGCTTCAAATTTTGCTGAATCCTCCGACTTCAAAGCGATTGTGATGTATTTCGACGAAAATCTCGTCAATGCTCTGGCCATTCAAAGTAATTACGGAGTGATCGGCCAATTGTCTCTGCTGCAAAATCCGGTAATGAGACTTTCAGAAAAAGATTTCAAAAAGTGCGAAAGTGATTTAAAACGGCTTAAAGCCAGAAACGAAGACACCGATCATCTGTTTTATTCAGAATTGATCCAGCATCTTTTAGTCGCACACATTTTGGATCTCTACGATATCCATGCCCGAGAGCCGCAAAACAATTTTGTCACTGAACACCACGCCCGGCTTATCCGAAAATTTATTGAACTTTTGTATCAGGGCGACTTTGTCAAACATCGAAACCTAAACTACTACGCTGAAAAACTTTTTGTAAGCCCTCACTATCTGTCAGAAGTCTGCCGCAAAGTGAGCGGCAAGGGAGCTTCCTACTTTATTGATCGGTTCACGATGCAGGAAATCTGTCGATTGCTTTTGCAAAAAGAATATTCCCTAACAGAGATCGCAGAAAAGCTGAATTTTTCTTCCCTTTCCTATTTTTGCCGATATGTTCAAAAAAGAATTCAAATGTCGCCTTCGGCTTTCAGAAACCAATCCTTAAAAGCAAAACGAGTGGGAAAGACTAAAGCTCACCCACCCGTTTAAAGGTTAAAAACTAAGAAGTCTTATTTTTTGCTGCCGCCCAAAAGTGCAACAGCGCTTGTGCCGGAAATCAGACCGGACTTAGCATAGATGCCTAACTTAGCTCGCGTATCGACGATGTCAAGATTGCGCATCGTCAATTGACCGATACGGTCTTCAGCCGTAAACATCGAATCTCCCTTTTCCATCGTCAGGCGTTCAGGTTCATAGGTCAGATTGGGGCTTACGGTATCCAAAATGGTATAGTCGTTGCCGCGACGCAATTCGAGCGTCACCGTACCGGTAATGGCTCGTGCCACCCAGCGCTGAGCCGACTCACGAAGCATAATAGCCTGAGAGTCAAACCAACGGCCTTGATAAAGCAGACGACCCAGGCGGATACCGTTGATGCGGTACTGTTCGATCGTGTCTTCATTGTGAATGCCGCTTACCAGACGTTCGTAGGCGATATGCAAAAGCGCCATCCCCGGAGCTTCATAAACACCTCGGCTCTTGGCTTCAATGATGCGGTTTTCAATCTGATCGCTCATGCCCAAGCCATGGCGGCCGCCGATGGCGTTAGCTTCATACATCATGGCGACATGATCATCAAAAGTCTTGCCGTTTAATGCAACAGGCACGCCTTCTTCAAAAGTGACCGTAACAACTTCGGGTTCAATTTCAACTGCCGGATCCCAGAAGGCTACACCCATAATGGGCTTGACGATCTTCATGCTCGTCTGCAGGCTTTCCAAGTGCTTAGCTTCGTGCGTAGCGCCCAACAAATTGGAGTCCGTGGAGTAGGCTTTTTCGGCAGACATACGATAGTCAAAGCCTTCAGCCTTCAAGAAGGCACTCATTTCCGCACGGCCGCCCAACTCGTTAATGAAGTCGCGGTCAAGCCAGGGTTTGTAAATCTTTAATTCCGGATTGGCGAGTAAACCGTAGCGATAGAAGCGTTCAATATCGTTGCCCTTATAGGTAGAGCCGTCACCCCAGATATGAACACCGTCTTCACGCATGGCGTTTACAAGCATCGTACCGGTCACGGCACGGCCCAACGGAGTGGTGTTGAAGTATGTTTGACCGGCAGTCGTGATGTGGAAAGCACCCGACTGAATTGCAGCAATGCCTTCTGCAACCAACTGCGGACGGCATTCAACGAGACGGGCTTTTTCAGCACCATAGTTCATGGCACGACGGGGAATTGCTTCATAGTCGTCTTCGTCAGGCTGACCGAGGTTAGCCGTATAGGCATAAGGCAAAGCGCCCTTATTTTTCATCCAGCGCAATGCTGCAGACGTATCCAAACCGCCGGAAAAGGCAATACCCACTTTTTCGCCTACCGGCACTTTTTGCAAAATGGTCTCAGACATAATTCCTCGTCAAAAAATTTTATTCAATCACTCGCCGACTCAGAAAAGTTCGGCCCTTCGGGTGAGTTTATTGAAAATCATGTCAACTGAACAGGCAAAAGTTTGAGCCATCTCAAACTCTTCCATAGTCGACAAATACACAGGATTTGTCGAGTGTTAACAAGGTCTTGCCATCAACTGGCCATCGAGATACTTTTCCAGCCAGAAAATCCCTACAATCGTTTTCACATCGGTAATTTCACCGTTAAGAACCATCTGCTTTAATTCTTCAAAAGGGACTCTGAACACTTCCAGACACTCCCCTTCATCCAAGTGACGGGTTCCGGCCTTTAATCCTTTGGCTAAGAAAAATTCCAGATGTTCATTGGAGTAGCCGATAGCGTTATGAATTTTCCCCAAATAAAACCACTCACAAGCCCGATAGCCCGTTTCTTCTTCGAGCTCGCGCTTAGCGCACACAGAGGGCTCTTCATCGGGGTCGAGCTTACCGGCAGGCAGCTCCCAAAAGGCTCTTTCACAGGGCTGGCGCCACTGGAATTCAAGCAGTACCGTCTGATCTTCAAATAAGGCAATGATGACTGAGGCGCCCGGATGACGGATGAATTCTCGCGTACGGGCCAAGCCTGATGCAGTTGTCACACAGTCTCTGTCAACATGGAGAAAGTTTCCGTCAAAGACCCGCTCAGTTGAGGTCTTCACCTCTTTTACGCGTTTAATCATTTCTTCGGTAATTGTCGGCATTTAAATTTCTCCGAGAAAAAATATTTTTCAAAATTTTAGCCCTTCAGTCTCTTATTCGTACGCTTGAATTGATTTTCGTTTAGACTAGTGGCTGTGTTGTTCCTTCGTTCTTATTCTTAAACAAATGGTTAACTTAAGAGAGCGCATTGACATCCTGATCCGTATCTTATTCGGGTCGGCTATCGCGCTGGGGTGTTTTCTTGTCGTCAAGCCTTTTCTGACAGCTATTATCATTGCCGCCATTGTCACTGTCGTCAGTTGGCCATTGTTCAGACGATTTAAAAACGGTTTGGGCAATCGACCGACACTTGCGGCTCTTTTTATGGTCACGCTGCTCGTTGTCTGCCTGATCATTCCGACCATGTTTCTATCGGCTGCCATCGCTCAGCAATTGCCCAGCGCCATCTCAAGTTTGACCGATTACATCCGAACCATCAGCGCTCCGGAAGGTTTGCGCGATATCCCCTTCATCGGCCCGTGGCTCTACAGCCAAATTGCGGTTGTTTTCCAACCTCAGGCACTGGCTGACTATATGCGCAAAATGATTGACCCGATCACGCGCGAAGTGCTCACCATTGCCTGGGCACTCGGCAACGGTCTGGTGCAGATGGCGCTTGTTGCCTTTATCGCCTTTTTCTTTTACCGAGACGCTGAATGGTTGGCGAGCAGAGGCAACGAATTACTGGAAAAAGTCTCCGGTGATTTAAGCCATGAGCTCTCACACATTCTCGTCAACACGACCCGCAGCGTGGTTTACGGCATCGTCGGTACTGCGGCAGGTCAAAGTCTGGTTGCCTGTATCGGTTTTATTATCGTGGGAGCACCCGGAACACTGCTGCTGTCCGTAGCCGTCTTCATTCTGTCCGTTGTTCCGATCGGACCTCCCCTTGTCTGGGGACCTGTAGCCGTTTGGCTTTATGCTCAGGGTGAGCTGGGCCTCGCGCTCTTTATGGTTGCCTGGGGTACATTGGCTGTCGCAAGCGTCGATAACTTCTTAAAACCGTTACTCATTGCCAGAGGTTCTTCTCTGCCCCTGTCTCTGGTGTTTCTCGGTGTATTCGGCGGCGTCATTGCCTTCGGCTTCCTCGGTCTTATCCTTGGTCCGGTGCTTTTAGCCGTGGGCGTTGCCATGATTAAGACCTGGCTGTCTCAAAAGGCACGCAAACGCATTGCTAAAGATGTATCGATCACGTTTGCCATGCCTAAGTTTGATAATGAATCCGGCTCAAATAAAGCGCCGGAGATCAAGCCCAACATCTCGCCTTCAGTCAAGCGCACAACACCTGCTCCGAGGCGGGATCACCCGAAGGCTTTCCCCGGCAATAGAAAGAAATCCTGATTCAAGGCGCTTAGGCATTAACCTAAGCGCTTAAACATTGCTCTTTCAAAACGCTCAAGTGACTGGGCCTGCTCGGCAAATTCCATCGCCTCGCGGGGATCGATTTGAGCCGCAACGATATCGTCACCCTTCAGATTAACAATGCCGCGATAGCCGACCCCTCTGGGCGTAAATCCGTAATAGGTCGGATAGTGGCGATCTTCGTGCTGATGACCGTGAAAGAGATACTTCACCTGAAGTTTTTTAGCCAACTGATCAATTGCCAAAAATCCTTTGCGGTGACAGCCCGGTGCCTCATGAGTTACGAGCACATCAGCTTTATGTTCCATGAGGTTGTCATAGGTTGAAGGGAAAATAGAAGTCCTATGGCGCCTCGGCAGTCCTCCCCTCCACATATTGCCGCGTCCGATGCGGCGAATAAACGCACCGGCAGACACGTAGTTGGGAGCCTGAGGCGGCATCCAGATCTGACCGCGGAAAACACCGCCCAAGCCTGCAATGCGAATTCCGTTTACCAATGCCACACGGCCGTGGAGGTTGTGGCCTGCAAGTTCACTTCTCCAGAGCCGATCATAAAAAAGATCATTGTCGGTATCGTGATTGCCGGGAATCCACCAAACATCAACAAAACTCAAAATATCGGCTAAAACCTCATGCAAAGGAGCCGGCGGCTGCAGGTCACCCAAGATGACCATCGCTTTCGGACGGTGTTCTTTTGCCGCCTGAAGAATATGGTCAAAGGAGCCGTGCGGATCACCGCAAAAGAATATCTCTTCGGCTACCTGCTCGGGGCTTGCCTTCGGGCTCTGAGCACGCGTATGCGTCTCTCTGGGTTTATGCCGATAGTGGTAAGAACGATGCAAAGCCACTTTACCTACCCATTACTTATCGTAGTTTTTCAAAGATGCCTGCAAAGCTTCACGAACCTGATTTTTCAGACTTTCAGGCTCAACCACTTTAGCTGCCGGCCCATAGCGCAGAATATCGCCGACAAGCTCAGGACTATTGCCTGCATAAGGAATCGTGAGCTCATAGAGATCATCCTTGAGCCAGAGCTCCATTTGATCCGGGTGCCAAATAATCTGGCTAGCAATTTTTGAGGCCGATCCGGCAAAGCGAATGCGCGCCCACTGAAGATCACCCGAACGATACATTCCGTAGTAGCGATCTAATTCTGCTTCAACCGTTTTCATCGGAATAATCTTTACACCCATCTGCATAATGTCGGCGTAGCGGATGTTTTCGATGTTAAAGCTTCTCAGAGCGCCTCTTTCATGACACCAGGCATCCAGATACCAGCGGTTGCGGTAGTAGTTCAAACGCATGGGACTCACAACGCGGCGCGTTTCTTCTTTTTTGCTTTCAGAGTAATAAACAATACGAACACGCTGGCGGTGCACAAGCGCCTGACCGATGACTTCAAAGGTGTCGCTTACAATCGGCTTTCTCTTGGGCTCGTGAATCTGAACCCGTTTTAAGAGCTCATCGGCATTGGCCTGCTCTTCAAACATACTCGAGCGGATTCTCGAGGCCATCTGTCTTAAATCTTTGGTGAGATAACCCTTCCGATTTTTCTCTAATTCTGAAAAATCATTGAGTGTCTTGACCATGCAGTAAAGCTCATCCGGAGTAAACCACATGGATTTACGGTCGTAGAAGTCATCACGCTTGGCTTCTGCACGGTTTTTAGCAAAAAGATAGCCGCCACGAATGCGCGAAAAAGTAATCGGAGCCTTCAGTTCTTCCCGCATATAGCGAATGTCACGCTTGACCGTTGCCGGTGCGGCGCCCGTTGCCCTTTGCAACTCCTCAAATGTCACCACGCCTTTTTCACTGATAAGGCGATCCATCTTCATCAATCGAACTTTAAAATCCATCTCTGCCTCTTTTTGACAAAAATCAGTTCAATATGGTATCAATTTTTGAGCCTTTCCTCAAATGTTGAAAGGATCAGAATTAAAGGTGTTATTTTGGTCGAAATCATTGATAGATGTAATTGAAACACCGGTATCAATGTCACACTGATCCCAAACAATTAAGTCATCAATGGTGTTGTCGGAATGCACATCCCAATGCAGTGAATCTTCGTTGAAGTCATTTGTAATCGTGGGCAACTCATGAAAGTCATTTTGCAATTCACTTCTTAAGTAGTCCCCCAGACGAGTGAGCTCCTGCCAAAACTCTTTCAAACCGCCCTCATAGAGAGGAGAGCCGTCATCGGGTAAGCACTTCAGAGTCTGTCTGTAGTCAGCAAGCGCCAGGTCAAAACGGGCATCTACACCGGCAAACTGCCCCATCCTGTCACCCAAACGATCAAATTGAGTAAATTTCCTTGACAGCATCATGTGTTCATCTTCGTTTTTTGATTCAAGCAAACGATAAAGTTCGTCATACATCTGAACCATCAGTCTGATACCGAACGATCGTCTGTCAATGAGCGTAAAAAGACTCATCTCCCAACTAAAGCGGCACTGACTCAAAGCTCTGCCGGCTACCTCCTCAACAGCTTCGGTCAAAGAATCTTTTTCACTTAATCTCGCCTGAAAGCGCGGATCGCGGCTAAAAAGTGCTCTGAGAGCGGACTTTAATTCATCGGCAACGACTCCGTCACGGATTGCCTCGTAACGGTACGATGCACTTTGCAATTGCTCTTTAACCAGTACCGCTCGGTGAGAATTGAAAACCCAACCGTTAATATGCTGCATGGCCAGGTGCTGCAGCTGACGCGACAAATCTTTGGCTATCAGAGACAAAAGCGATTTGGAAGGTACCGAGGACAAAATATCATCGTTAACAGCTTTCCAAGATCTTGCATCCGGACTTTGAATCTGAGGATCGACCGGATGAATCAGACAGCGAGAAATGATCGGTGTGCAGTAAAAAGAAGCCTGAAGTAAAGAGGTGGTGTGGCAGGACATTTTCAAACCCTTTCAACAAAGTGATGCGACGGTTTGAAAAAGCCTTTTGCTGTGTAAAAACATTTCCGGCTGCTGTCGAATCCCCCATCAATGCTTCTTTACCCATCATCTTCTTACAAACCCGTTGCTATCGTTAAACCCAAAAATAATCTGCTCGACAGTGATCTGAAGTGTACAGGAAAGAAAAAGCGGTTTTCAATGATTTAAATCAAAGAAACCGCCATATAACATTTTAAAGCTTAAAATAAGATCTTGTTTTGATCTTATATTAAACAGCCGCTTCGTCAGTCTCTCCCGTTCGGATTCGGATGACCTGTTCGACATCAAAAACAAAAATTTTCCCGTCGCCTACTTTGCCGGTTCTTGCTGCCTTTAAAATGGCTTCTACGGCCTGATCGACCAAATCTTCACTCATCACGGCTTCAATTTTGACTTTCGGTAAAAAATCGACCATATATTCCGCACCGCGGTAGAGTTCCGAGTGCCCCTTCTGGCGGCCGAAACCTTTGACTTCAGTAACAGTGAGGCCCTGCACCCCTACGTCTGACAGAGCTTCCCGAACATCATCCAATTTAAAAGGCTTGATAATAGCGACAACCTGTTTCACGATCTCTCCTTTGAGTCTAGGCTTTACTCATCTTAATTAATCAAAATTGTTTGGGCAAAAGACCTTCATAGAACGCCTGACTGAGGCCCTTAACCGGGCAGCTTGAAAGCTGCACCCCCATCGGAGCCTGAATGTGTTTAAAACGCGCCCCTTTCACTAATTTGATCACGCGGACAGCCAACTCAGAGCCATACTTTTTGCGAAGTCTCTTGCCGTCCATTTGACCCTCAAACATATCTTTGAGAACGGCATCAAGTTTTTCATAGGCTGGCAGCGAATCTTCGTCTTTTTGATTGTCTCTGAGCTCTGCCGTAGGCGCTTTTGTCAGAATATTTTTAGGAATCACTCTTGAGAGATATTCAACGCTGCGGCACATCCGGTACAGATCCGACTTATAGATATCTGCCAGAGGCGCCAAACCTCCCACCATATCGCCGTACAAAGTGCAGTAGCCGACCGAGAGCTCGCTTTTATTGCCGGTATTGAGCACTAATGAATGATCAGCGTTGCTCAGAGCCATCAAAAAAAGGCCTCTGACGCGAGCCTGAAGGTTTTCCTGCATCAAACCTTTATCCGCCCAATAAGGAACGTAACGCGAGGCAGTTTCTGAGAGCATTTCAACTGCCGGCATAATCGGTAATTCTCTAAGTTTTAAACCCAAGTTTCGGGCAAGGGCATTAGCGTCCTCGAAACTTTCCTGACTCGTAAAGCGTGAGGGCAAAATATAGGCGTTAACATTTTCTGCGCCCACCACACTCGCAGCAAGCGCTGCTACTACAGCGCTATCGAGGCCGCCGGAGAGGCCCAGGGAAATTTTTTCAAATCTGCCCCGTTTGAGATAGAGGCTCAAAGCCATTTGCATTGCGGCAAAACGCTCATGGTGTTCATCAAGCCAAGACACACAGCCGTCTTCAGGTGTAAAAGCCTGAGGATAGGCCATATAGTTTGCTTTGGTACGGCCATTTTTGATAACCCGGCACTGTCCGAGCCAAACTTTTGAGTCCATAAAACCCTGACCGTCCACCACAATCAGGTTCGATGAATCGCTTGCGTGAAAAGCTTCACCCACACAGGCAGCTCTGAAATTGAGGTCATAATCCAGGCGGCAATCTTCACGCCTGACCGCAACACCGCCTGTAATCCACTGAAAATCCAGAGACTCAATTTTGCCCTTTTCGATACTCAATACTCCCAAGCCCTCGCTTAGTACGGCAGGCAGTATCACTCTCACAGGAAACTTTGCAAGCGAGACAGCCAATTTATTGAGCCAATACTCATTTCTTTGTTTATTCTCCGGCCGGGTTGACCAATAGTCCTGAACCGTGCCCGTAAGAGCCTGAAAAGGAAAAATCAGTACGTCACCCTCGGACAAACTTTTGTGCCGTGCTAAGGCAATAATCGCCCGAACATTTCGTTCAGGATCATCAACGCGAAATGGATAGGCATGAACGTAAATCATAGGCTGTCTCGAAAAAAGGCCGGGAGTGCTCTGATGCGTTCCCGGCCTTGAACTCTAAATCACAATGGTCATTAACGGAAAGCGGCTTCAAGTGCCGGAACGACTTGTTTCTTGCGGCTCATTACGCCTTCAAGCCATAAGTTGCCCTGAGCCAGAAGAGCCGGATCCTTTCCGAAAGCAGCAGCAATCTTTTGCGGGTCATCGGAAGCCATCAGCAATTCTGAGCCTTCTTTCATGATGTCAGTGAGAAGCAGCAGGGCCGTGTGGCGCCCTTCTTCAGACTTCACTCGGGCCAATTCGGCTTCGATCTCAGCTTTCATATCGGCCACCAAATCAAGGCAAACCAATTCAAGCTGACCGACACCGACCTTGGTGCCGCTCATATTGAAGTCTTTGAAGTCACGGGAAATCAGATCACGGGGAGCTACACCCTTGACTGCGCTCTTAGCTGTAAAGAGTTCCATACCGAGAGCCTGGATGTCGGCAACGCCAGCGATTTGAGCCAGCTGCTCTGCGGCTTCTTTATCTGCAGGGGTGCAGGTCGGAGACTTGAAAATCACCGTGTCGGACAAAATGGCGCAAAGCATTGCACCGGCAACACCGGCCGGAACCGTCAGGCCCAAATAGTCATACATGCGCTTTAAAATCGTGCAGGTGCAGCCCACAGGCATAATGACCGCTTCAATGGGAGAAGAACTTGTGATATCACCCAATTTATGGTGATCCACAATACCCTTTAAATTGCACTGATCAATATCAGCGGGAGCCTGGGCCTTATCAGAGAAGTCAACAAGATAAAGGTCATGACCGGCCACGCTTGAGACCACTTCAGGCGCTGTCAGACCGAAGCGATCCAAAATAAAAGCCGTTTCAGGTGCAGGCTTGCCTTGAGCAACCGCCACCACATCAAGCCCTCTTTGACGATACAAATCTGCGCAGGCGATAGCCGAAATGATGCTGTCGCTGTCGGGGTTTTTATGACCTAAAATCCAAGCGGACATTCTTTAATTCCTCTGTTTAAATTTTAAAAACACGTGCGCTCAGAAAAAGAGCGCACGTCAACTTACCCAATTTATTGTAAACAAGGCGTCAGACGATCTCAAGAAGCTTTTCAATGGCCTCCTGCACCTTCTCATCTTTGGCAGAAACCAATGCGACGTTTCGAAAACCGACTTCTTCGAGCTGTGCCTTAGGCCTCGGGTGAATGGTGAGTACAAAGCCTTTCTGAAGCCATTCAAGTGCTCCGGGAACGCTCTTGACCGCATGAAGCAAGACTCCTACGGCATCGCTGCTTGTTAAGTACACGATCGGAGCGGGTCCGTAAATTGAAGACTGCAGTTTATCGAGTTCGCTCGTAGAGAGTTCAAGTGGTGCTCTTTGATAGGCAGGCAAGACCTCAACGTCGGTTCCGTGGGCCAAAAGCTGTTCGCGAAGCCATTCTCGCCCGACCTGACCTCTCACGATCAAAACGCGTGCGGGAAAGCCCCGAGCCTTTAAAAGCTCGAATAAATGCTCGGAACCCGACTCGAAAGTTTCACCCTCAGGATGAAGTACCGGCGTATCCGCCCCCCAGGCTGCACGGATCACACGCGCGGTGCCGGAGCCGATCGTAGCCAGGGTGATATGCTCGGGCCACTTTTTCACATAGACGGCGCTTGCCGCTACGGCTGCAGGACTGGCGAGCAAAACCATATCAAAGTTATTCAGATCCTCCAGTTTTTCTCTGACGCGTTCAGGATCGGCAGGCGGCAAAATGGTAAAAGCCGGCCACTTCCAGATATTCATTCCGAGCTTATTGAGCCTTTCAGCCAAGCGCTCATTGGAAGCTCCGGGCCGCATCAAAATAATCGGTTTTTGATAATGAATCATTTTCACTCCAAAGTCGACTATTTACTCAACAACTTTTCAATATAGCTCCGAGCGCCCTGTTTTAAAAGATCTTCAACCGCTTTTTGAGCCAATTGTGCGTAGGTTTGCCAATCACCTCGGACCTCAGTTGAAACGCTCTCTCCAGTTGTATGATCGCCGACCAATGCTCTGAGTCTCATCTCCGAACCATCAATGGTGGCATAGGCCGCCAGAGGCACCTGGCAGGAGCCGCCCAATGCACGGCTTACTGCACGCTCAGCCAGGCAACAGGCGCGAGTTTTTTCATCATTGATAAAAGCCACAGCCTCTTGAGTATCCAGATCACTTTGAAGGCACTCAATGCCTAATGCGCCCTGTCCCGGACTGGGCAAAGAAATATCTTCGCTGATGATTTCACGAATACGCTCTTTTAAGCCCAAACGTTTAAAGCCGGCGCTCGCCATTACGAGAGCGTCATACTCGCCGCTATCCAACTTCTTTAAGCGTGTCCCGACATTGCCGCGGACAGGTTTCACAACCAAATGAGGAAATCTCGAGCGAAGCATGAGCTCTCGGCGCAGACTGGCCGTTCCGACCACGCTGCCTGCCGGCATGCTTTCAAGAGAGTCATAGCGGTTGCTCACAAAAGCATCCCGCGGGTCTTCACGCTTACTCACAGCTGCCAACACAAAACCTTCGGGCAGCTCCATCGGCACATCCTTTAAAGAATGTACGGCCAAATGAGCCAACCTCTTTTGCATCGCAATTTCGAGCTCTTTGACAAAAAGGCCTTTGCCGCCGATCTTAGAAAGTGTTTTATCCAAAATCTGGTCGCCTTGCGTCGTCATGCCCAGCAGTTCAACCTTTTTTTCCGGGTAACGCTCACGCAAGAGGGCCTGAACATGTTCGGCCTGCCAAAGGGCTAAAGGACTTTCTCTTGTGGCAATCGTAATAACATCAGACATGGTTTCTTACCTACTCAAATAATCAATCGTGCGATTTTGTCACTTTTTCCTTAAAAGTATCTGAGAAAAACTGATCCGCCTAAGTATTTTATTTTTCGGCATTAATCCCGGGTTATTCAATTTTTTGCTTGTTTTTGTCGACAAAAGAAGTCCTAATTATTTGATTTTCTTGGTATTTTTATTTAGAAAATTTAAAAAACTCCCATTTTTTTGATCAATATCGTCATTGAATTGCGTACAATGCCTAACAACCATTTTCATGAAGGTTAGAAAAAATGACTACTGTCGCTACCGAACATTTAGATCCTTTGGCACAAAAGAAAAAAGCTTGGTCGGGTCGCTTCTCTGAACCGGTCGCCGATTTCGTTCTGCGCTACACCGCTAGCGTTGATTTCGACAAACGTATGGCACTGGCCGACATCGCAGGTTCCATCGCCCACGCAACGATGATGAATAAGTGCGGTGTCCTTCACGATGAAGACTTAGCCGATATCAAGCGCGGCATGAAGCAAATCATTGAAGAAATCCGTTCGGGCCGGTTTGAATGGAAACTTGAACTCGAAGACGTGCACTTAAATATTGAAGCGCGCCTCACTCAACTCGTGGGAGACGCCGGTAAGCGCCTGCACACGGGCCGCTCAAGAAACGACCAGGTCGCAACCGACATGCGTCTTTACATGCGCGAAGAAATCGATACGATCACGGATTTAGTGAGTGAACTGCAGGAAGTACTCGTTCATTTGGCCGCCCGGGAAACCGATACCATTATGCCGGGCTTCACACACATGCAGGTTGCTCAGCCCGTCACGCTCGGCCATCACCTCCTGGCTTATGTTGAAATGTTCGAGCGCGACAGAACCCGTTTAATCGACCTGCGCCGCCGCGTCAATCAGTCACCGCTGGGTGCAGCTGCTTTGGCCGGCACCACCTATCCGATCGACCGTAACTACTCCGCCGAGCTTCTCGGATTTGAAGCAGTTATGCAAAATTCACTCGATGCTGTAAGCGATCGCGACTTCTGCATTGAATTCACGGCTGCGGCGTCCTTAATCATGATGCACATTTCGCGCTTGTCTGAAGAATTGATCTATTGGATGAGCCAGCGCTTCAAATTCATGATGCTGCCCGATCGTTTCACGACGGGCTCTTCCATCATGCCTCAAAAGAAAAATCCTGACGTGGCTGAAACAGCGCGCGGCAAAGCCGGCCGTGTGGCTGGCGACCTCATCAGCCTGACGGTTTTGATGAAGGGGCTGCCGCTTGCTTACGCTAAAGATACCCAGGAAGATAAGGAACCGGTTTTTGATGCCATTGACACCGTCAAGGATACGCTCAGAGCATTCATTGAAATGATGCCCGGTGTCACCCCCAACCGTGAAGAAATGAAAAAGGCTGCTCAAGCCGGTTATCCCACCGCAACGGACTTGGCCGACTACCTGACTAAGAAAGGTCTGCCCTTCCGTGAAGCACACGATGTTGTGGGCTCGGTTGTGAAGCTTGCAAGCGAAAGAGGCTGTGATTTAGCCGAACTCTCACTTCAGGAGCTAAAAGGCTTCAGCGATCTGATCGAAGAAGACGTCTACGAAAAAGCGCTCAAGTTGGAAGCCAGTGTCGCAGCCCGCGATCATGTCGGTGCAACCGCTCCCAATCAGGTGAGAAAACAGGTGGCACGCTGGACGGATATTTTTGAAAAGCGTCACACAGAACCGAAACAAAAGCGTTTGGCAGATCTTTTGATTTAACCGTTTCGGGTCCCTCTGTCCGCAGAGCCGCCGCATCGAAAAGGATTCGGCGGCTTTTCTTTTGCTTTCAACGGGTTAAGCATTTTTACTTAGAAAATCATCATTTCATAACAAAAAACTAAGCAGAGCAACTTATTTCTGCACAACTTCACAGAAAACTTAGGGAATTTGCCTTATAAACATTTATCGACAATTTGAGACAATGTAAAAAAACAGTCAGAAAGGAGTTGTCGATGTCCACAGTGCAGGAACCGACGCCGCGTTGGTCGGCGCTCGCCTCCAAACCTACAAGTTCAGTCATTCGTGACTTATTGAAGTTGCCTGCCGGCGTCATTTCTTTTGCCGGCGGCCTGCCCTCTCCGGAAGGCTTTCCTCTGGAAGAAATTGCAAAAGCCTGTCAGACCGTTATTGCTAAAGAAGGCAAACACGCTCTGCAGTACTCCATGGTCGAAGGTGAAATTGCTCTTCGCCGCGAAATTGCCCGCCGAGAAACTCAAAAGGGCATCCCGACCGAATACGAACAAGTTCAGATTGTCTCGGGCAGCCAACAGGCCTTGGATGTCATTGCCCGCATTTTCCTCGATAAGGGTGACAAAGTTTTGGTTGAATCGCCGACCTACATGGGTGCATTGCAGGCTTTCGATCTTTGCGATCCCTGCTACGTAAGTTTGCCCTGTGATACCGAAGGCCTCAATCCTGCAGCTTTCACTGAAGAGGTCTGCCGCGGTGCCAAATTTGCCTACGTGATGCCGACCGCCAGCAATCCGACCGGTCTCACCATTTCCGAAGAACGCCGCAAGCTTTTGTGCGAAAAAGCTCGTGAGTTTGACATGCTTCTGATTGAAGATGATCCGTACGGTGAACTTTGGTACGACCATGAGCCTCCTGCTTCTTTGCGCAAATGGGCCCCTGAACGCGTGATCCGTTTGGGTACGCTTTCCAAGATCCTGGCCCCGGGTTTCCGCTTGGGCTACATCATTGCACCGGCTGCAGTGCTCGATAAGGTAGCTCAGCTCAAGCAGGCAATGGATCTGCATACGTCTACTTTCACTCAGCTGATTTCGGCTCAGGTCTTTAGCGAAGATCTGCTTGTCCATCATCTGCCGAGTGTGCGTGAACGTTATAAGACTCATGCCAACGCAATGCTTGAAGCATTAAAAGAATTTATGCCCGAAGGCGTTACCTGGACACATCCCACGGCCGGTATGTTCATCTGGGTCACGCTGCCCGAACACATCAATGCAACGGAAATGGCCCGTGATGCCTTAGCCCACAATGTGGCCTACGTACCGGGCGAAGCCTTCTATGCGGGCTCTGAAGTTCAAAAGAATCACTTCCGCCTTTCGTTCGTAACAGTTGATCCTGAACGAATTAGACAAGGCGTGAAAAATCTGGCTGAAGTCATTCGATTGCGAATTTGATACTTCCCGATTTATCAGGCCGCCTGATCTGAGCCCGATAAATCGGGCCGAGGGATAGGCGGCCTTTTTGTATGTGCAGTTTTACTTCAACTTTTTTAATCGATAGGACTTAAACACCATGAACGGCTTAATCTTAATGGCTTGTACGATCGTGGCGCTCTTTGTCGGTTACCGTTTCTATGCACGGTGGCTTGAGAAGACTTGGGGGGTTGATCCCAACGCAAAAACGCCCGCTCAAATCAAAAACGACGGCAATGACTATGTGCCGACCAATAAATGGACTGTGTTTTCCCACCAGTTTACTTCCATTACGGGTGCCGGTCCCGTCACAGGTCCGATTATCGCTGCCATGTTCGGCTGGCTCCCTGCCACGCTTTGGATGATTTTCGGCTGCATCTTCTTCGGTGCCGTACAAGACTTCACTGCCCTTTATGCTTCTGTGAAAAACGGCGGCAAATCCATGGGCATGATGATCGAACAATACATCGGCCGAACGGGCCGTCAGCTGTTTCTGCTTTTCTGCTGGCTCTTTACGCTCTTGGTGATCTCGGCTTTCTGCGACATCGTTGCCAATACCTTTAACGGCTTTACGGCTCAAGGGGCAGAAATTATGCCCAACGCTGCAGCTGCCTCCATCTCGATTCTTTATATGTTCGTGGCTGTTGCTTTCGGCTTGTACCTCAAGTACAGAAAGCCCTCCGGAACCGAACAATTGATTGTCGGTATCGTGCTCATGGTCGCTATGCTTTGGATCGGTATCGCCAACCCCATCTACGCCGATGCCGTGACCTGGCGCTATGTGGTCTTTGCCTATCTTTTCTGTGCCGCTGTGATGCCTATGTGGCTTTTAAAGCAGCCCCGCGACTACCTCAGTATGTTCCTTTTGATCGGCATGATTTTGGGCGGCGTGATCGGCGTATTCATCAAGAACCCCGATATCAACATGCCTGCCTTTGTCGGCTTTGAAGTCAAGGGCCTTGACCTCTTCCCGATGCTCTTTGTCACGATTGCCTGCGGCGCTGTGTCCGGTTTCCATAGCTTGGTTTCTTCCGGCACGTCTTCAAAGATGATCGCCAACGAAAAGGATATGCGTTTGGTGGGTTACGGCTCCATGTGTGTGGAAACTGTTTTGGGTGTAGTTGCATTAATTGTTGTGTGTGCAGCGGCTACCGACGGTGTTTTGCCCTCCGGCACCCCCTTCCAACTTTTCTCTAACTCCATCGCTTCGTTCTTAACCGATATCTTCGGCTTACCCACGGATGTAAGCGCCTGCATTATGACGATGTGCGTCTCGGCTTTGGCTTTGACGAGCGTTGACGCTGTTGCCCGTATCGGCCGCATGAGTCTGCAGGAACTCTTCACGCCGCCCGAAGGCGTGGAAAAGAACGGCGTACAAAAGCTCTTTACAAACCCCGTTTTTGCGACGATTCTGACACTGGTTTTAAGTTACCTGCTGTGCCTGGCCGGCTACATGAGCATTTGGCCGCTTTTCGGCTCTGCCAACCAACTCTTGTCTGCTTTGGTGCTTACAAGCCTGGCCGTATTCTTAAAAGCAACGGGCCGCAAGGGCTGGATGCTTTACATCCCGATGACGATTATGTTCTGCGTGACGATGACCGCTCTCGGTATGTCTGTATGGCGCATCATCGGTGCACTGTCTGCCGGTACGTTTGTCTTCATGGTTGACGGTCTGCAATTAATCATCGCTGTTGCTTTGATTGCACTGGCTTTGATGGTTGTGATGCACTGCCTGCCGAAACTGTCGGACAAAAAGGTTGATTAAGACACATTAGGTGTCTGACACAGAAATCCCCAACTCAAATAACCGGGTTGGGGATTTTTTATTTGCAGATTTTCAATTACTCAACTTTTTCTCACTACCGCTAAAAAGATCGTCAAAGCGAGAATCGGCACAAGATAATAAAGACCGGGCACAGCCAAACCGTAGTACCACAGATCGGAAATCTCAGGCGAGCGCCATATGCTCACCACTTCAAAAGCGGTATGACCGATTCCGACATAAATAAGGCACCTCAGCACCTGTTGAAAAAATGTATAAAGCTTTGCGGAAACTTGCATTATCCTGTCCTAAGTTCTTCTTGCGTTATAGACACCGGGCAAATCCTGAATGGCTTTCAATGTGCGCTTCAAGGATTCCACCTGAGAGATTTCCACATTAAAGCGCCAATGCATATCACCCTTAATCACTTGTGAGCTCATGCCGACAATGGCGATTTTTTCTTTCATGAAAATTTCGCTCATATCTTTTAAGAGCCCGGGCAAATTCTGACCGACGACCAGTACTTCAACCGGAAAGACCGCCCCTTCGGCATTGCCCCAGCTCACCTCAATGAGGCGTTCCTGACCTTTTTCATCAAGGTGACGAATATTGGGGCAGTCTGCCCGGTGAATCGTCACACCTCGTCCGCGGGTCACAAAGCCCACAATTTTATCGGGCGGAGCCGGATGGCAGCAGCGTGCAAGCTGAGTTAAAAGAGAGTCCACACCGACCACCAAAACCTGACTTTTGGCGTGCTCGGCCTTTGATTTGGATGTAAAAATCTCTTTTTTCTCTTCTTCCTGAGGCTTGAGTGCTTTTTCAATACTCTTAAAGCCGAAGTCTTCCTTGGCTGCGCCGACATAAAGATCCTCGACGCTGTCATAGCCCAGGCGCTTGGCCAATTCTTCCAGTTTGAACGTGGTTTTACCCAGACGAGCAAGATCTTTTTCGATCATGTCACGCCCGGTGTTGACCATTTCTTCAACGGCTTTTTGGTTAAACCACTGACGTACCTTGCCCCGTGCACGGTTGGTTACGACAAAACCCAACTCGGGATTCAACCAGTCACGGCTTGGGCCGCCTTCTTTAGCCGCAACGATTTCCACCGTCTCGCCGGTTTTGAGTTTGTAGTTAAGCGGCACCATCTGACCGTTGACTTTTGCGCCACGGCAGCGGTGCCCCAACTCACTGTGCAAGTGATAGGCAAAGTCAATCGGAGTGGCTCCTGTTCGCATTTCGACCACTCGTCCCTGAGGGGTGAGCACATAGACGTGATCGTCCTCCACTCCCTGAGGACCTTCGGGTTTGACGTCGCTGCTCCAAGCCAAAAGCTGACGCAGCCAGGCCACTTTCTGATCCTCTGTGCTTTGCGTGCTCTTTTCTGAATTGCCGGCTTCTTTATAGCGCCAGTGTGCGGCCATACCCAGTTCGTTGTACTCGTGCATTTCACGAGTTCGAATCTGAATTTCAATGGGGCGCTTTTTCGCGTCCAGAATCACCGTATGCAGTGAGCGGTAACCGTTTGGCTTCGGGTTGGAAATATAGTCGTCGTACTCAGAGCTCACGCCGGGGAAATTAGCCTGAACAATAGAAAGCACCTCATAGCACTGTTCAACGGTCTGAACAATGATGCGCAGCGCGCGCACGTCATAGAGCTGGTCAAAACGCAGGTGCTTTCTTTCCATCTTTTTGTAGATGGAGTAGATGTGTTTCGGGCGGCCCGAGACTTCCGCCTCAATGCCCTTTTCTGCAAGCATCTGTTTGATTTTATCGACGGCATCGCGCATGAATGCAAGCCGTGCCTCACGGCTTTCATCGAGCTGGCGGGCAATATCGTTATAAATTTCGGGCTTTGTAAAGCGCAGTGAAAGGTCTTCAAGCTCCCACTTGATCTGCCAAATACCCAGGCGGTTTGCCAGCGGTGCGTAAAGCGCTAAAGTATCAGCCCCGTAGGCTTTTGCTCCCTCGGGGTCATCTTTTTTCATAGCGTAGTAGCGAAGCGTCTGCAGGCGGCTCGACAGTCTCAGGATAACCACTCGCAAATCGCGGCACATAGCTAAGACCATCTTTCTTAAAAGCGCATCCTGCGCTTTAAGCATCAGTTTATCCTGCCCCTTTTCGTCTTCGGCAATCGGCATGAGACGTGTCTTACCGTTTAATTCAATGAGGCGGTGCAGCTCGGTAACCAACTCAGCTACACCGGTTCCGAAATGACTTTTCAGCCACTCTTCCGGGTTAGGCAGACAATCATGTACAGCAAAGAGATAGCAGGCAGAAATCAATTCCTCGTCGTCTCGAATCCCGCGAACGATATTGGCCATACCGTCGGCGTGAGCCAAACGCGATTCACCGGTAAAAAGCTTTTTATCGCCGTACAGAGGAATAGCCATCTGCCGGGCAAGCAGACTGTCAGCTTGTTTTTCTTCAGACATAAGACACCCCAGCCTATTCGTTTTCAAACCCAAGCCTTTCCCTGATGCAGAAGAAAAGCTCAATGGGCCAGCAGTTCATTGACAATGAGTCAATTGTAGGGGCTGAGAGCGAAAAAAGGGAGTAGTAAATGCAACGAGGTTTGTCTGAAACCGCATACCGAAAAAATTCAGTATGCGGCAGACTGATGATCAGTTTTTCGGAAAACCGCCTAAAAGTGCGGCCACGCGGGGCTTTTTCTTAGCGGGCTTCATTTGTGAATTAAATGTCGTCTCTCTGACCGCCTCAGGCTCCGGCGTACTCGGCACATAGGGCTCGTCAAAAAACGGATCGGTACTCACAGGTGTTACCGGAGGCGGCGTATAGGTTTTGTGCGGGCCTCTTGAAGGACGTTTATGCGTGGAGACATCCAGACGAATCCGCTTAAAGCGCTCTTTAATTAAAGTTTCAATCGCAGAGACATTTTTTTCATCGGCTCCGGGGCACATCAGTGTCAGAGCCAACCCCTTCATGCCCGCTCTTCCCGTACGGCCGATACGGTGCACGTAATCCTCGGCGTTAAAGGGCACATCGAAATTAATGACAACAGGCAAATCTGCGATATCCAAGCCGCGTGCGGCCACGTCTGTGGCAACGAGTACTCGAACGTCTCCCCGTTTAAAGGCATCGAGCGTTTTAATACGCTCATCCTGAGTTTTGTCTCCATGGATGGCATCCGCTTCAATGCCGTATTGACTCAGTGTGCGGGCAAGACGGCGGCAGGCGATTTTGGAATTAACAAATACCAAAATGTTTTTTGCATCCTCGCACATCTCATCATCGAGCAAATCCAAAAGCGCATCGACTTTTTCTGAGTCATGCACTTCGAAAAGTTTTTGCGTAATGGTTTTTGCGGTCGAGTTTTCTCTGGCAACTTCAACAAGCTTTGGGTTATTCAGAAAGTTACCGGCCAGTTTTTTGATTTCAGGCGAAAAAGTTGCAGAAAACATCAAGCTTTGCCTTTGTGCGGGCAACAGTTTAAGAATCCTGGAAATATCGGGCAAAAATCCCATATCGAGCATACGGTCGGCTTCATCGAGCACGACGATTTGCACCTGACTCAAAGCGGTATTGTGCTGTTCAATGTGATCGAGAAGGCGCCCGGGCGTAGCCACCAATACTTCCACTCCCCGTCTCAGTGCATCCTGCTGCGTATGAATGTCAACGCCGCCAAATACGCAGGCCGTTCTCAAACCCGTGTACTTTGCGTAACTTTCTAAATTTTCATGCACCTGAACGGCCAATTCTCTTGTGGGCGTCAAAACCAAAGCCCGCACCGGGTGACGGGCCGGTGACATACTGGTATTGGCTAAGGGAATCAGACGCTCCAATAAAGGCAAACCGAAACTGGCTGTTTTACCTGTTCCCGTTTGAGCCGCTCCCATCACATCGCTGCCCGCAAGCACCAAGGGAATTGCCTGCTTTTGAATAGGAGTGGGCACTTCGTAGCCCATATCAGAGATAGCGCGCATGAGGCTCTCATGCAGACCGAAAGAAGCAAAAGTTAAGTTTTCAGACATTAAAGACTAAAAATAAAAAGAAATTTCTTTTCGTTAATCAGTTATCACATTGAAATTGCGCAGATTTTATCATTTTGTAAGTCTTTTGAGTATCAGAAAAAAAAGCCTCAGGATATTCTCCCAAGGCTTTTCCCGATTCGGAGTTTTCTTTCTAGATGAAGAACAGATTCATCAGGAAGAATGTCGGAACCAAAATACCGACCGACCAAATCATGTAACCGAAGAAGCTCGGCATCTTCACGCCGCGTTCCTGAACGATAGAAATCGTCATAAAGTTAGGCGCATTACCGATATAGGTCATTGAACCCATAAACACAGAGCCCATGGAGATAGCCATCAACGTGTGAGAATCTTCATTCATCAAAAGGGTCGGATCGCCGCCAGCCAAATTAAAGAAGGCAAGGTAGGTCGGAGCGTTGTCGAGGAACGAAGACAAGGAACCTGCCAACCAGAAGAACATATGGTTATTGAACGTACCGTCCGCATTGGTCACCAAAGCCACGAGCGGAGCAAACGCACCTTCGTGACCGGCGCGCAGCATTTCAAGTACCGGCACGATACAGCAGAAAATGCCGAAAAAGAGTTTGCCTACCTCAAGGATCGGATCCCAGGAGAATTGGTTGCTCTCACGGGCAATTTTCGGCGTAAAAGCAAGACTTAAACCGGCAAATGTCAGGAACAGGATGTCACGCAGGATGGATTCAAGCGTTAATTGAACATGCATCACCTCAAAGCTGATGCCTGACTTCCAGAAACCGGACAAAAGCATACTGCCGACGATACCGGCTAAGAAAAGGATATTGATGGCGCCTTCAATCTTAAAAGGTTCCTTTTCTTTGAAGTGAATGGTCTTTTGATCCTCTTTCTTATAGACAATCGTATCCAGAATGACATAAATCAGGAGCAAAAAGAGTACCGTTGACATCATCGGCAGGAACAGATGCTCTGCAGTCCAGAAGAAGTCAACGCCGCGCAAAAAGCCCAGGAACAAAGGAGGATCGCCCAAAGGGGTAAGACTGCCGCCGATATTGGCCACCAGGAAAATAAAGAAGATGAAGGTGTGCATACGATACTTGCGGTTCTTGTTGGCTTCAAGCAAAGGACGAATGATGAGCATCGCAGCGCCCGTCGTACCCATCACATTGGCAAGCAATGCACCGACAAACAGAAAGGCCGCATTCATCAGAGGCGTTCCTTCAAAAGAGGAACGAATGTGAATGCCGCCTGCTACCACAAAGAGAGCACCCACAAAGATGATAAACGGAATGTAGTCACCGATAATGGCGTGGGCAATGGCGCCGGTTGCCGTTGTCGTGCCGTAGACCATGTAAAGCGGAATGGCACACAAAAGCGCCCAGACAACAGCCACCTTGCCGAAATGGTTATGCCAGAAATGCGGCACGATCATCGGGCAAAGCGCAATGCTCAGCAAAATCCCGGCAAAAGGAATGGCCCAAGCAATGGAAAGCTCAGAGCCGTTCAGACCGGCCGCATTGGCCAGCATCGGTAAAGCTGCCAAAGACGCCCCCAAAAGCAGTTTTTGAATCATTTGTTAATTCCTTTGCTTTTTTTGATTTAAATTAATCCTTCGATTGTATAAGAGTTTGACTCTTTGTGTATCTTTTTTTCAAAAACTTTAAGGTTTCATACCGAAAACCTGTTTCAAATACGCCAAATAACTCGGATCGTCACACAGGCTCTTGCCCGGGGTATCGGAAATCTTTGCAACGGGCTGACCGTTTGCCCTAACCATCTTAATGACGATATTAAGGGGCTCGGGTCCCAAGTCATTGGTGAGATTGGTTCCCACGCCGAAACCGAGCTTCACTCTCCCCTTAAAGCGTCTGAAGAGTTTGATCAAGCGATCAAAAGTCAAACTGTCTGAAAAAATAAAGGTCTTCGTTCTGGGATCACAGCGATTGGCTTTGTAGTGCTCAATCATGCGCTCGCCCCAGCTTTCCGGATCTCCCGAATCCTGCCGCACTCCGTCAAAGAGTTTGCAGAAATACATATCAAAGTCTTTTAAGAACGGCTCTATGCCGTAGACGTCAGTAAGGGCAATGCCCAGGTCTCCCCGATACTCCTTAGCCCACATTTCAAATGCGTAGGTCTGAGAGTCACGAAGGCGAGGACCCAAAGCCTGGCAGGCCTGCAGGTACTCGTGAGCCATCGTTCCCATCGGAATAAGACCTAGCTCTTTGGCATAAAGCACGTTGCTTGTACCGGCAAATTCGTGAGGCAGTCTGGCCTTGAGCGTTTCAAGCACTTCCTTTTGCCAGACTCGTGAAAAGCGCCTGCGGGTGCCGAAGTCAGAAATAGAAATCAGCTCATGATCGGGCTCGCTTTCAATCATGCGGATTTTCGCATCCAGCCGTCTGCGGCCCTCACTCTTATCAATATCCGGGGCAATATGTCTGAAGTACGTTTCATTGACAATGGCCAGTACCGGGATTTCAAAAAGAATGGTATGAAGCCACGGCCCTTTAATCGTAATGGCAAGCTGTTCGTCTTTTTCCGAGATATCGATATATTTGCGCTTTAATTGAAAAAGACTCAGAAACTCAACAAAGTCATCTTTAATAAAGCGCAAAGACCTCAAATACTCCAGCTCATTTTCTTTAAAGCGCAGCGTGCAGAGATGATCAACCTCAGCTTCAATTTCCTGTCTGTAGGGACGCAGGTCAACTCCTTCATTTCTGCAGCGAAAACGATACTCGACCGAAGCACCGGGGAACTGGTGAAGCACACACTGCATCATGGTGAACTTATAAAGATCAGTGTCCAGTAATGATTCAATAATCACAATTTATGCCTTTGCAAAGAGGTTCATGGCATTAGTCTAGCCTTTTTCAAGGATAACTGCGTTAAAATCTCTTCGATGATAAAAATACTTTCAGTAGGGAGAAATTACTGTGGCTCACGTTGTTTGCGACGCTTGCATTAACTGCACGGATACGGCTTGTGTAGCTGTTTGTCCTGTTGACTGTTTTCGCGTCGGACCGAATTTTTTAGTCATTGATCCGGATGAATGCATTGACTGTGCCGTCTGTGTGCCGGAGTGCCCTGAAGAAGCCATTTTCCATGAAGATGATGTGCCCGAAGGACAGGAAGAATTCATTGCCTTAAATGCAGAACTTTCGAAAAAGTGGCCTTCCATTACCCGCCAGCGTCCCCGTCCTGCTGACGCTGACAAATGGCACGGCGTTCCCAATAAACGCCAATACCTGAAAACGGAATAATTCAGCGCTTCTTGTTTCTTAGAGCCCGTCCCCTTTTGGGCGGGCTTCATTTTCCCGGAGGTTCGCAATATGGCATTACAGCCCGTTACGATCACAGAACTGTCTCTTCACTCCGATCGGGTAATGTTCTTCTCTGTCACCAAACCCGAAGGCTTTCGTTATCAGCCCGGGCAATTTGTCCGGTGCGGCATTGCGCTCAAAGACAATCCGCAAAGTGATGAAGACTATCTGCTTCGACCCTATTCCATCGCGAGCCACCCGAGCGAAAATAAAATCAGCTTTTACGTAGCCCGAGTCATTGATGGGGCACTCACCCCCAAGCTTTTTGAGAAAAAAACAGGCGATACGCTCTACTTAGATGACACGGCTTACGGTCTGATGCTGCCTGAAAGACTTGAAAAAGGCGGCACACTCATGTGCTTTGCGTCCGGCACCGGCTTGTCAGCATTTTTATCCGTCGTGAAAGACAATCCCTGGAAGCGTTTTGACAATGTCGTTGTTGTGCACTGCGGCCGCTGCGGCGATGACATTACCCTAACAGATGCCTTTATGGAAGCCGTCAGAAAACAAAACCGGGAGGTAAATTTCCGCTTTATTGCAGCGACAACCCGAGAAGCAGATCCTCAAAAATGCGGAGAAATCACTAAACGGGTACCTCAGGCTATCCTTGAAGGCGAATTTGAAAAAATGGGATTTACTCTGACACCGCAATGGGTTCGGGCCATGATTTGCGGCAATCCCGGTTTTGTCGATTCAATGAAAAAAGTCCTCAAGGAGCGCGGTTTTACAGCTCCGAGAGGTGAAAAACTCGGCACCTATGTGGCCGAAAATTTCTGGTAGGCCGAGCTATGAGTGAACATTTAGTCGATGCAATTGATGACGTGCTGCCGCAGACGCAGTGCCGGCAATGCGGATTTGACGGCTGCAGAAGTTACGCCTGGGCTATTGCCATGGGAGAAGCACCGATCAACCGCTGCGCCCCGGGCGGACAAAAAGGCATTGAAGCGCTTTCCCGCGTGACCGGTCAAGCCGTCATACCGCTTGATCCCGAATACGGTCACGAAGTACCGTTAGAGTTGGCACGAATCAAACCCGATCAGTGTATCGGCTGCAGAAAATGTGTCGCAGTCTGTCCGACCAATGCTATTGTCGGCGCACCTAAGCGGCTTCACGGAGTGATTTCAGAGTGGTGCACCGGCTGCGCTTTGTGCGTTGTGGCTTGTCCCGTTGACTGTATAGAGATGATCGAAGCGCCCTTCGAGTGGACGCCGGAACGTGCTCATTTAGCCCGACAGCATTACAGAGAAAAGCTTGAGCGGGAGAAAAAACGTCGTGCGCTTCGCGAGGCGAAATTAAATGCTCAAAGTGCAAATGATCGCAAAAAAGCCCTTTTAGCCGATATTTTGGCAAGAGTTAAAAAATAAATATATGAACAATGCTAAACGCTACGAAATTATGAAGCGATTGGCGGCCATTCGCCCCAATCCCAAAAGTGAGCTCGAGTACAGTAATCCTTTCGAGCTTTTAGTGGCGGTTGTTCTTTCTGCACAGGCTACAGACAAGAGCGTGAATTTAGCTACGCGCAAGCTTTACCCTGTTGCCAATACGCCTGAAGCAATCGTCAAGCTCGGGGTAGAAGGACTCACTCCTTACATTAAAACAATCGGTCTTTACAGAAATAAAGCCAAACACGTCGTCGCTTTAAGTCAGAAACTGTTGGATGAATTCGGCGGTGTTGTTCCGGATGACAGAGAGGCTTTGGAGAGTTTGCCCGGAGTCGGACGCAAGACAGCCAATGTGGTACTCAATGTCGCCTTCGGACACCCCACCATTGCCGTTGATACGCATATTTTCCGAGTAAGTAACCGAACGGGGTTTGCCCCCGGTAAGACGCCCGAGGAAGTTGAAAAGAAACTGCTGAAATTTGTCCCGGCTGAATTTAAAAAGGACTCTCACCACTGGCTGTTGCTGCACGGCCGCTATTGCTGTAAAGCCGCTAAACCCGATTGTGCTGACTGCCCCATTTTGGATTTGTGTGAATTTAAGAAGAAAAACCTCCCGAAATAAGTCCCAATCAGGAGGCTGTTAATTCTCAATTAATTCCAATCCAATGACCAGTCAACAATGATCACAGAGTGATCGAAGTCTATTGACTCGATATAAGCTTCTACCATCGGAATGTAGAAAACACTTTCTTTAGCCTGAACAATCAGCAGATCCTGAGCGCCGTTATCGGTCACGCCGCTCACCACGCCCAATTCCTCTTCTTGGAGATTTTTAACGGTCATACCGATCAGATCTTCATCATAGAAGTCTCCCTCTTCGGGCTCGGGCAAATCATTGCGGTCCACTAAAAGACTGCCTTTTAAAGCCATCGCCTCTTCACGTGAAGTAATTTCATTTATGCGGGCGATGTAGTCTTTTCCGTGCGCCTTTAATTCCGCTACTGTCAGCAGTTTTGGCTCTACACCCGATTTTCTGGGGTAAGGCAAAAACCACCATTTATCCGATTCGAACAGTAAGTCACCCTGTCTGCCCATAGGGACAACGCGCACCCAGCCGCGAACACCGTAGGCTCCGGCCGTACGTCCGACTTCCAGTAAATCCTGATTTTGATTATTTGTCATGAAACTTCAAGGTAAGAAAAAGGGCCATTCCACTAATCCTTGCTTTGCGTTTTAGATACTCGCAGCTGAAGTCTCTGACAATCAATCCCAAACGGTAGACACAATTCCGTTTGTTTGGTGTAGAAAGAAAGTAAAACTTTTTTAGCCGCAACGCAGAGTAACGATATCGGAATCGCCCTTCGCGCAAACAATGTCTGCGGAATTTTCGATTAGGCAGCTGCCTTCTTAGCTTGCTTGACCAAACGAGCAACCGTGTCGCTCATTTGAGCGCCTTGACCGATCCAGTGCGTAAGACGTTCGTCAGCGATCTGGAACTTCACAGCTTGACCGGCAGCCATCGGGTTGTAGTAGCCCAAGCGTTCGATAAAACGACCGTCGCGGGGATTACGGGAATCCGTAACAACGATGTTGTAGAAAGGACGCTTCTTGGAACCGCCGCGAGCAAGACGAATAACGACCATTTAATTTACCTCTTGTGTCTATTAAGTAAACGTGGCAAATGCCACAATAAAAAACGAAACCCCGAGGGGTTTCACGAAAATTCGCGCTATTTTAACGCATTTTCAAAATGTTAGCTATAGCGTTTTGCAAATTTTTCCTCAGGAAACAATCGTTCTTTTGGCATAATACGAAACACGTTTTCTTATGGGGAAAGTCCATGGCTAAAAAGAAAGTTGTTTTAATGTCCACCGGCGGAACAATTGTGAGTTCCGGTGAATCTTCCACCCAAACGACAGGTTACCGTTTGGGACAGCTCTCCATCAATGCCCTTTTAGATCAACTGCCCGATCTGAAGGACAAAATTGAACTCGAACAGGAAGCAGTCAGTCACGTTGATTCGAGCTCAATGACCTCAGAAATTTGGCTCAAACTCGCCAGAAGCGTTCAGGCTGCTGCTGATCGTGAAGATGTTGATGCAATTGTCATTACCCATGGAACCGATACCATGGAAGAGACGGCTTACTTCCTTCACTTAATTCTTAAGACAGAAAAGCCTGTCGTCATCACCGGAGCCATGCGGCCTGCTACCGCCCTGTCAGCTGACGGCATCTTAAATCTCTACAACGCTTTCCAGGTCGCCATCAGTGAAAAATCCCGCGGTCTGGGTGTCCTGATGGTCTTAAATAACACCATCGGAAGCGCCCGATTCAGTACAAAGACGAACACCACAAATGTCGCTACCTTCTCAGGGCTTAACACCGGTGAATTAGGTGTGGTGATCGACAATGCTGTGATGTACTACAACCGCCCCACCCGTCCGCACACTATGGCAACCCCCTTCACTGTCAAAGACTTTGATGAAGATGAATCCTTCCCACGAGTCGACATTTTGATTTCTCACGCTGACGATGACGATAAACTCGTTGACGCAGCCGTTGCAATCGGTGCGAAAGGAATCGTTTTTGCCGGTCTCGGCAACGGCTGCATTCCTGAAAAAGTACTTCCCGGTTTGGCTCGAGCCAGTGCTCAGGGCGTGCGCGTTATCCGCAGTTCCCGGGTTTTCACGGGTCCCGTTTTTAACGGCTTAAGTGAATGGGAAGAGGCAGGGTTGATTTCCTCCTGGAATCTCTCGGCTGTGAAAGCCAGAGTTCTTTTGCAGCTTGCATTGAAAAAAGGCATCACCGAAGTAGATGCCTTACGTGAAATGTTTGAAGAGTACTAAGCAAAGACGCCGTGCTCAAATAAAATTCGCAAGCCGATTAAAAATAAGACAGCCGCTCCGAGCAGAGAAAGTTTTTTACTGTGACGAGCGGCTTTTTCAGACAACACCCGTGCCGCCATCATGGCCAGTGCCGTCAGAATGGCACAAACCACACCGATAATGACAGCGGGCAAAGCAATGGGCGTTGAGATCATGGCAAAAGAAAAGCCTACTGCAAGGGCATCCAAACTCGTTGCCACAGCCAACATAGCAAGCTTTCCCCAAGCAATATCGGAACCCATTGAGCGGCACTCACATTCCCCGTTTTCATCTTCTTTTTCAAAAGCTTCGCGAACCATTGAGAAAGAGACAAACACCAATAACGCAAAAGCAATCCAATGATCCCATTGATTGATGAGGCTGTAGAGCGCACCGCCGGCCAACCAACCCAAGGTAGGCATCAGCGCCTGAAATCCTCCGAAAACAATCGAAAATTTCAGAACATGAGAAACTTTAACTTTCGGTTGAACAGCTCCCCAACAAAGAGCGACCACCATGGCATCAACCGACAAAGCAACGGCAATGCCGAAAATCTCCAATAACTGCACTTTAAATTCCTAAAAAACGAGCCGCCATTATAGCGGCCGCGTACGAAATTTCTGTTAAAACTCCAGCGGGCGCTTGGAGTAAAAAATTCCGATAACCCAACCGATTAATGCCGGTGTAATCCATTCAAGTCCAATTGAATAGAACGGTAAATGCGACAAAATTGGGATTTCCCAACCGATATCCTTAATCGCTCCGGCAATACTGACGATTGCTGTGAACGTAATGGTCAATGGATAGACTTTGGAGTAGTTCTGATTAAAGTGGTGTGTGAGCCCCAAAATAATCAGCATTAAGGCCACCGGATAAATGGCCATCAGCACCGGAATGGACAATTTTAAAATTAAAGTCAGGCCGGCATTAGAAACCACCATGCTGCAAACCACAAAAACCAAGAGCCAGCCGCGGTAGGACAATGCCGGAAAGACTTTGGTGAAATAGTCGCTGCAGCACGACAGCAAACCCACGCAGGTGTTAAGACAAGCAACAAAAAAGATCATTCCCAAAAGGAGAATACCGGCCGATCCAAATTGAATTTGGGCAACAGAAGTAAGCGTCTGTGCACCGTTTTCCGTAATAAGACCCGCACCGCCTACGGTGGCTCCAATGTGAGCGAGAGCTAAATAAATCGTGATCAGGAAAAAGCCTGCAATTAACCCGGCCTTCACCGTTTCTTTCA
Organism: uncultured Sutterella sp.; assembly: GCA_900545335.1. Taxonomy (GTDB): domain Bacteria; phylum Pseudomonadota; class Gammaproteobacteria; order Burkholderiales; family Burkholderiaceae_F; genus Aphodousia. The sequence goes on along the minus strand of UQYP01000004.1, from coordinate 23,576 downwards.
CAACACCTTCAGTATTGTTCACCCCCAGCGCCTGAATATTTAAAGCAATGATCAAACCGAAGTTGAGCGCCGCAAGCGTATCCATTGTCTGGTAGCCTTCAAGGAATCCCCGAACAAAGGCATTGATGTCATAAGGAGGCAAAGCCAGCCCGTAGCCCGCAATCGGATTGAAAAGACAGGCCACAAACAAGAGCGCAATCATGATGATGAGTGCGGGTGAAGTAAACTTGCCCAAGCGCTGCGTGAGCTTCTCGGGCTTTAACGCCATAAGGCCGGCCAGGGCAAAAAAGCACACCGAATAGACAAACTGCGCACAAACAAGAGGGGTAAAACCCAGAAAGAAAGGTTCGCTATTGCCTGCAAACAAAGGCGCCAGAGCCATTTCAAATGAAGTGCTCGCCGTTCGGGGAATCGCCACACAAGGGCCGATCGAGAGGTAAATGAGCAGCGTAAAAATAAAGGCAAACTGCGGGTGCACTCGTGTTGCGAGCATCATCAAGCCGCCCGAGCGGGCTACGGTCATCACGCCCAGAATCGGGAAACACACAGCCGTAATGGCAAAACCTGCCATGGCCCAAGGCATATCTACGCCGGCAAGTGATCCCAAATACGGAGGAAAGATCAGATTGCCTGCTCCGAAAAACATCGAAAAAAGTGTGAGGCCCAAAAGCAAACGCTGATTAAAAGTAAAACTATTCATAGAACTGAGATGAGAGAAAATGCGTATATCAACAAAGGCCTGACACTTTAACAAATTTCCCCACTTTTCGGAGCGAACGAAAGAGTGCTTCCTCTAAAATAGTCCTGCTATGACCGAAAAACACTACAGAAAAATCATTCACGTTGACATGGATGCCTTTTTCGCTTCCGTTGAACAGCGGGATCACCCGGCGCTTCGCGGCAAACCGATTGCCGTCGGACATGCGGGCGCGCGCGGCGTGGTCGCCACTGCAAGCTATGAGGCTAGAAAATTCGGCGTGCATTCGGCCATGCCTTCAGCCAAAGCCCGGGAGCTTTGCCCGCAGCTCATTTTTGTGCACTCCCGTATGAAGCACTATCAGGCGGTATCACGTCGGGTGCGGGAAATTTTTGAGCGCTACACCGATGTCATAGAACCGGTGTCCATTGATGAAGCATATTTGGATGTCACGGTCAATAAAATCGGAGCCCAAACGGGGCTGGAGATTGCCAAACTCATTAAAAGAGACATTCGTGAAGAGCTGGGGCTCATTGCAAGCGCCGGCGTCAGTTACAACAAATTTTTGGCAAAAATTGCAAGCGACTACAGAAAACCGGACGGTCTTTGCGTGATTCATCCCGATCAGGCGATCGATTTTATTGACAAGCTTCCGATCGAAGCTTTTTGGGGCGTGGGACCGGCCACAGCCAAACGGCTGCACGCTTTAGGCATCAATACAGCTTCCGAACTCCGTGCAATGAGTCTTGCGCGACTGACAGAACTCTTCGGAAAGGCGGGACTGACATACTACAACTTTGTCAGAGGCATTGATGACCGGAAAGTGACGACTCACAGGGAACGTAAGTCCGTAGGGTGCGAAGAAACTTTCGGAAGGGATATTCGCGGAAAGGCCATTGATGAAGCGCTCGAAGAAGTGATTACCGAATTGGTCAGACGAGTCAACCGCAGCAGTTTTAAAGGCAAACGTTTAACGCTGAAGGTCCGCTTTCCTGACTTTACGACTCTTACCCGCAGCTCAAGCGGATCTCAATATCTGGATGAAGCCGATACCGTCAGAGTTTTAGCGCAAAAGCTCCTCGCATCTGTCAGTCTGCCTGCAACCGGCATCAGACTTTTAGGTTTAAGTGTTTCAAAAACCGAGCAGGAAGTGAGAGCCGGTGAGCTCACCGAACAAATGAGTTTGTTTGATTAGCTGATGATATAATCGCCCGACCTTTAATTTCAACCCTATCCTCTTATGATTAAACGCGTTCGCGCTCTCCCCACTCCTGTTGCGGGTCTTGCCTTGGGTATTTCAAGTCTCGGCTGGTCAATGGAAAATGCTCTTGCCTTAAACGGCTGGGGGCAGCTGATCGGTGCAGGCATTGCCGTTATCTTATTGAGTCTGCTTTTAACCCGCTTTGTTTTCCATGTCGACACGCTGATTACTGATTTAAGGCATCCGGTCTTAGGCAGTATCGTCCCGACTTTTGCGATGGCCACAATGGTTGTCTCAAAAGCGGTCGGAAATTATTTCCCCACGGTCGGTGAATACCTTTGGCTGGCAGCTGTCATTGTGCACCTACTCTTTTTATGTGCTTTTATTGTTTTCCGTCTTAAAGAGCGCAAAATCGAACATATGGTACCGAGCTGGTTTATTCCGCCCGTGGGCATTATTGTGGCTGACGTCGCTTGTCCGACGCCTGAGTGGTACGGCTTTGCTCAAATACTTCTGACAATCGGCATCGTTTCTTATGCCGTGATGCTTCCGGCCATGATTTACCGCTTCATGTTTTACGCTCAGGTTCCTGATGCGGCCAAGCCCACCATTGCTATTTTGGCGGCTCCAGCCAGCCTGTCATTGGCAGGGCTCCTGACCGTGGTCAAGGATCCCTCGCCTCTTCTTTGTGCAGTGCTCTTGGGCATTGCGGTGCTGATGACCGTTGTCATTTATCTATCGCTTTTTAAGCTTCTTCGACTGCCCTTTTCTCCGGGCTACGCCGCCTTTACTTTCCCCTTGGCAATCGGTGCAACAGCGCTCTATAAAATGAGCAATTTGGTCGGGCAATATGAAGTCGGTGCATTTTATGCGTGGGAATTAAGAATGCTCGCCCACGTTGAGCTGATTATTGCCACCTGCATTATCAGTTACGTTGCGATTCTCTTTGTTAAGCATCTCGATCGGATTCTTCCGAAACCGGAGAAAAATTAAAGAGCGTTTTGCTTTGAGCCACTTTTCCGCTATCCTAGAAAAGTGGCTTTCTTTTTATGGCTTCTATGGAACTGAGTGTTCTTCATTTTATTCAGTCATTGCGCAGTGATTCTCTCGATCATCTGATGCTTTTTATCTCATCGCTGGGCAATTTTGGCGCAATTTGGATTGCATTGGCAGCATTGCTTTTAATTCTTGCCGGTTTCAGGCGTTCAGGTTTGGCTGTCAGTTTTGCCTTAGCAATCGACTTTGTTGCTGTTAATCTGATACTTAAACCGCTGGTAGGCAGAGAACGGCCGTGCGGCATTAATGTTCCTGAAGACATGTTATTGGCGTGCCTGAGCGATCATTCTTTTCCATCAGGTCACACGGCTGCTGCCTTTGCCGCAGCCGTTGCCTTATTGCTTTGTCATAAAAAAGCAGGGCTTTGGGCACTGGTATTAGCTTTTTTGATGGGTTTTTCGCGCCTGTATCTTTTTGTGCATTACCCGACGGATGTTATTGCGGGCGCCCTTCTCGGAACTTTGTTCGGCCTGATAGGCTATCAGATAGCCTACAGAAAAAAGAAATGGCTCCCAAAACACTGAGAGCCATGATTCAGACATCAAAATTCTTAGCTGAAAAGATCCTTCATTTTATCCATGAAGCTTTCGTGCTTCGGAGAATGTTTTTCACCGTGCTTGGAAAGCGTTTCATCGAACTGACGCAAAAGATCTTTTTGTTTTTGTGTCAGATTGACCGGCGTTTCCACAAACACATGGATATAAAGATCGCCCATGTAACCTGAGCGCAGACTCTTGATACCCTTGCCGCGAATACGCAAAACCTTGCCGTTTTGTGTGCCTTCGGGAATCGTGATGCGGGTTTCGCCGTCAAGCACCGGCACATCCACATCACCGCCTAAAGCAGCTGTCACAAACGAAATCGGCAGTTCGACATGCAGATCATCGCCGTCACGCTGGAAAATTTCATGGGGCTTGATGCTGATTTCTACATACAAGTCACCGGCAGGTCCACCATTTTTACCTGGCTGACCCTTTCCCTGCAAGCGAACACGCTGACCGGCATTAATACCGGCAGGAATCTTCACTTCCAGGGTCTTCATAACTTTCTTAAAGCCCGTGCCGTCACAGTTGGGGCAAGGATCAGAAATCACAGTGCCGGTGCCGTGACAGTAGGGACAGGTTTGCTGAACGGAGAAAAAGCCCTGTTTGGCATAGATCATACCGGTACCGTTACAGTGCGGGCATGTGGTAGGTTTGGACTTAGAGCGGCTTCCCGTTCCGTCACAAACATCACACTTTTCCCAAACAGGCACACGGATTTCTGCCGTATAGCCTTTAGCGGCCTGCTCAAGCGTAATTTCCAGGTCATATCGCAAATCCGCACCTTGCTGAGCACGAGAGGCGCGTGACTGACGGCGTCCGCCGCCCATACCCTGATTGAAAAATTCGCTGAAAATATCGCCCAGATCGCCCATGTTGCCAAAGCCGCCCGCGAAACCTTCGGGGCCAAAACCACCGAAGCCCCCGGCTCCCGGTCCGCCCGCAGCACCGTTGACACCGGCCTTGCCGAAACGGTCATAGGCCGCGCGCTTTTGCTCATCGCCCAGCACTTCGTAGGCTTCACCGACTTCCTTAAACTTCGCTTCGGCCTCTTTGTCCCCATTGTTGCGGTCGGGGTGATACTTCATAGCTAAACGGCGATAGGCCTTTTTAATGTCGGCCGCACTCGCGTTTTTATCAACACCCAATACTTCGTAATAATCACGATCGCTCATTATTGTTTCTACCTTTGCGATAAAGCGATAGGTTCAAGCCGGAAGTCATCAACACTGCCGATCTTGAACCTCGCTTTGAGACCCCGGTTCAGAACAGAATTGGGGGCATATGCCCCCAAATCCTTACGGATTACTTTTCTTTGGCATCCACGTCAACCACATCATCGTCAGCCTTCTTGGCTTGCTGCTGCGGTTGAGCCTGTTGAGCTTGCTGAGCCTGAGCGTTGAGCTTTTCACCGATCTTTTGAGCAGCGGTCATCAAGCGTTCAACAGCAGCATCAATTGCAGCCTTATCTTCGCCGCGGATGGCTTCTTCGACCTTCTTGATACCGTCTTCGCAGGCCATACGGTCAGCAGCTTCAACCTTGTCGCCCAAATCCTTCAGGGTCTTTTGAACCTGATGGATAGAGGCATCAGCGATGTTGCGGGACTGAGCCAATTCAAAGCGCTTGTGATCTTCAGCCTTATTGGCTTCGGCGTCGTTGACCATGCGTTGAATTTCTTCTTCGCTCAAGCCCGAGCTTGCCTTAATCGTGATGTTGTTTTCTTTGCCCGTGGCCTTATCCTTAGCCGAGACATGCAAGATACCGTTGGCATCGATATCAAACGTCACTTCAATCTGCGGCAGTCCGCGGGGAGCCGGAGCAATGCCTTCCAAGTTAAATTCACCCAAAAGCTTGTTGCTGGCGGCCATTTCACGTTCACCTTGGTAAACCTTAATGGTCACAGCCGGCTGGTTATCCTCGGCCGTGGAGAACACTTGCGTGTGCTTGGTCGGGATGGTGGTGTTGCGCTTAATCATGGAGGTCATCACACCGCCCAAGGTTTCGATACCGAGTGTAAGCGGCGTCACGTCCAAAAGAAGCACGTCGTGACGTTCACCGGTCAAGACAGAACCTTGAATAGCAGCACCGATTGCCACAGCTTCATCAGGGTTGACGTCTTTACGCGGTTCCTGACCGAAGAATTCACGCACTGTTTCCTGAACCTTCGGCATACGGGACTGACCGCCCACCAAAATCACGTCGGTGATTTCGCTCTTGTCGCAGCCGGCATCAGCCAAAGCCTTGCGGCACGGTTCGATCGTGCGGGCAATCAGATCTTCAACCATGCTTTCGAATTTTGCACGGGTCAGATTCACATTCAAGTGCTTCGGACCGGTGGCATCAGCCGTGATGTACGGCAAGTTCACTTCCGTTTCCTGACGGCTGGACAATTCGATCTTGGCTTTTTCAGCAGCATCCTTCAAGCGTTGCAAAGCGATGATGTCTTTGCTCAGATCAACACCCGTATCCTTCTTGAATTCGCTGATTAAGTAATCAACAATGCGTTGGTCAAAGTCTTCGCCGCCCAGGAACGTATCACCGTTGGTGGAGAGCACTTCAAACTGTTTGTCACCGTCAACATCAGCCAAGTCAATGATGGAGATATCGAACGTGCCGCCGCCCAAGTCGTAGACAGCGATCTTCTTGTCGCCCTTGCCGCCCTTATCCAAACCGAAAGCCAAAGCAGCAGCCGTCGGTTCATTGATAATACGTTTGACTTCAAGACCGGCAATACGGCCGGCGTCCTTCGTAGCCTGACGCTGACTGTCGTTGAAGTAGGCCGGCACCGTGATCACGGCTTCGGTCACCGTTTCACCCAAGTAGTCTTCGGCCGTTTGCTTCATCTTGCGAAGCACTTCAGCAGAAACCTGTTGCGGAGCAAGCTTCTTGCCATCCAATACGCTCACCCAGGCATCGCCGTTTTCAGCACGGGTGATCGAGAACGGCATCAGGGAAATATCGCGCTGCACTTCTGCATCATCAAAACGACGACCGATCAAACGCTTGACAGCAAACAACGTATTTTTCGGATTGGTCACAGCCTGACGCTTGGCAGTAGCACCCACCAACACTTCACCGTTATCCATATAGGCAACGATGGACGGCGTCGTACGAGCGCCTTCGCTGTTTTCAATCACGTGAATCTTGTCACCTTCCATGACGGCTACGGCTGAGTTCGTCGTACCCAAGTCAATACCGATAATCTTTGCCATTTTGAAATTCCTTCGTTTTAAAACTCTAAATTCTTTACTTCGGCGGGAATAACCATTGCGTTTCCCGACGCTCTACCCCCAATATGGGGATAAGGTTGAAACTTTCAAGGGTCAGGCTTACAAATAATTGCATCCTCGAAAATTTCCTATTGAATTCAATGCATTATTGAACAACACTTACCATTGCGGCGCGCAAAACGCGATCACTGATAAGCCAGCCTCGCTGAAACACCTGAGCAACTTGACCGCTTACCTGACCTTCCTGAGCGGGAACCATGGCGATCGCCTGATGACGGGTCGGGTCAAACTTTTCGCCGACCGGATCAATTTCGGTCATGCCGCTTTTTTCCATGGCCTGAACAAACTGACGATAGGTTGCCTGTACACCCTGAATCATCGGATCTTCCGGGTTTTGACTCAATTCAAGGGCTTTTTCCAAGCTGTCGAGCACCGGCAACAGGTTTTTGGCAAACTTTTCCACTCCGAACTTATGTGCCTTTTCCACCGATTCTTCAGCGCGGCGGCGGGCATTTTCAGCCTCAGCCAATGCACGCATGTAAAGATCCTGCAGCTTGGCATTTTCCTCTCTGGCTGCGGCCAGAAGCTCTTCAACAGAAGGTTCTTGGGGAGCCTCATCGGTAGCTGCGGGCTCGCATTCCGGCTGCGCGGCCTGTTGAGCGTCCGTCTGAGCCTGCTCGGGGTGAGGCTCCTGAGCAAAAGTTTGCTCGGCCTGATCTTTCACTTCAGTTTCTTTCGTGGTCTCTTGCATGAATCATTCTCCGCAATGGGTATGTCTTTGATAATCCCAATATGGGGATGATTCAGAAAAATTCAAGTCATGACTCAGTTTTGAACTCAATCGGTCAATAACCACGGAGCAATTTCCAGGATTTTCGGGCGAATTTCCTTTTCAAAAATGGTCCCTGAAACCTCTGCCACACGAGAAATCAACCGCTGAGACTCGTCAGCCCGTGCCACCAGATACAGTGGCCGTGACAATTGTGGAGGCGGCAAAGGTAAAACGGACACTTCAGAGGCCACTTCCGGATTTTGAATAACAGCCAGTGCCCGAGTAATCGTCCATCCGGCTCCCCGCGCCACAAGCGACATCATTGTTGCGCTTGAGTCCACTTCAATTCGGCTCGGAATGTCCATATCCAAGAGACTGATATAGGTGTCATTCAAGCGGCCCGCTCCACCATCCCGAAAATACTTCAGATACGGCAGACCGCACAAACGAATTGTTTCCCAAGTCCAGTCTTTCGTCTGAGAGGCTAGGACCGATCGGGGCATCAGAAGAACAGACTGCTCTTCAAACACCTTTAAACGCGTCAGTCCCTGCTTTTCTGAAAATAGGTCACTCACCAAAGCAAAGTCAATATCTTTGCGCTGCAAGGCACGAATAAGTGATTGAGAAGTGCCGGTCATCGCAAAAATACGGGAAGCATTTTCCCGAACACGGGTCACAAAAGAGGGCAGAAAACATTTGGCTAAACTTTCAATCGTACCTATTCTGAATTCAGGTCTCAGAAATGCTCCTTCGCGAATTTCTCCGGCCGTTCTCTCCAAAGTCTCTCTGGCACTTTCTGCCTGAGATTTCAGAGCTTCTGCCTCTCGCGTGAGAACAATGGGACGTTTTGCCCGGTCAAAAAGATCGACACCCAGGGAATTTTCAAGCCGCATGATTTTTTTACTCACAGCCGACTGTGTCAGTGAGAGTTTTTGAGCAGCCAGAGAAAAACTTCTCGTATCACAGACTGCCAAAAATACATCCAGATCTTCGTTAAGCAGCGACATCTTTGTTGTCCCGATATTTATTCCACCATGGAATAAATCATAATACACCAAAGAATCAGAGTGGCTCTTGCGCTGGGATGCTCGGACAATGGATTGAAGAAAAAGGAGTAGTTAACATGAGTTTTAAACATCTCATCGAATTGCAGGATTTGCTGGATGATCCGTCCGTTGACGGTGAAAAGGTTGCCGAGTATCTTCGCGGCTATGGTGCCGAGGATATCCGAATCACAACGCTGACAGGAGAGAAAGGTTCAACCGACTTTGTCCGAGTGTTAATCCCCGGCTCTAAAGGTAAAAGCGCTCAAGGCCAATACCCGACCTTGGGTATTATCGGACGGCTCGGTGGGCTCGGCGCCCGTCCTGAAAGACTGGGCTTTACAAGTGACGGCGACGGGGCGCTTTGCGCTGTTGCCTGTGCAGCAAAACTTGCGCAAATGCATCAAAGAGGCGACGTGCTTCAGGGCGATGTGATTATCACCACTCACATCTGTCCGCACGCTCCGACACGTCCTCACGATCCGGTTCCCTTTATGGACTCTCCGATCACGAGCGAGCAGTGCAACAGCGCCGAAGTCGACCCTGCTATGGATGCTATCTTCTGCATTGACACCACTAAGGGCAATCGAATCGTCAATATCAGCGGTTTTGCGATTACGCCCACTGTAAAGGAGGGATACATTCTCAGAACGAGCGAAGCTCTGCTTTCGCTCATGGAAATTGCGACCGGACGCCTGCCTGTTGTTTTGCCTCTGACGCAGCAGGACATCACACCTTACGGAAACGGAATTTATCATCTCAATTCCATCCTTCAGCCCAGTGTTGCAACCGCTGCGCCCTGTGTTGGTGTTGCAATTACCACACAAACGCAGGTACCGGGCTGTGCAACTGGGGCCTCGCACCTCAATGATCTGGACGACTGTGTGCGTTTTGTCATTGAGGCAGCAAAAGTGTGCGGTACGCAAGAAAATCTCTTTTATGATGCGAAGGAATACGAACGGCTCGTCAGACGCTACGGTTCGTTGAAACACTTCCAAACTTTCGGAGATCTCTCATGACATTCTCGATGATTGCCGCCTGCATCATTGTCATTCTGACTGTAGTCGGCTTACTGAAAAGATGGGAAACCCGTCTGGTTTTAATTACGGCCGGTCTGGCGATGGGCCTAATCAGCTTTGCTCCGCAAATTGCTTTGGGCAATATGCTCAAAAACATGACCAACGCCTCCATGATCATGGCCATCTGCTCGTCACTGGGTTTTGCCGCTGTCGTGTCAATGACCCGCTGTGACGTGCATTTTGTCGGTTTATTAGTCAAACCTTTGGGAAAACTCGGCTTTTTCCTGCTGCCGTTTTGCATGCTGATTGCTTCATGCGTGGCAATTGCCATTCCGTCGGCAGCAGGCTGCGCTGCTGCCTTGGGCCCCACCATGATTCCTCTGATGGTGAGAGCCGGCTTTAAACCTGCCATTGCCGGTGCGGCCATTATCGGTTCCATCATTCCTTCTGCGCTCTCGCCCGGATCGAGTCATAACGTCTGGGTCGCCAAGATTTCCAACATGGAAGTGATGGATCTGATTGTTCAGTTCGCTCCTCGAATTCTTCTGCTGTGCGCCTTGAATATCATCATGGTCACTGCGATGATTTTTGTCTTCCGTGACTACAAAAAGCGTAAGGAAGGCGAAACTGAAGAAGTCTTTGAAGTGGCAAGCGACGCAAGAGGCGAATTGCCCGAACACGTCAACGTTTTCTATGCTATCGCTCCGATCCTTCCGATCGTTCTTTTGATGCTCGGCGCCACCTGCCTGCCCGTTTTGAAGATGAGCGTAGCAGAAGCAATGATTTACGGTACGATCTACACGCTGCTTGTGACTCGCGCCAATCCTGAAAAATTAACGAAAGAATTTTTCAACGGTATGGGCAAAGGCTACGCCAACATTTTGGGCATCATCATTGCGGCGGGCTGCTTTGCGGGCGGTCTGCAGGCTGCAGGCGTCATTGACGCTTTGATCGTTCAGTTAAAGGACTCCAAAGAAATCGCCGCATTGGCAGCAAACTTCGGTCCATTCCTTATGGGTGTGTTAACAGGCTCGGGCGACGCTGCCGGGCACGCATTTAACCAGGCGGTGACGCCCTTTGCTGCGGAATTCGGTATGAAGGTTCCTAACCTCGGCGTAGTGGCATCGCTTTCCGGTGCTCTGGGCCGCATGTGCTCACCGATTGCCGGCGCCACCCTCGTGATTGCAGGCATGATTAAAGCCAGTCCCCTCGAAGTGTCCAAACGTATGGCCATCCCGATGATCGTCAACGTGATTTTATTGGGCTTTATTTTCGAACTTTAAGCGAGGCAAAAAATGACAGAACGCAACTATAAAGAGCAAATGGTCGCCGACCGTCGATGGCTGCATGCGCATCCCGAAGACGGTTGGAACGAGTTTGAAACCACCTACTTCATTGTCAAACGCCTTGAAGAATTGGGACTGAAGGCCCTCGCAGGGATTGAAGTGATCGAACCTCAGGCAGTGATGGGCCGAAACGAAGAGGCAGCGAGTGCAGCGCAGGCCCGTGCTTTGGAGAATGGCGTTCCAGAAGCGTTTTTAAAACGTCTGGGAGGTTACACCGGTGCTATGGCCGTATTGGAAACCGGTCGTCCGGGTCCGGTCACGGCCATTCGGGTCGATATTGACTGTCTGCCGATTGAAGAGACGACTAAAGCTGAACATGAAGCCAACCAGGGACACTACCGTTCAGAATATCCGGGGTTTTCGCATGCCTGCGGTCACGACGGCCACACGGCAGTGGGCCTCGGAGTAGCTGCCTGGCTTGCCGATCATAAAGACAGTCTCAATGGCACTGTTAAAGTCCTTTTCCAACCGGCCGAAGAAGGTGTGAGAGGTGCCGCTGCCATGGCTGCCAAGGGTATTGTCGATGATGTCGATTGGTTTGCCGGGGCTCATATCGGATGCGGTGCGTATCTGGGTCAAGTCGGTGTCTCGCATCACGGCTACCTCGCCACCACCAAGTTTGACTTGGAGTACGAAGGTATTCAGGCTGCAGCAGGTTCTCCCGAAAAGGGCCGCAGCGCTTTAATGTGTGCGGCCGCTACCTGCATGTCACTGGGGTCGCTTCCCGGTCACAGCCAGGGCATTACCCGCGTTCAGATCGGCAAGCTCATCTCCGGTGTCGGCCGCAACATCGTTGCTCCTCACGCTTATATGCAGCTTGAAGTGCGCGGTGAAAGTACCGAAATCAATGACTACATGGCCGCCAACGTCGAAATGACGGTAAAAGGTATGGCTGCAGCCTATGGTGTTCAGTATCGTCTGACCCGAATGGGTGAAGCGGTAACGTATAAGGGCGACGAAGAGGCCGTTGAAGCCGTTAAAAAGGCTGCCGCCTGCGTCCCCGGCGTTGAATCTGTAGTGGATATGAATGCCAAAGTGGGCAGCGAAGACTGCACGATGCTCATTCGCCGCGTGCAGGAGCATGGCGGGAAGGCCGCATTCTTTTACTATGGATGCAATCACCCCGGACACCACCGAGGTGACTTCTGCATCCAGGATGAAGTATCGCTGCCGATCGGTTGGGGCGTTTTCACCAACTTTATTAAAAGCCGCAACGGTTAATTATGCGGATTAAGGCCTGACATAAGGCCTCTTTAGCAAAAAATCCTTCGTTGGTTTGACAGACTTGCGAAGGATTTTTGATATTGGCCCTCTACGAGTGCATGGCTTGAAGCGCCTCAGCAATGAGATCGCGGTAAAAGTTCACCGCAGCTTCATCATCATTCGGGCAGGCAATCAAACCGAAATGTTTCCCGCCTGATTGCAAATAGTGATCTTTGAGCTCCAGACCGATCTCTTCCAAGCTTTCCAGGCAGTCGACACTAAAAGACAAACAGACGACATCGATGCATTGAACATTGTCTTTCAAAAGTTTTTCAACGTGACCGGTGAGATACGGTTGAAGCCAGTGGTCATTGCCGAAACGCGACTGATAAGCAATCGAATACTCCCCTTCTTTTAACCCAAGCTTTTGGGCAATCATCTGCGCTGTCTGCAGACATTGTTTCTGGTAGGGGCTGCCTTTTTGAATGCTTTTAACAGGTATTCCGTGAAAACTCATGACAAGATGAGCGCCGAGTGTGCGGCAGGCTCGGATCTTATCGGCCCAAAGCTCAGCATAGCCTTCATGATCAAAGTAAGGACGAATCCAATCCCAGGTGAAGCCCTGAGGAATTTCTTTTTCAATCTCATGAATGGCATCCAGGCAAGACTCGGTCGTTTGCGTAGCGTACTGTGCAAACATCGGGAAAAAGAGAAAACGGGAAAAGCCCTCTTTTTTGAGTCTCCGAACTGTCTCAGCCGTTGAAGGCGAACCGACTCGCATAGCCATTGCCACGGTCACCTCTTCGGGCAGTTTTTCATTGAGTTTTTCAACGAGAGCCTGCGTATAAACGATTAGCGGCGAGCCGTCAGGCAGCCATATTTTTTTGTACCGCTCTGCGCTTTTCGCAGGACGCGTACGCAGTATGAATCCTCTTAAAATAGGCTGCCAAACCCAAGACGGTAATTCAATAATTCTGGGATCCGACAAAAAATCTTTAAGGTAAGTCCGAAGGGCTGCACTCGTCGGAGCTGCGGGTGAGCCTGTATTCATCAGGATGACAGCGGTTTTTTCTTGCATTGATAACGAATCTCAAAAATATTTTTCCCGAAGGTTAGCACAGAACAGCGCGGGAAAATGCGCTAGACTGCATGGCTCAATGAGAAAGGACAACGTATGCAAAATGGCGCCATTGTAAGTTTTTCCGGAGGACAGGACTCTACAACCTGTCTTTTCTGGGCCTTAAACCACTACGATTTTGTCGAAACAGTAGGCTTTGACTACGGACAGAAAAACGTTGTTGAATTGCAGTGCCGAAAAGAGATTCTTAGTGAAATCAGAACGCGTTACCCTCAATTAGCCTCAAAACTGGGCGAAGACCTTCTCATCGATGTACAAAGCTTTGGAAAAGTCTCCTCAAGTGCACTCACAGGTTCGGGAGAAGCCATTAAAGCGCATGGCTCCCGGGGTCTGCCCACTTCTTTTGTTCCGGCCCGCAATCTGATGTTTCTGACTTACGTAGCGGCAAGAGCCTACCTTAAAGAGATTCATACAATCGTCACCGGTGTAGGTCAGGCGGATTTTTCCGGTTATCCGGATTGCCGCCGTAACACAATGGATGCATTAGAGCAGGCGCTCAGCCTCGGAATGGACTGGAAAATTGAAATTCAGACGCCCCTCATGTTTAAAACCAAAGCTCAGACATGGGTTTTAGCCAAAGAATTAGGCGGCAAAGAGCTCGTTGATTTTATCGTCAAAGAAACGCATACCTGCTACGAGGGCGATCATACTCACCTTCACCCATGGGGATACGGCTGCGGCAAGTGTCCGGCCTGTCTGTTGCGGCAAAAAGGATTTGAAGAATTTTTGAAATTGAAAAACGCGTAAATTAAAAGCCTCCGAAAAATCGATCCTCGGAGGCTTTTAGTCATCAGAATTTCGGATTGGGCGCCAAACGCGGTCTTAAATAACGGATCACCATACCGGCGAGCAAAGACATCCAAAATTTCCCCAACACCTGACCTTCAATAAATTCAATGCTGCCGAAAGCCAGTGAAAGAAAAATAGCGCTGTCGATAATGGAGCCGGCCAATCCTGCCATCACAACCGAGAAAGCCGGAAAATGCTTTCTCATCGGGGTATAAACAGCGAAATCAGCTAATTCAGAAAAGCAGAAGGCTGCTGCTGAGGCGATCACGAGAGAAGGAGAAGCAAAAAGCGCAGACAAAGCCGTGCCGACTGCAATCGCCATCAAGGAAAAGGGAGCACCTAAAAAAGCCTGAACACCGTTTCTGAGCACAAGTGCGGCACCTGCAATCATCACAGCTGAAGGCGCCATCAGGCCGGGCCAGACCGGGATCAGACACGGTCCGTTTGCCTCACAAACCAGACCGACATTGACAACGACCCAATTACTTAATGGAATCGTCAGAATAAAAAGCGTTAAAGCAACAAGGCCGCAGATTGCGTCCTTGCTGAGCCACTTATGCGACATAAGAGCCTCCGTAACAGTACGGAACCGCAGACCCGGTAGAACAAACCGACGCGGCAACGTTATAGTGAAAAAACAGACGCTGATTTTAGCGTATTTAAAATAAATTTAAGCAGTCCTACTGACGCTGCAGAAAGAATCTGAAAATCCGTTTCGGTAAATAATCAATTTTGCCCGGAGGATTGCCTGTCGGAAATCCGACATGCCCGCCTTCTTCCGGCTGATCCAACCAAACAGTCTCAGAGACGTCTTCAAGCGTCGGCAAAGCCCACTCGGGCATAAAAGGATCATTTTTAGCGTTTAAGAGCAAAAGCGGCACTTCAACATATTTAAGCCATGGTTTAGCCGACGCCTTGGTCCAATAATCCATTGCACTCTTAAAGCCGTGCACGGGAGCCGTGTAGAGCGAATCAAAGTCATAAAAATTCTTGCAGTGCTTAATAGCCTGCTCATCAACAAGCTCACGCATTTCAGGCATGGTTTCGCACTTTTTAATGACTTTGGGAATGAGCGTATCCAAAAACATTTTGGAGTAGAGTCGGTTAAAACCGAAACGCAGCAGGTTGCTGCCTGCGACCAAATCAACCGGAGCTGCGACGCTGACGGCTGCCGTCAAAAGTTTTTTAGCGGTCTTGGCCCGCTTTCCGCAAAAAAGCGCCAATTGATTTCCACCGAGCGAAACACCGACAGCATAAATCGGTGCCCGGGGGTATCGGGCTCTCACCGTTTCAAGCACCCACTGAACCTGATCAATATCGCCCGCATGATAGGTTTTGATGCTGCGATTGAGTTCTCCTGAGCAGCTTCTGAATAAAGAAACACATCCCCTCCAACCGCGAGAAACGGTCTCGTGCATGAGCGCCAGTGCATAGTGACTTCTGGAGCTGCCCTCCAGACCATGAAAATGCACGACAATAGGCGTTTCCGGGTCTGCGGCTTCCGGTGTTGCCCAATCCACATCGGTGAAGTCACCGTCGGGCGTATCCCAACGCTCGCGCCTATAAACCACTTCTGGTTTTTTACAGACTTTGGCCGCAAAAATTGTCTGAATCTGAGCGCCTGAGAGCCACCTGGGCGCTCTGTAATCAGGGGTCACCAATGGCATCAGTTATTCTCCACACGAACCCTCGGCATCTTCAAAGACATATCCTTGGCCGTTTTGGCAATGGCAGCGGCTGCCTTGAGGGCAATTTCGCGATAAATCTTCCCGGCCAAAGAATCGGGCGAAGAAACAACGGTTGGGGCACCGGAGTCTGCCTCTTCACGAATCCTGGCATCCAGCGGGAGCTGTCCCAAAACATCCACGTGATAAGTTTCACTCATGCGTTTGGCTCCGCCCTCACCGAAAATATGCTCCACGTGCCCGCACTCCGGACAAACGAATACAGACATATTTTCCACCAATCCCAAGATAGGCACGTTGACCTTCTGGAACATTCTGAGTCCTTTTTTAGCATCCAGCAGCGCTATATCCTGAGGAGTGGTCACCACAATGGCCCCTGTAACCGGCACCGTTTGCGAAAGAGTGAGCTGAATATCGCCTGTTCCGGGAGGCATGTCGATAATCAGGTAATCCAGGTCATGCCAATTGGTTTGTGTTAAAAGCTGCGTCAGAGCTTGGGCCACAAGCGGTCCGCGCCAGATCATGGGTTCATCAGGATCGATTAAAAAACCGATTGAATTGATTTCAAGCCCCAAGGAAACAATCGGGTTCATATTCTGACCGTCGTTGGTCATGGGACGGCCGAGCGCTCCCAACATCATGGGCTGACTCGGGCCGTAAATATCGGCATCTAAAACACCGACCTTGGCGCCTTCTGCGGCCAGCGCCAAAGCGATATTGGCTGCTACCGTACTTTTACCTACGCCGCCCTTGCCGCTTGAGACCGCAATAATGTTCTTTACATTAGGTAAAACTTTAAGTGTGCGCTGAACGGCATGAGCAATAATATTTTGTTCAACTTTTACTTCAGTTTCGATGCCGGCGGCACGAAGTGCTTCCTCAACTTTGGTTTTAACTTCATCTTTTACGCTTTTTGCAGGATAGCCCAACTGCACCGTAACCGAGCTGGCGTCATCTGCCACTTTAACCATTCGGGCCGAGAGGTAATCCATATTCATCCAGGGATCGACCACCGTTCCCATTACTTTAAGTATCGCTTCTTTTTGATTCACTTTCTGACTCCGTTTTGACAACAAGACGTATTTTCCGATTTTTCTCGTGCAAGCTCAAGATCCCAAAGAGAGAATTTCGGGTCGCTTTGCTAAAATATTGACCTCTTTGTTTCTTTTCGCGCCTATTTTCGGGACATTTCATCATGCAAAAACGCCAAATATTCGTTACAACAGCACTGCCGTATGCAAACGGTCATTTCCATATCGGCCATATCATGGAATATATCCAAGCCGACATTTGGGTGCGGACTCAGCGAATGTACGGGCATACTGTTCACTTTGTCGGCGCTGACGACACGCACGGCGCTCCGATGATGATTGCCGCGCAAAAAGAAGGCATCACACCGCAAGAGTTTGTGGCTCGTATTGCTGCCGGCCGTAAAGCCTATCTCGACGGTTTCCATATCAAGTTTGATCACTGGTACTCTACCGACAGTAAAGAAAACGTCATGCTTTCGCAGGATATCTACAAACGTCTGAAAGCGGCCGGCCTTATTTACACCAAAGATATTGAACAATTCTACGATCCGGTCAAGGGTATGTTCCTTGCCGACCGTTTCATCAAAGGGACCTGCCCGCGCTGCGGTGCAGAAGACCAGTACGGCGACAACTGCGAAAAGTGCGGTGCCGTTTATTCTCCGACTGAATTAATTAACCCCTTCTCCGCCCTGTCGGGAGCCAAACCTGAATTGCGTAAATCCACGCACTACTTCTTTAAGCTCTCCGATCCCGCCTGTGTCTCTTTCCTTCGTGACTGGGTCAACGGCAAGGGTAAGAGCGGCGCCGATCGCGTGCAGCCTGAAATCCGTGCCAAGGACGAAGAGTGGCTCGGCGAAGGCAAGCTCGGTGACTGGGATATTTCTCGCGATGAACCGTATTTCGGTATTCCTATTCCCGATGCCCCGGGTAAATATTTCTATGTCTGGCTTGACGCGCCTGTCGGCTATTACGCAAGCCTCATGAACTACTCCAAGAAGCTCGGTTTTGACTTCTGGAAGTTCTTAGACGATGAAAAAACCGAACAGATTCACTTTATCGGTAAAGACATCGTTTACTTCCACACGCTCTTTTGGCCTGCCATGCTGCACTTTGCCGGACAGCCCTACCGCGTGCCCGATAACGTCTTTGTCCATGGTTTCATGACTGTTGACGGCCGCAAGATGAGTAAGAGCCGCGGCACCGGCATCAGCCCGATGAAATATTTGGAATTGGGCATGAGTGCCGAATGGCTTCGCTACTACCTCGCCGCCAAGATGGGCCCGACAAATGACGATGTGGACTTCAGCAAGAGCGACTTCATGGCTCGCGTGAACTCCGACCTGATCGGCAAATATGTCAATATCGCCAGCCGTGCGGCAGGTTTCATCGTCAAGCGCTTTAATGCCCGTGTAGCCGATTGTGTTGCAGACCACACCTTGATTAAGGTCATGCGCAACGCTGTGGAAGGTATTGCCGCACTCTATAACCAGCGCGAATACTCCCGCGCCTTACGCTCCATTATGGCCATGGCTGACTCTGTCAATGAATACATTGACCGTGAAAAACCCTGGGAATTGGCAAAGTCTGAGGACAACCGCGATAAGCTTCACGAAGTCTGCTCTGTGGCTCTTGAAGCATTCCGTCTGATGACATTGATGCTCAAGCCCGTCTTACCTGCAACAGCCGCTAAGGTAGAAGAGTTCTTAAACTGCGGAGAGCTTGATTGGGATAGCGCTCTGCGTCCGTTAACCTCTGACGTTCAGATTAAGCCCTTCACACACCTGATGCAGCGCTGCGACATCAAGCAGCTCGATGCTTTGATTCCTCCGGTGGTTGAAGAAGTCAAACCTATTGCTCCCTGCGGCGAAGTCATTGCGCCTGAAGTAACCATCAACGACTTTGCGAAACTCGATATGCGTGTCGCTAAGATCGTGAAGTGCGAAAAGGTCGAAGGCTCGAGCAAACTGCTTCGCCTTACGGTCGATATCGGCGAAGGCAAGACCCGCAACATCTTCTCGGGCATTCAGGCTTGGTACGATCCCAAGGATCTGGAAGGTAAGCTCACTGTAGTGATCGCTAACCTTGCCCCCAGAAAGATGCGCTTCGGCGTAAGCGAAGGCATGCTTTTGTCTGCAAGCGGCGCCGATGAAAAAGACGGACTTTTCATCCTTGAACCTCAGGAAGGTGCTAAGCCAGGTATGCGTCTTCGTTAAAAATAGGGAATAATTACGGACTCGAAAAACAGTTGGCTTATGCCAACTGTTTTTCCAACTGCAAAAACATTTTTTAACTCACTCTCTTAATAAAAATAAAATGAGCTTCGCTCAGGCATTGAAAAACATTCGGGAACATATCCCTCTTGAGCCGTTTCATCCGGTCAGTTTTGACCTTTTCGGCCACTATAACGCCCATAGTCTTTCCCGCGACATCAGCTCAGGCCTTACCGTCGGCATGGTGGCCTTGCCACTTGCCATGGCCTTTGCCATTGCCTCCGGTGTAACACCGGAAGCCGGTATTTACACTTCCATCATCGCAGGCTTTTTAATTGCCATTTTGGGCGGCTGCCGCGTTCAGATCGGGGGGCCGGCAGGTGCGTTCATTGTGATCATCTATGGCATTATCGCTAACTACGGTTTGGCAAACCTCATGATTGCCACGATCGGCAGCGGTATATTGCTGTTTTTAATGGGGCTGTTAAAAATAGGCAGCTTTATCCGATTTATTCCGATTTCAATTGTGATCGGCTTCACGAACGGTATTGCTGTGCTGATTGCCCTTTCTCAGGTCAAAGACTTCTTCGGACTGAGTATTGAGAAAATGCCGGCTGACTTTTTCGGTCAAATGGGGGCAATCTCCGCTCATATCAGTACCGTTAATTTTTATGCTCTGGCTATTGCTCTTATCTCTTTTGCGATTGTCCGATTCTGGCCGACCGATACTTCAAGCCGCACAGCCCAATGGAAACGCTGGGTTGCAAAGATTCCCGGCACAGTCATCGTTCTGATTGTCTCTACGATTGCCGTTTCCAGTTTAAATCTGCCGGTTGAAACCATCGGCAGTAAATTCGGCGGTATTCCTCAGACATTGCCTTCCATTCAGGTACCGGATTTTGACTGGGAAAACATTCGTCATTTATTCGGACCGATGGTCACTATTGCCCTTTTAGGTGCTATTGAGTCCCTACTGTGCGCCCGTGTGGCTGACACTCTCACTGACGATCGTCACAATCCCAATCAGGAATTAATGGGACAAGGCGTTGCCAACTTAGTCGTGCCTTTCTTCGGCGGCATTCCGGCTACAGGGACCATTGCCCGTACGGTCACCAATATTAAAAGCGGTGCCGTTTCGCCTATCTCGGGTGTTGTTCACGCTATCACCCTTTTAGTCGTGATTCTGGCTGCGGCTCCTTTGGCTTCCAATATCCCGCTTGCGGCCCTGTCGGCCATTTTGCTCAATGTGGCACTCAATATGGGTAACTGGGCAGAATTTAAGCGCCTGCGCCGCATGACGATGTCCTATAAAGTCACGCTTGTTGCCACTTTCCTTTTAACCGTGATTTTCGACTTGACGGTTGCCGTGGAAGTAGGTCTTGTCATTTCGTGCCTTTTCTTCATCTATCGCATGAATACGCTCACAAGCGTCACGCAAATGACACTGCCCGCTGATACGCCTGAAGGCATTGAAGCCTGGCGCCTGCAGGGCTCCCTTTTCTTCGGTTCGGTCTCGAAACTTTCTTACATGACTGACCCCAAACGCATCACGGCACGCAATGCCAATAAAGTCGTCATCCTCAACTGTACGGCTTTGATGAATATTGATAACTCCGCCATGGATATCATTTCAACCTACATGCGTGCTCTCAAGAGACGTGATTTTGAGCTGATTATCTGCGGAGCTACTGGACACACTCTGCATCAGCTTGAGCGTACCGGCATTGCTCAGGCTTTAGGTCCTAACATGGTTGAGAATATGCTTGAAGCCGAACGGCTGGCTCGAGAGCTATTAAGAAAAATCGCTTAACCGATTTATTCGGCTGACTGTCCGTCAGCCGATTTTTTTACCCATGCTGTTTTATTTTTGTAAGACTGATACCATTCCGTCTGGATTAAAAACAATCTCGGAAAAATCATGCAAATCGAAAATAAACTGAAAGCCATGGGACTGGAGTTACCTGGAGTTGCTGAGCCAGCCGGTCTTTATGTCTACACGCGCCGGGTTGGCAATCTGGTCTACGTCTCCGGACAAACCCCTGATATTGACAGCGTTTTGCAGATCAAAGGCGTGGTGGGAGAAACTTTAACCATTGAAGAAGGCAAGAAGGCCGCCCAATTAAGCGCTCTGAATATCCTTTCTGTCTTAAAACGTGAATTAGGCGACTTGGACCGCGTCAAACAGTTTGTTCATCTGACAGGCTTTGTGCGCTGCGCTAAAAACTTTGAAGAGCATCCTCAGGTCATTAACGGTGCATCGGAGCTTTTCCGGGATCTTTACGGAGAAGCCGGCGTCGGCACCCGCATTGCCTTGGGGGCATACGAATTACCCGAAGGCGCTCCCGTAGAAATTACGGCGATTGTTGAAGTCAGTGACTAAAACAACAAAAGAAACTAAAAGTATGCTCACGTAGATCCGGCGGTTGTTTGCTTCAAAGTATTTTTTAACACCGCCTAGAGAGTGGTTGTCGCACAAGCTCGCTCGTAGCAAAAGTGCTTCTGGCCGTGCGTATCCTTCGACCTGAATACCTGGTTAAAATCTCCGTGAGCTGCTCATCCGCGCAAACGGTACACTTCCAATATAACTCTCGGCAAAACAGCCTATTGCCACGCACCATATCAATACAGGCATCCGATATTACTTGATGTCTTCCAAATACATACGAACTTTTTGAGACTTCTTTTTGATTGACTCAAAAACAGGTCTAGAAATGGCTTTAGGAAAATCACGCGGCAGTTGTGCAGTCACTCTTTCAATCACCTCCTCAGATTTTTCTGACAATGCCTGCAATATTTTTTCAACTGGTTCTTCCTTCAATCCCAATGACACAGCCATCGACAAAAAATGTCTAGGTTGTATTTCGGCAATTTTGTAGTGTTTATTTTTTCCGCTTATTCCCATCGCCAATTTCACTTTGTTGGCTTGCAAAGAACCATTAGCAATAAGAGGACTAGCAAAAAGCAAATCATAAAATGGTGTTAAACGATACCGACCATTTTCTTTCAAATAGATGGAGTAGTTCTTCGCATGAGCATCCGGCGCTTCAATGAACCATGAAAAAACTTGCATTGCAAAAAATAGCTGACAATCTTGAGATGCTTGAAAACTTCCCTTTAAGAGATTAAAAATATCCTCAATACCAGGACCGCCATCTACTTCATATTTAAAATCTGCACCCACTCCCAACGCTTGACACATATCTTCCAGTGGCAAACGTTTAACAGTTTTTTTAAAACGTCTATTTCTCGATCAAAACGTTGAACAATTAAAGCTTTTGAATGCCCAAAACGTACAATCCGAGCGTCAGGTACCGGAAAAACCAAATGCGGAGGCCAGTTGTAAACACAGCCACTCATTTTCGCAACTTTAAGTTAAATCGAGATGATTAACGACTCCAATCGGAAACTTAAAAATATGAGTTGTCGGCATTGAGCCATAAGGCAAATACCACTGCCATCCATTCTTAAAAGAGCTGTTTTCTCTTGTGCGCCAGCGATGGAAATTCTAAAGTCATCATCAGGATTCATGCCTAACGGTGATGTTTGATAGTCAGAGATCATCTGCTCGATTTCAAAATCAGAAAGTGCTTTTTTATCACAGATTAATCACGGAGGAAGCTCTTAGTTTTAACCGGGGGAGGAATCCGTGCAACGACGATAGTCGTTGAAGTAAAATGAGCTTCCATGCCTGGTCCGACTTTTATTATCGAACTTCCTATTCGAGTCAGTGACTCTGAGTCTAAAACGATACTCAGAAAGCTTGAATTTGCCCGCCAACTTCATAACGCTACTCTTGGTACTGCCTTAGGACAACTGCAGCAGCTTCGTCAGGACCGTGATTGGAAAAAAGCCTGTTTAATGCCTAAAGGTAAAGAAAGAACAAATTTATTCAGGTCTCTGGATAGAAAGTACCATCTGACTGAGTACGATTTGCATGCTGTGATTGCCAAACATCGACAAGCCAGTGGCCGAAAGACTGAACTCGGCATTAATGAAACTCAGAAAATTGCTACCCGAGTGTTTCAAGCAGTGAATCGATATAAGTTGGGTTTGGGAGGGCGTCCTCGTTTTAAATCTGCTAAACGCGGTCTAAGAAGTATCGAGGGAAAGACGAATAAAACCGGACTGAAATTTAACATTGAAAAATCTGTATTAAGTTGGTGCAAACACAATTATCAGGTCAAGATCGATCCTAAAGATGACTACATCCAACGAGCCTTTTTAAAAGAAGATAGTTCACAAGGCTATAAAACGATCAAATACTGCCGCCTGGTGCGTAAAACCATAAAAGGGAAAAATTGTTTTTATCTTCAGGTTGTTCTGGAAGGTTTTGCTCCCGTTAAACACATCTACGCATCAACAGAGGAGCGTTTATCCATTGATCCGGGGCCTCAAACGATAGCCGTATTCAGTCAGCTTTGGGTGGGAAAAATTCAAGTAGCGCCGCGTGCCCGGGTTGATGAAAAAAGAATTCGTTGCCTGCAACGGTCAATGGACAGGAGCTTACGGCAAAATAATCCGGACTGTTATGAAGGCAATGGAGTATTGAAGAAAGGCAGCGAATTAAAAAGAACAAAAAGCTACGAAAAACGAGTGCAATGTTTGAAAGAATG
>UQYP01000003.1 GCA_900545335.1 uncultured Sutterella sp. | reverse complement strand
CTGGGAGGCCTATCCTAAGTCACAGAGGCTGTCCTGCCTCCTGGGTTCCAATCCAGATATGCATTTAAACATTGACAGTGAAAGCACTGTAGTAAAAGCTATTGACTCGCATGGTAAATTCACATCAACCAATGCTCGCTACGCCGACATTAAAGAGAATTTAGGATCAACGATTAAATTAGGTGGGCAAACTTCTTTTTTCAATAATCAGTCATCTAGTACCGGAATTGCAGAGTCGACAAGAAATGATATTTATATCCACGGTATCAACATAAATAATTTTCAATTAACTACTGAAGAATCTATTACAACTTCAGTCAATGTTGATGTTTCTTCATCCGGCCTAAAGAAGACTTCTCATGTCTATGGCATTAAGGCTTCAAACAGTTCCTTGACTTTTAATCATCCTCTAACCATTACTGCTTCAGGTCAGACAACCGGAACAACTGCTGCAGTTGCTCTGGATGAATCTTCTCATTTTGAGGCCAAGTCCTCTCTGGGTATTGAAGCCAGAAATGACGAAGGTTCTTTGGCGACAGCCTTTGAATTATCAAATGGAGCTAATGTTGCTATTTCTTCCGAAAATACTACAAACGGAAACGCAAGTTTCATCATCGGAAACATTCAAACAAATGGTAATCTTTTCTCAATCAATAGAAATGATCCCTTCATTATTATCGGAGCTATCGATTCTGGAGAAAGCAATAAAAACACCGAAATCACTCTTTCAAATGCAGACTCTCGTTGGGTGGTTGCCGATGATAGCTCTTTAGATAGTTTGACGTTAGAAAAATCAATGCTTTCATTGGATATCGGAAAACATTGGAAGTCGATCGATGAAAGTGCTTTTCATGAAGTCAATGTCAACAACTTAACCCTTAATCAGGCCACACTCCAAGTCAAGGTTGATTTATCAGGCGAAACCTCGAAATCTGATGCGGTAAAAGCAACGTCTGTCAATGGAAACGGTATTGTTGATGTTCGTATCGTTGGTGATGTTACTGAGCATAAATCCATGAGTGAAGGCGTTGGTTTTTTGTATCAGGATAATGGAGAACTCCTCTCCAACTCGCTGACAAAAACGGTGACGGTAAACCTGATCAAGTAACCTACCAAAATGGTAGTCTTTTAGGGTGGAAGCTTGCTTATAAAGCTGAAGAATCAACAGAGGGCAATACTGATACTTTAAGTGCAAATTCGATAACAGAAGATTTCAGTGATTCATCTGTTAGTGGCTCAGGTAAAGGTTATTGGTATCTGATAACAGGCAATCGGGCTGAAATTCCAGAACCAGATCCAGATCCCGACCCTGATCAACCGGACAATCCAGATAACGGTGGTGATACTCCCCTGCCCCCTGAAGTCGCTCAGATTTTAAGTTTGGGAACGTCTGCTGCTCAAGCAGTCAGTTGGCTTGCCGAAAAAGAAGATTTTCGCCACCGTTTGGGTGAAATTCGTTATGGAGCTATAGACGGTGCTTGGGTTAAAGTATTTAACAAACAAAACCGTGTAAGTGATGGTTATGGATTTAAACAGGAATCTACAGGTATTCATTTAGGTTTAGATAGAGTAATTTCGCAAAGTGCTAACGGTCAATGGTTAGTTGGTGCAGCACTCCGTTATGCCGAAGCCGACCAGGAAGGGCTGCTTGTCAGAAGGCATTTAAAAATAGTACAGATAAGGCGTCAGATGTTAGTACAGCAGGCATTTAGAAGTAGTACATCTTTTAATTCATTTTGATCGTTAAGTATCCTTGTTTATGGCGGCAACCATTCGGTTGTCTTTTTTTAACTTTAAACAAGGAGAAACTTTGTGTTAGAGCATCAAAAGGTTCAACAAATTCTCAGACTGAGAAATGAGGGACTGAGCCTGAGGCAAATTCAATCAGCCACTCATTGCAGCTTAGAAACCATACGGCGTTACATCAATAATCCGCAACGCGGATTACAAGAGCGATCTGTTAAGCCGCGAAGCTGCAAAATGGATCGCTTTGAAGAAGATGTTTTAATCGATCTATTCCACAAATCAAAAGGCAATTTCGTTGTTATTGCCCGATGTTTACTTCATTTGGCTCGGTTGAGAAAAATTGAGAATTTCAAAATTGATGCCAGTTCTGTCAGACGTTACTACCAAAGTCACTTTCAGGACTTAAGTGTTGTTAAGCCCACTGAGATCAATCCATTTGATGTAGAGCCGGGGCAACAGATTCAAATTGATTTTGTGGAGGCTCTTTTTCAATTCGTTGGTCATGATCAACCCACTCGTCTTTACATCTTCGAAGCTGTTTATGCTTGGTCGAGGAACCATCACTGTTTACGGGTGGTCGAAAAGCATTGGCTATCGACATAAGGGAAGGACTGTCTGCTGCTACGTCAGACCGGACGGAAACTGTATGGTCATGGATATTCAAGGCAGGCCGATCATTAGCTTTTGTGTTCCTGCTGCCTATATGCAGAACTTTGATTTAAATGCTCGTCCACCACAAAACGGTGCTGCAGAATCAACCACTTTACCCACTGAAGACCGTTACTTAAATGAATTGTCCCAATTCTTGGAGTTTTGAAATGACAGACGAAATGATTGATATCAACCCGAGTACTGAACAACTCAATGAGATCCTCAAGCGCCTTCGTTTAGGCAATATAAGAAGCCACATTGAAGAGTACTTACAAAAATGTACCGAGGCTAAATTAACGCCTCGCCAAACCATGGCATTTATCCTCGGCAAAGAGGTCCATCACCGTATCGAGCACGGCATCCAAATTAAAACCGATATGGCCTGCTTCCCAACACCGGCTTCGTTAGCGAACTTTGATTTTTCCCAGTCAAATGCTGACCAAGCTCAGTTTGAAGAGTTAGCCCAGTGTCATTGGATTGCCAATTCAGAAAACCTCCTGTTTTATGGAGAATCCGGACTTGGTAAAACACACCTGGCTATCGCATTGGGCAGACAGGCCATACAGCGAGGTTACAGCACATTGTTTATGCGTGCCAATGATTTGTTGGATTTACTATCGAAAGCCCGTAAAAATAGCGTATTAGATGAGAAATTAACGTTGCTTTGCCGAAATAAGTTATTGATCATCGACGAACTTGGCTTCCCATTAGAAGGTAATGATGATTGGGCCTCTCTGTTCTATACCCTGATAGCTAAAAGGCATGAAAAGTTATCGACAATCATCACAACAAACCGCTCGATTAAAGACTGGCCTCACTATTTAGGGGGCGACGTGCAATGCACCAAAGCTTCAATTGATCGGTTTATGCAATATGCTATCCCCATTAAATTTGAAGGAGAAAGTTATCGGATGAGAAAGATGCGTCAGCGGATCGCTACAGGACAGGGGCATGAGGTCGAATTAGTCCGAGACATCACGCTCTAATTTCGAGGAGGCGTTAGCTGTACTACTTTTACACGCCTCGGAAAGAAGCTTGTACTACTTTCTGACCCCCCTGACACAATTTGAGCGAATTTAAAGAAAATGACGAAAAAAGAACGCAAAAAACGGCAGATGATGACAAATTTTCTATAGTTTGCTACAAAAGTCTTTGAAAATTAGTGTGATGAGGTCGGAAAAAGGGACTATTAAACTGAAGTATTAATTTTTTAATTGATCTCGATCTGCTTTGATTTTTATTTAATTGTTGATATTTTAAGTTTTATTGCACATAACTCGTTGGGAGGCTATCGAAATGAAGTGAATGAGTGACATTGAAAAAGTCATTCCTACGATGAATATCTTATTTTTTCTGAGAAAAAAAGAATAAGTAGAAAAAATGCCTTGCCAGCCCTTTTAATCTTGACTAATATCAATAAATAAAAGCCTCTTAACATAGGTTTAAATCAATAATCTTCAAACTGGCATCTCTGGCATTATCAGCGATCCGCCCGTTGGACGAATCACAAGGAGCTCCTTTATGAAGCACCATGAATCCAGTATTGAAATTGGCGCGATCAGCAACAAATCGAAGCTGATCCCTTTAATCCTCGGTCCCTTGGCGGCGTTGGTTTTTTATTTTGTACTGCCGGAGCAGTACATAACGTCCGCCGGAAACACCGAAGTCTTTTCGCATGCCGCGCGAGCGTGCGCCGCCATTGTCTTGTGGATGGCAATCTGGTGGTTTACGGAAGCTGTTCCCATCGCGGTAACTTCTCTTTTGCCTATTGTGCTTTTCCCTCTTTTTGAAGTAATGGGTTCTTCGGATACTTTAAAAGAGTATGCAAACGGCACGATTTTCCTCTTTTTAGGCGGTTTTTTAATTGCGGCCGGGATCGCTCGTTGGCATTTGGACCGTCGCATTGCGTTACTGACGATTCGAATTGTTGGAACTAAGCCGCAGCAGATTATTCTTGGCTTGTTGCTCTCCACTTCATTTATTTCCGCTTGGGTCAGCAACACGGCAACAGCGGCCATGATGGTGCCGATTGCATTGGCCGTGTTGAAAGTGGTTCGAACAACCCGAGGTGAAGCGGCTATTGATCGAGCGGAACATAATTTTGGCGTTTGCGTTTTATTGGCTGTAGCGTACGGTGCGAGTTTGGGCGGCGTCTTGACTTTGATTGGCACCCCGCCGAACGGGATCTTCGCCCGCTTTGTGGAACAAACTTACGGTGTCACAGTGAGTTTTATCGATTGGATGCTGATTGCTTTTCCGATCGTCCTTGTCATGATTGTGGTTACGCAACTCTTAATGACAAAGGTGCTCTTTCGAGATTTGATTGATGATTTGCCTGGTGGCAAGGATTGGGTAACGCATGAGTACTCTAAGTTAGGCCCTATGTCCCGAGGCGAAAAGATCGTTTTGACGGTTTTTGTCTCGGCTGCTCTTTTGTGGTGTTTTGGCCCCCTAATTCGAGGAATCGAAATTGCCGGTGTTTTGCCCTTTAAGCCTCTGTCGGATACGGTCATTGCGATGGCCGCGGGCATTATTCTTTTCATCATTCCGGTGGACTACAAGCGTGGCGTGCACGCACTGGACTGGTCAAGCGCAAGCGATACGGTTGCCTGGGACGTTTTGCTGTTGTTTGGTGGCGGTTTATCGATGGCCGCGGCTATCCAGAAGACAGGATTGGCTGACATCATTGGCGCTCAGGCCACGGTGCTTTCTTCAATGCCTGAAGTAGCGGCGATCAGCGGAGTGACTACGTTGACGGTTTTTGCCTCTGAATTTACGTCAAATACGGCACTGGCTGCGACAATGATGCCTTTGGTGTCCGCGGTGGCTGATTCCACCGGAATGCATCCCGAAGTCCTATTGGTCGCGACAACATTCGGCGCCTCTTTGGCTTTCATGATGCCGGTGGGGACGCCTCCTAATGCGATTATTTTCGGTACCGGACGTATCCGGATCGGTGAGATGATTCGCGCGGGTTTCTGGCTCAATGTGTGCGGCATTGTTGTCGTGACATTGATCTGTTCCGTTTTCAGTGTTGGAATGATTCCTTAGCGACGAAAAGGAAAGCTTCTGGAAACGAAAAAATAACTTTGCAATTATGGATACTATCTATTGATAGTATTCGATGGGGAGAGCACAACAATTGGATGTGCTCTCTTTTCTTTCAGGCTTTAAATCATGACTAAAAATACGAAAAAAACGATCAAAACCAAACGAGGTCCTTATCGCAGCCAATTGGTTGCCAGAGGCGATGTTTCTCACGCCCGGGTGACAGAAGAAGTGCAAGGGATTGTGACAGACGAAACCACTCAAGCGGCAGACCAAAAAGAGCTCGAAGCGTTAAGTACGATTCTCAACGGCGAGGCTCCCGCTGATCGCATTCGGCTTTTGCGCCTGCTGCTTCGGCAAGAGCGCTTGAATTATGCGGCCATCAGTTCCCGCGATGACAATCCTGATGATATTTTGGTTAAGGATTGGCGCTCCGGTGTCTATCCCTATAAGAATCGTTTGAATCGCAAAACGTACGAAAAAGAAAAATTTGCTCTGCAGGTTGAGCTCTTGAAGCTTCAGGCCTGGGTGAAGGAGACCGGCCAACGCGTGGTTATTCTTTTTGAGGGGCGTGATGCGGCCGGTAAAGGTGGAACCATCAAACGCTTTATGGAGCATATCAATCCCCGCGGAGCTCGTGTCGTAGCTTTGGAAAAGCCCAATGAACGGGAACTCGGACAGTGGTATTTCCAGCGCTATGTTGAACATCTGCCCACTCGTGGGGAAATGGTGCTCTTTGACCGCTCTTGGTACAACCGTGCGGGGGTTGAGCGTGTCATGGGATTCTGTACACCTCAACAATATGACCGCTTCATGGAAGAGTGCCCTGAATTTGAACGCAATTTGGTCCGCAACGGTATCTATGTCATCAAGTTCTGGTTCTCGGTGAGTCGCGATGAGCAAAAACGCCGCTTTAAAGAACGAAAGATTCACCCTTTAAAGCGCTGGAAACTCTCGCCGATTGATGTGGCATCTTTGTCGAAATGGGATGATTACACGCAAGCTAAGGAAATGATGTTCCTCAATACCGATACGGTGGAATGCCCTTGGATTGTGGTCAAGAGCGATGACAAAAAACGCGCTCGTTTAAATGCGATGCGATACGTCTTGCATCTGCTGCCTTACACAAACAAGAATGAAAACGCTATCGGTCCTGTGGATCCTTTGATTGTCGGACGCGCCAATATTGTATTTGAACAAGGCGAAGAGCCGACGATTAAGCCGGTTGTCAAAAAATATGTCTTTATTTATTTTAGGTCTTAAGTCTTTTCACAGGTTTAAGACCGTTTTTGAATTTGAAAAGATTGTGTACATGGTATATAGTTCGATATCGAATTAACGAGGACGCTATGAAGAATTTTCTTCCAATCTATGCAAATGCGGCCAAGCTTCGCGCAATGGGTAATGCCTATATTGTGGAATCTCTTGAAAGAGCGGGATTAACCGCAGTTGTCCCCAGTCATGGTGACGTTATGAAGCTTCTATTCGAGAATGGGGCCTGCAATATGAGCGAGTTGGCTCGCCGAGTTGGTCGAACAAAATCCACGATGACGGTTTTAGTTAACAAATTAGAGAAAGAAGGGTATGTGCGAAAAATTTCTGATCCCGAGGGCAGTCGTGGAGTTTTAGTTGAATTAACCTCCAAGGGGTAGGCGCTTGAGCCGATCTTTGAAGATATTTCGAATGGTTTGGAAGAGAAAATCGCGGCTAAACTGAACCCTAAGGAAATGCAAGTGCTTGATGATTTACTGAAAAAGTGTGTTGAATAATTTTTAGAGCTGCGGTTATCGCGACTGCAGCGTTTTTATTGTCTAAATAGTTCGATGTCGAAAAAAGCGTGTTCTGCCGATAATTCCGCTTGCGAAGGTTTTTTCGGCAGAATGAAAATGGAGATGTTTTATGGTCGATCGTGGTTTGGAGTGACGCTTGATGAGCTAATCGATCGAATTAACGACTATATGAAATGGTATCGTGAAAAACGATTAAAGCTCTCTCTGGGCGGTTTAAGTCCGATGGAGTTCAGACGGTATAATGGTATCACTTAAAAAGTCCAACTTTTTGTCCGCACCCCCACCTAACAGCTGCTTGATGGAAACGGTAGTAACGGTGAACTAAAAGAATATTCCGCTAAGCTCTACGCCACTTATATGGATTATTCTGGAAGCTATTGGGATATTGCTACGCAATTCGGTTACTACGATCAGGAAATTCAAGGACTTGCCAACGACTACCTAACATCAATGAAAGCCTCTTATGATACGTTCGGTTACGGTGTTTCTGCAGAGCTTGGTCACCACTTTAAGATTGAGGATCAGAAAGGTTCTTCTTGGTTTATTGAGCCTTCAACTGAAGTGTCTTATTTCTATGTGAATGGTAAAAAATACAAAACTTCAACCGATATTGAAGTAAGTCCAGAAGAAGCTGATTTTCTTACTGCTAGAGCTGGTGTGGCTTTCGGCAGAACCGTTCAATATGGAACTGGTCTGCAAAACTACTTCCAATTTGCACTCGATGCTGGAGTTTATTATGAATTCATGGGTGATCAAGACCTTGTCTTTACTGATGCAGGAAACAATCGTATGAAGGCAAAAGCAGCTGATATCGGAGGTTTAACTGCATATTACGGAGCAACAATGAGTTGGAAAGCAAGTGATAACATTCGCTTTTATGGTCATATTGCTCGTGAAAAAGGCGATCATTACACCCAGGACTATTCTGTCAGTCTAGGGATGAAGTATTCGTTCTGATAGAACCTTAAATAAAAACGGACAGTGTTTCAAATTCAACTGTCCGTTTTCTTTAAGAAGATAGCGATTATTGGTTCATTGCTTTTTTCTGATCGCCGGCTAAAACAACCGTGAGAGCATTGCGGTTAACCATCTTTCGGAAAGCCGCATTAACTTGCTCAAGCGTCATATTGCGAACATTTTCATCGCGCTTTTGCGCTTCGCTCCAGTCTTCGCCTTCATTCATCATGTTGACCCAGTGATAGGCAATCAGGTTATCCTGACTGCGGTTTACAGCACGGTACTCGATAAAGCCTTTTTTCGCTTCATCTAGTTCTTGCTGAGTGAAACCCTCTTTGAGCACTCGGTCAATTTCTTCATAAAGCGCGACTTCGGCCTTACGAAGATTTTGTGGGGCCAGAATAGCCTGCATATTCCAGCTTGCATCGTTGCCGAATGCCGGAATATTGACGCTGCTACCCACGCCGTAGCTTAAACCCTCTTTTTGACGCAGGCGCATCATTAAGCGGTTAGAAAGTCCAGTACTGCCGCCAAAAATCCAGTTTGCTAAAAGCATGGCATCAGTATCAGGCTCCGCTTTATTATGAGCAAAGTCAAAACGTGCAACTAAAGTAGCGTTTTCTTTATCGGGTGTATCGATAATGATGCGTGTAGCCGGTGTATCGAAGTGTTCACGAACGATTCTTTCGTAAGGTACTTGGGAAACTTTTTCTTTGAGTAATCCTTCAAGCTGATTGCGAACGCTTTCAGCATCAAAGTCACCCACTATAGAAATTTCGCCGCGAGCAGTGCCGTATTGTGTGTTATAGAAGTTTTTCACTTCATCAAGCGTCGTTTTTTCAATGGAAGCTTTAAGTTCTTTACTCGTTAGGCGATACCGTGGATCGTTCTTATCGTAGTGATTGAAGTGCTCTGTAATAGCATCACGAGCAAGCACACGCGGGTCATCCATTCTCGACTGTACGTCGTTAGCAAATTCGGCTTTTAGCTCTTCGAAGTCTTTTTCCGGCATAGCAGACTGAGTCCACAATTGCCCCATGAGTTTCAAGGCATCAGATAGATGTTCGCGCGTAGTCGTAAATTGACCGATGTCGCCTTCAACCTGAAGTTTCGTGAAGGCATCATTAATTTGCTCACGCGTCATTGTGGTCGTTCCACGTTCAAGCATCGCACTCATCAATGCGGCAATGGCGCGGGTATTGCTTCTGGATTCATAATTGCCGAAGCGGAACTGGGCACGCACCACAACCGTTTCACCGCGGGTCTTTTTAGGCAAAAGAGCGACATTCACGTCACCGATTGCAAAGCGCTCGGTTCTTGCATTGAGGTTCGCCGGACTCGAATCAAAGACCTCGGCTTGCTGACCCTCTTCTTTAAATTGATGCTTTGAGATCACTTCATCAAGTGTCGGAGCGGGCGACATTTGAGCGCGTTGAGGTTTCGCATCAGGAATAAAGGTCCCTACTACACGGTTATCACGTACAAAGTAGCGCTTCCAGGCGTCCATCACATCCTGAGCCTTCATTTCTTCCCAGCTGTCACGATGGATGAAGAATAAACGCCAGTCGCCCAAGGCAATGAAGTCAGAGATATCCACCCCGAACGTTTCAGGATCGGCAAAGGTTCTCTCATAGAGTGTTTTTTCTTCACGAGCCATGAGAGACAGCTCTTCGTCCTGAAGTGATTCTTTATCAAACGTCCCTTCAACGGTTTCAATTAAAACTTTCTTCGCTTTTTCAATATCTGCGTCTTTAGGCAGCATGGCTCCGAACATGGCTAAGCCCGGATCGTGCGCAGGCATGGGCCAGGCAAAGACCTGAGTAGCAAGACCCGTTTCAACGAGTGCCTTATGTAGTCTTCCGCGAGGCGTATCGCCTAAGACATCAGCGCCTAAATTAATCAGTTGAGCATCAGGATGCAGCGCTGCCGGAATGCGGTAGCCCACAGCGACCACTGTCATTTCCCCAGCTCTGCGGATTTCAAAGGTACGCGGGCCGTCAGCCACAGGCTCTTCGGTCCACTCATCCTGCAAAACTCGTGTGGGTTTCGGAATAGCACCGAAAATGCGTTCAATCTTCTTTAAGGTTTCTGCTTCGTCAAATTTGCCTGCCACCATCAGCACGGCATTATCTGGCTGGTAGTACTTACGATAGAAAGCCTGAAGATTTTCAATTTTGACGTGCTCAATGTCGCTTCGGGCACCGATTGTGCTGTTGCCGTAGTTGTGCCAGTCAAAAAGAACGGACTGCATGCGCTTAAGAAGGACACTTACGGGATTGTTTTCTCCCATTTCAAATTCATTTCGCACAACGGTCATCTCGGTATCGAGATCCTTTTGCGCAATGAAGGAATTTGTCATGGCGTCAGCGCTCCACCCCAGCGCCCAGTCAAGGTTATCGTCCACGGCATTAAAGGAGACGAAGTAGTTCGTGCGGTCAAGCCACGTGGAGCCGTTCATCTTAAAGCCGCGGCGCGTGAATTCCTTGGTGGGTTCGGGATAATTTTTCGAGCCCTTAAACATTAAGTGTTCAAGCAGGTGAGCCATCCCCGTCTCTCCGTACCCTTCATGGCGGGAGCCCACGAGGTAGGTCATATTAACGGTAATGGTGGGTTTGCTGGAATCCGGGAAAAGCAGCACTTTAAGGCCGTTTGCCAAACGGTATTCCGTCACGCCTTCAACCGTCACGATTTTTTGTGCATTTTGTATTTGTTCAACAGCCGTACTTGTTTCGTTCATAGGTGTTTTCGTATCCTTTTGCCAAAATGTATAACCCACGGCGCAAACGATAATGATGCCTGCTGCCGAGAGCCATTTCACTTTCTTATTCATTCTCAGTCATCCTTCGCTTCGTTTAGATTAAAAAGACGAATTGAGTTTAATTGATTTGAGCCACAATATTTGGAACTTATTGAAGAAAGTGTTTCCAAAGATTGCGATTTTACGCATACGGATCGCCTTTGCGCTATAGTGGCGCTGTTTTTGATCAGTATTTGGAAAAATCATTGTGAAGGCTTTCTTTGATCTACTGCCTGTCATCTGCTTTTTTGTGGCCTTTAAGTTAGCCGGTTCCTACACAGCAGAACTCACCCCCTATGTTCCGGTACCGACCGATCTGATTCCCATTGTGACGGCGACGGCTGTCATTATCGTTGCGAGCCTTATTCAAATGGGCGTCATTTTCATGAAAGGCGAAAAACCCTCGAAAATGGCTGTTTTCTCTACAGTTTTAGTGGTGCTCTTCGGCGGCATGACGATTGCCTTTCAGGATCCTGCCTTCATTCAATGGAAACCCACGCTGCTTTATTGGCTTTTTGCGGCTATTTTAATTTTCGGCCGTATTGGGAAGAAGGATTACATCAAAACGGTTTTTTCGGGATTAACGCTGCCTGATTTTGCCTGGAGAAAGGTTGAAAACGGCTGTCTGGTTTTTCTGATCTTAATCGGCATTGTTAATCTTTTTGTGGCTTACACTTTCAGTATGGATATTTGGGTAGACTTCAAGCTCTTCGGGCTTTTGGGCCTGACACTTCTTTTTACAATTGGGCTCGGATTCTATGTCGCCAAATACGCTGAAGAAGCGCAAAATACGAAGAATGACATTTAATTACTCTATTAGTTATTGAGGATATTTATGCAACACAAAGCATTAGTCATCGGTTTGTCTTTGGCCTTAGCCTCTACGATGGCATTGGCGGCTCCTCAGGCTGTCACGGTCAACGGTAAGACGATCTCTGTTCAAGCTCAGGAAAAAATCATCAAGCAGATCGTCAAAAACGGTCAGAAGCGTACGCCTGAACTCGAAATGCAGGTTCGCAATCAGCTTATTCAAAAAGAAGTTTTGCTGCAGGAAGCTAACCGTCAGAAGTTGGCCAACCGTGCTGAAGTGCGTGATGCCATCAATAACGCCCGCGACAGCGTGTTAATCAATGCCCTGATCGCTGACTTCGCCAAGAAGAATCCTGTCAAGGATGCCGACGTGAAGAAGTTCTACGAAGAACAAAAGAAGGCCTACGGCGATAAGGAATATAAGGTGAGCGTCATTGCGGTGAGAACCGAAGCCGATGCAAAGAAAGTCACCGAAGCCCTAAAGGACGGCGACAAGTTTGCTGATGTCGCCAAGAAGTACTCCGTTGATCAAAGCACGAAGGATAAGGGCGGCAAGATCGACAACTGGACGTCTTCAGCCAACTTCCCGCAATTGGTGGGCTTAGCCATCCGTTCTTTGGATGACGGCGATTACACCGAAGTGCCTGTTCGTGCCAACGGCGGCTACTACATCATTAAGGTTGATGACTCCCGCAAGGCCGAGCTCTTCCCCGAATACAATAAGAGCAAAGACCATTACAAGAATATGTTGGTTCAAACGAAGGTTCAGCAAAACATTCAGGAACTCTTCCAAAAAGCCAACATCAAAGTCGGTAAATAATTCTCTTCCCGACTCACGTAAAAGCCCCGAATTCGGGGCTTTTCACTTATCAGGCCTTTTCTTTTTGCTGTCCTACACCCAAAGCTGTGAGAAGTGCCAAAGTTTGGAAGGTCCCCACGAGGACAAGCGCAAGCGAAAAGAGGCCCGCATCAAGCAACGGCCCTACTACAAGAGGCGCAAGAGTTTGCCCTACATCCATGCCGCAGTAGGTAAAACCATAGACGCGTCCGAAGCTGTTCGTGCCCAAAAACTTCATACACGCCCCGCGGATTAAAAGGTCGCGCGATGGTGTAGCAAGCCCTACCCCAAAACCCATGATGCCCATAAGCGGCAAGACACTCTTGGGTCCCAGCCATTGAGAGGCAAGCAAAATCGCCATGACGGCTGAAACCGACATGGTTGCCGCAATGACGTAATCACTGCGCTTAATGGCTTTAGCAACATAGGCCCCTAAAAGAATGCCGATGATGGAGCCGATCATGTAACTGGTTAAACCGCCCGTAGCCACTTCAAGTCCCACGTGATAAGTGGCTTCAAAAATGGACGGCGCAAAGTTTTGAAGAATTCCCAGCGCAAAGGAATTGCAGAAGAAAAATAAAAAGCAGAGCCAAACCGCAAGAAGCTTTAAAAAGCCGAAACCGATATCGGCTTTTCGGTCTGTTTTCTTCTCCTCGGCTGTGAGTCCCCTATCTAGTTTGAGAGCCTGATCAAATAAGCTGTTATGAAGCACTAATGACAATAAAACGAGCAAAGCCATGATGCCTGCCGTAGCCGCTGCCAAACGCCAGCTGCACGTAAAAGTCGCCACTCCCACCATAAAGATGGGCGCTAAGGCCCAGCCGATGTTGCCCACAACCGTATGTATCGAAAAAGCGAAGGGAAGTCGGTCCTGAGTGATACAGCGGTTCATAATCGAATAGTCCGTCGGATGAAAAACGCTGTTACCCAGTCCCGCACAGGCTGCAACCGGATAGAACCACCAATAGCTTTGTGCAGCGCTAAAGAGAAACCCTGCGATCATCAGTAAACTCACGCCGCCGTATAAACAGACCTTCGGTCCCAATTTATCAACGAGAAAGCCCGTTGTTGCCTGCCCAAGCGAACTCGTAATAAAAAAGATCGTCATGACCGCACCCATTTGAGCAAATGAGGCGTCAAACTCGGGCATGATCCAGGGGAAAAGCGGCGGAATAATCAGATGAAAATAGTGAGACAAGCCGTGCGCAACACCCAACAAGGTGATAAGCACAATGTCCTGTTTACGCGTTGCATCCATAGTATTTGTCCGTCAGTTGGCTTTCCAAAGCAAAGTGGACACAGCCAAAATGATGAAAATGACAGCACTTGTTTTATTCAGGATAGTCTGAACTTTCGGACTGCGCAATCGGTCGGCTAAAGTTCCTGCGCACCAGGCGACCGTACAGAAGACAACAAGCGTACAAGCTAAAAAGGTCAGACCCATAATAAGCATCTGAACCATCACTTGAGTTTCAGTTGAGCCTTTAATAATAAACTGCGGAAAGAACGCTAAAAAGAAAATCAGCACTTTGGGGTTGGTGATATTCATTAAAATACCGCGCCTCCAGAGCTGAAAATTTGTGAGTTTAGGATATTTTTTTCCTGATTCCCCGCCATCGTCCCCGACCGGTGCTCTCCAGGCGCCCCAGGCTAAATAAAGTAAATAAGCAGCACCTGCAAGCTGCACAATCAGCAATAGTGTCGGAGAGGCAGCGACAACTGCAGCAACGCCAAACGCTGCCATAAGCGTCTGAATCAAAACACCGACACACAATCCCAACGTGACAAAAATCCCGGCTTTTGCCCCATACATGGCTGACTGCAGTAAAACGAAGAGATTGTCAGGTCCCGGTGCTACAGCAAGCACCGCCGCTGCTATCGTAAAACTTACCCAAAGATCAAAAGGCATAATTTTCCTTTCAAAAGCAAAAAGGCCTTTGCCCCACAAAGAAGAGCAAAGGCCGACCATCAATTTATTCGGAAATTACCCGACAAATTTTCTGGCGTTTCTGAACATTCGCATCCAGGGGCTGAATTCACCCTGTGTATCCGGGGCCCAGCTCATCTGAACTGTGCGATGCGTACGTTCCGGGTGCGGCATCATGATGGTAAAGCGACCGTCAGGTGTCGTCACACCGGTGATTCCGTCAGGAGAGCCGTTCGGGTTGAAGGGATAGACTTCAGTCGGACGACCTGAGGAATCCACATAACGGGCCGCTAAAGTCGCGAGCTTGGCATCTTCGGCATTCAACCACTGTACGTGACCTTCACCGTGCGAGTTCACGATCGGCATCATGCTGCCCTGCATCCCGTCAAAGAAGATGGAGGGACTCTTCATGATCTCAACTTCAACCAAGCGGGCTTCGAATTGTTCGCTGATGTTGCGGACAAACTGCGGCCAGTGACTTGCTCCGGGAATAATGTTACGCAGATGACTCATCATCTGACAACCGTTGCAAATACCTAAGGCAAATGTATCAGGACGGTTAAAGAACGCCGAGAACATATCGACCATCTTGGGGTTACGCAAAATTGTCGTGGCCCACCCGCCGCCGGCACCCAATACGTCACCGTAGGAGAAACCGCCACAGGCAGCAAGACCTGCGAAATCCTTAAGATCGCTTCTGCCCGTGAGTAAATCGGTCATATGCACGTCAACGGCTTCAAAGCCAGCGCGTGTAAAGGCAGCTGCCATTTCGGTCTGACTGTTCACACCCTGCTCGCGCAAAATCGCGATTCTCGGACGAACTCCCGTAGCGATGAAGGGCGCAGCCACATCTTCTTCGGTATCAAACGATGTGCGGACAAAGAGTCCCGTATCGTTTTCATCCGTGCAGCGGGCATATTCCTGATCAGCACAGGCGGGATTATCACGCATGCGGGCAATCTGCCAGGATACTTCCGTCCAGGCCTTTTGAAGTTCGCCTCGAGCTTCTGCATAAAGTTCACTGCCGTGGGCTTCAATGTGAAGCTTATCATCGGAGGTGACTTCGCCGATAAAGTGCGTGCAGTCGGTCAATCCGGCATCCTTGACAGCTGCGTGGATTTCTTCGACTCGGTCGGCTCTCACCTGAAGCACAGCACCCAACTCTTCGTTAAAGAGCACCGGAAGCACTTTTTCGGCCTGTGCCGATTGAGCCATAGATGTGATATCAATACGGGCACCGCAGTGACCGGCAAACATCATTTCAGCAACCGTTGCCAGCAAACCGCCGTCAGAGCGGTCATGGTAAGCCAAGACGCAGCCGGCAAGCGTCAGTTTTCTTACAAGCTTCACAAAAGCCTGAAGTTTTTCCGGTTGATCTAAATCCGGTGTGACGCAGCCGAATTGCTGGGTCACTTGAGAAAGAATGGAGCCCGCCATACGGTTTTGGCCGTGGCCTAAGTCAAAAGCGATTAAGACTGAAGGCGTCTTCGTGTTAAGTTCAGGGGTAAGCGACAGGCGAACATCACGCACCGGAGCTGCAGCCGAAACGATGAGAGAAACAGGAGAGGTAACCGTCTTCTTTTCGCCTTCATCGTCCCACGTGGTCTTCATCGAAAGGCTGTCCTTACCGACAGGAATAGCTAAGCCGATCTTTTGGCACAAGAGGCTTGCAGCCTTCACAGCATCATAGAGCTTGGCATCTTCACCCTTCGTGCCACAGGCAGCCATCCAGTTGGCAGAAAGCTTCACAAGTCCCAGTTCGATATCGGCGCTTGCAATATTGGTGATGGCTTCACCGATTGCCATACGGCTTGCAGCTGCTGCATCGGCAATAGCCAACGGGGTTCTTTCGCCCATACTCATCGCTTCACCGCGATGGCCTACGAAGCTGATGTTCGTTACTGCAGCGTCAGCCACCGGCACCTGCCAGGGGCCAACCATCTGATCACGATGCACAAGACCGCCCACCGTTCGGTCACCGATGGTGATTAAGAAGCTCTTCGAGCCCACGGTCGGATGACGCAAAACATCCTTCACGGCCTTAGCTAAGTCAATGCCCTTTGCATTAAAGGCGGGAAGCTTCTGTTCAGTATGTTCAACCGTGCGGTGCATGCGGGGTGCTTTTCCTAAAAGCACTTCCATCGGCATATCCACTGCAGGGCTTTCTTCTTTTTCACGTGCAACAACGAGATTGTTGTCTTCGCTGATGGTGCCTAAAACGGCATAGGGGCAGCGTTCGCGTTTGCAGATGGCATCAAACTGTTCAAGCGATTGAGGAGCAATGGCGATTGAATATCTTTCCTGGCTTTCGTTGCACCAGATTTCAAGCGGGCTCATACCGCTTTCTTCAACCGGCACTTTAGTGAGATCAAGCTTGGCTCCGTGGCCTGAGAGATCAGCCAATTCAGGCATGGCGTTGGATAAGCCGCCTGCGCCCACATCATGAATGGCCAAAATCGGGTTATTTTCTCCGCTTGCCCAGCAGCGATCGATCACTTCCTGAGCTCGGCGTTCCATTTCAGGATTGCCGCGCTGAACGCTGTCAAAGTCAAGCGCTTCGGAGTTTGAGCCCGTCGTCATGGAGCTGGCAGCGCCGCCCCCCAAACCGATACGCATACCGGGGCCGCCCAAACTGATTAAGAGCGTTCCGGGAGGCAACGACGTTTTGTGCGTCTGATCATGGCGGATGTTGCCGATGCCGCCCGCCAGCATAATCGGCTTATGGTAGCCGTAGCGGGTGCCTGCCACGTTATTTTCAAACACACGGAAGTAACCCAAAACATTGGGGCGTCCGAATTCATTATTAAAAGCTGCAGCACCCAAAGGACCGTCAATCATGATGGAAAGCGCAGAGGCAATACGGTTGGGTTTGCCGTAAACCTTAGCGTCTTTATCGTCGCTCACGGTCACGTCTTTATCGTTTTCCCAATCCTGATGAGCCTCAGGTAATTGCAGTGAAGAGACCGTGAAACCGCAAAGACCGGCCTTCGGACGAGCTCCGCGGCCCGTAGCGCCTTCATCACGGATTTCTCCGCCCGAGCCCGTTGAGGCTCCCGGGAAAGGCGAAATGGCCGTCGGGTGGTTGTGTGTTTCAACCTTAAAGACCGTGTGAGTTAATTCTTCGTCTTCGGTAAAAACTCGGCCGAATGCTTCACCCGGAGCCGTTCTCGG
Source organism: uncultured Sutterella sp. (assembly GCA_900545335.1). Classification (GTDB taxonomy): domain Bacteria; phylum Pseudomonadota; class Gammaproteobacteria; order Burkholderiales; family Burkholderiaceae_F; genus Aphodousia. Next base: position 201,373 of record UQYP01000003.1, on the reverse strand, counting down.
ATAAAGACGCGGGACTTTCGCGCCTTCAAAAATAGCAGCGTTATCGGAATAAGCTACGATCGTTCCGTCCGGATGAGCCTTATGCGTTTCGCGAATCATTCCGAAGAGGGTCTTTTCCTCATCCTTGCCGTCAATCGTCCACTTCGCATTAAAGATCTTATGGCGGCAGTGTTCGGAATTGGCCTGAGCGAACATCATCAGTTCGACATCGGTGGGATTACGCTTGGCTTTGGTGAAAGCATCAGTGAGGTAATCAATTTCATCTTCACTCATTGCCAGACCCATAGAGAGGTTGGCATCAGCCAAAGCTTGGCGGCCTTCTTTGAGCAGGTCCACTGTTACCATGGGTTTGCCGGGCAATTCCGTAAAGAGTGTTTCGGCTTTAACCTTTGCGTCAACAACGCTTTCTGTCATGCGGTCATGAAGAACGCCCGCTACTTGAGTAAGAACCGCTTGTTCGGGGACATTGCCGCCAAAATCAACACTATAGAGTGTTCCGCGTTCAATGCGAACGATGACGTCAAGGCCGCAGTTGTGAGCAATATCGGTTGCTTTACTGGCCCAGGGGCTGATAGTGCCCAATCTCGGAATAACCATGAAGGTCGCATCAGGCTCAACATCTTTAGTTTCAAAGCCATAATGCAAAAGCGCCTGCAAACGGGCGCTTTCATCTTCTGTGAGCGGTCTTTGGGCATGCACGAAATGCACGAAACGGGCAGAAATTCCCTGCGCTTGAGGCGCAACTTGACGAATTTGCTTTAAAAGGCGCGCAGCTCTGAAATCAGACAGTGCGCTTGTGGCCATTAAAGTAAACATCGAAGCGGTGTTAGACATGGCAGTTTTAGTCCCAAAAATGATCAAAATAGAAAAAACAACTTAATCAATTCATTATAAGTATCGAAGCTCCGAATTTGCCTGTTATGAACGTGAGTCTCTCATTTTTTTAACTTTAGGGAAAGCTAAATTGGCTGCTCTAAAATCATTTCCGTTTAAACGTCTGGAGTTTTAAGAGAAAAACCGACCTTATTCCATTAAAATGAACCCGTTTGAAGATTGGTGATTAAGGAGCGCTTTAAAACCATGTCTACTACGCTTTTAAGTTTAGAAGAATTGGGAGAATTGGAAACCCGTTTGAGCCACGTATTGCCTGAAGGCACGTTAATGGATCGCGCGGGTTTCGTGGCTGCCAACTGGATTGATGACCAGTGTGATGCTGCAAGCACAATTGTTATTTTGTGCGGTCAGGGCAATAACGGCGGCGACGGCTACACGGTTGCCCTGCACTTAAAGAGCCGCGGTCACAACGTCATTTGTGTGGCAATCGGCGGCAAAAAGCCCAAAACAGAAGATGCGCTCCGAGCCTATAACCGCTGGATTGAAAAAGGCGGTGAAGTGATCGATGATCCCTACATGGCCCCCAAGGCTGACGTGGTTGTGGATGCCATGCTGGGCGTCGGAATCACCAAAGCAATCTCGGGAGACTACATTGATGCAGCTCTTTGGTTTAACGAACGTCAGGCACTTCATATGGCAATTGATGTGCCGACGGGCATTGATGCAGAAAAAGGCAATTGGGTGGGCGGCATCAAAGGCTGCGTAGCCGATATGACTCTTAACCTCATCAGTGCCAAAGCCGGATGCTTCATGAATGACGGCAAGGACGCTAGCGGCATGGTGACCTTGTCCGAATTGGATGTCTCCGTTCCCCTATCGTCTTTGAGTCTGATTGATACGGACGACTTTAAGCACATTCTTGAACTACGTAAGTACTATTCCCACAAGGGTACGTACGGACATTGCCTTGTGATCGGCGGCGATAAAGGTAAGGTCGGAGCCGCGCTTCTTGCTGCGCGCGCTGCACTCAGGTTGGGTGCCGGCAGCGTAACCGTTGAATTGATGGCGCCGAACGCTCCCCTTTACGATCCGCAGCAGCCTGAATTAATGATTACTGATGAACCGGTGGATTTCAGCGGTGTTGATGTAGTTGTGATCGGCTGCGGCATGGGTTTCAGCGAAAAAGCCAAAGCACGCCTTTTGGCTGCCATCCGCTCGGATATTCCCCTCATTATTGATGCCGATGCGCTCACGATGATCTCTCGGGATCAGTCCATGGAAGATGAAGTGCTTGCGAGAAAAGCCCACACGGTGATTACTCCGCATCCGGGTGAAGCAGCCCGCATGCTTCATCGTGATGTCAAGAGCATTCAGGAAGACCGTGTCACCAGCGCAAGAGAGCTTTCTCTGCAAACGGGTGCGATTACGGTTCTTAAAGGCACCGGTACGGTCGTCACATTAAGAAGCTCTCGCTCCTGGATTAATCCGACGGGTAACGCTTGCCTGGCTACTGCCGGTTCGGGCGACGTTTTAGCCGGTATGATCGGCGCTTTCTTTGCTCAGAAATTTGATATCGTGAGCGCAACGCTTGGAGCTGTCTGGCTTCACGGTGAAGCGGTTCGAGCCAGAAACACCGGCATTGTGGCAATGGATATTTGTGAAAGAGCGGCTCGTGCCCTTGAAATTCTTCGTTGGGGCGGCAATCCCGATGATCTCGTCGATCCCTATGACGAAAGTGAATTCGTTTTGGATGAAGACGGTCCTGGTGAAGCCATTGCCCGAACTATGGGAAGCGAAGAATCCTAAAGATCTCTGCCGTTAATTTAAAGCCCGAGGTTTTTTTCTGAACCCCGGGCTTTTTTGAAGGTAAAAAAAGGGACCCAATTGATGGATCCCCTTTTCTCAAAGTTATTGAGCGTCGTCTTCACTCGGCTGATAGCCGGGCTTGTACTCATCCTTTAAGATCTGCGTACCGAACTTTTGTTCAAGTCCGCTGATAAAGGCGGCTTGTTCCGGGTTGCTGTAAAGCTGTGCCAGTTCTGCCTTGCGCATTGCAAGCTGCTCCGGAGTAGCCTGAACTTTCTTAGCAGCCTGAACTTCGATGACAACATAGCTGCCGTCAGGCGTTTGCACACCGGTATAGACCGGAAGCTTAGCGCCGTCAGGGCAAAGCGCTGCAGTCACGACTTCGTAGGCGTAGCTGCCCGGACGTTCACGGGAGACTTGAGCCTTAGCACCGAACTTTTGTGTGATCTTTTCCTTGGCGGAGAGCTTAGCGATCGCATCTACCCCTTGAGCCTTGGCGGCTTCGATGGCCTTTTGATTCTTAAGGTGGTCGATGATGTCGCCCTTCACTTCATCAAAAGTCTTGACGCTTTGACGATGATGCTCTGTAACGCGCGCAGCAAGCAGCGTGTTGGAGGCAACTTCAATAGCGTTGGAATTGCGCTTATCTTCCAAAACATCAAAACTGTAAAGTGCTTCAACCACATTCGGATTGATGACTGCATCCTGATGCTCACGCGTAATGGCCTTGGCTGTCTGAATCTTCAATCCGAAGCGTTCAGCAACGGGCTGCAAAGATTCGCTTTGCTCATAAACCATGTTTGAGAAAGTTTCTGCGTCTTCAGCAAAGGCACGGATGGCGGCCTGCTGCTGATACAGAGAAACAATTTCACTGCGCACATCGGCTAAAGCTTTAGCCTGAGCAGGTTTGACGTCTTTAATCTGAATGATGTGATAGCCGAATTGCGTTTTAACCGGAGCAATCAAGTCACCTTTTTTACCGGAGAAAACCGCATTGTCAAATTCAGGCACCATCATGCCCTTTTGGAAAAAGCCCAAGTCCCCGCCCTGACGAGCACTGCCCGGGTCTGCAGAGTGAGCTTTAGCCAATTGTGCGAATTTGGACGGATCGGCCTGAAGCTGCTTATAGAGCTCATCGGCTTCTTTCTTAGCATCAGCATCGGATTTTTCTGCATTGACAGCAATCAGGATGTGGCTTGCACGGCGTTCTTCGGGAACGGAGAAGCGCTGCAGATTTTGTTCATAGAAGGTCTTGATGTCCTCTTCACTGGGTTGAATATTTTTATAGTTTTCAGGAGACAGGACCACATATTCGATATCCACGCTTTCAGGAACAGCGAATTGTGACTTATTCGTGTCGTAGAAACCCTGAGCATCGGCATCGGTCACCTTCACATTCTTTAAGAAGGCATCAGGCTTAATCTCAAAAGTGCGGATCGTGCGCTCTTCGGTCAAGAGATCATGAATGCGTTGAGCGACGGTGTTGCTCGCAATCGTGCTTTGAGAGACAGCGGCCATAAGCATCTGACGGGTCAAATCACGGCGAAGTTCAAGCACAAACTGTTCGTCAGACTTACCCATGCTGTTTAAGAATTGCTGATAGGCTTCAGTCGAGAACTTACCGTCACGCTGGAATGCGGGAGCTTGCTTCACTAAATTAATAGCATCGGCTTCACCGACATTCATGTATTCGGTAGCAATTTCCAAAGCCACGGCACGGTCACTGATCAAAGAAGCCAAAATGGAAGCTCTGGCTTCAGCCGTATCGAGCATATTGGCCTTGAAGTTTTGGCCCATCTGACGGCGGAAGTTTTCCAAATATTGGCGTTTAGCCGTATCAAAATCCTGAAGAGTAATCGAAGTTTCACCGACCGTAGCCAAATCATTTTCTGAATCGGACATCCGGTTATAACTGTAGATACCCGTGACAACGAACGAGGGAATGATGAAGATCATGGCGATGAACATCATCCAACGCTTGTGTGTACGAAAAGCCTGAAGCATTTCTAGATCCCTAAATAAAATAAAAATCAGTGTTTGCGAAATCTGATCCGCAAAAATGACGTTATTTTAACAAGTACTAGGAATCATCGCCTGCAAAAAGGGCAAAGAGACACGAAACTTTACGAATTTTGGGGGATTTTCCTGAAGAAGAAAAGCTGGCGGAGTGGACGGGACTCGAACCCGCGACCCTCGGCGTGACAGGCCGATATTCTAACCAACTGAACTACCACTCCGGCAGATTTGCAATTGTCTGAAACTGTGGTGGGTGCTAAGAGGTTCGAACTCCTGACCTACGCCTTGTAAGGGCGCCGCTCTACCAGCTGAGCTAAGCACCCACAGCCATCAAACAGAAGCACGCATATTACACTACAAATGCGCTGAATTCAAGGGTTTTAGAAAAGTTTTTTCTTTTTACAAAAAGGGGAGGTCTGTTTCCCTCCCCTATCACCATGATTATTAAGAAGCGGCCGACCCTGTTTGGTTACCCAGAATCGGATGGGCAATCACATCGGTTTTCACTTCGCTTGTCATTTCCTCAAAGCGCTTCATCGGATTTTTGACCAAAGCGATGGGCAAGATCTCATCGATCCACTTCACGGGAATGATTTCCAAGCCGCTCTTGACGTTTTCAGGAATTTCCTGCAGATCCTTCACGTTATCCTTCGGGATTAAAACCGTCTTAATGCCGGCTCGGAGGGCTGCCAGAAGTTTTTCCTTAAGACCGCCGATTTCCAGAATTTCGCCGTGAAGCGTGATTTCACCCGTCATCGCAACGTCAGCTCTCACAGGAATCTTCGTTAAGGCAGAAACCATGGCCGTCGTGATAGCGCCGCCTGCGCTGGGCCCGTCTTTTGGCGTAGCACCTTCCGGGAAGTGCAGGTGCCAATCGGTCTTACCGAAAATATCCGGATCAAGCCCCAGGCTTTCTGCGCGAGCGCGCACCACACTGCGTGCGGCTTCAACAGATTCTTTCATCACGTCGCCCAAACTGCCCGTTCTCTGCACCTGGCCCTTACCCGGGAAAACAGCCGCTTCGATCTGAAGGAGGTCGCCTCCGACCTCTGTCCATGCCAAACCGTTTACCTGACCGATTTGCGGTTCTTTTTGAGCCAGACCGATGCTGTAGCGTTTAACGCCTAAGTAATCACCGATATTGGCTGAGTTCACAACCACCGTTTCAATGGTCTTTTTCTTGGCACCGCGCTTCTTAGGCTGCGAGCCTTGAGCAATCAGGGCATTTTTCACAGTCTTTCTGCAGATCTTGCTGATTTCGCGTTCCAAGCCGCGTACACCGGCTTCACGGGTGTAGTAGCGGATAATATCGAGGATCGCTTCATCTTCGATCGTAAGCTCCTTGTCTTTCAGACCGTTGAGCTTCATCTGCTTAGGAATCAGATGGCGCTTGGCAATATTAAGTTTTTCATCTTCGGTATAACCCGAGAGGAAAATCACTTCCATACGGTCCAAAAGTGCCTGCGGAATGTTAAGCGAATTGCTCGTTGCCACAAACATCACGTCAGAGAGGTCATAGTCGACTTCAACATAGTGATCCTGGAACGTGCTGTTTTGTTCCGGATCGAGCACTTCCAAAAGAGCGCTCGCCGGATCGCCGCGGCTGTCCATGCCCATTTTGTCCACTTCGTCCAAAAGGAACAAAGGATTGCGGACACCGGCCTTGGTGATGCTTTGAATAATTTTGCCCGGCATTGAACCGATGTAGGTTCTTCTGTGACCGCGGATTTCAGCTTCATCACGCACGCCGCCCAAAGCCATACGGACAAATTTACGATTGGTTGCTCTGGCGATGGACTGACCTAAGCTCGTCTTACCGACGCCCGGCGCTCCCACCAGACACAAAATCGGAGCTTTGACCTTGTCGACACGCGATTGAACAGCAAGGTATTCGAGAATACGCTCTTTGACTTTTTCAAGGCCATAGTGATCGGCTTCAAGGATGTCGCTTGCCTCCTTCAAGTTCTTGCTCACACGGCTCTTCTTTGTCCAAGGCAGGGCCAAAAGCGTATCAAGATAACCTCTTACCACTGTGGCTTCAGCAGACATAGCAGGCATCATGCGAAGTTTTTTGAGTTCCCCTTCGCACTTTTCCCGAGCTTCATCGCTCATGCCGCTCTTAGCGATCTTCTCGGCGTACTGATCGATATCGACCATGTCGTCTTCGCCACGGCCCAATTCTTTTTGAATCGCCTTCATCTGTTCGTTGAGATAGTACTCACGCTGATTGCGATCCATTTGGCGCTTGACCTGGCGCTGAATCTTTTCTTCAATCTGCACTTTGTCGATGAGCTCACTGACTCTTGCCAAAACCTTTTCCACACGATGAATCAGATCAGGCTCTTCAAGCAGTTCCTGACGCTGCTGAGCAGAAATATCCAGATAGTGGCTAGCAAGATCAAGGGTTTCTTCGAGGGTATTTTTGTTTTTCAATAACCCGATCAAGTCCTTCGGCAAGGCGGAATTCACTTGTGTGAAATTATTAAAGGCCGTCATCAGGGCCTTAAGCCAAGCTTCTTCTTCCAAAGGCTGATTCGGACGGATCGTTACCATCGGATGAACCATGGCGCTGATATAAGCGTGCGTAAAATCGAGCCATTCGGTCTTGACGCGATACAAAGCGTTAATTAAAAGTTTGACCGAGCCGTCCTGCAGCGTGATTCGCTGCAAAACACGTGCGACTACACCCACCTCATAGAGATCGTCTGCTTTCGGTTCGTTAACATCAGGTTTTTTCTGAGTCAAAATCACAATCTCATCGCCGTCACCCATGGCTTGGATTGCCGCAAGACTCATTGCACGGCCTGCATAGACAGGCTGAATGCATCCCGGGAAAATCACCATGTCGCGAAGGGGCAGAACAGGCAAAACAGCTTGTTTCTTTGTAGATTTCGTTGTCATCGATTTTTTTACCATAGAGACCATTACAGGGCGTATATGGGGACGAAATTTAAAATTTCAACCCGTAACACCCTGTCTAACTTTTCTTGAAAGACAGACTATCAGTTTTAAGAATGTTTGAGAGGGCGAGAAGACAAACAGATACAAAAAAGATCGCTTTAAGCAAATTTCTCTTCGAGCTGATAGGAAACCGTAATCTGACCTTTTTTGAACTTAATCTTTGTAATCCTTACTCGTCCGATTTCAGAAGTATTCTGAACATGAGTGCCTCCGCAGGGATAAGCCGGCAAATTTCCCCAGGCCACCGTTCTGAAGCCTTCGGCATTTTCTGTAATTTTGCGCTCCAGGCTCTGATCAACCAATTGATTCACGTGCTTTTCAAATTCGCCTGACTCAATCAGCTCAGAAAGTAACTCAGGATGCTCAGGCTTAAACATCACCCGGGCTTCACCCGGAAAGTGATTGCCGCCCACGGCATGCCAGCCCAACTGATCACCAACAAGGCCGACCAGGTGCCCGGCTGAATGCAAAAGGCTGTGCAGACGTCGTTTGTCTTCATTTACGCACAAAGCGGCTTCACCACTCAGCGGTTGCTCTGTCAGATGCACTATCTCATCTTCAGTATGAATCACCTTTCTGACAGCGATACCATTAATGGTTCCGACATCAGAGGGCTGACCGCCGCCCTGCGGATGAAAAAGCGTCCGGTCTAAAACGACGGCCCACAAACCGTCGTCCATCGGCTGGCACGACAGAACCCTTGCCGATGCTGTCGTGGAATCGCTCTCAAAATAAAGCGCTTGGGTCATTTGCGGATATAGGTGGGTTGCTTGGAGTCGTTAATGACGTGTTCATCAACCACGACTTCCGTCACATCGCCCAAACTCGGCACTTCGTACATCACGTCTGTTAAAACATTTTCCACAATGCTTCTCAAACCGCGAGCGCCGGTTTTTCTCTTCAAAGCCTTTTTGGCAATAGCTTCAAGTGCTGCCTCAGTAACCGTGAGCTTCACGCCTTCCATCGCAAACAAGGCTTCGTATTGTTTGATTAAAGCGTTCTTGGGTTTTACCAAAATGCTCACCAAAGCTTCTTCGGTTAATTCTTCCAAAGAGGCAATCACAGGCAGACGGCCGACGAGTTCAGGAATTAATCCGTACTTCACCAAGTCAGAGGGCTCAACCTGAGAGAAAAGCTCAGAGAGCGACTTCTCGTTTTTGCTCTTTAACTCAGCTGCGAAACCGATACCGGTGCGCTCTCCGCGACGCTGAATAATTTTTTCCAGACCGTCAAAAGCACCGCCGCAGATGAAGAGGATATTGGTGGTGTCAACTGTCACCATGGCCTTGCCGGGATTTTTGCGTCCGCCTTGTTGGGGCAAGTTGGCCTGAGTGCCTTCAATTAACTTTAAGAGCGCCTGCTGAACACCTTCTCCTGAAACATCTCGCGTAATGGAGGGGTTTTCGCTTTTTCTCGCGATCTTATCCAATTCGTCGAGATAAATAATGCCTCGCTGAGCGCGCTCAATATCGCCGTCGGCAGCCTGCAAAAGCTTCAGAACAACATTTTCAACGTCTTCACCGACGTAGCCCGCTTCAGTGAGCGTGGTGGCATCTGCGATAGCAAAGGGAACGTCAAGCATGCGCGCAAGCGTTTGCGCAAAAAGCGTTTTACCGGATCCCGTCGGACCGATAAGCAGAATATTGCTCTTAGACAATTCAACGTCGGAAGACTGATCGGCCAGATACTTCAGACGCTTATAGTGGTTATAAACCGCTACGGACAAAATACGCTTGGCCCGATCCTGGCCGATTACATATTGATCCAAACGGTTAAAAATTTCCTGAGGTTTGGGCAGGGGCTTATCGAGGAATGATTCCTTTTTCTCACCGCCTTCAGCCTTTGCTTCGGGCGCATCCCCTACCATAGATTCCAAAGCCATACGTGCACAATCGGAGCAAATGCTCACGCCGTTGGCGGTCACCATATGTTCGACTTCGCTTTCAGCCCGTCCGCAGAAAGCACAACGTTTTTGTTTATCAGACATTGAAATCCTTAATTAAGAAGAAAGGGAGGTCTGCGCCTCCCCTGTTGATAAAGACTTTTTAAGCTTTACTTCAACATTTGTCCGCGCTTAACATAAATCTCGTCGATTATGCCATATTGCTTGGCCTGAATCGGGTTCATGTAGTTATCGCGGTCGGTATCTCGCGCAATTGTTTCAATCGCCTGTCCCGTGCGCTCTGCCAAAATGGTATTGAGCGTAAGTTTCAAATCCAAAATTTCTTTGGCCTGAATTTCAATATCGCTCGCCATGCCCTGAGAGCCGCCCGAGGGTTGGTGAATCATGATACGGGAGTTAGGCAAAGCAAAGCGCTTACCCTTAGCACCGGCAGCCAAAAGGAAGGCACCCATGCTGGCAGCCATACCGACGCAGATTGTGCTGACATCGGGTTTGATGAACTGCATCGTATCGTAGATACCCATACCGGCGTAAACACTGCCGCCGGGGCTGTTGATGTAAAGCGAAATATCCTTATCCGGATCTTCACTTTCAAGGAACAGCAACTGGGCGATGACCAAATTGGCACTTTCCGTTGTCACCGGACCGGTGAGAAAAACCACACGGTCGCGAAGCAGTCTGGAGAAGATGTCAAAAGCACGCTCACCTCGTCCGCTTTGTTCAACAACAGTCGGGACAAGATTCATATCAGCATAAGTCATCGCCATTGCAATTTTCCTTCAATTCGGGAATTAAAGACCACCCATCAACTTGTCGAATTCGACTTTTTCTTCCGTGGTCTTAGCCTTGCTCAAAGCCCATTCCGTAATCTTGTTTTCGAGAACGTAAGCTTGAGCGTCATTCATGCGGCGAGCGTCCCCCATGAACCACTTCTTGACTTCTTCCGGATCCTCGTAGCTGGCAGCCAAGTCAGCCACGTGAGCTTCCACTTCTTCCTTGGTCGGGGTGAGCTTTTCTTTTTCAACCAAAGCGTTCACCAACAAACCGAGACGCACGCGGCGTTCAGCCTGTTCCTTGAACATTTCAACGGGGATCTTGTGCTGCTTCGGATCCATGCCGCGAGCAGACATGTTTTGCTCAAAGCCGCGAGCCAAAGCCTGTTGTTCTTCAGAAACCAAAGCCTTCGGCAGATCGAAGTGGCAGGCATCGTTCAAAGCGTTCATCACGCCGTCCTTGGTTTGCTGCGTGATGCGGGCCTTCACTTCACGCTTCAAGTTGGCAGCGATTTCTTCACGCATCTTGGCCACACCGTCATTGATGCCGAGCTTCTTAGCGAATTCGTCATCGATTTCGGGCAGCTTAGCGACTTCAACCTTCGTGAGTTCGACTTCGAATTCAACGGTCTTGCCGGCAAGCTTTTCAACGTAGTCGGCAGGGAACGTCATTTCAAACGTCTTCTTTTCACCGGTCTTCATGCCCATGACACCCTTTTCAAAGTCAGGGAGCATTTGGCCTGCGCCGATCACGAAAGCAAAACCGTTGGCCGTGCCGCCTTCAAAAGGCGTACCGTCCAACTTACCGACGAAATTAATCGTCACGCGCTTGTCTTCAGCAGCTTCACCGTTTTCTTCGGCTTCGTAGACAGCACGCTGCTTGCGCATGATTTCAAGCGTCTTTTCGACTTCAGTGTCGGTAACGTCACAAACAAAGCGCTTTAATTCGACATCCTTCAAATCGGGCACTTCCACTTCAGGGAAGACTTCAACAGTAGCCGTAAATTGAGGATCGGCGTCATCCTTGATTTCGCCCTTGGGAGCGATTTCAGGAGCACCGGCAACCTTCAGGCCTGCTTCTTCAACGGCCTTTTCATAGGCTTGACCGATCAGGTGGTTCATAGCGTCCATGTAGGCTTGAGCACCGTACATTTCACGGACCATTTTCATCGGAACCTTGCCCGGACGGAAGCCGTGAGCCTTAGCGGTCTTAGCGCGGCGCTTCAGGATAGTTTCCGTATCAGCCTTCAATTGTTCGGCAGAAATCGTCAGGTCAAGGGTACGTTCCAAAGAACTCTTAGTGGTTTCTTTTTCAGTCATTTTCTACTATTAATAAAGTGTCCGAAATGATCGGTCATTCCGAACGGTTCAATTGTGAGGGATTAACTCCCCGCCCAATATAAAAATGTAATCGGTGCAAAAAGTCACTTTTCGCACAAAAACGCTTGATTATAGCCATTGCGAAGCCAAAATTGTGATTTCACGCAAATAATTGCAACTTGCATCAAGGCTAGTACAAGCATTTCGAACAATCAAAATATTAAAGGGTTACTTAAGAATGTTTTGTAACCCTTTAATTTTAAAGTTAAAGTCTGTTGATCAGAATTTGTCTAGCAACATCGCCCGTGACATTTTTGGCTTCACCGAAGTGAACGCCTCTTCGGTTAAAGCGGGAAGCGATTTCTTCTACAACCTCCATACCGATCTTTTTTTGAGACAATCGAGTAGCCAATCCCAGAGAGCTGAAGAAGCTTTCGATGCGACGGATCACTTCGTCGATCTTCTCATCATCGCTTCCTTCAGTAATACCGAGTACGCGAGAACCGAACTGAAGAATTTTTGCCTTCTTTTGTTCACGCAACACTTGAAGTGTTCCGGGATAAACGATAGCCAGAGATTCACCATGGGTTACTCCGCAGAGGGCGGTCAGCTCGTGACCGATCTGGTGAGTGCTCCAGTCTTGGGTAATGCCCATTCTGATGAAGTTATTCAAAGCCATCGTAGCGCTGAACATATAGTCACACATCAGATCATAGTTATGCTGGTCTTTTAAAATGAGCGGAGCTATTTCCATAGCGGTGGCGATGACGCCTTCAGCCCATCTGTCCAACACCCTGTTTTGCCCCGGTGTGGTCATGTATTGCTCAAAGCAATGCACTACGATATCAGCGAGACTGCAGGCAATCTGATGTTTCGGCAAAGAGTAGGTACTTTCAGGATCCAAAATGGAAAATGTCGGATAGTCACCGCGGAAAGCAAACTTTTCTTTGGTTTCGTGGCAGGAAATCACCGCGCCGTTATTCATTTCGGAGCCCGTTGCAGGCAGCGTCATGACGCTTGCAAAAGGAATCTGTTTTGTAGCCGTCCCCTCTTTGACGATTTCCCAGGGATCTTTCTGAGGCTCGGCAATACCGGCTGCAATTAATTTAGTACCGTCCAAAACAGAACCGCCGCCAACGGCCAAAATCAAATCAACTTTTTCTTCTAACCCGACCTTAACAGCGTTTCTAAGCGTTTCGACAGCAGGATTGGGTTCAATGCCCCAAAATTCCACTACCGTGTGTTCTTTAAGTGCCTCTTTAACTTGGTCATAGACGCCGTTTCTTTTTACACTGCCGCCGCCGAACGTAATCAATACCTTCTGATCTATTGGAATTAAGTTCTTGAGTTGGGCGATCTGACCGCGACCGAAAACGAGCTTCGTTGTATTCTGGAAAACGAAATTAAACATTGTAGAGGTTCCTTATTAAAGGTTTTTCTTCATTCTACATTGTGCGTTAAGTATTTCCTTACGAGAGGTACTGAAAAATTTTTTCATGTACAATCCATAACCCGTGTGCGGGGATGGCGAAATTGGTAGACGCACCAGGTTTAGGTCCTGACGCCGACTAAAAGGCGTGTCGGTTCGAGTCCGATTCCCCGCACCATCTTTCAGATCTTCCTTTCCTCATTCCTAAAACTATATTCAATTAACCAAATCTGATTCGGGAAATAAGTTTTGGTTATATCGATTGTCCTTTCTTCTAAAGAGGTTCAACTTCAAAAATGGAGTTGTATGACCAACCTTTCGTTAGGAGATAGGAATGAAGAAAACATTTGTTGCAATGGCCCTTTGTTCAATGTTTGCTGCTTCGGCTTTTGCGGCAGAATTGCCCGGAGTCAAAATCTTGGCTACAGGCGGCACAATTGCCGGCACCGCAGCTTCCTCTACGCAAATGACGGGCTATAAAGCCGGTGATTTAGCTATTCAAACATTGATTGACGCTGTTCCCGCTATTAAAGAAATTGCGAACGTATCCGGCGAGCAAATTGTTAATATCGGTTCTGAAAACATGACCGATGATGTTTTGCTCACTTTAGCCAAACGCTGCAACGAACTGCTCAAACAAAAAGACGTTAAGGGTATCGTGATTACTCACGGGACCGATACGCTTGAAGAAACAGCTTATTTCCTTAATTTAACAGTTAGAAGCGAAAAACCGGTTGTGTTGGTTGGTGCCATGCGTCCTGCAACAGCTATTTCTGCTGACGGTCCGGTAAATCTCTTAAACGCCGTCAAAGTCGCCACCTCTGATGATGCTAAGGGTAAAGGCGTTTTAGTCGCGATGAACGATGAAATTAACGGCGCCCGCGATGTCACGAAGACTAACACAACGACTGTGTCGACCTTTAAGGCTCCTGAGCTCGGCTACTTGGGCTACATTGCCGACGGCAAACCCCAGTTCTTTAAAGAAAGTCTGAAGCTTCACACCTATAAGTCACAGTTTGACGTTTCCAAGATCAAGGAATTGCCCCGTGTGGATATTGTTTACTCACACGTCAATGATGACCGCGGATTGGTTGACGCTGCCGTGAAGCTTGGCGCCAAGGGCATCATTCATGCCGGCACCGGTAACGGTTCCATCCATAAGAATACGACCCCCGGCTTAGCTGAAGCTGTCAAGAAAGGTGTCGTGGTCGTTCGCTCTGCCCGAGTCGGCAATGGTGTGACAACCAAGAGCCTGCAGGAATGGAGCGACATGGGATTCTTGGAATCTAATACGCTTAACCCGCAAAAAGCCCGTATTTTGCTGCAGTTGGCTTTAACACAAACGAAAGATCCGAAGGAAATTCAAAAGATTTTTGATACCTACTAATTTTTTCTGATCTGACAATTTTGGCCTCGAAACGCTCGGGGCCAATTTTTCAGGACTAACTATTCCTTTTTAGACTATTAAATAGTTCTTATATTCCATTAGGTTTATTAATAAAGACTTCCAGCCTGATAATTAGAGAAATTGTTTAACTCCGGGAGTGACTTATGAGATTAGAAAAAGACTCACTTGGTGAAATGCCGGTGCCTGATGAAGCCTATTACGGCATCCAGACCGTACGCTGCAAGCACAATCACGCTGTCACGGATCACACCTTTAACGAATTACCGGAAGTGATTCGAGCTTTAGCTGAAATTAAAAAAGCCTGCGCAATGACTAATGCTCAGATCGGGGCATTAGAAAAGCATAAAGCAGACGCTATCGTTCAGGCTTGCGACGAAGTCATTGCAGGTCATTTTGCCGATCAATTCCCGATCAATATTTGGCGCTCCCACGGTACAGGCGCCAACATGAATATGAACGAAGTGTTGGCCAATCGAGCTAACGAAATTCTCACCGGTCACAAAGGTTATGACACCGTTCACCCGAATACTCACGTCAACATGTGTCAATCGTCCAATGACGTGTACCCGACAGTACAGTTTATTGTTTTATATCGTCTGATCGGAGAAGCGCTTGAGAGCACAAAGGCATTGGAAAAAGCCTTGGGAGAAAAAGCGCTTGAATTTAAAGATGTCGTTCGAATCGCCAGAACCTGTCTTCAGGATGCTGTGCCCAATACTTTCGGTCAGGTTTTCGGCGGCTGGCAACACATGATTTACCGCTGTCGTAAAAAGCTGGAAATTTACCGTGAGGATTTTAAAGAGGTTGTCCTCGGAGCAACCGCAGTGGGGACCGGCATGGGGCAGCAGCCCGGTTATGCCGATCACATTATGGAAAATCTTTCCAAAGTGGTGGGCTTTGAGGTCCATTGGCCCCGTTGGGACGAAGAAGTCATTAAAGACAGTGCCGCTTTTGATGGCATGCAAAACTGCGACCACAGCATGATTCTCGGCGGTTATCTGAGGGCTTTAACTTTTGCTGCCGCAAGAATTTGTGCCGATTTATGTATTTTATCGTCCGGTAAGAGAAGCGGCTTTTGTGAATTGATTCTGCCTGATTACTCCCCTTCTGAGCAGACAACTTACCTTAGCTATCCCTACGTTGCTGAAATGATCTTTCAGATTATGCAGCAGTCTGTCATCGCCGATCATGCTGCTGCATTAACCGTCAATGAAAATGACAGCGATGAAGCTATTACTGACAGCGCGAGCTTCATGGGCGCAATGGAAACATTGCACGCGATCGCCGACGGCTTCAGAATTTTTACCGACCACTGCATTAAAGGCATTAAGGTCAACGAATCAAAAGTGCATGAAAATGCTGAGATGTCCACCTCGCTTGCCACGATGGTGAGCTCCTTATTCGGTTACACCGTCGGCACTCAAATTGCACACAAAGCATGGAATGAAGGGATCTCCTGCAAAGCGGCCGCATTGGAAGACAAGCTCTTAGATAAAGATGTGGCTGATGAGCTTTTTGATCTCAATAAACTCACCGATCGTGAAGCTATGGTTGAAATGTTCCGTCGATACGGGCAAATCAGACATATTGACTAGTTGCGAGGAAGAGAAAATGACCGCTATTAACCAATTTAATATCAGAAGTTATCAGTACAAAGACTTCCCGAAACTTGTCCGCGCGCTGTTTACAGTAAAAAAGGCAACACTCAAAGCCTCTCTCAATTTAGGACGATTCGATGGAGAAGATTTGCAGACCCTTATACTGGCCTGTGAAAAGTCATTGGAATCGAAAAATTGGAGCTCTTTGGGAATCAGTGTCTATGCCGGTTCAAAAGGTTACTTACTGCAGGCGATCGACAACGAAATCCTTCTGAATACGGGCATTAAGAGCGGGGGAGATATTGAAAGGCTGCAGAAGATTTTAAGCCGCTGCGCCTCCTCTAACGCTTTTGTCATTACGGCTAATGAGCTCGTTATTCGTCAAAATCTTCAAAAGCTCGCCGCTTCATGCGAGCGTTTTACCGAAGTTCTTGAAAACAAGGCTCGGGAATTTAAGCAAACCGTAAAAATAGGGCGCCTTGGCCTGCAGGATTATCTGCCGATGACACTGGGCGAGCAATTCTGCGGCTATGCCTTTGGCATCAGAAGATTAAAAAATGAAATCGAAACGAAGGCAAAAGAGTTCCATTTCAATGCGATTGGCATCAATGAGATGGGGACTTTAGCCTTTTACGATGATCAACTGGCAAAGGAAAGCTCTTTACTACTGTCTGAAATATACGGATATTCTGTGACTTCTTTTGAAAATTCATTTGATGCAGTCATGGATTGTTCGCGTCTATTGACAGCTCATGCACTTGTCCAGGCTTTATCAACTGCCGTTTGGCGTGTGGCTCGTGATGTTCGGATGATGTGCAGCGGTCCCAGAGCAGGTTTGCAGGAAATCACAGTTCCGGCTGTGGCTCCAGGCTCTTCGATTATGCCGGGCAAACTCAATCCGGTCATCGCTGAAATGGTCTTTACCACAGCCGATCAGGTTGACGCTAACCACGCCGGACTTTCAACTGCACAGAAATCGGGCTGGCTCGAAGGCAACCACGCTTCCTTTGTTCCCATCCGTGCAATGATGAACAGTGCCGATCTTTTAGCCAGAACGATGGACACTTTTGCAAACCTTTGTATTAAAGGAATAACTGTCAATACTGAACATAACCGTCACCATGCTGAAGATTCTCTGGCATTGGCGACCGTTTTGTCTTTATTTACTGACGATAATGCTGCCGAACAAGCTTATAAGCTTGCCCAAAATGAAGGACTGACAATTAAAGAGGCTACACATAAATTAGGTTTAATGGATCAGGAAGCTTTAGACGAGATTTTGGATATTGATCGGCTGAGCAATCCGATTGAAGTTAAAAACTTATTGTCTAAATACAAAAAATAACGAAGGAGGACTGCATTGTCGAAATGATTTTTCGACAATGCAGTGAAATATGTCAAATACATTTAAAGGGTCATTGCTTGTTTTGTTAAGTGCTCTTTGCTTTAGTATCAGCGGTACTTTGCAAGCTATTGCTCCCGAAGAAGCTACTCCCTTTGTCATCACTGAAGCCAGAATGCTCGTGGGTTCGGTATTTTTAATCCTTTGGTGTGCGGCGACGAAGAAGATCCCGACGAATTTAAAAGCATTACCCGTAAAAGAGTTGATATTCTGTGCCATCTGTTTACTGATCGGCCAGCTGTGCTTTTTTACAGGGATGTACTATATCGGCGTGTCGGCCGGCGCCATTATCTCGATCGGCAGTGCTCCGTTATGGGCTGCAGTCATAGCCCGAATTCTTTTTAAGAAATCCCCGCACTGGGACTGGTACGTTGCTACAACAATGGCCATCCTAGGTATTGCTTGCATTAACGGTCTACAGTTAAACATTGATCGATTGTTTTATATCTTCTTATTACTGATGGATGGCCTTACTTACGCAGCTTACATTACGGCGAGTCCTAAGTTAGTAAAAAGCATCGGGGCGGAAGCGGCCTTAATGTTTGTTCTCTCTTTGATTGCCATCGCATTATTGCCGGTTTTATTTATCTTCCCCGTCGCCTGGACTATTACTCCTCGAGGCTTATTTGTTTGCTTGGGACTGGGGATTTTTACAGCAGGATTCGCTTTTACATTGCTGTCAGCGGGTACGCGTTACATCAGTCCTTCAGTTGCATCAACCTTGTGCCTGGCTGAACCGATGGGGGCCGCGTGCTGGGGTATTTTCCTCTTAAACGAAGACTCAAGCTTTGTCACATTAAGCGGCATTGCACTTATCTTTTTCTCTATTATTGTTTTATTGATCGGAGAAAACAAACGGGAAAAACATGGTGCCTGAAAAAACATCTGCGAGACTGATTCATTTTGCCGAGAGAACAACCATCTACTCGTTAAACGAGCAATGGAATGCTTTTCTCATTCTTTATGAACTGCGAAATTTCAGTTTAACGGCCAAAAGACTGGGCGTTACGCAGTCGGCGTTATCCAAAGCTATCAAAAAACTCGAAGATCATCTTCAGATCACCTTATTTGACCGCTCCCAACGCCCGATCAGACCCACTGCCGATGCGAAAGCTTTGTACGAGGATATTTTCGATCATGTTCTGAAAATTGAAGAAAGCATCAAACAGGTTAGATCACAAAATTATTTAAAGCCTACCATTCATTTTGGGTGTACAGAGTCAACGAGCCGTTTTGTTGCTCCGCCCGTAGCCCAGTCTTTTGCCGGAAAAGTTTCAAAGTTCGTTCAAGTCACTGCGAGTTCCGAAGTGCTGGTTGAAAAATTAATCAATAGGCAACTCGATGTCATTTTTATTTGCGAAGCTTTTGAAGAAATAGGTGGGCTGACACGGCAATTCATTTTTGAAGAACCATCCGTGTTATTACTGCCCGCGGAATTGGCAAAACAAAAAAGCCGATGGACGCTTGACGATCTGCTTTGCTGCGGCTTGCCCATGATTGCATCAGCGAGCGGCAGCGGCGGAGCAAGATTAAACGAACGCATGTTTTCAAGCTTTGATATCCATTTTCAAAGTCAATATGAAGTTCAGTCCGACTCCGTTTTAGTTGAAATGATTAAGATGGGACTCGGTTGGAGTATTACACGGCCTCTGAGTTTGACAGCTACCTCCTACGACGAACATAAGCTTAAAGTGTTGCCGTTTGATAATCTGAACAATTCGCTTAAGTATTATGTTGTTTGCCGCAAAGATGAATATAAGCAGGAGGCGCAGGAAATCGCCAGGATTTGCAGAGGTGTCTATTTAGAAGTCATTCAAAAAGAGTTCCTTAAATTTGCACCGTGGCTTAAAGAGTCCCAATAACCATTAGTTTCACTAATAATCAATAGGAATGGTTTTTATTTTTCTTTAATCGTTTGGGTTTCGCTCATAACATGGACCCTGTTACCGAACAGTGCTTGTACGGTAAGCATAAAACGATTAGGAGAGAGGCTATGCCGAAAACAGTTTATAACCTTCCTATTACCGGAATCGCCAGTTTCGCAAAGTATCCGATTTGCACCAACCTTGATGAATTGGATGCAGACGTTTGCGTGATGGGTATTCCCTACGATATGGGTGCCCCGTATCTGACGGGTACGAAGTTTGGTCCGCGCCGCATTCGTGAAGTGTCCTGCCACTACGGCAGAGGCGATGCCGGTTTCTGGGACCCCGAAAGATTGACTCAGTATTTGGAAGCTCCTGTCAAAGTCGTTGACGCAGGCGACGTAGACATGCATCCGATGGACTTCCATCAATCATTTGACAATGTCACCGAAGCCGTTCGTAAGATTATCAGCAAAGGTGCTATTCCTGTGATGATGGGCGGTGACCACTCTGTCACCATTCCGACTGCCCGTGCTTTGGATATGTATGACGATCTTTGCATCGTTCAGTTTGACGCACACTTGGACTTCGGCAAACGCACGTGGACTAACGGCAGCCCGATGAGAATGATCTCTGAAATGCCGCACTTCAAGAAGATGTGCCAAATCGGTATGCGCGGTTTGGGCAGCAACACCCGTGAAGACTTCCAAGCTGCTTATGACTTCGGCTCTGTCGTCATCCCCGCCCGCAAGGCACTCGAAATGGGAGCCAAAGAAGTTATCGCTCAAATCCCTGAAGCGAAGAACTATTTCGTGACGATCGATATTGATAACTACGATATGAGCACGGCTCCGGGCGTTGGTTCTCCTTCTCCCGGCGGTTTGAACTACGTCTTTGTTACCGACGTATTGGAAGGCATTGCCAAGAAAGGCAACGTGGTGGCATTTGACCTGGTCGAAGTTGCTCCCCAATACGACCCGAGCGGTATTACGGCTCGCCTCGGTGCAATGACGATGCTCGCTTTCATGGGCTTTATTACCAAAGAACGTGAAAAGAAAGGTCTCTTGAAGCACCAACAACAAAAGTAAGACAAACTAATTTGTCTCTTTAACGCACATCGCCGCTTCAAATGAAGCGGCGATGTTGTGTGAGCCAAGGAAATCTCGGCTTTTTGAGCTATTAGGCAATCATTTCAGCGACTTCAGCTTCCAGCATGGCTTTTGCCTTAGCCAGAGACTCTTCGCGTGCCTGAAGTTCTTTCACGTCTTCGTCTAAGTGAACCTGACGACGGGTCAACTGACGTTCAACTTCTTCAGGAGCGGTACCGCCCAAGACTTTCTTAGAGTGGGCATTGAGCACCGGATCCAGCGCACGCTGAATATCCTCATCGGTCATAGAGGTCTTGCGGTTAAAGAGCTTCATGAAGATTTCGTTGACGACTTCAGTGCCGATTTCGTTTGCTTTCTTGTCGTGCGTGATCATGTAGTCAACGACAAGCGCAACGATTTCATGAGCAGCGCGGAAGGAAATTCCGTCATGGCGAACGAGGTAGTTAGCCAATTCAGTTACCGTGCAGAAGTTGCCCTGAGCGGTCTTTACCATGCGATCTTTGTGAAGCGTGATGCCTTTAACCGTAGATCCGAGCAATTCGATGCAGGCTTGCATTTCGCGCAATGCCGTCCACAGGAAATACGTCCCTTCGCCGTTGACATCCTGATTATGAGTGTACGGTGTGTTCTTCATGGCATTAAAGGCTGAAATAAAGAAGCCTTCAATGTGAGAGCACTTACCTTTGATGTGTTCCAACGTCCAGGGGTTTTTCTTTTGCGGCATGATGGAAGAGCAAACAGCGGCGCTGTCGTCCACTTCAACGTAGCCATAATCGGGCGTTGCCCAAATATAGAGGTCAAAGCAGAAGCGGCTGAATGTATTGGCAGCCATTGAGAGAGCCGAGAGCAACTCCATTGCATAGTCGCGGCTTGCAACACAGTCAATCGAATTATCCAGCGGTTCATCAAAACCCAATAATTGAGCCGTCATTTCACGGTCAATATTAAAGGTCGTTGAACCCATGGAACCGCCACCCAGGGAACTGCGGTTTAACGAATGATAAACTGCACTGATTCGGCGATAGTCACGTTCAAGAGCAGCCAAAACAGCAGAACAATAGTGAGCAAAGGTAATAGGTTCAGAGGGCTGCAGATGAGTGTAGCCGGACATGACAGCATCAGTGTTATTCTTTGCAACATCGATAACAATCTGACGCATTTCATTGAACAGCTTGCAAATCTTCAAATAGTAGTTGCGAGTTGACAGACGGGTTACCGTTGCAATTAAGTCATTGCGTGAGCGGGCCGTATGTTGCTGACCGCCGATTTCAAGTCCGGTTTTTTCAATTAGATAGTGCTCAAGATTGAAATAGGTGTCTTCTCTGCTCGGATCAATTTCAAATGTCGGCTTTTCACCCATCTTTGCCATTTCATCAGTGACTTTCAAAATGGCTTTGGCAACTTCCGTTTTGATAATCCCCTGTTTAGCCAGCATCAAAACGTGTGCCTTATTGATGTCTAAATAGCATTGATAGGCATGATCCATGTCACTTTCAATGCCGGGTTGAATAATCCAACGGACCACTTCTTTGGACGGAGCGCCTTTAATCTTACCGCGGCGATTTTCGACTTCCATTCCTTTTCTCCTCAAAATAACTGACGAATAAAAGCAAAAATTATCTGCTTGTTATAGCGTCAGCAACAGAAACAAACACGACTGATTCAATCTTCAGTCATGATCAGTTTCGTTTAAAAAACAAAGGATTCCAATCAAAATAAATGAAACTTAGATGTCTCTATTAATATTTTGAATCGCGCTTTAAAAGCTCATTTTTTTCTATTAGATATTACCTTGTGTCGGTGAGCACGTTTTATGAAAGGAGTCTTCAATGTTCATCGGTGTTATGTACGGTTTAGGGGCTTGCGCATTGTGGGGCATGACCTATCTTTTACCGGTTCTTTTACCTCAATACGATTCTCTCTACATTGCCATTTCCCGTGCATTGATCATGGGATTGGTGTCAGTCATTCTGGTTGTTCTGTTTTTGGATAAATTCCGACAGCTGAAAAAAGAAGACTGGATTTTTTCAGTGAAATTAACCCTTATCGGGAATCTGATTCAGGCCTGGTTTTTGATGATGTCGGTTCAATATGCAGGTGTCCCGGTTGCCGGAATCTGTTTTGGGGCTGTCCCTGTATTAGTCGCATTGATTTCAAACGAAAGAGCCAGAAGAAACGGCAAGCCTTTCGTACATTTAAAAAAATTAGTCATTCCCCTTTTGTGTATTTTTGTCGGTTTTGTCATGGTCAACATGACTGAATTACAGGAATTTCTGTCTCAGCAAGGGAGCTCTTCAGGCACATTCTTCTTCGGGCTTTTATGCGGTGTTATTTCCACATTGATGTGGACATGGTATCCGATCCGTAATGCTGATTGGCTCCTTGATCACCCGCAAGTTAATCCGACCGTTTGGACCTGTGCGCAGTGCGTGGTACTTTTTCCCATTTCAGCAGTCCTTTATTTAGTTGTCTGGGGATTTGATCCTTCTATGCCCAACCTTTTGGGACCAACACCCATGAAGTACGTTTTACTGATGCTTTTTGCCGGTATTTGCTGCTCATGGTTAGCCACTGCGCTTTGGAATATGTGCAGTGCAAAGCTGCCGACAGCTCTTGTAGGTCAGTTATTGGTTTTCGAGACCATTTTCTCTGTACTCTATGCACATATTGAACGGCTTCAATGGCCGACCACGACGCTAACCATCGGCTTTGTTTTACTGATCGCAGGCATCTCTGTTGCATTAAGTATTTTCAGCAAAGTTGAAGCCCGTTAGAACAGAAGAATTTCTGTCAATAAAGCCCATCAGACATTGTGTTTTGATGGGCTTTTATAATAAAATCTTATCCGCTCTATAAAATTCATCAATAATTCAGAAAACCCTCTGGCTCTCCAATATATTTGAATCAGGAGGGCTAATTCATGATTTCCAAACAAGACATTGACTTCTCCAGCTTAAAAGCATTTCTCGAAGTTAGCCAGGACTGCAACATGAGTGCCGCGGCCAAACGACTGGGAATTACTCAGCCTGCCATATCCTCCTCTATACATAAATTAGAAGAGGCCTTGGGTACTCCATTATTTGACCGAACTTCTCGCCCTATTTCTTTAACCCAAGCCGGCCGAATTCTGCAAAATAGAAGTGCGGAGATTCTGACTTCGTTAGAAGGCTTAGCCACTGAAGTCATGCAGTCCATGCATGGTGTCACCCCTCATTTAAGAATCGGAACTTCGGACTCAATCAGTATTTGCTGCGTGCCTTATATGGTACAAAAACTGCTGCCCCTCACGAGCAGTTTGTCGATGTATACATTTAACACGCCAGCAGTCTGTGAGATGCTTCTTAATAAAAAGATTGATATTGCAATCGCGACTGATCCCTTGTTGAAACAAAAAGACATTCGGGCGCTGCATTTGCACAATGAAGATTTTCTGATTGTTGCGCCTAAAAAATATGAGGGCAAAATCAAGCATATGACCGATATGCTTCGACTGATTCAAGATTTGCCTGTCATTCGTTTTAATGACTTGAGTTTGGACGCCATTCAGATTGAACGGGTTCTAAGACAGTGCAATGTCTACTCCCCTCACCTCATTGAAGCAGATACCAATCAGACTGTCTTGAGCCTCATATCGCAAGGCTGCGGTTGGTCAGTGATGCCAACCTTAGGACTTTGGGCTGCGAAAGATTTTCTTCAGAACGTCAGTATTCATAAATTACATGCACTTCAGGCTAAGCGTGTTGCCTACGTTCTGTATAGCAGTTCTTACTATGAACCGATTGCGGAGAAAGTTAAGGGTTTTGTCAGGCAAACCATCACCGAAATGGTTATTCCGAAGATGCATCAGATCAACCCGATGCTGGTAAATTCCATTTCTATTCTTGAATAAGAAAAATTAATTTTTAAATATAGTTACTCTTATTTTCCTGGTAAGGGAGATACAAAAAAGAGAAGATTACTGTGACGCAGATTTGTTTCTCCCTGTAATAGTTACCTCTGGTAAGTGTCTCCTTTAACATCAGACACATTTCACCCCCCGAAGCCACCGTTTCGGGGTCTTTTTTGGTCAGTTTTTCGCAGACCTATTGAGATTTTTCTCATAATTAGATTAACAGCCTTTTCCTTACTCCCAGATTAGTCAGAACTAATCTTAATTTAAACAGGATATTTAAACTAGTTGACTCAGGCCAAATCCGGATCTATTTTGAGCTAAGAAGTTATTCATTGAGGTTTGAATTGATTGTTTAGTCTTTCTAAAAGGAGATCATCATGTCAAATAAGATGTGAGGAGGCCGATTTAGTGAAGTTCCTTCGGAATTTGTAGAAGAGTTCGGAGCAGCAATAAAAGACCAAATAAGACTTTGCCGTTATGACATCCGGGGCAGTCTTGCTCACGTCACAATGTTGGGAGAAACCGGCATCCTTAATGAAGACGATGTTGAACTCATTAAAAAGGGCCTGAAACAAGTATTAAAAGAAATTGAAGACGGTCAATTTAAATTTGTCGCTGAAGATGAAGACATTCATATGGCCATTGAAAAGCGACTGACGCAAATCATTGGCCCGACAGGCGGTCGGCTGCATACCGGCCGCAGCCGAAACGATCAATGTATTGTAGACAGCTATCTTTATATGAGAGACGCTGCCAAAGAATGTCAGCACTTGATCCTGGAAGTTCAAAAGTCAATTTATGAACAAGCCGAAAAGAACTTTGGGAAAATCATGCCGGGCTTTACTCATCTACAGACTGCTCAGCCCGTATTGGTTTCCTACTGGATTATGGCGTATTTCTGGATGCTCAAGCGTGACTACGACTGCTTGCAAGGCTACATTGACCGTCTCTGTGAATGTCCCTTAGGCGCTGCCGCCTTGGCCGGTACAGACTTTCCGATTGACCGCTGGTCAACCGCTAAGCAGCTGGGTTTTAAAAAGCCCACTGAAAACAGCATTGACTCAGTAGCGGATCGGGACTATTGCATTGAGTTCGCCTCTATTGCAGCGATGAGTTACATGCACTTGTCGCGCCTATGTGAAGAAATCATCATTTTTGCGAGCCAAGAATATAAATTCCTGGAATTGTCTGATGACTTCACGACGGGGTCTTCCATCATGCCTCAAAAGAAAAACTGTGACTTTGCTGAACTGATTAAAGGACGTTCCAGTCGCATGTTCGGATATCTGATGTCGTCGCTGACCATGATGAAAGGTATTCCGTTGGCCTACGATAAGGACATGCAGGAAGATATTTTCCTCTCCAATGCTGCGATCGACCTCTGGCAGGATATGATGAAGGTCATGGCCCCGATGATATTAACTCTGAAAGAACCTATAAAGCAGCTTCCAACGGCTTCTCGACTGCTACCGATATGGCAGATTATTTGGTTAAGAAAGGAATGCCCTTCCGTGACGCACATCGTGTGGTCGGTGAAACGGTTCGATATTGTGTTGAAAATAACAAGACCTTCTACCAATTGACAATGGATGAGTTTAAACAACACTCCGAACTGTTTGATGAAGACATCTATCAAGAAATCAGTCTTGAGCACTCAGTCGGAGCCAGAAAGTCTTACGGCGGTACGTCTCCCGAGGCCGTTAAAGTCCAAATGGAAAACGCCGAAGCTTTTTTAGATAAGGCATTCAATGCATAGCTTTTAAATGCAGCTGCGTTCGGTTAATTGAAAGAAAAAGGCACTCCAAAATTTCATTCGGGAGTGCCTTTCTGAAATGCTTAAATTTTAAGCAATCATCTTAGCGACTTCTGCTTCGAGTTCTGCCTTGGCTTCTGCCACAGCAGATTCACGGGCAGCCAATTCAGCATTGTCGCTATCGAGAACCGCTTGACGGCTCTTCAATTGGCGAGTCACTTCTTCAGGAGCCGTACCGCCGATGCACTTCTTAGCGTAAGCAATCTTGGTCGGATCAAGAGCAGCACGAACTTCTTCGTCCGTCATCGTGGTCGTACGACCGAAGAGGCGCATGAAGATAGGATTGACAACATCCGTACCGATTTCATCGGCCTTCTTGTCATGTTCAATCATGTAAGCAACCACATCAGCCACGATGTCGTGGGCCATGCGGAAACTGATCTTGTCATGACGCACTAAGTAGTTGGCCAATTCCGTCACTGTGCAGAAGTTGCCGCGAGCCGTTTCAAGCATCCGATCCTTCTTGACCGTAATGCCCTTGATGCTCACTTCCATCAATTCGCACATTTCCTTCATTTCATCGATACCGGTAAAGAGGTACTTAGCCGCTTCACCGCATGTATCTTCACTGTGCGAGTAAATAACGTTCTTCAGGACGTTTAAAGCGCTCATAAATGCGCCTTCAACGTGAGCAGCTTTAGCCTTGATGTGTTCCAAAACCCAAGGATTCTTCTTTTGCGGCATGATAGAAGAGCAGACTGCACAGCTGTCAGATACTTCAACATAACCGTAATCGGGCGTAGCCCAAACATACAAGTCTTGGCAGAAGCGGCTCAACGTGTTGGCCGACAGAGAGAGCACTGCAAGAATGTCTGTTGTGAAATCACGGGAGGCGACACAGTCAATTGAATTATCAACCGGAGCGTCAAAGCCCAGAAGTTTAGCCGTGTAATTTCTGTCAATATCCCAAGTTGTCGAACCCATGGAACCGCCGCCCAACGGGCAAATGTTCAAAGCTTCATAGCAGTGAGCAATACGGCGGTAGTCACGCTGCATAGCGTTTAAAACAGCTGAGCAGTAATGAGCAAAAGTGATCGGTTCAGACGGCTGCATGTGCGTGTAACCGGCAAAGACTGCATCCGTATTTTGAACTGCCACATCAAGAATAGCCTGACGCATTCTGTTGTAGATATGGCAAATTTCAAAGTAAGCTTTACGAACACCGAGTCGAGCGCAGGTTGCATACAAGTCGTTACGGGAACGAGCGGTATGCTGTTGACCGCCGATTTCAATACCGACATGTTCAATCAGATAGGCTTCAATATTGAAATAGAAGTCTTCACGACCGGGATCGACTTCAAACGTCGGACCGTCACCCATAGCAGCCAATTCGTTGTTGCAGCGAAGAATGGCAGCCGCCACCTCTTTAGTGACAATTTTTTGTTTGGCCAGCATCAAAACGTGTGCTTTATTGCAGTCCAAAAAGGCCTGATAACGGTATTTAATGTCAGCCTTAATGCCGGGAGCAATCAAATACTTAACAACCAACGGATCAGGCGGAGTCTTAATCTTACCGCGGTGAATTTTTTCAGACATGAATTTCTCCATTGAAAAAAATCGTTAAAACATGCGATGACGTGAAATCATCATCTGCGCTGTTTATGAGTATCTAGCAAAAGACACCGGAGTTCCTTTACTATAAAAAAAATTAATACCCTCTCTAAATCGACCTGATTTAAAGATCATTTCTTCTTGTCAGATCAGCTCTTCGAGCACTTGGGCGTGACGATCAAAGTTCTCAAGCTGCATGTAATACTCACAGCAGTCCATTAAAGCTTCACGAGAGATCATTCCGCAAACATCGGTACCGATAACACTGACGCCATAGCGCCTGGCTTCACTGCGAACCATTTCAATGATTCTGTATAAGGGGACGACCTGGTAATTGATCATGCAGCTCACTTGAGTAATGTTGCGATCCTCAACGTAAACACCGATAGCTCGAGCATCTTTATAACCGCCTTTCGCTTCTCTGAATGATTGAGCGATTTTCTTAGCGATCTTCACGTCAGGCGTACTCAAAGAAATATTAAATGCAACCAAAGGACCTCTTACACCCAAAGGCATGGCCCCTGCTGTCGGGTGCATCACGGCTTCACCGAAATCCGGTTTCCATTCGGGCAGCCCGATCAAATCTTTCAGTCCTTCATATTCGGGATGGCGGATATTCTGTAATTTCACTCTTTCGGGTTTCCGGGCAGCCGCTTCGTAAAGGTAAACCGGAACTTTAAGTTCGTTTGCAACACGTTCACCCAATCGATTGGCATAATCGACGCATTCTTCCAGCGTCACATTTCTGACCGGCACGAAGGGACTGGCATCAATTGCACCGATTCTGGGATGCTCCCCTTTATGCTTATTCATGTCAATCAGTTCGACAGCCTTTGCGCAGGCTCTGAACGTCGCTTCAATTACCGCATCAGGTTCACCCACGATTGTGTGAACGCACCGGTTATAACTCGCCTCAACATTGACATTGATGAGTCTGGCCCCCTCAACAGAAGAGGCCGCTTCGCTGATTGCATCAATGACTGCCTGATTGCGGCCCTCACTGAAATTAGGGATACATTCAACAATTTTTTCGCTCATGACTCTTTCTCCTTATTTAAGACGTGAACAAAAAACTTTTTATCTCTAAAAGGCTTTTTTCTTTTTCTGAGGTCTGCTGCTGCAATAAATCAGCCTGCGCTGACATTTCTGCAACGTAACTTTGGTCCTTTATGCTCTGAAGATTAATTCGAACATTTAATAAGGCTCCGAAGACCGCAGTCCTTGCCAACATAACGCTCACTAAAGCATCTGTCACCGCATTCTGATTGCCGTTTATCAAAACATTCCGGGCTAAATCAAAAATCAGGAAGCTCTTTTGAGCGATTTGCATGGGAATTTCTGAAGATTTCTTCAAGGATTGCTGAATCTTTTGAACTCTGACGGCTTTTTCTTCATCTGTCTGCTTGGGTAATTTCATGGCACGGAGAAAATCATTGAAACTATCAGAATCCGTATCGATTAACGCAATTAAGTCCTTGCGTAACTGCTCAGCTTGATCGGCAACCTCTTTCATCTGATCAAAATGATTTTCGTAACCTTTTTTACCGATCGTCAGATTGGCAACCATAGATGAGAGGGCGGCAGCCAAGGCGCCTGCTAAAGCTGAAGCACTTCCGCCGCCCGGAGCAGGCGAAGAGCTGGCTAACTCTGAGGTGAAATCCGCTAAAGAAAGATCTCGCATAAGCATGGGGCGGTACTCCGTATAAACATTTTTTAGACAGCTAACCCATTTTGTTTTATGTTTTCAGATATTTCTTGAGAATGAAACTAACCCGGTGTTAGACTCATTGAGATCATAAAAATTACTAATGAAGGCGGAAATGTGCTCTAAAAAATTTTCTTCCTTGGTTGTGTCCCGTCCCTTTGAGGTTTTTCTGGCTGTAGCTGCCCACCGCAGCTATACGATGGCAGGAAAAGTGCTGGGGATCACTCAAAGTGCTGTTTCTCAACAAATCTCCGCTCTGCAAAAACAATTGGGCTTTGATCTGTTTGAAAAAGGGCAAAGACCCCTGAAACTAACTCCTGAGGCATTAATTCTTCGAGCTGAATTGCAAGCCCAGAACTCTAATTTAGAGCAAACGCTTCAAAGTCTTCAAAAAAGAAATTCTTATAAACCGATTCTGAAGATCGGAACCGTTGAGAGCATGATTTTCAACCTCTCCTCATTTTTCTTTCAAAGCGTTTTAAAAGACTTCTCAAAAGTCCATCTTCAGTCCGGTGTCACCAATGATTTAATCGAAAAGCTGATTTCAGGCAAAGTTGATGTGGTCATCGCCAGTGATCATGCTCTGGACTCCAACAAATTTTTAAAACTATTTTTGTTTTCTGAACCTCATATTCTCATTTTGCCAAAGGAGATTGCCCAAAAACGCACGGTTTGGGATTGGGAAAATATGATGTTAATCGGATTGCCTTTTGCCCATTACACTTCAAACACTTCATCGAGTTGGCAAACTGAGCAATTTTTCAACGAAAAAATCGGTCTCATTCCAAGCCGCATTGAGGTCGACAGTAATCGTCTGGTTTTCTCATTAGTTCAATCCGGTATGGCTTGGGGGATCACTCAACCCTCTGCTCTGCTCGCCGAAGGCGAAGAAATGTTCAATGAAGTAGGCATTGTCCCGGTTCCGGGACAGATGACCTACAGAAGTATGTACGCTTACGCCCGATTTGACTATCCCTTAGCCTGGCTGCATAAAGTCAGGGATATTTTCCTTGAAGGATTGCGCCAGGATGTGTTACCGAGACTGCAAAAGGTCTTAGAAAAATATCCCAATTTACAAAAAGGTATAGCGGTTGCTGACAATCAGATATCGTCGGAACACTCAGAAAACATCAAATAAATCATTGAGGCCTCTTTAGGAGCCTTAACTTTAATGGTTGTGGTGTGCTCTTCATAAAGAATCAGGAAATCCTTTTTTTCTAATTTCAAAAGAATCGGTTTTAAGGTGTCATCTTGTATCTCAATTAGAATCGGCTGTTCCGAGCAACTAAAAAGACCGTGGTAGCTCATAGCTCCGAGTTCAGACTCGAAGGAACCCCGGCGATGCTGCATTAAACCTTGCCAATTTTTAGCAAAGAGCAGATTAAAATCGGTGCAAATTCCGAATGACTGAGTGTTCCAAGCACCATCAAACCGATCGACCTCAAATGTTTTCAGATAAGCCTGATGATGGTGCTCATGCTCAATGTGCATCTCGCCTTCAATCGGACAGATTAGGCGGGAAAAGCCGGTGAAATCAGAATAGGGAGTGCCTTCGGTCAGAATTTGAGCAGAAGAGACTCGGATCTCAAAATCTTTTTTCCGATAATCTGCGGTTTCCGGTAACAAAAATATTTCCGCGGTCGTTCCTCCGGACCATTCATGTACTAAAAACTCGGTAGGTTTGATTATTCGGTATTTGAGCATATCTATCCTTATTTTTTAGACTGATGTTTAAAACATTTCTTTTCAAAAAAGTGAACAAGCTTTTCCTGATTTGATACTGATTGAGGGAAGACGGACAAGGATTTTGCGCCGGCAACATTCCAGATTTCTGCAGACTTCGGTGTCACATTAAAAACAGCACTCTTTTGATTGGAGTGAATATAGGTATCTTTTTCAGGAAAGATTTCAATTAAAGGGACTCGAATCGTCGGTAAAACTTCCTGGGGCTCTATTGCATCGACACTCAATTGGGAAGCAGCCAAATCTCCAATGACCGGCCCCCATTTATCCTTAATCCAGCCTTTTCTTGTAGCGTAACAGGATTCCAGCGCCAGACCGCAAACTTCACGCTGATTATTTGCATAAAACTGCAGTGCGGCATCGCACCCTAAAGCTTGTGCAAAAACCGCTACTTTACCTTGGTAATATTCCGACTGTTTAAACCAATCCCATACAGCTTGGGCGTCTGACTTCAATCCGGCAATCGTTGAGCGGCCCTGACTGCCGCCGCTGCCGCTGTAGTCAAACATCAACACGTTAAAACCGTTATCGGTTAAAAAAGCAGCCTGACCGATATTGAAAGAAAAGTTGTACAAGGCCGGGGTAAAAAAGAGAATGGTCCCCACTGTCTCTATCTTTTTTGATTCAAGGATTAATCCGGCTATCTGATGGCCGGCAGCAGATGTTGTTTTAAAGCGTTTTGCTTTTAAACCGAAATGCTGAGGAAGCCAATAGGTTCGATTATCTGTATTAAAGAAGAAGCCTTCTACAAATCCCGACATAAATCCCATCTGATTTCTCCTTACAGTAAGAGCCAACCTTCAAGAATTTTGAGAGGTTGGCTCTTTAGTCAGTGGTCTAATTTAAATTCGATTAAATTAGAAACCGATTCCGACCATCAACACACCCACTGCGATTGCCACAGCCACCATTAAGATACCGGGCAACTGGAAGGAGTGGTTGAACACGAATTTACCAATGTGTGTCGTACCGGAGCGGTCCATACCGACAGCAGCCAAAGCCGGGCCGGAAGTCGGGAGAATGAACAGGCAGTTCACAGCCGGGAACATAGCGACCAACATCATCGGAGAGATACCGAGAGCGAAGCCCAACGGCATGATGGCACGGGTCGTAGCACCTTGGCTGGAGAGCAAGGCAGACATAATAGCCAACACAAAGGCA
The DNA here is from genome assembly GCA_900545335.1 of uncultured Sutterella sp. Classification (GTDB taxonomy): domain Bacteria; phylum Pseudomonadota; class Gammaproteobacteria; order Burkholderiales; family Burkholderiaceae_F; genus Aphodousia. Next base: position 169,084 of record UQYP01000003.1, on the reverse strand, counting down.
AACAACACAGGCATTTGTTGAGCCAAACCACCGGCCACTTCCATAAAGGTAGCGCTATTGGCATGGATGAAGGAGTCAGACATCCAGACGATACCGAACACAGCACCCAAGGAGACCACGCAGGCTGTCATCACAGGGCTTTGAACGATACGGTTTACATTGGGTTTGCACAAAAGGCTCATCAAAGCACCGGCGCCAAGCATGACAGCTTCAATCACAAGCGACATGCTGACAGGATTTTCCTGACCGCGCAAAACACGCAATTCGGGGAAGAAACCGACAACCACAATCACGATAATGGCACCGAAGAAAATCGCCACAGACCAGGAAGCTTCCTTGGGCAATTCTTTTTCTTCGAGCACTTCAGGCGGTTGAACTTGGCCGGCAGCCAAGCGGGCTTGATAAGCCATATCGTCTTTGAGTTCCTTACCGACAAACATACCGATAAAGGAAGAAACGAGCACGCCGATCAAGCAGGCCGGGAACGTAATCATCAAAACGTCACCCAAACCGATGTCACCGAAGCCATTTTGTTCGAGCAAACCGACCATGGCAGCCGTTGCAGCAGAAATCGGGCAAGCCGTAATACCGACCTGACCGGAAACAGCGGCAGCAGCCATAGCACGTTCAGGACGAACGTTGGCGTTATAGGACACTTCATAGATCACAGGCAAAATGGCATAAACCACGTTACCCGTACCGGAGCAGAACGTTAAGAAGAAGCTCACAACCGGAGCAACCACTGCAACATACTTCGGGTTCTTACGGATGATCTTGGCGGCAAAGCGAACCAAGATATCCAAGCCGCCTACAGCTTCCATGCAGGATGCACAGAGGCAGACAGCGAAGATGATCAACATCACGTCGATCGGAGGAGCAGTCGGTACTACACCGAATGCTACAGACAGAACGATTAGACCCAATGCACCCCAGAAGCCCAGGGCTACACCACCATATCGCACGCCAATCAAAATGGCGGCAAATACGATAACGAACTGGATTAAGGTAATCATAGTGATTATCTGCGACTCCACTTTTTCGTAAGAGCCACTCCCTATAGTTATTTATAAATAACTCCGATGACGGAGCCCCTCTGAACTGCCGCAACTTCTTTTACGAAAATATCGGAAACTAAGCACAGCACTTTGCAACAAGGAAACGGTGATTCACATATTGCATTTTGATTGTCTCAAGTTGAAACAAAGAGTCACAGTTTGATAAGAGAAATTTAAAACTAAGTTAAAAAATACTAATAGTTCTGAATGAGTATTTAGTGTTTATGCTAAAGTGACTGATACGTACGAGGTCTTTGCTTAAGTTTTTACTTAAGTTATTCCCTGTGTATTTTCAATCTGTTATGAATGTGTTCATGAATATTTAACACATTAGTAATTTTGTTAATCCACAAAATAAATAATATTTTTATATTTCTATAAATATTAGTTATATTAATAGTGGTTAAATATGAACGATTCAAAAAGTCACTCACCTGATGAAGTGCTCGAGGTTGTCAAACGCTACACCCGCACCTTTTTATGTGTTGCCGGAGAGCGCTCATTTTTAAAGGCTGCTCAAAAATTACACATCACTCAAAGTGCTGTCAGTCAAAAAATGACTGCTCTGGAAACTGCTCTCAGGATCAAACTTTTTGACCGTTCCACCCGACCCTTAACCTTTACGAATCAAGCTAAATATTTACTCCAGATACTGCAAAAACAGGATCACGAATTAAATGAGGCGATTCAAAGCATCCAACTGAATTCTCATTGTCTGCCGGTCATTCGTTTCGGAATGATTGAGTCTATGAGTGATTGCATCGGCCTGGCGCTTATTCAGGCATTAACTTCTCAAACGCAAAAAGTTGTTCATATAGTAGGAACATCTGATTTATTGCTTACTCAACTGCGCAGAGATGAGGTAGACCTCATTATTACCACCGGAGACCTGACTGAAGAAAAAGATTTGCAAAAAATTGATATCTTTTACGATCCTCTGATTGCAGTCATTCCGAACTCTCTTTTGGCAAAACGAACTCAGTGGACACTGACTCAACTGATGCAAAGCGGATTGCCGTTTATCCGATCACCGGCCAATACCGGCAACGGCGCCAGTATCAGCAGATTTCTCGAGCAAAACCACCTCAGCATTCCCAATCAGTTTGAAATTGATACCAACGTACTGCAATTGAAAATGGTCGCTAATAATCGCGGTTGGACCATTACCTACTCAACGGCCTGCGTCAATCAGGAAAACTACAGCAATGCCTTAAATTTTCAATGTATCAGCGACTTGGGCAGAAAGATTTCGATCGCTGCCAAAAATTCAGTTTCCCCTACCCTGATGAATCTGATGAGCACCGAGTGTTCTGCTATTTTGAAAAATCAAACCATTCCTCAAATTCTCAAAAGCATTCCATCCTGCAAAGGTAAGGTGAAGATCCTCAACATTTAGATCCAACTAATAAATTAGTTCAGACTAAGCTACTCTTGCTTCACAATCCGTTTCTATAGGCCTACGCTCAAAATAGGTTCTTTTCTTCCAAGCGGAGGCCTAATCATGTTCACTGCAAAAGAAATTTCAGACTATGTCGACCAACATGAAGCTCAGGCGATTGAGTTTCTGAAAGAAATTATTCAAACGCCGAGTGTGACCGGTGATGAAGAAGCCGTGAGCTTTGTGTTTGAAAAATGGATGAAAAAAATCGGCCTTGAAGTCGAACGAATTGAAGCTCAGCCCCATCGCCCCAATCTCTACGCAGAATGGTTCGGTCAAAAACCGGGCAAACGCTTTGTCTTTAACGGTCATATGGACGTATTTCCCCCTGATGCAAAAGATCCCGGATGGTATGGTCCCTGGTCGGGCAAGGTTGTTGACGACTATCTTTACGGCAGAGGCGCCTGTGACATGAAGGGCGGAGACGCCTGTGCAATGATGGCGGTGATATTCTTAAAAGAAATGGGATTTGAACCAAAGGGCAGCATTGCACTCACCTGGATGTGTGATGAAGAAAACGGCGGAGCGCTCGGTGTTCAGTATTTATTGAAAACACGTCCTGAGATTTTAAAGGGCGATTTTGGAATTTGCCCGGAACCCTCTAACGGTGTTCTGATGCCTAAACTGTGCGGTATTCTCAGAGGAACCATAACTTATACCGGAGCCCCAGGTCATACAGCGTTACTTTATGAGGGCAAAACCTGTATTCAAAAAGCCTGCGATGCGATTGATGCGCTTTACGCATTAAATGATCAATTAATGAAACGGCCTGTTGCCGACAATGTCCCTCCCCCACATTTAAGTGTCGCTGTAATTAACGGCGGTACTGCCGCCAATGTTTTTCCGTCAAAAACCACATTTTGGTTTGATCGGCGCCTAATCCCCGGGGAAAATCATGATCAGGCTCTAAAAGAAATTACCGATGTATTAGATCAATTAAAGGAAAAAGACAGTTCATACGACTATCAAATAGAAGTTACCTCTCGCAGACCGTTATTGGATGTTGATTTTGATGATCCGTGTGTTGATCTGATCAAACGTTCATATAAAGAAATTATGGGAAAAGATGTCGAAGTTGCGGTCGGTGCCGGCGCCTGTGACGCCTCTTGGATTCAAAAAGTGGTCGGCACACCGATGCCCTTTTTCGGCGGCGCAGAAGACTTTGCCGAGTGCGCTATGGCCAAACCCAATGAACGCATTAAGCTCAAAACGTACTACGACTTCATCAAAATCTACATGATGACTGTGGTCAATGCACTGAGTTAATAAGCCAGGAGAGAAAAATGCTGACAGCCAAACAAATTTCCGATTATGTCGATCAACACCAAGCTGAGGCCATTGAATTTCTTCAGGAAATTGTTCAAACACCGAGCGTTACTGGCAATGAAGAACCGGTGAGCTTTGTCTTTGAAAAATGGATGAAAAAAGCCGGCTTAGAAGTTCAAAGAATTGAAGCTAAGCCCCATCGCCCTAATTTATATGCAGAATGGTTCGGTACGCAAAAAGGCAAACGCTTCGTCTTTAACGGTCACATGGACGTCTTTCCGCCTGATAATCGAGATCCCGGCTATTTCGGTCCTTGGTCAGGAAAAATAGATGATGGTTATTTATATGGCCGGGGCTCCTGTGACATGAAAGGCGGTGATGCCGGCGTCATGATGGCTGTGCTCTTTTTGAAAAAGATGGGATTTGATCCGAAAGGCAGCGTTGCCCTTACTTGGATGTGCGATGAAGAAAACGGCGGTGAACTCGGTGTTCAGTATCTGTTGAAAAATTATCCTGAAATATTAAAGGGAGACTTCGGCATTTGCCCTGAGCCTTCAAACGGGGTTCTTTTCCCGCAGCATTGCGGTATTTTGCGAGGAACCGTCACTTACACGGGTGAGACCGGGCACACTGCCCTACTCTATCACGGCGAAACCTGTATCCAAAAAGCTGTTAAAGCGATTCATGCGTTATATCGTCTGAACGATGAATTAATGAAAAGACCGGTCGGTGTAAATGTTCCTCCGCCGCACCTGACTGTCGCAGTAATAAACGGCGGAACTGCAGCCAATGTCTTCCCCTCCAAAGTCACTTTCTGGTTTGACCGCAGACTCATTCCCGGTGAAACCCATGATGAGGCTTTGAAGGAAATTATTGACGTTTTGGATCAATTGAAAGCTGAAGATGCAGCCTATGAATACGAAATGACAGTCACTTCAAAACGTCCTCTTCTTGAAATACCCGATGGTGATCCCTTCATTGAATTAATTAAAAAATCTTATAAGGAAGTCATGGGCAAGGACGTCAAAGTGGCTGTCGGTCCCGCCGGTTCAGACGCAGCCTGGATTCAAAAAGTCACAGGGATGCCTATACCGTTTTTTGGTGCCGCAGATGATTTCTCAGAATTTGCGATGGGTCAGCCCAATGAAAGAATTCATCTGAAAAATTGGCTTGACTTTATCAAGGTCTACATGATGACCGTAGTTAATGCATTAAGTTAATGACTATATCAGAGGCGTTTTGACTGATTTCAAAACGCCTCTAAAAATGGGAGAGACAAATGATAAAAATGGCAGAGAGTATTCAACGCGGCCGCATGACGAAAACCCCGGCTCCGGAACTGGCCAAACATATCATGCGCCCCGGGATGGAAGAAGAGAGAGCCCATTCCTATCAAACATTGTGCGACATTAACAAAGCTCACGTTTTAATGTTGGCAAAACAAGGCATTATCAAAAAAGCGGTTGCCCAACAAATTCTTGCCGTAACTCAGGATATTGCCGCGCAGGAAAAGCATCCGGAATTTGATATCAATCCCAATCTTGAAGATTTCTATATTGTGCTTGAGCGCTACCTTATTGCCAGAACTTCCTTGGAAATCGGCGGTCAGCAACACACGGCCCGTTCAAGAAATGACCTCTATGCCACAATGCATCGGTTGGATTTGCGCAAGCAATACCTTGAACTTGCACCGAAATTCATTGCATTACGAAAACGCTTTTTGGAGCTGGCGCGAAATGGCTACGAAATGGTTCTTTCGGGCGTGACACATCTACAACCGGCCGAGCCGATTACTTTGGCACATTACTATTCTGCTATACTGGCGGTGATGCAACGCGACTATAAACGTTATTCTCATGTATGGGATTGCCTCAATCAGTGCCCGTTGGGCGGTACTTCTATGGGCTCGACTACTTTTGATATTGATCGGCAATTCACTTCTGATCTTTTGGGTTTTGATAAACCGGTTGAAAATTCGCTTGATTGCACAACACGAGACTATGCTCTGGAATTTACTGCGTCGTTGGCCATGGCAGCATGCTCTTTGTCACGCTTTGCGATGGACCATTATCTGTTTTCAACGCCGGAGTACGGCTACATAGAACTTGATGACAGCGTTGCCGGTTCATCGTCAATCATGCCGCAAAAGAAAAATCCTATTACGCTTGAGCATATTAAGGGCAAAAGCGGACACCTTGCCTCATTCTTTATGAGCGTATTCTGTGCTCAAAAGAACGTCCCCTTCATGCACTGTCATGACATTTCACATGAATCGATGAGATACGTCATGAGTGCTGTTAAAGAGTTTGATGCGCAGCTCGATCTGTTTATTGCCACATTAAGAGACATTCAATACCGTCCTGAAAGAATGCTTGAAAGAGCCAGGAGCAACTTTTGTACCGTCACAGAATTGGCCAACTGGTTAGTGCGGATTGACGGTGTGTCATTCAGAACAGCTCACGAAACCTGCGGCAGTCTAGTCGGTTACATGATTGAACGTCATTTAAGATCCGATCAGATTACCCTCAAGGATCTGAATCAAAACTGTCAACTGCACGGGTTTACCACAAAAATGACTGAAGAACAGGTTCAAGAGGCGCTTGACCCGCAATTGAGCGTGCATAGCAAAACCTGCCGAGGCGGAACCGCAAAAGCTGAAGTTCAAAGACAGCTGGATCTGATCGAAAAGGCTCTGCTGGATGATGAACGTGAACTCTTAAAGCGTCGGCAACAAGTTGATAAGGCAAAAACTCATCTGGAAGTACAAACCAATGCATTTATTGCAGAAAATGCAGGAGACTGATTCAATGAAAGGATTAAATCCAATCTACGAATATCTGGAGCGTGCTCAAATAGACGAGCCTGATACTGATGTTCTCAAGATCAGTAAGCAAGTTTTCATCGATACGATAGCGGTCATGATTGCCGGTTCGAAGGTCTCCCCTATACCGCAAATCAACGCCTCACTTCAAGAAAAAGACGGTCAGACCACTATCGTCGGGAAAGGTCAGGGGTATTTACCAGAAACATCTGCATTTGTGAATGCTGCTGCAGCTCACGTGCTCGATATGGATGATTGTGATCCTTATATGGGTCATCCGAGCGCAGTCTTGGTACCAACTGTTTTAGCTTTAAGTGAAAATCTGTCACTTTCAGGGCAAAAAGTCCTTCGAGCCTATGCGGCTGCTTACCAGGCCGGCGACGCTTTGGGCAAACAGTGCTGCTACGACATCAGTGCTCAGGGTTGGCATGCAACTTCGGTTTTAATGACGCTCATTTCGTCCTGGTGTGCCGGATTTTTGCTGGGCTTTAATCAAGAACAGTTTAAAACCACCACATCGGTTGCAGCCTCTTTTGCCAGTGGCCTCCGAGGTAACTTTGGTACACCGGTCAAACCGATTCATACCGGGATCGCTGCTCGAAATGCTCTGACAGTTGTGAATTTGGTTAAAAATGGTGTTTACGGTTCCGACGATGCTGTTTACGGGGATGAAGGTTTCTTTAATCTTTTTGCGCATCGCAAGTGGACTGAAGAGTTGAGCTTACATCTCACCGAAGAACTTCAAAAGCCGAATCCTTTGCTTAACGGTACCCGTACAGTCAAACTCTTTCCATCGTGCAGCAGCAACCACCAGGCAGTCTTTGCCTTTTTGGATATTCTCAAGGAACATCCTGAGCTCAATAGTGAGCTCGTTTCAACCATCACAGTATTTCTCAATAAGTGGGCTTTGGGTGAGTTAGTCACACCCCAACCGCAGACCGGAGTTGAGGCCCGGTTCAGTCCTGCATTTCATTTTGCTCTTGCCTTAAAACGTTTGCCGATCAGTCCGGACTATTTTCAAACACAATGGGTCAAAAAGACTGATATTCAAAACGTGATACAAAAAACGACTCTTCGACATGATTGTCAATATGATGATCTCTTTCCGTGGCCGGCGCGAGTAGTTGTTCAAACCCGTGACGGACACGAATATGTCAAGGTACGAGACGATATACCGGGAGGAAAGAAATATCCCTTGACAGAGAAAGAATTGGAAGAAAAATTTTTCAATTGCTCTGTAAGTGTTTTGGGAGAAGACAAAGCCAAAGAATTACTCAAAAAGCTGAAACATTTAGAAAATGTACGATCGATGACTGAAGTGACCGCTTTGATGTATTAGACGGTATACGGATCGCCTCTGTCTCAGAGGCGCTCCCGACTATTTTGTGACATTTATCCAATCTGCTTTAAGAACCTCAGCCAGTAAGGGCGTTTCGATTTTGACGGCATTATTGGCTGAACCTGCTGCCGGATAAACGACGTCATATTTCTTCAGACTTTCATCTAAGAAAACCTCTACGCCCTCATGCAACGCAAAGGGACAAACACCGCCCATCGGATGACCGAATAAGTCTTCTAATTCAGACGCAGGGCAAAAATGTGAGGTTTCTTTAAATAATTTTTTAAATTTAGAGTTATCTAAACGCGCCTCTCCGGAAACCACAACTACCAAGCACCTCCCGCTTTTTAATTTAATAGCGAGAGTTTTGGCAATTCTATCCGGCTCACAGCCAAGCTGTTCGGCTGCGAGGGCCACCGTTGCTGAAGAACCGGGAAATTCAAGATAACGCTCCAGAAGATCCTTTTCTTTCAGATAAGCTTTAACAGTTTCAACGCTCATAAGTCAAAAAGGGCGAACCACAAAGCCCGCCCAAATCAAAGGATTATTTTGTTTCGTCTTTTTCGGTATTAGCGCGACGATCCTCATGGTGATACTGATGCTGCTCATGATGATGGTGATGATGCTCTTCGTCACCGCAGCCGCAAGATTCACCATGTTCGTGATCGTGATGCCCGCCGCAGCAGCACTCACCTTCTTCGTGATCATGGTGGTGATGGTGTCCGCCGCAACCGCAGGACTCGCCGTGTTCATGTTCGTGATGGCCGCCACAGCAGCACTCACCTTCTTCGTGATCGTGGTGGTGATGATGTCCGCCGCAACCGCAGGACTCACCATGTTCATGATCGTGATGACCGCCGCAGCAGCATTCACCTTCTTCGTGATCGTGGTGATGGTGGCCGCCACAACCGCAGGATTCACCGTGTTCATGGTGGTGATGTCCGCAGCAGCATCCTCCGTGATGGCGCTTTGGCAACTTAATCGGATCAAAAGGTATTTGAGCTTCTTCAAATTCAAGACCGGCCTCAGTGAGCAGTTTCAAAAGCTCTTCATCTTTTGCAATCGCAAAACCTTCTTCGATTTGAGCGACACGAACGCCATGGTTTAACAAAGCCACGGCAGCTTCACTCACAAATTCTTCTTCGCCTTTAAGAATGAGAACAGATTCCGGTGCAGCATCGACTACATAGAAGTGGCCGGCATCATCGAGCATAACGTCGCCGACTTCAAGCGCACGGGCTTCTGTCACAGCAGTTTCAATAACGGTACCGTTCACATTGAGTTCAGTCGGCAGCTGTGCACGTTCTTGGCTTGTTAAAGCGACGTGCTGAGCTCGATCCAAAATCACTTTAGCCGGTGTTGCTTCAGAGGCTAAAATTTTTGTAATTTTCATCGGGAATTCTCCAAAATCTTTTTTAACTTATAGCATCAAGAGCGTTGCTGAGACGGTCGACCGCAATCACTTCGAGACCTTCAATGGGCTGCTTGGGAGCATTTGCTCTTGGAATCACAGCCCGGGAAAAGCCTAATTTTGCGGCTTCTTTTAACCGTTCCTGACCGCGGGGCGCAGGTCTGATTTCTCCTGCCAATCCGACTTCACCGAAAACCACCAGGCCTTCAGGAAGTGCTTTATTGCGCATAGAAGAATAAATCGCCATCAAAACCGCTAGGTCTGCTGCAGGTTCGGTAATTTTAACCCCGCCGACCGCATTGACAAAAACATCCTGATCATAACAGGCAAGACCTGCATGGCGGTGCAAAACAGCCAACAGCATCGAAAGACGCTGCTGATCAATACCGACAGACAAACGTTTGGGAGAAGGCAAATGAGTCGTATCCACCAAAGCCTGTACTTCAACCAGCAAGGGTCGGGTGCCTTCCTGAGTCACCATCACAACAGAACCCGGGACATTGGCTTTATGTTCTGACAAGAAAATGGCACTCGGATTATTGACTCCTTTAAGCCCGCGGTCGGTCATCGCGAAAACACCCAATTCATTGACGGCACCGAAACGGTTCTTAAAGGCCCGAATCAGTCTGAAATTGGAATGGGTATCACCTTCAAAGTAAAGTACCGTATCAACGATGTGCTCTAAAACACGGGGACCGGCCAATGAGCCGTCTTTAGTGACGTGGCCGACAAAAATTAAAGTGATGCCGGAACTTTTTGCGATGCGTGTCAGTCTTGCAGAGCACTCGCGCACTTGAGTGACTGAACCCGGAGCCGACTCAAGCTGGTCGGAAAAAAGCGTTTGAATAGAGTCGATTACTACAAACTGAGGCTTTTCAGCCAGAAGCGTTGACTCAATTTTTTCAAGCTGAATTTCGCTCATCAGGCGAAGTCCCTGAGGGTCCAAGCCCAAACGCTTGGCACGAAGTGCAATCTGTCCGGGACTTTCTTCTCCGCTTACATAAAGGCAGCGGACATTTTCGTGCACAAGCCGGTACATGACCTGAAGCAGCAAAGTGGACTTACCGATGCCTGGATCACCGCCGATTAATGAGACGCCGCCCGCAACCAGGCCTCCTCCCATCACACGGTCAAATTCCTGAAAACCGGTCACAATGCGAGGCACTTCCTGAGCCTGAACGTCATTGAGATCGAGCACTTCTGAAGCGGTAACGAGACCCTTATGTCTGCCGTCGCCAAACCTCGCAGCTGATCCGGTTTCCACAACAAATTCTTTTAAGGTATTCCATTCCCCGCAATGCGGGCAGCGCCCGGCCCACTTTACAGTGGTACCGCCGCATTCGGAACAAACCCATTCAACTTTTTTCTTTTTGGTTGCCATCAGGTACCTGCTGTCTTCAAACTATTCTTCATCTTCAACAATCGGCACTCTGAGAGCAATTGCACACATGAGCTCATAGCCGATCGTGCCGCACCGGGCAGCTACCTCATTGACAGAAATGTGTTTACCCCAAAGCTCAACGACGCTCCCCAACTTAGCCTCGGGAATATCTGTCACATCAATCGTGAGCATGTCCATGGAAATGGCGCCGGCAATGGGAGCAATTTTCCCCTTAACATAAGTGGGCGTGCCGTCGGGCGTTGATCTCGGATAGCCGTCGGCATAGCCGCAGGCCACAACCGCTATGCGGGAGTCGCGTTGGGTGACAAAACGCGAGCCGTAACCGATCGCTTCGCCGGTGGGGACATTTTGAATAGCAAGAATTTTTGCCGATAAGGTCATTGCAGGGATAATGCCCAAATCTTCAGATGTGTAGTGACTGTCGGGACTCGCACCGTAAAGAGCAACGCCAGCGCGCACAGCATCTCCCTGAACTTCACTGTGCCAAAGGGTTGCAGCAGAATTAGCCATACAAAGATGTTCGGGCTTGGGGTTCATTTGACCCATACGGCTTAACTGAATGGATACGGTTGCTGGCTTTTCAGTGCCGTATGTCGGTTCTGCATTGGCAAAATGGGTAACCGCACCTATTACCCGAACGCCTTCAATAGCCTTTAATTCTTCACTGACTGCAGACTCTTCTGTGGGTTGGAATCCCAAACGGTTCATGCCGGAATTGATTTTGATGTGAACCTTAAGAGAGCGGTAAGGCGCATGGGCTTTGAGCATTTCAATCATGTGCCGATTGTGAACAATGGTTTCAATATCGTACTTTTCAAGTAACTCAATATCGGTTTCATCAAAAAAGCCTTCCAGGAGCAAAATACGCTTTTTCCAGCCGTTTTCTCTGAGTTTTTGTGCATCGCAAAGATCAATCAGCGCCAAACCGTCAGCGCTTTCAAAGGCGCGGGCTGCCCGTAAAAGACCGTGACCGTAGGCATTGGCTTTGACAACTGCCCATAAGGTGCGGCTCTTTGCCGCTTCACGCATCACCTGAAGATTGTGTCTGAGTGCCCCCATATGAATGGCGGCTGTTATAGGACGTGGCATAAATCTGTTCTCTATCTATTAAATATAGAAGTCTGAACTTCTGAAAAACGTAATTTTTGAATCTTAGCGCAGAAGGTACTTTTTTTCTGTTTAGCCACGTTTTGTTACTTTCTATTGGATATGTCCCTAATATCGAACACCATACGCTGAGTTTTTCTTCTGCTAGAATCGTTCAGCTATAAGTATTCAGGGACTACTTTTTCATGAATCGCGGTTTTTATTCCATTATGTGCGCTCAGTTTCTCTCGAGCCTGGCAGACAATGCTTTGTTGATTGCTGCCATTGCGCTCCTGACGCAGATGAGTGCACCGGATTGGATGACGCCGCTTTTAAAACTCTTTTTCGTGGTGAGTTACATTTGTCTTGCAGCCTACGTCGGCTTATTTGCCGACTCTATGCCTAAGGGCCGGGTGATGTTTCTCACCAATATGCTGAAAGTCTGCGGCTGCCTATTAATGCTCTTTGGCTCGCACCCGCTTTTAGCCTATGCTGTCGTCGGCATCGGCGCTGCAGCCTACTCGCCTGCCAAATACGGTATTTTGACTGAACTGCTGCCGCCTGTGAAACTCGTTTTAGCTAACAGCTGGATCGAAGGGCTCACCGTTGCCTCCATTATTTTAGGTGTCGTCATGGGTGGTGTTTTAATTAATGATGCCGTCAGCTACACGATCCTGCACAGCGGTTTTCCCTTCGAAGCTCTTGGCATTGCCTCCCCTGCCCAGGCAGCCATTTCAATCATCGTTTTAATCTATTTGGCAGCTGCTGCCGTCAACCTTTTGATTCCGGATACGGGTGCGCGCTACCCGAAAGCGGACTTCCGTCCCATTGAAACACTGAAGACTTTCTATAAAAGCTGCGCTATTTTGTGGAAAGACCGTTTGGGTCAGATTTCACTTTCTGTGACAACGCTATTTTGGGGAGCGGGAGCCGTGCTGCAGTTCCTGGTTCTTAAGTGGGCAGAATATGCTTTAGGCATGAATTTATCTGAAGGTGCCATCTTACAGGCGGTAGTCAGTATCGGCATTGCCATGGGGGCAGTACTGGCCGCACAGATGATCAGTCTCAAAAATTCACTCAAAGTCCTTCCCATGGGGGTGATTATGGGCGTGCTCGTGACATGCTCAGCCTACTTTAATCAGTCCATGGTGCCTGCCGGCGGCATGACCGTCTTTGGCTTTGAAATTTCCTGGGCAGTGGCCGTCGCCGTAGTAATCATGATTGCCGTCGGTATCTGCGCGGGCTTTTTCGTTGTCCCCATGAATGCTCTTTTGCAGCACAGAGGCTACGTCTTAATGAGCGCAGGCAAATCCATTGCCGTGCAAAACTTCAACGAAAACCTTTCCATTCTTATCATGCTGGGCATTTATTCACTCTTGATTCATTTCGGAATGAGTGCCCCGGCTACAATGGTCACGTTCGGCGTGTTTGTGATTGTTTCTATGCTTCTCGTTATCCTGAAGCACACCAGGAACCAACGGGAATTTGATTCCACGCACCTGATCGGTGAAGATAAACGCCACTAAAAAGATTCCCGAATTTGCGTTAATGCAGATTAAGGAGCAGTTTCTTTGCGAGACTGAAATCGCGCCAAGCAGCAATTTTTTCTGTCGGAGAACGCAAAAGGTACGAGGGGTGATAGGTCACCACTGTCGGCACTTCTTTACCGTTGACAGCAATATGGTGCACCGACCCCCTGAGTTTTCCGGTTGAAGTCTCAGTCTTTAAAAGAGCATGCGAAGCAATGCGTCCGGACAGCACAATGACTTTCGGATCCAAAAGCTCTAACTGACGGTTTAAGAAAGTAGCGCAGGCTGCAATTTCATTGTCATGAGGATCGCGGTTATTGGGCGGACGACACTTTAAGACATTGATAATCGCAACATCGGTTCCGCGCTTAAGCCCCAATGCTCGAAGGATATTTTCCAAAAGCTCCCCGCTTTTACCGACAAAGGGCTTACCCTGAATATCTTCATCTCGGCCCGGTGCCTCCCCGACAATCACTAATTTTGCCGTGCGCTCTGCCGTTCCGAAGACTGTTGAGAGACGGCTTTGACTTAAAGCCTTGCAGGCTGTGCACTGGGAAACCAGTTTTTCAAGTGTATGCCAATCTGCCTTCTGAGCTTCACTCAGCAGTTCAGAATCCACTTCAACAATACCCGGATCAGCAAAAGTGCGCTTAATGGGTTTTAACTCATAAGTTTTAGGCCTATGAGACTCGGGGCTCGTCAAAATAGCGTGCTCATGAGGCGAAGCTGAAGGTTTATCAGGCGTTGCCTGCAGGCGGAAAGAGTCTGTGCTTACAGAAGAAACCTGAGGTTGAACGGCTGCCGCTTCTGCAGTTTTTGAAACAGGGACTTCATTTTTAGTGTCATCTTTAGCAATAGAGGCAGGCGACAAGGGATCGTCCTCATCGCGCCCGATCCAAAGCGGACCGATATCCATCGCCATCCAAAGTCTGGCTGTCTCAGGGGTAAAAGTACTCATGTTGCTTAAAGAAGTTTTTGCATAACAATCGCATCTTCACGACCGTCACGAGTGGGATAGTAACCTTTTCTTCTCGAAATTTCCTGAAAGCCTGCAGACCGGTATAGTGCAATAGCCCGAGTATTGCTCACACGAACTTCCAAAAAGAGACTTTCCGCACGATTGGCAGTAAGACGTGAAATGAGTTCGGTTAAGAGTAATTTACCGTAGCCCTGGCCCTGATACTGAGGATCCACAGCAATGGTAAGCAGCTCAGACTGCTCAAAAATCTGCATATAAACAGCAGCGGCCAGCAATGTCTCACCGTCTCTGAGCAAAAGGAATTGATGACCGAATTTGAGCGACCCTTCAAAATCCTCTCTTGACCAGGGAAATTCAAATGCCCGGTGGTCAAGAGAAACTACCGCATCCAAGTCTTCAGGGGTTGCTGTACAAAAGTTAAGGCTCAAAGCTTTTCCCCTTTGTTGCGTTCATCAATGGTCAAAGCCACGTGATCGCGTACATAAAGCGGTGCGGTCTTCTCAGGATCGGTCCACAAACCCTCAAGAGACTTTTCACAGTCCCGGTACCACTCGATCATAAATCGTGCATCCGGATGGCAATACTCATTCTGAACGGTCAGCCCCATCTCATAGACACCGATTGCTGTCCCCACAGCCAATTTGACACCATGGCCGATCAGCCAATCATTAACCTCTGTGGGTTTAATGAGTTCTTCTTTAGTGCACTGCCTGAACCCCGCCTCGCTATTTTCATAGATGGCGGCATAACACTCATTCATTCGGGCATCATTTAAGACAGCCACTTTAGAAGCCTCATTGCGATAGTGATGAGCAATAGCCGTTAACGTGCTTGCGGGCAAAAGTTTTTTATCAAGCCCATAGCCCAAGCCCTGCGCAACGCCGCAGGCAATTCTGAGCCCGGTAAAAGAGCCGGGACCGACGCTAAATAAAATGCCGTCTAAATCCTTTAGTTCAATGCCGCACTCTTTGGCTAAATCACTGATCCAAGGCAAAAGACATTCTGAATGGGAGTTGCCCAGCTTTTCAGTTCGCGAGAGTGTCTTCTGCGGAGTGCTTAAAGCCACAGAGCAATACTCTGTCGCCGTATCAAACGCTAATAAAATGGGATTTGTGCTCATTGTCAGCCACTGAAAAATACTGTACGCGGGCTATCTTAGCACGGTTGAAAAGAAAGACCGGAAAATTATTGAGCTTTTTGAGAGGCTTCAGAAGCCGCATTTAAATCATTGGCTTCATCCAGAACACGGGCAGCGTGGGGATGGTGAAAGCGGTAATACTCAACGTGCATTTCACGAATCTGCTCGCGAAGTCTTTGACGCTCTTCCGGGCTCATGCGATATCGGGCCTGGCGGGCGTGCTCGGGCGTGCCGCAATTTTCCGGCGATACGTAACGCTTTCTGAATTTTTCTTTCATTGAAGGCGAAAATTCAGCCCGCATGGATCTTCTTTCCGGCTCAGTCATACTGCGCCAATAAAAGCGCTGCATTCGGGGTGTTAAGAAAGGCCAGATTTCAGCACGCTCTTTAGCCGTCATCTCGGTCCAAAGTTTCGGCGTTTCATCCGACTGCGGAAGGGCAAAAAGAAGTTCACCGGAAGGAGGTTCAGCCCGGTAGCCGTGATGGGGCCCCGTGTCAGAGACCGGAGTTAAAAAAGGATGTGCGCAGACTGCCGCAGCAGTTCCGAAGCACATTAAAGCAATTATTAACCGGGGTCCGACAGTTTTTACCATCCAAAGATCCTCTGCCAATACTGACTGGCATCCATTACACACTGCAGATAGTAAAGTTTTCACTGCCAAAAAGGTGAAACGAATTTTTAATGAATTCCGTTTTATGTAATTGAGTGTAAAAAAGAGCTTTTGCCCCCTTTACAAAACAAAAAAATAGTAGAGAATATAAATGTAACAAGATCGTGTTATTTTTCAATCTCCATTTTAAAGTGAGTTACAAATCATGGCAGAACGTACACCCAAGCTTTTAGTCGTCGATGACGATCCCCGACTTCGTGATCTTTTGCGCCGCTATCTCGGCGAAAACGGTTTCCAGGTTTTTGTCGCCGATAACGGAGTGACGATGAACCGTCTCTGGTTAAGAGAGCGCTTTGATGCCCTCATTCTTGACCTGATGATGCCGGGCGAGGACGGTCTGCAGATTTTGCGCCGTCTGCGCGAACAAAAAGACATGACGCCGATCATTATGCTCACGGCCCGCGGCGAAGACGTCGACCGCATTGTGGGACTTGAGATGGGCGCTGACGACTATATTCCGAAGCCCTTTAATCCCCGAGAACTTTTGGCTCGCATCCATGCTGTACTGCGCCGCCGCCCCGTGGCCGATGCCCCGGGTGCTCCCTCTATGACCGATGAAGTGGTGAAGTTCGGAGAGTTTGAGTTGGATTTAGGTACCCGTGTGCTGCGCAAAAACGGAGAACCTGTTCCTCTTACTACGGGTGAATTTGCTGTTTTGAAGGCTTTTGCCCGCCATCCCAAGCAGCCTCTTTCGCGTGATAAGCTCATGGAAATTGCCCGCGGCCGCGAATATGAAGCATTTGACCGCTCGCTTGACGTTCAGGTCTCGCGTCTGCGTAAAATGATTGAACCCGATCCCTCTAAGCCGCGCTTTTTACAAACGGTCTGGGGTGTGGGCTACGTCTTTATCCCCGACGGCGGTCAGGCTAACCAATAATTATTGAGAGGCAAACTATGGCTTTGAAGTCACCGAGCCTATTTTGGCGAACGTTTACTTTGCTGATGCTGCTGTTGATTATTACGGCGCTCGCGTGGCTTCAAAGTTTCAGAGTTCTCTCGGAAGTGCCCTTTTCAAAAGGGGTCTCGCAGCAGATTGTCTCGACTGTCAATCTGACGCGCTACGCACTCATTTCCTCTGATCCCAATTCCCGATCTGATTTGCTGCATATTCTGGCCTATCGGGAAGGCGTTCGCATTATCCCGAAGGAAAACACGGACAGTTGGAAGCCTCTGGACGCACAAGGCAGTATTCCTCAACTTATTGAACATCAAACTAAAGAGGTTCTGGGTAACGACACGATTGTGGCCGGTCAGGTCAATAACGAGCCCGGCGTTTGGGTCTCCATGCAGATTGAAGGCGACGATTACTGGCTTTTAATTCGCAGCGACCTTCTCGATCCCCCGTTTGGAACCACCTGGATCTGGTGGGCTTTTGTGGCCTTTCTCGTCGGTACCATGGGCGCCACTGTTTTGACGCAGCGTACTGTTAGACCGCTTGCAGAATTAAGCGCCGCAGCTAAGAAATTGGGGCGCGGTGAAAAACCGGAACCTTTGCCTGAGAAAACCCGCACGGCTGAAATTGAAGCTGTCAATAAGAGCTTTAATCATATGGTGCAGGAACTCGAGCGCATGGAAGATGACCGTGAGCTGCTTTTAGCCGGCGTTTCTCATGATTTAAGAACGCCGTTAACCCGCATGCGGCTTGAAATTGAACTGGCCGATTTGCCTGATGACTCCCGCGATGCGATGGTAAGCGACCTGGAGCAGATGGAAAATATCGTCAATCAGTTTATGGCCTATGCCAAGCGCAGCAAACAGCCGCTGGAACGCGTGGATTTAGGGGCTATGGTCTATGAAACGATCGATGACATGCGCCTTCGCACTAAGCCGGATGTTCGTATGGAAACGAGCATCATGGGGAACCTCTTCGTGATGGCTCACCCCACAGAGCTTGTCCGCGCTGTCCAAAATCTGCTTGTTAACGCCGATCGTTACGGACGGACGGTTGACTCGGGTCTGCTTGAACTCAATATTCAGGTATTGCGCCAGGGCGAGGACGCGGTTTTAAGAATCTGTGATAAAGGCGTCGGTGTCGCACCCGAAGAAATGGCCCGCATCGTGCGCCCCTTTGAAAGGGGTGATACAGCCCGCGGCGGCACAAAGGGCGCCGGGCTTGGTTTGGCCATTGTTGTACGTGTGGTCAAACGCTCGGGCGGGCGGATTAAGTTGTCGTCCAACCACCCGCACGGTTTGATTGTTGAGCTTGTGATGCCACTAGCCAATAAGAAAAACGAAAAACCTGCGCTTGAAGAGCAGACGGCGCCAACCGATACCCTTTTGCCGCCGCAAAACAACGCCTGAAGAACTCCGACTTAGAGAGCTTCAAGCAAAGCGATCGCATGAACTTCGATCGCTTCTTTTTGGCCGACTGCGTCGCACCCTTCTTTAGTTTTCGCTTTAATATTCACGCGCTGCAAATCAACGCCTACACAGTGCGCAACTGAATCACGGATTTTATCCATATGAGGCGCTAATTTCGGCGCCTGTGCAATGACGGTTGCGTCAATATTGACGATGGCCCAACCGGCCTTGACCACAAGAGAGACGGCCTGAGATAAAAGGACTCGGCTGTCGGCGCCTTTATAGGCCGGATCCGTATCCGGAAAATGCCTGCCGATATCCCCAAGCCCGGCAGCACCCAAAAGTGCATCGGTAATGGCATGCAAAAGGACATCCGCATCAGAATGCCCCAGAAGTCCCTTCTCATAATCAATCTGTACACCGCCCAAAATTAAAGGACGTCCTTCAACCAGGCGATGCAAGTCATAGCCCTGTCCGATTCGAAAACTCATTTTTCTTTCTCTTTGATTAAAAAATTTTGAACGGCTTCAATATCTTCCGGATAGGTCACTTTAATATTAAAAGGCGATCCGGCAACAACGCCGACTTTAGCGCCCACTCTTTCCATGGCCCCCGCTTCATCGGTTACCGATTCAAGATTGGCTTTAAGTGCTTCAATTAGAGGTTTTGCCCGAAAGACCTGCGGGGTTTGTGCCCGATAGCAGTGCGAACGGTCAATCGTTTTTTCTATAAGGCCCTCTTTGCCAACCCACTTGATGGTGTCGGTAACGGCGATTGCCAAAATAGCTCCATCGAGCTCTCGGCTCCTGAGTGCCTCATCCAATCTTTCAATAGCTTCATAATCCACACAGGGGCGCGCCGCATCATGAACATAGATCCAATCATCGGCACCGGGACATAGAGCATCAAGACCGTTTAGGACTGATTCTGCCCGCGTTTTGCCTCCGCAGCGAAAGATAGTGACAGGACCTTGGAATCGGCATCGATCGATATAGCTGTCATCAGCGGATACAACGACAGCTATTGAATCAAAAAAATCCATGGCAGCCAAGCGATTGACTGTCACTTCCAGCATGGTTTGTCCGTTTAAAAGCGGCAAATACTGCTTGGGATAGCCGATTTTCATCCGCTCCCCGACTCCGGCAGCCGGAATCAATAATCTTTTCTTACTCATAATGTTTATCGTCTGCCTAGAACAAATATCGTAGCAATAATAAAGGCAAATCCTAAATAGTCCATGACCACAAAGTGTGTACCGAAAAAGACAACGGAAAAAATCGCAGCCGATATCGGTTCAACACAGGCAATCATACTGGCTTTAACGCTGCCCAAGTCCGCAACGCCCTGCATATAGAGCATAAAGGCTGCAATCGTACCGAGAAGGATAATTAAAATCAGTGCCAGTATGCCGTAGACATCAAGATGATACTCAATAGACGGGAATTTGATTGCGGCAGCGGTAATAAGGCCGCCCACCAGCATCCCGACGCCCATTAGCGGCTGCGTCGGATATTTTGAAAGAAAACGAGCCGGCAAAATCGTATAGACCGCAATACCTAAAGCGCTCGCAAGACCCCAAAAGAGTCCCTGAGCTGAAATCGCTAAATGTGTGACATCGCCGTGAGTGGCAACAAAAAAAGTACCTGCAAATGCGCAGCCGATTGCCAGCAGCTCACGAGCTGAAGGCACTCTCTTTTGCATCAGACACACAGCCGCCAAAATAAAAACAGGATTGAAATAAACGAGCATGGTGGCTGTACCGGAATTCGTATAGTCAACGGCGGTCAGATAGCCGAACTGGCTGATCATCAGTCCGCCCAGCGCGTAAATGAGAATCCATATCCAATGAAGACCCGGTCTGAAAATCGGGAGCATGGACATTTTGTGAGCCGGGAAAAAGAAAACACATAGCAAAAAACCGGCAATCAGCATTCTCACTACGGTGAGCCAGTCCGGACGCACATCCTGATAGGAAAAGAGATACTGACCGCAGGCTCCGGAAAAACCCCATCCGATACCGCCCGCAAGCGTGCAAAATATGCCACGCCAAAGTTTAGAGTCTCCTGTTAATGCCATTCATTTCTCCTTTTGCGGCATGATTCTATATCAGCGGTTGAAGATTTTGAATCAGTCGAAAATTGGAACGCAAAATATCGAAAATTTCAAAAAAAAGCGATAATTAGCCTCCAACGAAAAAGGGATATCTATGTTTGAAGCTCTTCGAGAAAGAATCAGTCGCGACATTACCCACTTGAGCAATAAAGCCAAACGCACGCTCTCTATTAATGCACCGAGCGCCGATGCCCTGTGGCTTTCTCAGGCTGCTCTGATTGCCCGTGAACAAAATAAGGTTTTGGTTCTGATTGCCGACAATGCCTCACAGTGCCTGAGACTGCGTGACGATATGCAGTATTTCTCGCCTGAGCTCAATGTAGCGTACTTCCCCGACTGGGAAACATTGCCTTACGACTTGGTGAGTCCCCATCAGGATTTGGTGAGTGAAAGGCTGGAAATTCTCTATAAGCTTTCGAAGCGAAAAGAGAAAAAAGATACGCTTGATGCCATACTGCTGACCTGCACCACTGCCGCCCAAACCATTGCCCCGCCGCAATATATGGCTGGCCGCGTCTTTTTCTTTAAAAAAGGAGAAGAAATCAACGCTGCCACATTACGCGAACGGCTCGTGAGTGCAGGCTATCAGCATGTGAGCCAAGTCGTTGCTCCAGGAGAATTCAGTGTCCGCGGCAGCCTCATTGACATCTTTCCAATGGGCGCTGCACACCCCTTCAGACTTGACTTATTTGATACCGAAATTGATTCAATCCGCACATTTGATCCGGATACTCAGCGCTCTTTAGAGCTCGTTGATGAAGTGCGGATCCTCCCGGGTAGAGAATTTCCGGTTGATGCACAGGCACTCGTTAATTTCAGAGCCAAGTGGCGTGAGCATTTTACGGGTGACCCCACTAAAGCCATCCTCTATAAAGATCTCAGCCACGGTGTGATTGATGCGGGCATTGAATATTATCTGCCGCTCTTTTTTGATGAAAGAGCCACCTTTTTCGATTACTTGAATCCTGACGAAACACTGATCGGTCTTTTGGGCGACAATGAAGGCGCTTTGAATCGCTTTTTTGAAGAAACTCAGGGCCGCTACCAATTTCTGAAAGCTGATCCCGAGCGTCCGGTCCTGCCCCCGCAGTCGCTCTACATGAATAGCGAAGCCTTTTTTACTCAATTAAAAGCATTCATTCGCTTTCAGGCCAAAATTGATGAATCCGAACCTGCCAAGCGCATCCTTGTCGACCGCAAAGCTGAAAACCCTGTTGAAAACCTTGAACGTTTGATCGATGAGGAAAAGACGAGAAAGCACCGTGTGCTCATCATGGCACCGAGCAACGGCCGGCGCGAAACCATGGCCCAGCTTTTTGACCGAAACGGCTTGAAAATTCCTTACGTAGAAAATTTTGACAGTTTCTGCCGAGCTGATGAGCCTGTCATGCTTACCGTGGGCCCGCTTTATCAGGGAATGAGCATTGAGGGAATCACGCTTCTCACTGAAACCGAACTTTATGCCTCAACACCCAAACGGGTTTTAAGACGGCAAAGTCATGCCAGCAACGTCGATATGATGATCCGCGACCTGGCAGAACTGAAAATCGGCGATCCGGTTGTTCATATCGCGCACGGTGTGGGCCGCTACGCCGGTCTTCAAACGATTGAGACCGTCAACGGCAGCGAAGAATTCTTGCGCTTAGACTACGCAAACGATGCCAAACTTTTTGTCCCTGTTGCTCAGCTGCAGTTGATTTCACGCTACAGCGGCAGCGATGCCGAACACGCTCCGTTACACAATCTGGGCAAAAACGACTGGGAAAAAGCGAAAAAGAAAGCCGCCGAAAAAGTCAGAGACACGGCAGCAGAACTCTTAAATCTTTACGCATTAAGAGAAAAAAGCCACGGTCACGCCTTTCATTTTTCCCGCGCGGATTATGAAGCTTTTGCTGAGAGCTTCCCTTTTGAGGAAACAGCCGATCAGCAGGCTGCCATTGAGGCTGTGCTCGATGATATGAAGTCTGACAAGCCCATGGACCGATTGGTATGCGGTGATGTGGGTTTCGGGAAAACGGAGGTTGCATTGCGCGCGGCGTTTGCGGCTGTCATGGGCGGAAAGCAAGTAGCTATCCTTTGCCCGACAACACTTTTAGCCGAGCAGCACGCGCACACCTTTAAAGATCGCTTCTCTGCCTGGCCTGTGACCGTAGCGGAGCTCTCCCGCTTCAGAAGCGCCAAACAAAGCGCTCAGGTGATCGAGGGCCTTGAAAAAGGCACGATTGACATAGTGGTGGGCACGCACAAGCTTTTATCCGAAAAAGTGCATTTTGCCAGACTCGGTTTGGTCGTCATTGACGAAGAGCACCGGTTCGGTGTCAGACAAAAAGAAGTTCTCAAAAAACTTCGAGCTGAAGTCGATGTACTAACCTTAACGGCGACACCTATTCCCAGAACGCTTGCAATGAGTCTTGAAGGCATACGCTCTTTTTCTGTCATTGCGACTGCGCCTGAAAAGCGTCTTTCAATTAAAACAATTGTGAGAAAAGAGACACCCGAGGTGATTCGCGAAGCTGTTATGCGGGAACTCAAGCGCGGCGGTCAAGTCTATTTCCTTCATAACGATGTCTCAACGATTGAAAACAGGCGTGAACAGCTCGCGCAGCTTATTCCCGAAGCCCGAATTGTGGTGGGTCACGGGCAGATGAATGAGCGAGAACTTGAAAGCGTCATGCGAGACTTCTATCAGCAAAGGTATAACCTTTTGCTTTGCACGACAATTATTGAAACGGGCATTGACGTACCGACCGCCAACACCATCATCATGCATCGGGCAGATAAATTCGGTCTGGCTCAATTGCACCAGTTAAGAGGCCGTGTGGGCCGAAGTCATCATCAGGCCTATGCTTACCTTCTGACACCCGGCAAAGAAGCCATGACGCAAAATGCTCAGAAGCGCCTTGAAGCTATTCAGAACCTTCAGGACTTGGGCAGCGGCTTTTATCTTTCCATGCACGACTTGGAAATCCGCGGCGCAGGCGAAGTATTGGGTGAACACCAGTCCGGTGAAATTGCCGCCGTCGGTTACGATCTTTATAACCAGATGCTCAGACGCGCAGTTAAAAGCATGCGCAATAACGAGTCTTTTGATTTGGATGCACCGTTTCAGGCCATGGCAGAAATCAATCTGCACGCACCTGCCCTGCTGCCTGCCGATTATGTTGAAGATGTTCACCAAAGACTCTCTTTTTATAAAGAGCTCGCAAGCTGTGAATCATTCAACGCCATCGAAACCGTTCGAGAAGCATTGGGGGACCGATACGGAAAACTGCCGCCTCAGGCCAATACTTTGATTGAAACTCACAGACTGCGCCTTTACTGTCAGCACTTGGGAATTGAACGCATCGAGGCAACGGAGTCAGTGATGATTATCACCTTTGCGGCCAAACCCAATTTTGAGCCGATGAGACTCATTGAAGTCATGCAAAAAAGCAAAAATATGCGCATGATGGGTCCCACCAAACTCAAAATTGAGACTTCGACGCCGACGATTGATTCTCGCTTGGCGTACTTACGGGGATTTGTGAAGTCACTCGATACGAAAGAACGAGCCGAAAGATAGAAATTTAAGGCTACAATGCCCTTTGAGGACCAGGATAAAAAAGTGTTGATGAAAAACTTTGTTTTAACCACTCTATTTTGTGCAATGTTCGGCGCACAGTCAGCCGCGGCTGCGGGCGTAAGCTTTCAGCAGGCACGTCTGATGATGCAGCAAAGAGCCGATATGCTCAAAATCAGTCAGGCAGAAATCGATCAGAAGACTGAGCAGATCAAAGAAGCCCGATCACTGTCGGGACCCAAAATCAGTTTAAATGCCCAGCAGGTTGAAGGCCGCAAAGATATCCATATGGCTTTTGACAATCCCCTGGGTTCTGCCGGTGCAGTTTTCGGTCAGATGATGCCGCAGCTGCCTCAAATCGGATCGCTTCTGGGTCAAAACAAATTCAAAATCGACATGGAAGAGGATATTTCAGGTCCCCGAGCTTCCATTGACCTCATGTGGCCGATTTACACAGGCGGCGCCATCAGTGCAAAACAAAACGCCTCTGAAGCAGCATTAAGACAGGCTCGTGCCGGGCATGATAAAACTCAGGATGAGCTCGATACGCTCTTGGTTCAGAAGTACTTTGGTGTGCAGCTTGCCCGAAGTGTCGAAAAATTAAGAGCCGATCTTTTAAAGCAACAGGAACGAGATCTTAATCGGGCTAAAAAGTTTGAAAAGGCCGGCCTCATTGCCAAAATCGAACGCATGAGCGCACAGGTCAACCGTGATGCCGCAGAGCGTGATTTCATCGCCTCACAAACAGACCGACAGGTCGCCGAAACAGAACTCGCCGATCTGCTTCGGGAAAAGGAAGTAGGCAGCCTTGAAACCCCGATGTTTGTCACAAAGGATTTGAAGACTCTGTCTTACTGGCAGGATTTGGCGATTGCAAACAATCCGACCTTAAAAGCACTTGAAGCCCAGCACGAGCAGGCCCGCATGGGTGTTCAGGCCGCTAAAAGCGCCTATCACCCTCAGGTGTACTTATTCGGTCATTACAACATGATTAAGCACTACCTGACGCTGCCCGAGCCCGATTGGATCGCAGGAATCGGCGTGAGCTTCACACTTTGGGATAACCGTGACCGTTCATCTCGGGTGGGAGGTGCCCAAGCCTTGGTCAACAAAGCTCAAGCTGCCCAAAGTCAGGCAAGAAATGAAATCAACAAAGTGGTTGAAGTGGCGTGGCTAAAGAGCACTCAGGCGCTCGAACAGTATCGCCTGACCACAAGCTCAATTGATCTGGCAAAAGAAAATGTCAGACTGCGCGAGCGCTCTTTTAAAGAAGGTCTCTCCACAGTAGACGATGTCAACGATGCCCGCAATAAACTCATTGCTGCAGAAGTGGCTCAAAGGGTAGCGGCTTATCGTTTCGTTGTCTCCTACTCTTTACTGCATGCTGCGAGCGGTCGGATGATTGATTTCATGGACGCTTTAACCCGTCCGAATATAACGGTGATTGAACAATGACGCAGAAAAATACCAAACTCACAAAGCCTGTCATAGTCGGCGCGGCTGTTGCCTGTGCTTTAGTATTGGCGGGCGGTTTTTGGATGGGAACACACCCGTCTAAAGAGCCTTTTTACGGTGTGATGCAGGCCAAAACCGTAGATGTCGCCGCCAAAGTCACCGGACGTATTGATTCACTCATCATTCATGAAGGCGACAATGTAAGTGCCGGGCAAATTTTGATGACCTTGGCTATACCTGAAGTTGAAGCGAAGTTAAGAGAAGTGCAGGCTCTGAAATCAGCTGCCGCTGCCAAAGCCAGTCTCGTTGATGAAGGCGCCCGTCCTCAGGAAATCCGAGCTGCCAAGGCTCAGATGCTTCGGGCTCAGGCCGGTCAGCAGTTGGCTCAAAAAACCTATACCCGCGTTCACGCACTTTACAAAGAAGGTCTGATTTCAAAGCAAAAGTACGATGAGGCTTTGGCTCAGAAACGCAGCGCTGAAGAACTTTTGGCTGCTGCGCGCGAACAGTACGATATCGCCCAAACCGGTGCCCGAACCCAGGAAAAAGAAGCGGCGGGCGCTCTTGCGGCCCAGGCTGAAGGCGGAGTCGATCAGGTGGCAAGCCTTGTTAAAGAAAAAAATGTTACTTCCCCCATTGCTAGTGAAGTCTCCCGCGTCTACGTTGAAGTCGGAGAAATTGCAGCAGCTGGCTTACCGCTTGCCACACTGGTGGATTTAACCGATCAATGGGCGGTCTTTAACATCCGTGAAGACGACATGGTCAATGTCACAAAGGACACGGTTCTTAAAGCCGAGATTCCGGCTTTAGGACTTAAAGACGTACAGTTTAAGGTGTACTTTATTAACCCAAGAGGCGACTATGCCACCTGGCGCGCAACCCGCCAGTCAAGCGGCTACGACTTGAGAACCTTTGAAGTGCGAGCCCGCCCGACTTCATCTGTACCCAATCTGCGCCCCGGCATGAGTGTCATTATTAACCGTTAATCTTGAGCACTATGGATATCAGGGCACTTGCGGCAAGCATTAAGCGTGAAGTCTCAGCGGTCATCGCCAATCCCTGGGACATCGCGATGTTTATCGTGATGCCTGTCGTCTGGTGCCTGCTGATCGCCGGTCTGTTCGGTGACGGAATGATTCGCAATGTGCCGGTCGGCATTGTTAATTTAGACAATAAACCCGAGTCGATTGAGCTCGAGGTGAAACTTGATGCGCTGCCCAGCGTCGAACTCGTAAGCTTCACTTCTCCCCTTGCAGCTGACGAAGCAGTTAAAAAAGCCGATATCTACGCTTATATTGTCATTCCGCACAATTGGCTTGACCGAGGCTCCAAACCTACCGCTTCTTCTCTGGAGCTTTACTTTCCAAAAACACTCTATGCCATTGCAACAACGCTTGAATTGGATATCAAGCAGGCCCTTTTAGCGTTTCAGACGGAAAAATTTCAACGCCTGGCTCAAACAGCGGGACTTAACTCTGAGCAAACCCAAAGAGCAACGGCATTAATGAGCGTTCACTCGGTGACGCTCGGCAACATCGCTTTTAATTTCCAGGCTTACATTCTGCCGACGCTTATCCCCGGTATTTTGCATCTGGGGCTCGCATTGGCGCTTGCCAGTCGGCTGTTACTTGAGTGGCGGCAAAAAACGGTCAATGACTGGATAAAAACCGCCAACGGCAGCCCTCTTATTGCTTTTTTAGGTAAAGCTATCCCCTGGTGGGCGCTTTATACGTTCTACGGCTTTATGTACGTCGCCCTTATGACGGGATTTCTCGGCTGGTGGGTGCAGGGGTCACTTATTTTGTGGCTCATCGGACTTGCCCTTTTTATGGCAGTGATGTGCACTTTACCGGTTTTTCTCATCGGTTTCGTGATGCCCTTGGGGTGGGTGATCGTTTTAAGCTGCACCGTTGGCTACATTGCCCCGATCTTCCCCTACACCGGTTTTTCCTATCCGCTTGACTCTATGGCACAGCCCATTCAGTGGCTGGCGATGATGTTTCCTCTGACGCATTATTTCCAATTCCAGGGTGAGCAGTGGATATTGGATGCTCCGTTCACAAGTTCACTTTGGACGCTCGGCAAGCTCTGTCTATTCGCTTTGCTTTGGTTCGGTTTGGGGTATTTATTCTTCAAAAAGCGCATCACAAAAGACTGTGCTCTTGAAAAGGAGAGCACCGAATGAGAGCTTTGACCGTTTTTCTTGAGACAATCCGCAAAGCTGTTTTCTCTCACGACAGCTTCATGATTTTTGCGATTGCTTCGCTCTTTTATCTCATTTTCTATGCGCTGCCTTATGACAATCAGATTATTGTCAAAGTCCCGACCGCCATTGTCGACATGGATCAAAGCCGCGCATCTCAGGATTTAACCGATAAGATTGAATCAACATCGGTTGTTGAGGCCGTTCTCAAAACCGCTGACTTTAGCGCGGCGCAAAATGCCTTTCGTCGCTCTGAAGTCGACGTCATGGTTGTGATCGGAGACAGTTTTTCTGAAGATATCGGCCGAGGCGAGCCGACTGTTGTGACGGTTTTCTCAAACGGAGCCCTTCCTGTGAAAGGCAGAGCAGTGACTGCTTCTCTTCTGACGATTGTGGCTGAGGAAAACATCGTCGAGTCGGCAAGACGTCTTGTCGCTCAGGGGCTTAACCCCATCGTTGTTAAACAGATGAGCATGGCACCCTCGGCCTTCACCTCTCAGGATCTCTTCAATAACATCTCGGGCTACGGCTACTATACGGTCCCGATGGTAGCCATCGTCATTGTTCAGGCAGTCCTTTTATTCGGTGTCGGCATTGCCTTAGGCGGTTGGCTCTCGGCAGAAAAAGCGCCCGATTTTTTCAATCACGCGATGCAGTCGCCCACAAACTTTTTACCGGTCTTTTTAGGATTTTGGTTTATTGCCCTGTTCTGGGCTTCATTTATCGAGGGATTCGGATTATCCGTTTTAACGATGCCGACATTGGGTAATCTTTCTGCAACCTTAATTGCCATCGTCGCTTTTACACTCTCATTGACAACACTGGCTGTCTTCATGGCGCTTTGGATGAATACCAACCGCTATGCCGCAGGGCTCGTTTTAGCTTCTGCTCCGAGCGTTTTTCTCTCCGGATTGGTTTTCCCGATGGAAAACTTTGCCGCCTGGGTGCTGCCCTTTGCCTGGATGATCCCGACAACGCCGGGCTGTCAGGCAATTGTTCTCGCGAGCCAGGAAGGCGCATCGTTTTCCAATATCGCGTCTTTAGTTCTGATTAATTTGCTTCAGGCTGCTCTCTACGGAACGCTTGCTTACCTTATGCTTCAAAAACGCATCAATGAACGAAAAATGCGTCCTGCGGCTTAGCGCATCCGGTTATTAATGGAAACAAACTGAGGTTCTTTCATCGAACCTTCAATAACATCAATTCGATGACGAAGCCAATCGGTTGAGCCATGCAATTCGTAATATCTGGGGTTGGATAAAATGGCAGCGAGCCACACGCTTTGCCAATGAGTAAGCTGTCTTGCGCTCACACCATAGTAATGTCTTGCCGCCGCCTCAACTCCGAAAATGCCTTCACCGAATTCGGCAATGTTGAGATAAGTCTGAAGAATTCTGCCCTTGGACCAGGTCACTTCCATCACCAAAGACAAAATCATTTCCTGGAATTTTCTCAAATAACTTTTTTCATGCGTTAAAAAGAGATTTTTAACCGTCTGCTGAGTAATGGTTGAGCCGCCGGGCGCTCTCTCCCCTTCAATCACATTATTCACAAAAGCTTCACCCGTGGCTTTCCATTCAATGCCGAAGTGTTCCATAAAATTCACGTCTTCAGCCGCCACAGTAGCCTTAACCATGTCTGAGGAAATATTTTTGAGTAAAACCGGCTTAAACTGCACTTTCCCCAGACGCTCTTTCTCACTTTCGATATAGGCAGAGGTTTCGATAGGGCTGATGCTGTACCAGAGTACCTGAGCGATGTAGTAACCCTCAATGAGCAAAAAGAGGCCAAGAGCCAATGCGAAAAGACGTTTGATAAAGTGTCTCACTCGCATGGACTGCGTCCTATTTCTCAGTCACATGAAGACCGATCAGGTCATACTCCTGATTAGCGGTCACTTTAACATCAACAATGTCACCGGGATTGAGGTGAGTTTTCATTGTCACATAAATGATGCCGTCAATTTCAGGAGCATCGGCGGTGGTTCTCCCGATAGCCACTCCATCCTCATCTTCCGGCTCATCAATAATGACTTTCTGAATCGTACCGATTTTCTTTGCCATACGGGCTTCGGAAATTTCAGTCTGAACCTGCATAAAGCGATCACGGCGCTCTTCGCGGACTTCATCAGGCAAAGCGCCGGGCAATTCGTTAGCCGGTGCCCCTTCAATGGGAGAGTAGGCAAAGCAGCCCACACGGTCGAGCTGCGCTTCTTTTAAGAAGTCGAGCAGATACTGAAATTCCTCTTCTGTTTCTCCCGGGAAACCGGCAATAAAGGTTGAGCGGATCGTTAAATCCGGACAAATCTTTCGCCACGCCTGAATGCGCTCGAGCGTTTTTTCTGCAGCAGCCGGCCGCTTCATGGCTTTAAGCACCCGAGGATGCGCATGCTGAAAAGGAATATCGAGATAAGGCAGGATTTTGCCTTCAGCCATCAGTTCCACCACTTCATCAACCGCAGGATAGGGGTAAACATAATGCAGACGAATCCACATGCCGAGTTCACCCAATTCACGCGCCAAATCAAGAAGGCGGGTACGCAGGGCCTTACCCTCATCGTTAAAGTCAATTTGGTAGCGCAGATCAACGCCATAGGCAGAGGTATCCTGGCTGATGACCATAAGTTCTTTAACGCCGCTTTCACGGAGAATTTCCGCTTCCCGAAGCACCTCCCCGATCGGGCGGCTCACAAGCTTTCCTCTTAACTGCGGAATGATGCAAAAGGCGCACTTATGGTTGCACCCCTCGCTGATTTTGAGATAGGCGTAATGCGAAGGGGTAAGTTTCAGACCGGTCTTAGGCACAAGGTCCCAATAGGGGCTGTGAGGCTGAGGCAAATATTGATGCACAAGTGAATAGACTTTATCGAATTCACCCGGTCCCGTCACTCCTAAAACATCCGGACAGACATCATCGAGGTAGGCCGTACCGTCAAGATGCTTTTTAGCACCCAGGCACCCGGTCACAATCACACGACCGTTTTCCTGCATGGCTTCATTAATAGCTTCAACACTTTCGGCCACCGCTTCATTTAAAAAGCCGCAGGTATTAACGATCACTAAATCCGCATCGCTGTAAGAGCCGACAATCTCATAGCCTTCGGCTCTCAATTGAGTCATAATGCGTTCGGAATCCACCAGTGCCTTCGGGCACCCCATGGACACCACCCCGATTCGTCCGTGATTTCTCATGTCTTTTAAGCCTTAATCCAAATCATAGCGGCATGACGACCCGTCTTGCCGTCACGGCGATAGCTGTAGAAAAGTTCGGCATTGGCGTATGTGCTGTGACGCGCTTCAACCACGTCTTCCACACCAACCTGCAGGAGCGCCATGCGAGCTAAAGTGGTGAGCGAGCAGAGGTATTGGCCGTTTTCTTTTTCTCTGAAAGCCACTTCTGCGCCGCTGATCGTCGCTTTCATTGCTTCAAGCACTTCAGCGCCCGTTTCAAAATCGTCATCGCCGATCCGGGGACCGAACCAAGCATTAAATTGAGCATCAGGATTGCCCGTTCGCTCACGAAGTCTTTGAATCGTTTTTTGAAGAATGCCGCCCGCAAGGCTTCTCCAGCCGCAATGAACGGCGGCAACTGCCTTACCTTCTTTTTCAGCGATCAGAACAGGCAGACAATCGGCTACCTGAACCACACAAACCGTATTGGGCGTCACCGCAGTGCTTGCATCAGCCTCTTCTTCAGGCTTTGCGGTTTCGGCATCGACAACTTCAGTGCCATGGACCTGTTTGAGCCACTTGGGGTCGGCTGGCACAAGCTGAGCGGCAAGCTGTCTGTTCATATTCACGCAGACAGGAACGTCGCCTGTGTAGAGTCCGACATTAAAGCCTCCGATGCCGTCTTTATCACCGAAGGGGCCGGAAGAGACACCGCCTGCGCGAAGCGTCATCAAAGCATCAACGTTTGCCGGGCAAATCGAAGCCCAGTCAGGCTGCATAATGGCTAAAGCCGGTTTGGTTGTATCGTCAATCATTATCGAAAATCCTATTTTTCAAAAACTGTTACGGGTTCATCGGTCGGACCGAAACCCAACTCATCCATGAGTTGGGTTAAATCAGCCGGTGCAGGAACAAACCACTGCATCGCTTCACGCGTCACCGGATGAATGAGTCCGAGTCTTGAAGCATGTAAAGCCTGACGTTTCATTATGGCTAAAGGACAATCTTCGGGCAATTTACCCATTTTACCTTTATAGACAGGATCTCCGACTAAGGGCAGACCTGCCCACTGCATGTGAACACGAATCTGGTGCGTGCGGCCGGTATCAAGCCGGCAGGCAACCCATGACACTTTAATGGGTGTCTGACCGATTCCGGGCACAAAACCCACATCCACACACCTTACATGTGTTTTAGCTTCTTTGGCTCTCGGGCCCTGACCGACACAAAAGCGCATGGGTGAACGGGGATCTCTCATTATGGGCTCTTCAATAAAGCCCGCCTCAGGCGCTTCACCGAAAACAATCGCCCAGTATTCGCGCTTAACCGTCCGTGCCTGAAGCTGACGAATGAGATCAGTCTGCGCTTCGAGCGTCTTGGCAACCACCATGAGTCCTGTTGTATCACGGTCAAGACGATGCACGATACCCGCACGCGGCAGCGATTTTAATTCAGGATTACGAGCTAAGAGACCGTTTAAAAGCGTGTCATCCCAGTGACCGGCGGCCGGATGCACCACGAGCCCTGCAGGTTTGTTAACGGCCAATAAAGTCTCATCTTCATAGACGACATCAAGATCCATCGGTACCGGTTTAAAGGCAAGCTCTTCGGGGCTCGGCTGCTCCAAAACTTCAATTTCATCACCGGCAGCGACTTTCTGACGGATCTTTTGGGCCACTTCACCATTCACGGTCACTGCGCCCTCTTCGATCCACTTTTGAAGGCGAGCACGAGACACAGACGGCATCAAAACGGCAAGCACTTTATCGAGTCGCTCACCGGATCCGGCATCATCGACAACAAAATACAGAGCTTCTTCGGAAGTCACTGACATATAAATCCTTAAAATCACTTGAGTCTGAGGCGGTCTGATCGTTATAATCCGTGAATCAATTGACCGCATTACTCTAGAGTCACATCAATGGCACTAACTTTACATCAATTGCGCACCCGTGCGGCAACTCTTATTTTAGCCGCCACAGCAGCGGCTCTTGGCGCCGGCTGCACGCAAATCGAAACAGATATTACCCAAGGCTGGGACGCTGACCGTCTGTACGAAGAAGCTCGCACTGCAGCTGAAGACAGCGACTGGGCTCGCGCGCAAGATTATTACACAAAATTGGAAAGCCGTTATCCGTTCGGGCGCTACGCTCAGCAGGCTCAAATTGAAAGCGCTTACGCCTATTGGCGTGACGGTGATGCCGCACAGTGTATTCAGGCCTGTGACCGGTTCCTCCGTCAGTACCCCAATCATGCCAACAGTGACTACGTACTGTACCTGAAAGCTTTGGCTACTTTGAACCAGCGCGATACGATTTTTACGCTCCTGCTCACGAACGACATTTATGAACGTGACTCCGACGCTGCCCAAACCGCTTTTGATACGTTTAAAGAGTTGATCGAGCGCTTCCCGCAGTCACGCTACGCTCACGAAGCCCGCCGCCGCATGCATGAACTCGTTCTGTCTCAGGCTCATCATGAGTACAACATCGCGAAGTTCTACTACGACCGCCATGCATATGTGGCAGCTATTGAACGTGCGCAAAATGTCGTGAAAACCTTCCAGCAGACACCTTATTCCGATGACGCGCTCGAATTGATTCGGGACTGCTATCGGGAATTGGGCGTCACGGATCTGGAAAGTGACGTCAATCGAGTGCTGGAACTAAATCAAAACCGTCAGCGTTAAAAACTATATTTCTTCAAGACTCCCGCAATTGCGGGAGTCTTTAATTTTTATTGTCTTGAAAAATCCTCATCCCAGCCCAGATATCGTTTTGCAAATTCAGATGCCGTTAGAATTTCCGTAAAACCGATATGCTTTCTCTACAAAAGCCCAGCTCGGTGATCACCTGTGATTAAATTATTTGCTAATCCGGTCTCACAAATTGAAATCAAAAAGTTATCGTCAGGATCAAGAGCTTCTTCTGAATTAATGGCTTGAGGTTTAACTATTATCGCCAATCCTCTCATTCGGTTAATCATTGAACCAATCAGATGCGGCTCAATAATTGCCCGAAGATGTTTGTATCGAGAAACTCTCTTGATTTCGTCAAGCTGCTCTTCCGAAGTTAGTAATTCAAACTTTCCTGCTATCCAGGAACGAAGAATTAAATCAGGTGGATTGTTAGGCGATATGAGAGCCGAGATCAACACATTTGTATCAATAACAACTTTCATTAATTGTTATCCTTTGCCCACGCAATCCCATCTGCAATGATCTTATCCAGTTCTGTTTGCGACAATCCGGAGTTGCTCACCTTTAATTTAGCTTCTGCTGTTAAAGACGCCAATATGTAGCGCGAAACAGCCTTTTTAACAAGATTAGACAGTGCACCTTTTTTCCCTCCCTGTGATGCAAGAAAAATTCGAGTTGCCTCATCAAATTCGGGAGTGACAGAAATATTCCATTTAACACTTTTTGTGCGAGCAGTAAGTTCAGTCATATTCACCTCATGTTAAAAAAAAGAGGATATGCGCCTAAGCATCTATCATTATATACACCAAAAATATCATCGTCTTCGCACTTAGCTTAAGTTAGATTTTTAAGGATTCAATGTGTTAATTTAAAAATCTCTTCGATCTGTTTGCTTTCCAGATCACCAATCCATGTCTCTCCGCTCTGTACAGTTAAATCTGCCAGCTCTTTTTTGCTTTTGAGCATTTCATTGATTTTTTCTTCAAAGGTACCGGCCGTCACAAAACGATAAACCTCTACGTCTTTTTTCTGACCGATTCTGTAGGCACGATCGGTTGCTTGAGATTCAACCGCAGGATTCCACCAAAGATCATAGTGAATGACAGCAGAGGCCGCTGTTAAATTGAGACCGGTTCCTGCTGCTTTTAAAGATAAAATCATGACTTGAACGGATGGATCCGTTTGAAATTCATCAACCATCCGACTGCGCTCTTTAATACTTACCCCTCCGTGCAGAAATGGTGCTCTGAGATTCATCGCTTTTTGAATCCACGTCTGAAGCCTTAGACCCATTTCACGGTATTGAGTGAATATCAGAACTTTGCGGCCGGCTTCAAGGTTTCTGCCGATCAGTTCCAATAACAAAGTCCCCTTGCCCGAGTCAGGCGTTTCAGTCTGAGTTTTCAGATATTGCGAAGGAGAGTTACAGATTTGCTTCAGAGAGGTCATGAGTTTGAGTACCAATGCCCTCTTTTTCATCTTAAAGTCGCTTCCCTCTTCTTTTGCCGCATCCTCGAGTTTTTTCATTTGCTTTAACGCTGAGGAAAGTACTTTTTGATAAAGTGCCGCCTGCTCAATTGTTAAAGGCGCGAATTGGTCTGAAAGAAGCTTTTCCGGCAAATCATCAATGATGCTTTTATCGGTCTTCAGACGCCTTAACATAAAAGGCTTTGTTAAAGCTCTTAAGGCATCGATGACTTTCGGATCACGCTCAGATTCAATGGGAGCAGCAAAGGTGCGCTTAAAGTCAGACTCAGAGCCCAAAAGCCCCGGCTCAATAATCGAAAAGATCGACCAGTATTCCATCAGGTGGTTTTCAACGGGCGTACCGCTCATGGCGATGACCTGCTGAGCCTTTAAAACCGATAAAGACTGCGACAGTGTTGTTGAATGGTTTTTAACGGCCTGGGCTTCGTCAATAACCAAAAACCTCCAAGGCATAAGAGCCAACTTTTCAATATCTCTTCTCACGATGCCGTAAGAAGTTAAAAGGACGTCGAAAGTATCAGAGGGCGGCAATATTCTTTCCGAACCGTGGTAAAGACAGTAGCGAAGAGCGGGAGAAAACTTTTCGATTTCACGGCTCCAGTTTGTCAACAGTGTCGTGGGGACTACCACGAGCGCTTTTTTGTCCTTGAATTCACCGGCTTCTTTTAAAGCGGTCAAAGCTGCGATAACCTGCAGCGTTTTACCCAACCCCATATCATCGGCAATTAATGATCCGAGTCCCAAACGAATATTTTTAATGAGCCACTCATACCCTCTTTGCTGATAAGGTCTAAGACTGGCTTTTAACGTTTGAGGAACTTTGACTGCTTTAACCTTTTCGATATTTTGGAGTTGTTTTTTAAGCTCATCCGTTGCAAAAACTTCTATGCCGTCAACCTCTCCGGTTAAAAGGGCTCTGACCTTTTCAAGAGGACTGTATTTCGGAGCATTCTGAAGTCTTTCCCGGTACTTTTCGATCTCTTGAGGATCGACATACACATACTGATCACCCCAGGGGATGACTTCGCCTGCGTGTTGCACGAGAACTTCAAACTCATCTTTCGATAAAGCCGAGTCTCCCAATGCCATCTGATAGTTAAAGTCACTGAGGCTTTCCTGAGTGAAAAAAGAAGACGAGCCTGCTGAGGAAGACACCTGTGCCACCAGTGTGGGCTTAAGGAGTTTTTTTAACGACAGGGGCATCGATACGGCAATACCCAAAAGCGTAAGGCCCTGAGAAACCTCAAAGAGAAAGTCGCGAAGCTCTGAGGCGGCGAGCTTTACGGTTTTTGTTGCCGTGTTGGTCAGATCGTTAAAGACGGGGTAAAGGCTTTGCAGCGTCGAAACAACATTTAAAGCAGCATAGCGCTCTTTTTCGTATTGGTCTGACTTCAAGAGCGTTTTCAGATCTATGGGTCTACCCCTATCCTCTTTAGCTTTAATCAGGAAATGCAGATTGAGCGCTCCGTCTCTGGTTTTACGCAGGGCAATTTGCGGCAGCCACGGGAAATTGAGCGTGAGATTGAGTACTCTGAGATAGCGCGCAAAATGCTCGGCCAAAACGGGTTTAACTTCTGCACAGAGATCTGCTGCTGAGGGCGAAGCAAACAAGGCGGCTGCACCGTCAAAAGAGGCATTTTTAGAAAAAATCCGATGCCAAAACGTAAGCGCCAGTGTGAGTGCCATGAAGCTTTTTTGAGCTTCGGTTTTTAAGGGGAGACCATCAAAGCCAAAAAGTTCATCAATCTGCCCTTTAAAAGCCTCGGTAAAGTCGCTGACCGCTCGGGCTGCGGCGTTCAGTCGAACTGCCGGAGTCCAGTAAATCACCGGCCAGGGATTGGGATCGTCGCGCGAGACAACCGTCACGGGGATCACGGCTCGGGCACGATAGAGTCTTTGAGTGAACAGAAAAAGGACTCTGAGCGCATATAGCGATGACTTCAAATGCTCTCGGCTCATAGCCTCAGGCAGACTCATCAGAGTGCTGATTAAGCGCATTGCCTCATCTGAAGCAACTCTTTTTCCTTTTTCATCATAAAAATCAAAATCCCTCAGATTTTCACGATTAAGTCTGAAGACATAATGATGACGGTTATATTGACGAACGTCTTTTAAAATTTTTTCGGTAAAAAGGGAATTGTCATCATCGAAGGGACTCAAAAGCGATTCAGCGTAGGCTGCATTCTTTTTGAGACACTTTAAAAGCTCAGCCGGAAAATCCCGACTTTCAGACAAAGCAAAACGCTTGGGCAACAGGGAAAATATCTTCTCTCCGACGTCATCAATCGGTGTCAGGGGCAAAGTCCTTAGCGTGTAGTGACTGTCTTTTTCTTCCGTAACAATCGCTTCTGCTGCAGGCAGCAAATCGTAAAGTGTGCAGGGATGATCGGCTGTAGCCTCTTTAACCTGAAGGCCAGCTTCACTTAATTTTTCCAAAAGGTTAACGCCGTGAAGCGTAAAGAGGATAAACGGGTCGTTGTCAATTTCTCTTGAGAGCCAATAAATGACAGCCGCAATGTGTTTACAAAGCCGCGCTGAATCAGGGCAGCTGCAGGAAAGCTCTAAATCGAGGCTTGAAGAAGGGAAAAGGTCAAGCCCCAATTGATCACAAAGTCTTTTGACTTCAGAAGGCAATGTATGATCCAGCAGCTGCGCCAAAAGCTGAGGCTCGGATTTAATGGCTTCAATCAGTCTCTGAGTTTCGTTTTCAGTAAAAGCGCGTAGTCCTATTGAGACTTCATAGACCGCAAAATGACCCTGAACAATCGCTTCAACTTTATGCGTAACAGGATCAATACTGACTTCGCGCACATTACCCTGATTGCAGTACGTTTTCCCTCTGGGCAAGCGGTTTGCGTGATCACAGGCATTAAGCGCCTTTAACCATTCCGATCCCCACCAGGTCTTGCCGTATTGAACGCGCGGGGCCATCAGTAAGCCTCATCCGGATTATCCAAAAATGAATACACTCGGGCAAATTCCTGAGTGCGGATCATCGGAGGCAAACTCTCCAAAACCACCCGCCCGTAGCGCTTCTCAAGCAGACGGTTATCACCGAAAACAATGACACCGAAATCATTTTCACTGCGTATGAGGCGCCCCACGCCTTGTCTCAAAGTCGTAATCATTTCAGGCAGCTGATAGCTCATAAAGGGGTTTTTACCCTGTTCGGCAAACCACTCTTTCTTTGCGCGGGCCACAGGCGTATCAAACTGGGCAAAGGGCATCTTGTCAATGACAACGAGCTGCAGCGCATCACCCTTCATATCCACGCCTTCCCAGAAACTCATGGAGCCCACGAGCACAGCGTTAGGCATGGATTTAAACCGCTCAAGAAGCTCTGACTTGGGCGCTTCGCCCTGCACGCAAAGCGTGAAGTTAGCCCCCATTTTCATGCGAAGTTCATTGGCAATCGCTTCAAGTGACCGAAAGCTCGTACATAAAAAGAAGGCTCTGCCCTGCGTTTTTTGCAATAAAGGCCAAGTGGCATCGACCAACTCTCGGGCAAAGTCGGGATCAAAAACACCTGGAAGATTTTTCGGCAGATAAAAACGCGACTGATAGCCGAAATTAAATGGACTTGCCCAAGTGTATGTGGGCGTATCGCTTTTTAATCCCAATTCGTTTAAAAAGTAGGAAAAGTCAGCCGAGCCGTCATCTCTGCGAGTGGAAATCGTTGCACTGGTGAGCACCCAGGCGTTGTGCATTTTCTCGCGTGCCTTGGCAAAAGGCTGAGCAAGGGATAACGGGGTATTGGAAAAAAGGACGTTTTGTTCAGTAAGCCTCAACCAAAGGACCGAAGGAATGCCGCCCACGGTTTTAACAGCTGAAGGATTCGAAAGCGTTACATGCCAATCTCCGATTCGTTTGGCCAGATCGGCTGCGCGTTCAGCAA
Organism: uncultured Sutterella sp.; assembly: GCA_900545335.1. Taxonomy (GTDB): domain Bacteria; phylum Pseudomonadota; class Gammaproteobacteria; order Burkholderiales; family Burkholderiaceae_F; genus Aphodousia. The sequence continues at coordinate 130,068 of UQYP01000003.1, read as the reverse complement.
AAAGATCACACTCATCATTGGCGCCTTCAACTGATTTGAAGGCACTCAAAACCGCCTGTACGGACTCGGCTAATTTGGCAAACGGCTCTTTAATTGCGTCAACAAAACCCTCGATTGAGGCAATTTCAATCTCCGTTTCAATCTCTACACCCAAACCGCGATGAATGGTCTGATGAACATTCAGCGCTGCTTTTTTCACTTCAAGAAAAAGATCGTCCCACCGCACAACGCCCGGCGCATGGGCCTTACCGATGATGCGTCCCTCGTCGCTGAAGTCCTGAAGCTCCCAAAGTGAAAAGAAGTCTGAAAAATAATCGATGCCGATATCGGGCAATTTGTGAGCTTCATCAAGGATGATTAAATCGGCATCGGGCAAAAGCTCGGCCATTGTGTCATCTTTCAGACTCAAATCAGCCATAAAGAGATGATGATTAACGATGACCACGTCAGCTTCTCTTGCCCGGGCTCGGGCTTGATTGAGAAAACAGTCATCGTAATGGGGACACTTATTTTTTCCGAGGCAGTTGTCTTTGGTACTTGTTACCCAAGGCCAGAGAGGATCTTTTTCGGGAATGCCGGCAATGTCATTTTTATCGCCGCTTGAGCTTACCTTTGCAAAATCAATAATTTTTTTTAAGCGCTTGAAGCTGTCGGCTTCAGGCAATAGCCCCCGATCGACCAATCGGTCAAGTCTTTCTTTGCAGATATAGTTGCTGCGTCCCTTTAAAACGGCGACATCGGCATCAATACTCAAAGCCGAGCAAATACGCCCGACGTCCTTATTAAAGAGCTGGTCCTGCAGGGTTTTACTGGCAGTTGAAACAATGGTTTTAGAGCGCGACAAAACGGCGGGCACCAGATACGCAAAAGTTTTCCCGGTTCCGGTTCCGGCTTCCACTACGGCGATTGCACGAGCTTCAATTGCTTCGGCCACCGCATGGGCAAACTCCAGCTGGCTCTCGCGTCTTTTAAAGCCTTCGATTTTTTTGCATAAAGGCCCGTTTTCGGCAAAAGCACAGTCAATTGCTTTTTGAAACTGCTCTTTCATGAATTAGAAGAAAAGGCCGTCTTTTTTATTCTGCTCATCCTGAAGCTTTTGAGCTTCCACACGCTTCTGACGTTCTGCTTCATAGGCTTTCTGACGAGCTTCACGCTTGGCTTTACGCTCTGCAGCGGCCGCTTCCAATTCACTCTTTCTTACTTCCTGAGCTTTTAACTTTTCATCGTAAGCAGCGAGATTGGCCCCTTCCTGAGCACGGCGGGCATCCTGACGGGCGATTTTGTCATCGTTATTTTTTACTGAGCCGCGTTTGGCAGGCATCGCCTGATCCTGAGCACCTTTTTCACGGCGCTCCTGAGACTTAAAGATTCTGATCTGGTGATCGGCCTTGCGGATTAACTGATTGGCAATACGGCTGCGCTTAAATAAAACCGTTTCAGCCCGATCAATACAGTCATTGACGAAGATTTTCTTTTGACACAAATACGTGTGGCCGGCGCGAAGTTTTTCAATTCGCTTTAACTCTGCCTCACCGATCGCCTTGGCCTTTTCTGCTTCTTCGAGCGTCTTAAATTCCGGATTGACATATTCCGGATCCAAGGGACTGGGAGCCACGACGCCCGCTTCCCAACCGAGCTGTTCAGGAGTCACAAATTCAGCGTCTTCATCAGGTGCCGCTAATAAGGCTCCTGCAAATGAAGATGCAATCAAACCGGCAATGATCTTTTTTACCATCTGAATCACCTCTGCATACTGATTCTCGGAATTTTAATGAAACTAACGCCTCTTTTAGCATTGAGAAAGATTTCCGTACATCTTTTTAGGAAGACTGAAGAGTTGTTTGTGATTGTTGATTTGACTAATGTCAAAGAAAATCTTTGTCGATTTTGTCGTAAATTTTGTCGACTAAAGCAAAGATAAATGGTTTATTTTATTGATTTTATTATTATTTTTTAAAATTAAGCACATTGCCTTATCAGTTTTTTGACTTGATTTTGTAGGATCTAAGAATTAAAGAAAATAATTTATTTTCCTTAGATAAAAGAAACTCTTTTGAAGAAAAAATTTATTTAAAAATCGTAGCAACTAATTGTTTTTTAAATGTTTTCAGCTCTCATCAACGAATTTAAATATTGTCGACGATTAAAGCCCGAAATCTGTCCCACAAAGCGATTTTCAAATCATCTTCCTCCCGATAGACTTCGAGAAATCAAAAATCAGTGAAGGAATTAAAAAATGAAAAAACTGCTTTTGGCCTTGACTTTGGGATGCATGATGCTGCCGGTCGCTTCTCAGGCAGAAACCATTCTGGTGGGCACTGATGCGGGCTATGCGCCGTATGAATTCAAGGACCCGAAAACAAACGAAATCGTCGGATTTGATATTGACCTCATCACTGCGATTGCAAAAGCTACGGGGAATGAAGCCAAAATTCAGAATATGCAGTTTGCAGGCATCATCCCTGCCCTGCAAAGCAATATGATCGATGTGGCCGCTGCCGGTATGACGATTACTGAGGCACGCAAAAAGCAAGTCGACTTCTCCGATCCCTACTATGACGTAGGCGGCTTAATCATGGCGGTGCGTTCCAAAGACACAGATAAATATAAACACATGAATGATCTTGAAGGCAAACGTGTTTGCGCACAGATCGGCTCCACCGGCGCTCTTTTAGCCAAAGAAATTAAAGATGCAAAACTCGTGGCTTTTGACCAGACGGGCGAAGCGTTCATGGAACTGAAAATGGGCGGCTGCGAAGCGGTGCTCGTAGACAAAATCGTCACGGAATATTACCTCAGCCACAGAGCAGAAAAAGATATTGTGCTTGTTCCTCACCTCTACACGCATAAGCAAAACGGTTTTGCCATTGCCAAAGGCAATGAAAAAATGCTGGGGCTCATCAACAAGGGGCTCAAAACCATTCGTGAAAGCGGTGAATATGACCGTATTTACGAAAAGTGGTTCGGTCATAAACCCGACGCCAAACTCCAATAAATTTTTATTAATACATTTCAAAGGATCGAGAAAAAATTATTTTCCCGATCTTTTTGCTTTTATAATGGACTGAAATACGCTTTTAAGTGGGGTAAAAATGACTCGTCCTATTCGTATTGCCATCACCGGTCCTTGCGGCTCAATCGGTTATGCCATTTTATTTCGCATCGCCTCCGGAGAACTTTTCGGTCATCAGCAGCCGATTGAACTGCGGCTTTTAGCCCGGGATACTCCCGAGAGCCAGGCTCGATTGAAAGGTACCATGATGGAATTGGCCGACTGTGCCTTTCCCCTTTTAGCTGAAATGAAGGCATTCACGGACGAAAAAGCACTCTTTGACGGTGCAGAATGCGTCTTTATGATCGGCGCTCAGCCTCGAAAGGAAGGAATGGACCGCTCTGACCTTTTGAGAGCAAACGGCGAAATTTTCCGCCGCCAGGGCAAAGCCTTAAATGAAATGGCCTCCCGCGACGTGCGTGTACTGGTTGTCGGCAACCCCTGTAATACAAACGCCTACATCGCCATGAAAAATGCCCCCGACTTAAAACCCGAATGCTTCTCGGCTTTGATGCGTTTGGATCAAAACCGCGCGATGGCTCGCGTTGCAGAAAAACTTCAGGCCCCTGTGGGCGGCATTGAGCAGGTTTTTGTCTGGGGCAATCACAGCAACACGATGTACCCGGACATCCGTTTCATGCGCTACAGAGGCCATCGCTTAGCCGATCAGTTTGACGATGCCTGGCAGGAAGAATTTATTAAAAATGTAGCCACCCGCGGCGGTCAGATCATTAAGGCTAGAGGCGCCTCTTCAGCTGCCTCGGCTGCTAATGCTGCTTTAGATCATATGCGCGACTGGATTTTAGGCAGTCAGGGTAAATGCTGCACAATGGCCGTGCCTTCTGACGGCAGCTACGGTATCCCCAAAGGTCTCGTATTCGGCTTTCCGTGTCTGTGCCCGGGTGAAGCGCGTTACCAAATCATCAGCAATATGCCGATGACGCAGGAAGTTCGCCGTCGTCTTGAAATTACCCGTGACGAGCTTATGAATGAAGCCCGTGCTGTGGCTGATCTGATCGGTTAATGCGTATCGAAGAAAAAGACCTTCAGGAAATTTTTGAGAGTGCCTCTCATCAGGCACTCTCTTTTGCTGCGCCTGTCTGTATTCTTGATACCAATATTGTTTTGGATCTTCTTTTATTTGAAGATGAATCGGCTGCCAATCTGAAGCAATGCATCCGAAAGGGGCTCCTTCAGCCCGTCGGTCATTACGATACGTTCTACGAATTAGCTGACGTCATCACACGAACACAATTTAAGCTCTCCGAATCCGAACAAAAAGAAATCCTTCAAAAGTGGCTTGAAATCCATCTCGTCTATCCGAAGCCCCTTGAAACTGAGCCCTACTGCAAAGACCACGACGACGATAAGTTCTTTAACCTTGCCCGTGCAGTACAGGCCTCATACTTATTTTCCAAAGACAAAAAAGTTTTAAAAGCCCGCTCCAAAGCTAAGCGTTTCGGCTGCGTTGTACGAAACACCAAAGACTTCAGCCTTTAAGGTTAAGTTTCTATTGCGTTCATCTCATCAAAGTGACAAACTCAGATTAGAAGTCGCTGAGGAGCCAGTCATGACCTTTCTATATTCCGGGACGCATCCCAATCCTGCTGAGATCAACGATCGCATCCGTCAGTTCAATCACATCATTCATGCAGTCAGCCAATGGCGAGAACCCCCTCTAGATGCTCAGTGGCCCGTTTTAGTAAAGGACAACATTGATGTTTCGGGACTGAGGGCAACGGCAGGAAGCTACGCGTTAAAGGAACTTAAAGCCGCGGATGCTTTTTGCATCAAAAAGCTGCGTGAGCACGGAGGCTTACCCTTTGGTAAAACCTCAATGAGTGAGTTGGCAGGCTTTTTAAGCACCAAAATGCCGCCCGGCTACTCAGAATTAGGCGGTCAGGGAATCAATCCGATTGATCCGTCACTTTCTCCCGGAGGCTCCAGTTCGGGTTCAGCCATTGCTGTTGCGGCAGGATTTTGCCACAGCGCCATCGGCACAGAAACGCATGGAAGCATTGTTTTGCCTTCCATTGCCTGCGGAGTGGTCGGCATTAAGCCAAGCGTGGGGCTCGTCTCCCGAGACGGCGTCATTCCGATTTCGCATTCGCTCGATACCCCCGGAGCAATCGCAAAGACTGTTGCCGATGCTGCCAGATTGCTCGAAGCCATTGCGGGTGCCGATCCCAATGATGAAGCAACGAAAGACTGTCCTGAGAAAATCGATTTTCACACTGATCTCGGAAAAGATCGCCGGGCTCTCAGAATCGCTCTCGCTCTGCCCGACTACCGGGCTTTTGACAGCGAGGAAAAAGAGGCCCTCAAGCGCCTGATGGCGGAAGCCAAAAGATATCAGGTTGAAATCGTTGAATGTCCTATTAAAACGTTTGAGACTTACTATAAGGTTATTTCATCGACAGAAATTCAATCGGATTTTGACCGATATCTCAGTCGTTACGGCAATGGTAAAACACCTGGTACTTTTAAAGACCTCGTTAAAATGTACGAGATGCGGGCTCAACATCATCCTTACGGCTTTGATCGGCTCACCGATGCTTTGAAATTTTCACCCGATCTTGAAAATGAGGTTTATAAAAATGCCTTAGCCAAAGGTGTGGGACAGGCGACAGAAGCAATTGACAACACACTTAAAGTAGCTGAGGCTCAGGCAATCATCAGTGTCGGCTTTATCCCCTGGTGGGCCATGGCTCGGGCACCGTACGTTGCCCTGCCTTTAGTGCAAAGAGCAAACGGCGCTCAGATTGGCATCACAGTGGGCTGCCGTCGTCTCGAAGACCGCAAAGCCATTGATATCGCAGCCAAATTGGAAAAAATTATTACTGAAATGAAACGGTAGATACTCGCAACGCTGCTAAAAAGCAGCGTTGACGAATAATCAGATTTTGGCAAGAGCGCCAATAAATTGAATCGCGACGCAGGCTACCATCACGATGAGCGCTGCGGCGATGCCGATTTGCATGATTCTTTTAAACATTTATTCCTCTCCGGTCGGAGGCAATACTGTATCGACTTTTTTCTCGCCGGGCAACTCTTCAACGTCCCGAAGTTTGCGTCCCATGACGTTGGTTCTCGTACGCACTCCGGCAATAGCGGTTTTCACCCCATCGACTCGTTTTTCCATGGTATCGAGCGCTTCGGCAAACTTCGCAAATTCAGTCTTCACCTGACCTAATACGGTCCAAACTTCTGCACTTCTTTTTTGAATGGCCAGTGTCCTGAAGCCCATCTGCAAACTGTTGAGCAATGCACTCAAAACCGTAGGACCGGCTACCGTTACACGGAAGCGATTCTGCAGTTCTTCTACTAAGCCGGCGCGTTTCAAAGCTTCAGCATAAAGCGACTCACTCGGTAAAAAGAGAATGGCAAATTCAGTTGTATAAGGTACCTCAACATATTTTTCATGAATCTTTTTGGCTTCTGTTTTAATGCGGCTTTCAAAAGCCTTGGCATAACGCTCTGCAGATTCTGCGTCTGCCGCCTCACGGGCGTCTTCCATCTTCTGGTAGTCTTCAATCGGAAATTTGGAGTCAATCGGCAGCCAAACAAATTCCGAATCATGGGCTCCCGGCATCTTGATCGCAAATTCCACCCGATCGTTGCTGTTGGGGCGCGTGGCAACATTAGTCTCATAGTGATTCGGAATCATATTTTCCAAAATAACGCCCAACTGCACTTCACCGAAAGTCCCGCGGGTTTTCACGTTAGTAAGCACGCGCTTTAACTCCCCGACCTGACCGGCTAAAGAGCGCATTTCACCCAAACCGGTTTCCACGTCTTTTAAGTGATCAGCCACCTGCTTGAAGCTTTCCGATAAACGCGTTTCAAGCGTATTTTGCAGCTTTGTTTCAACCGTCTGACGCATCATTTCCAGTTTTGCATCGTTATTGGTCTGCATGGACTGAAGCTGTCGGTTAAGCGTTTCGCGGATACCGGCTAATTCCTGATTGATATCGCTGGAAAGCTGAGCTACATGATTCTTTAATGCTTCTCTGGCCTGCAGCTGAGTAGCGGCATTACCCTGATTCATCTTTTGAATTAACTCAGCGAAATTAACCAGACTTTGATTTTGAGATTGAGATAAACGATTCACCGAATCGTTAAATTCCCGGCGCAAATGCGCATTGGCCGTTTGGATGCTGTCGTTAACCGCCAGCTGAACCGCATTGGTTTCGTTTTGCTTGGAACTTTCAAGCTTCTGATCAATGAAGGTTAAAAGCCGCTCCTCCTCTTTTTTACGATTGACAAAAAGCGCTCCCAATAAAAGCACCAAAACAAAACACAGTAAAGCAAAAAGGCAGCCCCAGAAGCCCAGGGCTGTTGACGATAGAGTTTGAATAATCGTTTGCATTTTTTGAACCGAAATTTGAAGAACGCAATCAATGTAGACGGCTATACATCAAAATTTGATGTTAATGACCTTTGTCTTCAAATGTTTGCTCGATCAAATTAATCTGATAGTCAAAATAAGGGTTAAATGTCAGTCTGGCGTACGGATGATCGTCCCGGTTTTCACGCCAGGAGCCGTACCACACGTAGCGGTTGTCACGACAGTACTGTAAGAGTTTTTCGTCCTGGTCTCTCAAGCAGAAGCGCTCAGTCCCCTTTTTGCCGTAATAGGGATTGTCAGGCGAATAAACCAGGCCTAAATGAGAAAAACTTCTGATTTTGTATTTCGGTAAATAATCCGTGAAAACGCTCAGGCGTTTGTCACTTGCAACCGTGCCTTCAGGCAGCGTATCGCCGTACCAAACAAAGTGAGACCTGGCATTTGTGAACTGCTTTTGCATAAGAGGCAAAAGCGTCTGGGTATCAACAATGCTGTCATTTTCCGCCATAAACACTAGGACCGGTTTTTCATACTCAGCGGTAGACATGCGCCACATAGCCGAATCCATCGACTCTTTAAATGTGTTGAGAGCCTGCATGGGAACGGTTCGGTATCTGAAAGGTGTCACTCCCCCTTGGGCCTCTTCAGGGCTTCTCAACCAATCGACAAAGTGACTGACAAAGGGAACGAAGTGAACAAGCGAGGTTCTGACACTTAGGGCCGGCGAAAAAAGAATCAAGCCGTCGACTGTCTTATTTTCATAAGCTTCGTGAACGGCTAAATTAGCGCCGGTTGAAAATCCTGCTAGATAAATCTCTGAGACTTCTTTGGAAAGAATTCTCGTTTGTTCGTCAACTAAACGATCCCAATCATCAATCGTGACATTGAGCATGTCTTCAGGTTTCGTTCCGTGTCCGGGTAAAATCACAGCCCGCACTAAAAAACCTCTGTCAGCCAACTGTCTGGCAATGTCGTGGAAGTTATAGGGCGAGTCGGTAAATCCGTGGATCATCAGTATCCCTTTGCCATTGGGTTTTGCCGGTTTAATCTCAAAAGGAATCTGATGCGTGAGCTCTGTTTGATGATCAGAGGTCACGAAGCGCCGATGGCTTTCAATCCATTGGGCGGTTTCTTTAGCATACTGTTCAAAAGAAGTTTGCCCGAGCGGCATCACATCTCTCGGGCCTTCCTGACTAAAAGATACACAGCCGACGAGCATTGACAGAGAAAGAACCGAAATGGCAAAAGAGAAAGACTTTTTCATAGCAGGCAAAAAGCTTATAACCGAAACACTCTGATATTACAGAAGTTATCAAAAAAGGATAATTTCAAGTTGTTTCAGCCTAAATTTTAAGAAAAAAATGAGGGAAATATCCTCAGAGAAAATTGTATATGATTGAAAATAAAGAGAATTTGGCGGAAGGGGTGGGATTCGAACCCACGAACGCTTGCGCGTCGGCAGTTTTCAAGACTGCTGCATTCAACCACTCTGCCACCCTTCCGAAAGGTGAGAGCGCTATTCTATCCGAAGTGACGGTTTGAAACAAGAGCGCCGTCAAGAAAATTTGGGTATGATGATCAGGAATATTTTCAAGGAGAGACCGATGGTCCACGAAATTACCCACGAACAGATTCAAGAAACGCTCCAAGCACATTCTTTGTGCATTGTTAATTTCGGAGCCCCCTGGTGCATCGACTGCCGCCGCGCCGCTCCTTTTTACAAGAAATTCTCTGAAGAATTTACCGATATTTATTTCACGCACGTTGATGTTGGTGAACGAGGCGGTGAATTGAAAGAGCAAATGCGTGCACTTTACAACGTCGGTCATATTCCCACCATGATCTTTTATAAAGAGGGTAAAGAAATTGACCGCATTGTCGAAGTGCAAACGCCCAGCGAGTTGAAAAAATTCATCGAACGCTTCAAAGCTTAATATTTTTTGTCGTAGGCCTTGAAATTTGATAATTCACCAGTATAATTTCGAGCTTACGACACAACACCACGGAAGGGTGGCAGAGTGGTTGAATGTACCGCCCTGGAAAGGCGGCGTACGGTTATCCGTACCGAGGGTTCGAATCCCTCCCCTTCCGCCAAGATTCTAATCCCAGATAGTCTAAAGACGTCTGGGATTTCTTTATTTTCAAGGCATTTGATCGAAGATTCTAGTCCAAAGAATTCTTAACTTGTCTTATAAAATCCAGTATCCTATGATAGACATAATGATGGACAAAATATTTTTCGTTCATCTCTGTTGATTTTATGATGGACAGTTACCATGCCTGTTATCGCAAAAACTCTAACAGATCGAGAAGTTAGAAACCTAAAAAAAGACGGTTTTTACAATGTTGGCGGTGTAGTGGGGTTGTATCTTCGTATCGTTCAACCCAATAAATATTGGGTTTTGCGGTATAAGTTACCTGAAAGTAAACGCCGGGATTTTCAATTCGCTAAATATTCAGATCTGTCTTTAAAAGACGCTCGTAGTAAAGCCCAATCGTACAGGGATTTAGTTAATCAAAACATTGATCCTCTTGACTGGCAGCACAACAAAGTTCAAGAAATTTGCTTGGAAGAAAGAACTGCGAAAATTGCCACGAAGACCTTTAGAGTGGTAGCGGAGGAATATGTTCAACATCTGGTTGACATCGGTCAATACGAAGAAAATTCCCGTGAGCTTAAGTTGCTCAAAGGTCGGTTAAAAAAGCATATTTATCCAGTTATTGGGAACCAGCTATTTGAAGAAATTAGTCACCAACAAGTTGGAGAAGTATTGCTTCCATTAACGAATACACAACCGGCTTTATGCAAAAAAGTTCGACAAATTATTGGGCAGATTTATAAGTGGGCTATAGCATTGGGGCTCACCAAGCACGAAGCTCCCACAGATTACAAAGTTTTAAAGCACTTATTGCCCAGAGCCACAAATAGTGTCAAACATAACCATCCAATGCTCCCGGTGAAGCAAATTCCCGAGTTTATGGCTGATCTGCATTCTCGTCCAAGTACTTCTGCTCGCTGTTTAGAATTCGCCATCCTAACGGCTGTTCGATCATATAACGCTCGCAGTGCAGAATGGACAGAATTCGACTTTGAGAAGAATCTTTGGATAATCCCTGCTCAGAAGATGAAGAAAGGTGATTTAAACGGTAAACATACTGTTCCCCTTTCTATACAAGCTAGAGAGCTTCTAATGGCGATTAAAGACGAAACTGAACAATTATCACGCTATGTTTTTGCTTCGCCTGTTGGTCACTCCATTCTTTCAGACGCTTCCTTAAAAACAGTGATTGTTCGAATGCACAATGAACGTTTGGCTCAAGGGTTAAATGGTTATGTGGATCCAAACGAAAAAACAAACAAAGGAGTTCCTCGCATTGCTACTCCACATGGGACAGCAAGAGCCACATTTAGAACCTGGGCACAAGATGATGAGTTGGGGAATGATACACGGTTCTCAGCAAAAGTAGCTGAACTTTGTCTACATCACAAAATTGATGACGGATACAATGGGGCTTATGAACGCAACGACGCAATGAAAAGTAGACAGGAAATGATGCAAGCTTGGGCTGATTATTGTTATTCATATAGTGGAAGCAAGGTTAAAAATGACAACATTTAAACACCTTGTTAAAAACAAGCGAAACCGAAGGCTGTACCAAGAACTGGTAAATCAAGAGGGGGACGAGATATTCCCCGAACCGACTTTTGAACCAGATAAAATAAGCAGAGAATGGGATGACTGGCTCATTCCGCTACTTATTAAAGACACACTTACACCTACCGAGTTTGTTTGTATTCTGTTAGGAATTGATCCCAAAACAAAGGATGGGCAATTCATATTGGATTCTGTGGTTTATTACAAGTCCAATGATTTCGATTCAACAAAACCTTTAGAAAGAAAAACCCGATTTTTGGCGAGAATAATCGAAGAAAAAATTTATAAAGACACGAGAGCGATTTGTAAAAAACGTGGAATTCAGTTCAACTCAGCTCAACAAACATTTTGGTGTTTAAACAATTGTGTGGGACTCAATCCTTTTTCTGAGTATTCGGCGCTACAACAACCCTTCAGTACTGCAGCTTTTATTCAGCTAGAAAAAGACATTGCCAAACGAGTTGGCATTAAATATTTAACTCTTCCACTTCACGAAGTATTCACCCAATATAACCCCAGAGAACCGGTATTAGAACACCCCCAAGACATTTTGGATTGTGATACTTCATTATCCGATTGGATGATATGTGGAAATATTGAACCAAAGGGACAAAACATCCAAGAAGAACAAAATCCTCCCAAAAAAAGAGGAAGGCCAGATGCTTTCGGTAACGAAGATGGAATAGAGAAATTTTCGTTTGTTTATGCTCTTTGGATCAGGAATAAGGATGTACTTACTAAAAGTGAGTTGCACGCAAAAATTGGCAAAATGGTTCAGGATCGTTATCCCAATAAAAATATTTCAAAAGAGGGGACTTCTATCGAAGATTTAGGAGAAAGGTTGGTTGAAAAAATGGATGAAATAGTAAAAAGATATTCCTTACAGGGGAAATTAAATTTTCACCGCAAAAAATAGTATTTTTCACCCTTAAAACAGATATTTTTCACCTGAGCATTTTTCTCTCGTTCTTTACCATTGGCGTTAATCCAAGTCGTTTGGAGAATTTTTTTAGACGAGGTGAAAAATGCACTCATTTATCAGAGCCAATAAGGCTCAATCAGTTTTAAGTCTGCCAAAGTCCACGTTCTATTCTCAAATTTCAGAGGGCTTGTTGCCTCCACCAATCCGTCTTGGCAAACGATCTGTTGGCTGGCTTGAATCGGAGATTAATGCTGTTATTCGAGCTCGTATTCAAAATAGGTCGGATGACGAAATTAAGGTCTTGGTTCAATGTTTGGTTAATGAACGTCAATCTATTTCTGAATAGAGGTGAAATTATGACAAATAATATGAATGTCCTTGGAAGCAATAAAAATATCCCTGGTTCATTGAACCAGGGAAAGCAAGCTAACACTCAATCTAAACAACTGAGCACGGTGAATAATACTACAAACCGCCCTATAGCTCAATCTTCAATGAGTGGAAAAAGATTCCATCTTTTATCTGACGGAGTAGTTAAGCTAGAGGATGGTTCTAAAACTCCTGTTTGTGGTTATTTGGAAGTTGTGGCTCTTTTTAAGGATACTTCTAATAAAAACTGGGGACGTTGCTTATATTGGCTTGACGTTGATAATAATCAACATCATTTAGAGGTATTAGATGCCGATTTACGAATTCGTAGCAATAAGATTATTGAACTCTTAGCCTCTGGAGGTTTAAGAATCGATAATAAGGTTGATCTTATTGATTATTTGCTGGGATTCAAGGTCACAAGGCGGTTAATTAGCACTAATCGACTAGGTTGGTTCGACTACAACAACACTAAACATTTCGTATTGTCTAAAAGTGTTATTGGCTTTAATGCCTCTGACATTATTTATGTTCCTATAACACCGACTCATAGGGATGTTTACAGCAGAGAAATGCTACAAAGTTGGATTAACAACATTGGCAAACATTGTGTGCATTCCAGTCGCTGTGTTTTAGCCGTTTGTGTTGCATTGGCAACTCCCTTACTTCATTTAGTAAATAGTCCCAATGTTGGTTTCCACATCAGAGGGAGCTCTTCACTATGGAAAAGTCTTGTATTGTCCATTGCTACGAGTGTACAAGGGGCTCCTACGTTCAAAAAAACTTGGTTAGATGCTTCTCAACAGCTAGAAAGTTTAACTTTAAGCCATAATGACTTAATGCTTGTCTTGGATGATATCAATCAGTCGCCTGAAAATGAGGTATCACGCATTATTTACCACTTAATGAATGGAAAACAGAAGCGATTAGCAAAAGTTCATGACATTAATCAGATTATCAATGGTTGGCGATTTTTGGTTCTCTCTAGTGGTGAACAAAGGCTCTATGAAATTGCTAAAAACTGCGGTAAAAGATCATTATCTGGTGAAAATGTTCGGTTAATAGACATTCCAGCTGATACTGATTCTGGTTTTGGCACTTTTGAACGTGTTCCAACGGGCTTTAAAGATATGGAAAGTTTTGCAAACCACATCTATAGAGCCACGCAGTTATTTTTTGGGACACCATTAAAGAGTTGGATTGAAACTTTAGTTCAGCATAATACGAAAGATATTGTTAATGAGTTTAATTTGTATAAAGAAAACTTTTTAACAAAAATTTGTCCTGCTGACGTTCCAGCTCAAGTCAAAAGAGTTGCAGAATCTTTTGCTCTATTAGCTTTTACCGGAGAATACGCAACATTAGCAGGTATAACAGGATGGGACGAAGGGGAGGCAGAGCAAGCGATACAGATTTGTTTTGAGGCGTGGTTGACTGGATTCAACACTTCTGATGATTCAAATGAAATCATTGAATGTGCAGTGAATAACTTAAGCACTGATACAGGGCACTTTATTGATTACAAGGAAATGAATGAGCCAGAAAGTGGCTTCTTTGGTTGGTTCAAAACTGAGAATAGTCAAAAAGTATTTTTAGTTCCAACGAGCGCTTACAAAAAATTCTTTTGCAATGAGCATGATGTTGCATACGTTGATGATGTGTTAAGAAAAGCGGGAGTTTTGGTAAATGTCAATGTCACCTGTAACCCAATGTCTAGAGCCGGTAAAACAACACGTGTTAAGAAATTGATAATTCCAAACACGACAAGTCAAAATGTGGAATGTGGAAATGTGGAATGTGTGGAACTGATCCACGAGTCCACAACTCCACAAGTCCACATTAATTGATTTACGTATTACTGGTGGTGACACTGCAAGGGGCTAAAGCTCCTGAAATCTACGTACCCAAGATCATATGATCCTTGGTTCAGCTGGGTCAGATTCTCTGACCCGGCTTGTTTCACTTAATATGCTACTCTGATAACCTTGAAAATAAAGTTCCCACCATTTCTACAACTGAAATTAAACTAAAAAATTCAGAATGATACGAACAACGAGAACTGGCGCCACCTCTCCTAATTGAAAGAACAACTATGCTAAGAACTTCCAATTCTTGAATTTTTGACAATAATTGTTCATAAAGAATGGGCAGGAAAAATTTTGATAATAGTGAAGACTTAGGATGCAGACTCTATACTGATTTAAGTTAATACAAAGTTCTTCCTCAGGGCAACAATAAATTTGTAACTTACACTTTCTTTACAGAGCAATTCTTTTTGATTTGTTAATCTGGGAGTCTTTTTCGTACCAAATCTACTTTTCCAGCACAGGAAATCCACTTGCTATGAGAAAAGCCTTGACTGTTGAACTATATTCTGCATCTTCTGAATATTCTTTATGTAGTTCTTGCTTTAAAACTTCCTTTACAACACTATTTTCTTCTTTTGCCCATGAAATCAACAGTCGGTTAATTTGCGTTATGCGTTCACTCCGACGTTCCACCAATGAGGGACGATTTAGCTTCAAAACCTTTTCTGTAACGAAGGCACGATCATCACAGAGAACAGGCATAATCATAGGACCTAAATCCTGAAAATGTTCCTCAGGCTCGTCAACATATGGATTGATCAATGGTAATTCTGGCTCATAATATGTCCGTTTACCAGAGCGATTACATTGTTCGCAAGCCAAAGTCAGGTTAGCCCACTCTACATATAAATCTGGTCTAGCATCTTTATTTTTGGGCAAAATATGCTCAATATCACCATATGTGATGTGCTTGATTTTACTTTCGCAATAAGCACATTTTTCGTGTGTTTCCTGTTCTAGTTTAGCCTTAATTGTAGGATCATTATATCTTGTCGCTATCTCCTTACTTGGTGTTTGTCCAGACGATAAACATGAACAGTATTCTTTTGTCCACTTATCTGCATTAGCAATTAAAATTTCTGGCTCTTCAAGTTTTTTAATTTTTCTCATGGGAGTTAGACCTCTCTGCAACTTGTGCAATTGACTCTGGAATGTAATCTGCCAAACCAATTGAGGATAATTCTTCACGTAAAGATGCCAAGTTGGTTGATGAAAAATCACAAGAGCTGTACTTTTTTATAATAGCATCGAGCTCTTCAGTCGCCCATGTTGGCATCGTTGAGTCAATCCCAAGGACATCTCTGAGGATAGCATTGGATGTACCCGCTCGGTTAATATGGTCTAATTTCAGAGAATATACTCTGTGCAGTTCATTATAGTTAAGAACATATACATTTGAATCTTTTTGGGAAGTAATCATGAAAGGATTATGAGTGGCCACTATAAATTGCACGTTGGGGAAGGCTCTAATAAGATTTCCTAGAAAACTTTTTTGTAACTCTGGATGTAAATGGTTCTCAGGTTCATCAATTAAAGCCACAAACGATTCTGCCGTATCTGCAAACATATAAAGTTGCCAAGTAATATCAATTATTGAAGCAATACCACCCGAAACAGCATCTATTGGAAAATCGCCTGTTTTTGTGCGAAGTATTACTTCAGGGATATCCACTGAGATATTTTGGAATCCTAATTTAGTTGGAAGCACTATTTTTAGAATATTTACATATCCTTCAAATAATTCCTTTGCAGTATTATTTGCCACTACTGATTTATTTCCATATCCAAAGATAGCTAAAGAGGCAAGGGTTTCCTTAATTAAAGAGGTTGCAGATAGTTTGTCTGCATTACGATACGTATCAAATACAAAAGTCTTATTAAACTCATTGTACTTAGTGTATATTTGCTCTCGTGTTGCAACAGTTGTTGGAACGGAGTTGACCGATTTATACGGGAAACTAGGTCTATGAGAATTTACATAAACCCCTCTTTCTGTATGTCCTCCTTCAATTTGGATACTGTATGTGCCATTAGTAATGTTGTTAGGTAATACTAAATCACTAATCGTTCCATCTGAAAATTCTAGTTCACCCAGTTTACTCTTGTCTTCTGTTAACGTTAAATTAATGAAGATTTTTTTTAGAAGACTGTTGAAGTACTTGGAAACGCCATTTTCATCTTTTTCATATGAACTTACGAACTGTGGAGTCCATCCTATACTTTTTGAAAGCAAATTTAATATGGTAGTCTTTCCTGCTCCATTGGCACCAGTTAAGACTGTTAGATGTTTATGAAAAGTAATATCGACATTAGAAAACTGACGCCACTCTTTAATATTTATCCTTGTAAACATAAGGTTCGTACCTCCTAGAGTTACAAAAGGCATACCTTACAACATTTTAATTATCTTGCTTCTTGTGGTTAATTAGCAACTTTAAGACTAGCTAGTTTTTGCGATTGTACGATTAAGTTGAAATGGTAACCTCTTTTTTAAGCATTGCATGACAGACATGATAAAAGAATCAAACGTCATATTTACAGTTCGGGAGTAACTGTTACATCCGCCTCAAAAACAGCTGTTTTATTAGTCAATCTAGCTAGTTATGATTTCTCGAGATAAAACCTTTTATTTTTAATTAAAGCTAAAACTAATTCTAAGTATTAGCTTACTCTAGGAATGAATTGACCATTATGGAATTTATCGGTGATTGGGACAGTTAATTACGGCGCGCAGCCCCTCCCCCCAAAATCCGAGCGTCTAGCGAGCTACTTTAAAGAGTTATCCACATTTGCCTGAAGCGCTCATCCTCAATAATGGGCTGTAGCAAGGGCAAATGTGGGTAACTCGTTTAGCGGGCTCTATTTTTCTTCATAATAGCTTTCCCCATTTTTCCATAGATCGTATCAAAACACTGGTCATTTCAATTCGATGAGCATCGCGTACCAGTCGATCCAAGACGGAATTTGAGTAAGTTGGATCTTTATCTGTACTGAAGATTGATGGATGTTCATTTTCAAATGAGGCATGCTTTTTTCTGTTTTTATCGTGCCTCTAGAGAGTATTCAATGCAATATCGAAAATAACAGCCGAAAGAGTGCCAGGTTGTGGATATGACCATTGGTCTAGGTTAGATTGGCTAAAAATTTTTTTTCCATTTTTATCATAAGTTGTGAACTGCGCTAAATTGTATCGTCTTGTTTTTGTATCAATTTGGAAAAGAGAAAGTTGTTTGGCAATCCCTTTTTCTACGCTAGATCCCATGAATTTCATTTTTACCCAAATTTGGTATATTGACTCACCTACTCTTTCGACGTGGAGGAGTTGGTTTTTTCCTTTACCCGCTTGAAGATAAATCAGAAAAGTATCATTTTTATACCTCCCGGCAAGAATCCAATGCTCGTTTTCATAGCACACTTCATTAACTCCAGGGTTAATACAAATATGCTCTATTCCTCCGATATTTTTCATTTGAGGTAGCGGGATATCTGAGGAGGCAAAAACATTACTAAAAGACATTAACAGCATAAGAAATAAATATTTTTTCATGTCGATTCCCTAGAACCAAAAAATTGATGCCAAATATGCTCCTAACAAAATCGTGCCGACAGGAGCAAAACAACCGATGGCTATTTCTATAATTTCCATTAAGGAAGGCAGTCTTTTTTCTTTAATACACTCGAATATGAAGTAAGGAATCACTAGAACGGCAATAAGCAAGTAAGGAAAATTAAGCCCAACGAACAAAATAAATACGAAAACTAACCAAAATAGTGCGACGTAAACCTTGTCCTTCATATTAATCACCGTGTTTAAGATCGGATTATTGATCTCCACACATAAGCGACTTGACTTCATCTGTCATAACTTCCCAAACAAGTTCTTCTTGTCTGTAAATTTTGTATCTCCCTAAAAAAGTAGAATTTTCAAAAACATAATTAGCTTTCACCGCTTTCTTGTGTGTTGTACAGTTAATAGCATTCACGAGTATGTAAGAAGGACCGGTGACGTTATTCAAAAAGGTTTCATCTAAACTTGATGCCCCGAACCAAAAAATATCGTTTGTTTTATTTTTTAAAGTCACATACAAGATAGGTTTTTTTTCTATATTCAATTCAGCAGGGAATATTTCCATCATCTTCGGATTGGTTTTGGTGTAATTGACAATTTTTGTTAGAAAGTCCGTATTGTTGTTGACCATTTTCTGAGCGGTATTGATAAATTGACTCAGCTGAATTATCTTCTGCTCTAGCTCTTCTGGTAGCTTTTCCTCCATGTCCTCTATGTCCACTTCACTCTGTTTTTGAATGTGTGCATCATTTGCATTATCTGCAGACAGTTTCTGGTTATATGAGGAATACATCGAAATTGGTAATAAAACAGAAATAACAATTCCGATGATGTAAGGTAAGTTGGGTCTTCTGCTGATCAGCTTTGCCAAACCCGTCAAAACAAGTGGTATGGCTATGATTCCAACGGCATTTGGCCAGTAAAGTGAAAAGGCTTCAGCATCTACAAAGCTAACGTTCCAGTGTGACTTTGACAATATTCCAATATAGAACAAGCCCACCAAGCAAATATAGAAAATTTTCTTATATATAGAGGTCATTTTTACCTCCAACAACGGGTCATATTTCCAGTAATGTCACGGCAATACCACCATTGAGTTCCGCCTTGTGGTGTTACGGAATCAACACTTGGCATTCCTCCTTGCATACCTTGGTACATTTGTTGTGTTTGATAATTTAGTTGGTTAGCGGAATCATTAAGTTGCCTTGATAAAGCATTGATTTGAGCCATTTGAACTTGTTGCTGATATTGCCAGCGTCTAATGTCATCTTCAGTCATTGCAGTTCTGGTTCCGGTGTAATCATCATCGGATGTGTAGCATTCAATCGAATCATCCCCAGCCATTCTGTAACGTCTGCAGTTATCGTCACCCATCAAATAGTAGTTACCGTTGACATATTGAGGTGTTGCGTAATGAGCACAACCAGTTAGTAACGAAATTAGAGAGAGGAGTAATAGTTTCTTCATTTTTAAGCCTTTGAAGTTAATATTTTTCAACTTGGTTCAACTCAACGGAGTGGTATGTTGAAAAAGTTGAAAAATAAAAATTTATTTTTCGTGTGAAATAAACCCTATAAAACCTATAAAGTTAATCGAAGAACCAAAACAAAATGACGAAAGGTAAACAAATCAATATCACGACCCAAGCTAGATTCTAAACAATTTCAAAAAGCACTAACAACAAGCAAATTAGAGCTCGCATTATGGTTCCTTAAAAAATACCGATAGCGTCAGTGTTTAATCGAATAAAAGACCACCTAGTTAAATAGACATCACTGATTGCGATGTCAGGATCTTTAACGAGTTTACCCCTGGGGGGGGGGAGTCAAGTCATTAGTACCTTCTTAAAACTGAAGCTATTTGTGCCAACTCTTTATCTGTCATTTTGGTTCCCGAAAGGCTTTCAAAACCAAGGAATTTAAAAATCATAAAAGTTTTGATTTTGACGTTTGTTACGTAATGGGGATCATCTGGGCACATGATCAAGAGCCTCATTACAGCGCCTTGACCAATAATATCAAGTGTGTGTTCATTAAAGTTATGAGATTTCCCACAAGCGCATTGCCACTGACCTTTATAAATGGATAGGTTCATGGTTTGTTTGGCCATTTTTCCAAAGTCGCGCATAAAGTCTTCGTAGTTGAGCATTTTCATATCGTCACCTTGTCACTCCATAAACTGTTAGATGCCTTTAAAATTTCATAAGATTTGGGTCAAATATTTATTCAGAGTCATGTCAAAACCAATTTACGAAAACATCCCTAAGCTAACGATTCAGCAACTGAAAGACCGTTTGAATGGCAAGCCTTATATTCACTTCGATTGGGAAGGAAAAAGCTATATAGTCCAGGTGGCCTACAGTGCTTGTCGTTTTGGTGGTACTCGTCCTTGGTTCATATGCCCTCACTGTAATAGTCGAGTAGGTTCTTTACTCTTCTTTAATCATCAAATTGGATGTCGGCATTGCTTAAACACTTGCTACGCATCCGAGAACAAAAGTCCAATGGATCGACAGCACCAAAAAGAGCAGAAAGCCTTGGCTAAATTAGGTGTTGACAACTACTCCGAGTTAATCTGGTTCGATGTTTTGAGAAAACCAAAAGGCATGCATCTTTCGACCTTTGAAAAGAGAAAACAGCAGTTAGCCTCAATTCATTTTCAAAGTGCTCGACTCATGACAGAGTTCAATGATCGTCTTTTAGCTATTGAGCAAAGAACCAGAAATAAAAACCTAAAACACGGTAAAATCAAAAGTCGTCTTCCGACTTAGTCCCATGAAGTTCATCCTTGGTCAAAAACCAAGGTTTAGGCGTAGTTTAGTACTTAGTAAAAAACTGATGATGGACAAGAGGATGGACAAAATACGGGACTTTAATTTTGGCACCCAATTTTATTGGAGTGTTTGGAGGCCTCCCCTCCGCCATTGGCAATCCCGGCATTTTTTGATGCACGGGATTTTTTGTTATCTCAACGTCCCAAAATGCATTCTTTCTATCTAAACCATAGAAATTTGATATTAAGCTAGCAAAAACTTAACAAACGCTTTACTATGAGGGCAGGAACAAAGAGTCCTATTTCAAATTAAGGAGAAAGAAATGGATTTAAAAGGCACTAAGACCGAAAAGAATTTGATGGAAGCTTTTGCAGGCGAATCTCAGGCCCGCAACAAGTACACCTATTATGCAAGCCAAGCCAAGAAAGACGGCTATGTGCAGATTGCTGCCATCTTTGAAGAAACGGCTAAGAACGAACAGGAACATGCCAAGCTTTGGTTCAAGCTCTTGCACGGTGGTGCTGTTCCGACCACGGAAGTGAACCTCCAGGACGCAGCCAACGGCGAAAACTTCGAATGGACCGACATGTATGACCGTATGGCCCGCGAAGCCCGTGAAGAAGGTTTTGACGATATCGCATTCCTGTTCGAAGGCGTTGCCGCTATCGAAAAAGAACACGAAGCCCGCTATCTGAAGTTGCTCGAACGCGTTAAGGGCGGTATGGTCTTCTCTTCTGAAGGCGACACCATTTGGCAATGCTCCAACTGCGGTCATACCGTGATCGGCAAACAAGCCCCTGAAATCTGCCCGGTTTGCTCTCACGCCAAGGCTTACTTCCAACGCAAGGCTGAAAACTACTAATCTGTCGTTTTCCGATCAGTCTTAAACAAAACCCGCGAAATTCGCGGGTTTTGCGTTATTGGTCAATAACAGAATTATTTTCCGCAACAGCAGCACTTGGGTTCTGAAGCGTCAAAGCCGATATCTTCGATAGCAGCCTTCACTTCTTCAATGCTTGCACCCATTTCTTCCCAGGTCACTTCGCCTTTTTCAAGGCTCACAACCACACCCTTGGCACCGGGCAAAGCACTCACAGCTTCGGTTACGGCCTTGACACAATTTTGGCAATGCATGCCCTCAACTTTTAATTTGTTCATTTGTCTCTCCAAAAAAGTAGAAAATGAGATCGGTTCTCATTATAAAATTCTCGTTAAATATATTGCACCCTATAGTTACTATAGGGTATAGAGTGACTCCCGTGAACGAGGAGATTTTATGTCACAGATCAAATTTGAATTGGCTATTACCGGGATGCACTGTGCAGCCTGCTCTTCCAGAATTGAGCGGGTTGTGGGCAAAATGCAGGAAGTCGACAAAGTAAACGTCAGTCTGCCCACTAACCGAGCACAAGTACTCCTCAAAGAAGGAGTCAGTAAAAATGACGGCGTTAAAGCCGTGATTGCCCGCATTGAAAAGATTAATTTCGGAGCCAAACTCTCTGAAGGTGAGGATCTGGTCAAAGAGTGGCAAAAAGAAAATGAACAGTCTGCCACTGCTTTGAAGAATCAATTTAAGTCGCTGCCTCCGATGATCGTGTTGGCACTTTTGATTCTTTATGTTTCTATGGGGCACATGGTAGGACTGCCCCTGCCCGCTTTTCTGAGCCCTGAAACCTCTCCTTTGGCGTTTGCAATTCTACAGCTTCTTTTAGTACTGCCCATCATGTATTTGGGGCTGCACTTTTATCGGGACGGTTTTTCAAATCTCTTCCAAGGTGCTCCCAATATGGACAGTCTGGTTGCAGTAGGAACCGGTGCTGCATTTGTCTATTCGCTTTTTTCGACCGTTATGATCATAAGCGGAGCCCCCTCCTATGCCATGAATCTTTATTTCGAGTCGTGCGGCGTGTTGATTACGATGATTTCCATCGGTCAGTACATGGAAGCTAAATCTAAGCGCAAGGCAGGCGACGCAATCGGCTCGCTCATGCGCCTGGTGCCGCAGACGGCCAGAAAGTACGAAAATGGGGCTTCGGCTGTGGTTAAACTCAATGAACTCATGATCGGCGACTGCGTTTTAGTGCAGCCCGGAGAGCGTATCCCTGTTGACGGAACGATTCGTGAGGGAACAAGTGAAGTAGACCAGTCGTTATTAACCGGAGAATCAATCCCCGTAGCCGTTAAAGAAGGCAGTCAGGTCATTGCAGGCAGTTTAAACGGCACGCATCCCTTAATTATTGAGATCACGCATTTAGGCAACGACACAACGCTTGCTCAAATCATCCGATTGGTCAGAAGCGCTCAAAGCTCTAAAGCGCCGGTTGCGGCTTTGGCCGATCGGATCAGTTTTTATTTTGTTCCGACTGTTATGCTGCTTTCCGTTCTGACATTTTGTGCGTGGGCTCTTTTTTCAGAAGAACCTATTTCTCTTGCGGTCAAAGCCATGATTTCGGTACTTGTGATTGCCTGTCCGTGTGCAATGGGTTTGGCTACCCCGACCTCCATCATGGTTGCAACGGCTCGTGGTGCACAGTTGGGCGTTTTAATCAAAAATGCCATTGCGCTTGAAATGGCCGGCAAAGTCGATGTCATTGCTTTTGATAAGACAGGCACGCTCACATTGGGTAAACCCAAAGTGATCGATACCGTCACCTTCGGTTCATTTACCAAAGATGAAGTTTTATCTTATGCGGCAGGACTTGAAGCAAGATCCGAGCACCCTATTGCCAAAGCGATACTTGCAGCTCACGAGGGTAAAACAGAAGCTATTCAGCCGACCGTTTTACCGGGTTTGGGCTTAACAGGCGTAATTAACGAAAACCGAATTGCTTTAGGTAATGCCGCATTAATGATGAGTGAGTCTGTTGATATCACAGAGGCAAAAGAGACACTCAGTAAATTAAGTTCTCTTGCCAGAACCCCTCTTCTTTTATCTGTGAACGGAAAACTTGCTGCAGTGATCGGCATTGCCGATACGGTTCGTCCGGAATCCAATCGCGTTTTGAAAGCCCTCAGAGCGCTTGGCATCAGAACGCTCATGATCAGCGGTGACAATAAAAAGACCGCTCGAAAGATTGCTGATGAACTTGGCATCGATGAAGTCTACGGTGAGGCACTGCCTCAGGATAAGGCTCGCATTATCAGTGAACTGCAGGCCAAAGGGCTGAAAGTAGCCATGGTGGGCGATGGTCTTAACGATGCGCCGGCACTGGCTCAAGCCGATGTCGGCTTTGCCGTGGCCGACGGCGTTGATGTCAGCGCTCAGGCCGGAGACGTGATTTTAATGCGTCACGGCTTAGAGTCTGTTTTGACAGCACTGAGACTTTCTAAGGCTGCCCTTCGTAATATTTATGAAAACCTGGGCTGGGCCTTCGGCTACAACATTCTGGGAATACCGGTTGCGATGGGCGTTTTACACGCTCTTTGGGGCGGACCGATGCTCTCGCCCATGATCGGCGGAACAGCCATGGCCTTATCTTCAACCTCTGTGGTTCTTAATGCTTTAAGACTGCGCTTTTTTAAATAATCAGTGAAGCAAGGGCTCGACGAACCGGTAGAGAAAATAACAAATCACACCGATCGCCAGAGCCCTTAATAAGAGCATGATCATCGCAAGCAGACGGCCGATGCCCTCAGCAAAAGTGACCGGCTCGTCTTGTTTGTCTGTTTTTCTTTTAACCATACTCAAAAAGTTACTTAGCTGCTTTTTTTGTGGCGTGCCAACAAAGAAGCGATCCGGTCACAACCATCGCCACACCCTGCCAGAAAGATAATGTGAGTTCTGCTCCGATCCAAACAGAGGCAAAAAGGCAGGAGAGAACGGGCGTGAAATATGAGGCAATCGCTAAAACAGTGATATTGCCGTAACTCATGCCATGCGTCCAGGCTGCATAAGCAAAACCCATCGCCAGACCCCCCAGTACAACATTAAGGACACCGAAAAGTGTGATCTCTGGACTGCCTCCGACCCCCATCGCCCAAAAGCTACCGAAAATGAGGATATCAAAGAAAAAGACTACCGTACTGAGATTTTCTCCTTTTGACCAGGCCCGGGTCATAGAAGAAAAAGCCGACCAAGTGAGTGCCGAACCCAAAGCGAGAATGTAGCTCACAGGATTGAGTTTTATGTGTTCGACAAACGAGTCGATTGCTACCTGACCGTTACCCAAAATCCAATAAATTCCGCAAAAACTTAATATTGCTCCCGGGGCAATCCACCAACGGGCTTTTTGTCCATTAAAAAGAATCGCAAAAACAATGGTAATCGTGGGCCAAAGGTAATTGACCATCCCCACTTCCATGGTTTGTGTGCCGCCGTCTGAAAAATAAAGCGATAAGCAAAAGCAAATGCTGGAGAGATTGGCTGTGGCTAAACCGATCGTTTTGTACTGCCACGGAATTCGGTCAAACTTCGGCACGCCCACAATAAAGAAGAGCGCCGTGGCTGCGACAATGTAAAGCAAGAACTGACCTTGAGCAATACCGAAATTTTCGGCGATTGTTCTGATAAGCGAAACGCTTGCACCCCACATAACAGGGGCTATCAGGCCAATTAGAGTCGCACCGGCAACAGTCTTGGGGCTCATCATGACACTCTCACTTCAGAAAAAATTGAGGAAAATGAACGCCATCATAGTGAAACGTTTCAAGGATTTTTTGTGATGAAATTGATTAAACGCAAAATGATTCCAAATTCTCTAGAAACGCTTAAAGACAGGCGTTCAAACGCATTAGAAAGCTGATTGACAGATTTATGACTGACTGTTTAAACAAAAAAACAACAAGACAAAAAGAAAAAGGAACCCGAAGGTTCCCCATCTCAGAAGTATTGGTGCGCCGGGTAGGATTCGAACCCGCGACCCCCTGGTTCGTAGCCAGGTACTCTATCCAACTGAGCTACCGGCGCACATCTGGAATTTATTATTTTAATAATTTAAATAAATTAGTCAATATAGGGATTGTACGGTTTAATGAAAAAATCTCATTAATAATCAAAAGGTTAACCGGATTCAATCATTAGAACATTATTTTTCTTTATAAATCAATCAATTAGCGATTAAAAAATAAAAAAGTCACAAAATATTGTGAAATGGCAAAGCACGATTAAAAAATATGCTCCGTATAACTAATTTCACCTATCATAGATAGCCGAGAGCAAGTGCTCCATGGCTCGCTTTTTGTCTGACCGGACGCGTTAAAGCGAGCCTCTCATTGTTATTTGAGGAGTTGTATATGCAATTGAAACATACTTTGTTGGCCACTGCCTTAGTGGCTGCCAGCGCTACCGCCATGGCTTTGCCGACAGTTGAAGTTTTAGCAACGGGCGGTACGATCGCCGGTGCCGGCCAATCGGCTACGGGTACGGCCTATACCGCCGGTAAGGTCTCCGTGAACCATTTGGTCGCTGCAGTCCCCGCTTTGGCTGAAGTGGCTAACGTTGTTCCGAAGCAAGTCGTTCAAATCGGTTCTCAGGACATGACCGATGACGTGTGGCTCAAGCTCGTGAAGACGATCAATGAAGACTGCAACAAGGTTGATGGTTTCGTTGTCACGCACGGCACGGACACGATGGAAGAAACAGCTTACTTTGTACACTTGACCGCCAAGTGCTCCAAGCCGATCGTTTTCGTCGGCGCTATGTTGCCTTCTACCGGTTTGTCTGCTGACGGTCCGAAGAACTTGTACAACGCCGTTGTGGTTGCCGCCTCCAAGGAAGCAGCTAACCGCGGTGCCATGGTTGCCATGGACGACAAGATCATCGGCGCTCGCGACGTGATCAAGACCAACACGACCGCTGTGGAAACCTTCCAAGGCGCTAACTTCGGTACGATGGGTTATGTGTTTAACTCCAAGGTGCATTTCGGCAATACGCCCGCTACACCTCACACCACGAAGACCCCGTTCGATGTTTCCAAGCTCACCAGCTTGCCGAAGGTCGGTATTGTTTACAACTACTCCAACGTTCCTGCTGAACCGCTTCAAGCTTTGTTGAAGGCCGGTTACAAGGGTATTGTGACGGCTGGTGTCGGTAACGGCAACATCCACAAGAACTTGTTCCCGATCCTCGAAAAGGCTGCTAAGGACGGTGTCGCCGTTGTGCGTTCTTCTCGTGTCCCGACGGGCTCTGCCACCAAGGATGCTGAAATCAATGACGCTCAATACGGTTTCGTGGCCGGCCAATACCTGAACCCGCAAAAGGCTCGTGTGTTGCTGCAATTGGCTTTGACGAAGACCAGCGATCCGAAGAAGATTCAAGAATACTTTGATAAGTACTAAGAATCTGCGGTTAAAACTCGTTTAGAGTTTTGAGTAGCATTTGCTAAAGGGCCCCGAGTAGAAATATTCGGGGCTTTTCCTTTCTGCGTTAAAATCACTTTCTATGACTGAAAACTATATCGGGCGTTTCGCTCCCTCCCCTACCGGTTTATTGCACGCAGGCAGCCTTGTCGCTGCGCTTGCGAGTTTTATTGACGCCAAAGCCCATCACGGACACTGGCTCATTCGCATTGAAGACATTGATGAAACCCGGTGCAAAAAAGAGTGGGCAGAAGGAATTCTTTCAGTTCTGAATCAACTGGAGATGAAAAGTGACGGTCCGATTCTTTGGCAAAGTCAAAGAAAGAGCCGCTACGCTGAGATTCTCCAATCACTCATAGACTCCCGTCATGCCTACGGCTGTTCCTGCACCCGACACAGTATTGAAGAAAATAATCGTCAAAAGGGACTGCCTCTGCACTACTATCCCGGCATCTGTCGCAATGGACCTCAGGGATCGATTCGCGCCTGGCGTTTTAAAACAGAAGATAAAACCATTAGTTTTTCTGATCGCTGGATGGGTTCTTACTCACAAAATGTAGAAAAAAGCGTCGGTGATTTTGTCATTAAGCGAGCAGACGGTTTATTTGCTTATCAGCTCGCCGTCGTTGTTGATGATCATGACAGTGAAGTTAGCGATATCGTGAGGGGAGCTGATTTAATTGATAACACCCCTCGGCAATTAGCCATTTATCGCGCTTTAGGCTGGACTGAACCAACCTATATGCATATTCCCCTTGTTCTCAATGACCGCCACGAAAAACTCAGCAAACAAGGCGGTGCGAAACCTCTGGGAAATGACCTGATGGCAGAACTTAACCATGCATGGGTTCATTTAGGATTTGAAGCGATTGATGCTCGGAATTTTGCTGACTTTTATTCCCGGGCCAGCCTTCAGTGGTTTAACCGATTTTTGAAACAGTAAATAAAAAAAACAGCCCGGACAAAACCGAGCTATCTTTAAGAATTTGGAGCGGGAAACGAGTCTCGAACTCGCGACCTCAACCTTGGCAAGGTTGCGCTCTACCAACTGAGCTATTCCCGCGGACAGGATTGGTATTTTACTGAGCTTTTCTGAAAATGCAAATTTTTTATCAAAAAAATTTAATTATCAAAACATTCATGCTCTAGAGGCATGGAAATGTATTCGTCATAGGTATTTGATATCAAAAGATATTAACACTAAACTGACCAAAAAATTTTCTAATGGAGAAATTTCTATGGACAGTCAAATGTTAGCCGGCAAGGTTGCTATCGTAACCGGTGCGAGTTACGGTATGGGACAAACGATTGCTGAACTCTTTGCTGAAGAAGGAGCCAGTGTCGTCATAACGGCTCGCAGTGAGGAAAAACTAAATGCCGTTGTCGAAGACATCCGGGCAAAAGGCGGCAAGGCCATAGGTGTTGTTGCAGATGTCTGCTCAACCGAAGATACAAAAAAAGTGTTTGAAGAAACACTGAAAACTTTCGGTCGCTTAGACATCCTTGTGAACAATGCGGGTATCGGCGAACAGAAAATTATTGACGAAACCGATGATGACTGGATGCTCTATGTGATGAATACCAATCTTGGCGGACCGATGCGTTATATCAGAGAAGCGCTGAAAATCATTTTGCCGCAAAATGACGGCGTCATTATCAATATCTCGTCAGTTAACGGAACACATCCCTTTTGCGGAGCAACCTATACCTCTACCAAAGGTGCTCTTAATACTCTCACCAAAAATGTTGCTATGCGTTTAATCGATACCAATATTCGTTGCAACGCCGTTGCTCCCGGCGCCACCATTACGCCTGCTCACATCGCCAACAAAGCTGGTCAACAGCCGGGCGGAGCCAAGATGCTTCAGTACAGCGGTCATTTCGTATATTTCCCGGGACCAGAATGCCAAGCTATCGACCAGGCTTATGCATGCCTGTACTTAGCCAGCAAAATGGGTCGGGCAGTCAAAGGACAGGTTCTCCAAGTCTGCAACGGTGCCTTCCTCTGACAAAGAAGTGCTGTTAACGCATCGCGCCCGAGATTTCGCAATCCGGGCGCTTCAAATGACAGATCAATCAGAAGGAATCAGAGCTTTTGAGCGCTTGTAGAGCGCAGAATTCACTAACGCATCCCATTGAAGTGCCTCGCCTTTGGGCATCAAACGTTTTACGCGTTCCTGTCTTTGGGGACTATCCTCAAATTGCAAAGTCTTTAAAAGTTTGTCGGACGCCTCAAAGTCATTACATAAAATCAGCATATCGCAACCCGCCTTCAAGGCAGCGTGAGCTCTTTGAGTGACATCCCCCTCGGCAACAGCCCCCTTCATGGAAAGATCGTCCGAAAAGACGGCTCCTGTAAAGTGCAAGGTATCACGCAATACTGTCTGCAGCCAATAAGAAGAAAAGCCTGCGGGTTTATTGTCAGCCTCAGGGTACAAAACATGAGCAGCCATGACGCTGTCCAATGCCTGTCCCATCCAGAAATAGGGCTTGAGATCCATGGCTTCAAGCTCTTCATAGGAGCGTTCGTCCATAGGCAATTCCAGATGACTGTCAGCCTTTACCCAGCCGTGCCCCGGAAAGTGCTTGCCGCAGTTACTCATGCCGGCAAGTCTTAAACCCTGAACAATAGCCAACGCCAATTGTGTAATCACTGACGGATCGGAAGAAAAAGCACGCTCGCCGATAATCTGTGAACGACCGAAACCCACATCCAAACAGGGCGCAAAAGTCATATCAACACCGCAGGCACGAAGCTCAGCTGCCATAACGTATCCGCAGGCCATCGCCAATAAGAGTGCATTTTCCGATTGAGTTTCCCAAAGTTCGCCCAACTTTTGCATAGCCGGAATCTGAGTAAAGCCCTCACGGAAGCGCTGCACACGGCCGCCCTCATGATCGACAGCAATCAGGATTTCAGGTTTAATGGAATGAATGTGGTTGCACAACCGGGTAAGCTGCTCCCGATTTTCATAATTTCGGGTAAAAAGAATCACCATACCGACAAGGGGATCAGAGATTCTTCGAATATCTGATTCGTTCAGAACGGTTCCTTCAATATCGAGTACCAGCGGTCCCATCAGTGTGCTCCTTCGAGACGTTGTTCGGCAACGGCAAAAGCCGCAACCATGTTTTTTTCATCCGTAATGGAAATATGCACAAAAATTCCTTCATCCATCAGCCGTTGCCCCAGTGCATTGCGAAAAAGCATCAGAGGGGCGCCTTTTGCATTGTGCATAACTTCCATCGAGTGAAAGGTGACATCCTCAGCAATCCCCGTTCCCAAGGCCTTGGAAACTGCTTCTTTGGCTGCCCAGCGAGAGGCCACAAAAGCCAATGCATGGTTTTGACCTAAAGACAAACGCTTGCGATATAAAGGCATTTCATTGGGGGTCAGGATTCGCTCAACAAAGCGATCTCCGTGCTTAAGAAGCACCTCTTCCACTCGCTTTAATTCAACGACATCACAGCCGATTCCTGCAATCATCACTAATCCTTTTCAGAGTCTTTTTAATTCCTCAAATATTCGCCGTGTATTGAGGGGCTTATCACCTGCGTAGTGAGCAATCATTCGGCGCATCAAAGTTTTCGCAAAAGCCAACGTCTCTTTGGAGCGAAAGTCCCTGTCATGAAGTCTTTTTATCATGCTTGAATCAATGATGATATGGCGATCGGTGTGAAATTCATCGCCCTTGCAGGGCTTTAACTCCTCCCCGTCCCAATACCAGGATTCTCCCGTTTGAGGCAGTCCGTAACCTAATGACTCCATTAACTCCAACTCAAATGTTCTCAGAGCAATTTCCCGATTGACCTCATCGGCGGCTAATTTTTCAAGCACACGGACATAAGAGGCAAAAAGTTCCTGCATCTCATCTTCACGGGCGAGAAGCCGAATCAAAAGCTCATTGACATAAAAGGCCGAAAAAAGCGCATCGCCTTCAATCGGAAAGTAGCCTCCAAGCCACTGCACTCTAAGCAAATTTTTAACTTCGTTTTGTCCGGAAAAACCGATTTTTAAGGGAGAAAATGGGGTGAGAAGGCCTCTGAAGTGACTGCCCGGCCGCTTTGCCCCGCGGGCAACCGCAATAACTTTGCCGTGCTTGAGAGTAAAAAACTCTACGAGAAGGCTCGTTTCTTTCCAATTCCAGCTCTGAAGCACAAAGGCCGCGTCATCTTCACTGACGCGGCGCTCTTTGTTTTTGATATCGGCCACAGGCATTATTCGTAACCTAAAGTTTTGAGAGCCCGTGCATCGTCATTCCAACCTTTGCGAACGCGCACCCAAACTTCAAGATAAACATTTTTGCCTAGCATCTCACCGATATCAGCACGAGCCAGACGAGAAATTTCACGAAGCTTTTCGCCCTGCGCACCGATCACAATCCCCTTATGAGCTTCGCGCTCAACAATCAAAGTCGCAATAATCTCTGCGCGTTTGTCGTCTTCACTCCACTTATCAATCGTAACAGCGATCCCATAAGGCAACTCATCGCCCAAAAGGCGGAAAGCCTTTTCGCGAATGATTTCAGCAGCTAGGAACCTGGGCGATTTATCGGTATAGATATCGGGATCGAAAAAGGGCGGATTCTCAGGCAAGAGCTTTTCGATTTCCTGCATGAGTTCTTCGACCTGTTTACCTTTTTCAGCGCACACCGGAACAATCGCTGCAAACGGGAACTTCTGCATAGATTGGGCCATCAAAGGCAGTAGCGCATCGCGCTCTTTCATCAGATCGACCTTGTTGATCGCCAGGATGACGTTTTTTGCGTTCTTATTAATGAGCTCGAGCACTTTTTCATCAGCCGCTTTCCAGCCGCCGCTTTCAATAACAAGCACCACCGCGTCGGTTTCTCCGAGCGTGCTTCTCACCGAGCGGTTCATACCGCGAATCAAAGCGTTTCCGTATTTGGTTTGAAAACCCGGCGTATCGACAAAAACAAACTGAGCTCTGTCGTTCGTAACCACTCCCAACACACGATTTCTTGTCGTTTGAGGTTTTTTGGAAGTGATGCTGACCTTTTCACCGATAATGGTATTAATCAAGGTGCTCTTACCAACGTTCGGACGGCCGACCACCGCAATATAGCCGCAGCGGAAATGTTCAGGATATTGAGGCATCTCAGTGATTCCCCTTTTTCTTACTGTGGAAGTGCTGCTCTGCAAGCTCATAGGCCACTTTAGCAGCAGCCTGCTCGGCAGAACGACGGCTCTTACCCGTACCGACTACACGGATATTGAGTTTTTTCACTTCACACTGACAATCAAATGTTTGATCATGAGCGGCGCCGCGAACATCAACGACCGCATATTCAGGCAATCCCAAATGGTGAGCCTGCAAAAACTCCTGAAGAAGAGTCTTTGCGTCTTTGCCCATGCGCTCCGGCGTGAGCTTACTTAAGACGGGCTCATAAAGCTTAAGGATTACGCCCTTTGCGGTATCAAAACCGCTTTCAGTCATAATGGCTCCGAAAATCGCCTCCATGGCGTCCGACTGAATTGAGGGACGGTGAGCACCGCCCGTCTTCATTTCACCTTCGCCCAAACGAAGATAGTCCGATAAAACAAGACGGTTGGCGATTTCCGCAAGGGCATCCTGGCAAACGAGATTGGCGCGTACGCGAGAAAGCGATCCTTCGTTAAAATGCGAGTCTCTTAAAAAGAGTGCCTGACCGATCACGCAATTTAAAACCGAGTCGCCTAAAAACTCCAGACGTTCATTGTTTTCTGCCCCAAAGGAGCGATGCGTGACCGCACGCTGCAAAAGCTTTCTGTTGGTGAACCGGTAACCGATTTTTTCTTCAAGACTTTCCAAAGGCAACATTTTCAAGCTCCTATTGAATCGAACCGATTCGTCCCATATCACTCAAATTAAGCCAAATAAAGAAAGCTCGGCCGACAATGTCCTCTCTGGGTACAAAGCCCCAGAAACGGCTGTCAGCAGAATTGTCGCGATTGTCGCCCATCATGAAATAGTGTCCCTTGGGCACTCGGCAGACAACGTCGCCCATGTTGTAGAGACATTGATTTAAACCGTTGTGTCCCTGAACGGGGCGAGCCATGGAAGGAATCTTGTCATTTTCTACAATTTTATGAACAACCCCGTCGAGGTTTTCATTAAATTGTTTCAAGTCGGTATAGGTTTCTTTATCAAAGAAACTGCCGTCAGGTGTCGTTTCCTGAAGCTTGCCGTTGACGTAAAGCTTTTTATCGACATAACGGATTTCGTCACCCGGAAGACCGATGACGCGCTTAATGAAGTCAACATTTTTATCAAGCGGATACTTAAAGACAACAATGTCGCCTCGCTTGAGCTCCGAGCCTTGCGTGAGCTCAATATTGAAAACCGGAAAGCGCATACCGTACTCGTATTTGTTTACGAGAATAAAGTCCCCGGAATGCAAAGTGGGCAGCATGGATCCGGACGGAATACGGAAAGGTTCTGCAATAAAAGAGCGCAAAAGGAAAACAAAGAGAATCACCGGAAAAAAGCCGCCGGTGTATTCAACCCACTTGGGCTGAGCGCTCAGTTTCTGATAAAGGCTGTTAGCCTCTCCGATCACGCTCATTTCGCCATTGTCAATGGCCTGGCGGTTTAATTCAGAGAAACGATCCGCCTCCTCTTTGGCATGAGCCAGACGCTTGGGACGCCAAAGAAAACGGTCCAGACACCAAATGATGCCCGTGAAAACCGTCAGTAACAGCAAAACTAAAGAAAAATTCATTTGGCCACCCTTACTTATCATCAACCTGCAAGATGGCCAGGAAAGCTTCCTGAGGAATTTCCACCGTACCGACTTGCTTCATACGTTTTTTACCGGCTTTTTGCTTTTCAAGCAGTTTTCTCTTACGCGTAATATCACCGCCGTAGCACTTGGCAAGCACATTCTTTCTCAGTGCCTTCACATTTTCACGTGCAATAATATTGGCGCCGATTGCTGCCTGAATCGCCACGTCGTACATCTGACGCGGAATGAGCGAACGAAGTCTTGTGACAATTTCGCGACCGCGTGAAACGGAATTCGAACGGTGAATGATCGAAGAAAGTGCGTCAACACGGTCACCGTTAATGAGCATATCGACTTTCACCACATCGGCCGCGCGGTATTCCTTAAATTCGTAATCCATGGAAGCGTAGCCGCGGGTTAAGGATTTCAGACGATCAAAGAAATCCAAAACGATTTCAGCCAACGGCAGATCGTACGTTAAGTGCACCTGACGGCCGTGGTACGCGAGATTCGTTTGAACTCCCCGCTTTTCGTTACAAAGCTTCATTACTGCACCGACATAGTCACTCGGCACAAAAATCGTCACCGTATCAATAGGCTCACGGATTTCAGCAATTTTGTCAGGCGTCGGAAGTTTCGAGGGGTTTTCCACCTGAATCACTTCGCCGTCAGTCTTTAACACTTCATAGACCACAGAAGGAGCTGTCGTGATCAGATCCATGTTGAATTCACGCTCAAGACGCTCCTGCACAATATCCATGTGCAAAAGACCCAGAAAACCCGCACGGAACCCGAAACCTAAAGCTTGAGATACTTCCGGCTCAAACTGCAAAGCCGCATCGTTTAGCTGAAGTTTTGTTAATGCATCACGCAGTGCTTCATACTGATTGGACTCCACAGGATAAAGACCCGCAAAGACCTGAGGCTTAACCTGTTTGAATCCGGGTAAGGGCTCTTTAGCCATTTTGTTGGCTAAGGTCACCGTATCACCGACCTTTGCGTCACGCAGTTCCTTGACACCTGCAATCACAAAACCCACTTCACCGGCAGATAGTTTTTCGCACTGAGTGGATTTCGGAGTGAACTTGCCGACCTGTTCGACTAAGTGCGTAGCGCCCGTTGCCATCAGATAAATCTTATCTTTGGGCTTAATCGTGCCGTTAACGACACGCACAAGCATGACAACACCCACGTAGTTGTCAAACCAACTGTCGATAATCAAAGCCTGAAGGGGATCAGTGTCACTGCCTTTTGGAGCAGGCACATCTTTGACAATACGCTCAAGAATGTCATCGACCCCCATACCGGTTTTAGCCGAACAAGGAATAGCATCCGTTGCATCAATGCCGATCACATCTTCTATTTCTTCTTTAGCGGCATCTGGATTGGCAGAATTCAAATCCATCTTATTGAGAACCGGAATAACTTCGACTCCCAAATCAATGGCGGTGTAGCAGTTGGCAACGGTTTGTGCTTCCACGCCCTGCGTGGCATCAACCACCAAAAGAGCACCTTCGCAGGCGCTCAATGAGCGGGATACTTCGTAAGAGAAGTCCACATGCCCCGGGGTATCAATTAAGTTGAGCTCATAAACCTGACCATCCTGAGCTTTGTACTTTAAAGCCGCAGTTTGCGCTTTAATGGTAATACCGCGCTCTTTTTCCAAATCCATGGAATCGAGTACCTGAGATTCCATTTCACGATCAGAAAGCCCGCCGCAGCGCTGAATCAGGCGATCTGCGAGGGTGGATTTACCATGGTCAATGTGAGCAATAATGGAGAAATTTCGAATATTGTTCATCAGTCAAAATCGTTAACGTTAAAACGCTTTCGGACCAATGGGAAAACCGGCTAGAAAAACTGCCTTTCCCTTTATTCCGAACCGAGGGCCATTGTAACACGGCTATTTAGAGAAAAGGCTGGAAATTCAAAGAACTCCACACATTTGTAACGTAGGAAAATATTCTTACAGCGATCTTACATTTGAAGATCTATATCAAAAGAAATGACTTTAAAAAAAGCGCCTCATAAAAATTGAAGCGCTTTGAGAGAATTGTCAGGTCTGCCTTAAAGAATCTTCAGACAAACCTGACAGTACGGAGGAATTTATTTTTTAGAACACATAACGCAAACCGGCGTTCATCATATAGCGGGTTGAGACTTCGCCACCCGTCGTGCGGTCCACATTACCCCACACAGACAAGTTGTCCGTGATGTTGAATTGCGTACCGACACCATAGGTAAACCACGTGCCGCCTAAGTCAACGTACATGCTTTCTGCCAAGTCAGCCTTCGAGGCCTTGCCGTCCACTTCACCCAGGAAGTCATGGTTTACAGAAGCACGTGCATAGAGCTTGCCTGCATCCTTAGCAAAATCAAAGCCCGTACGAATACCCAAGCTTGCAATCAAGGCATCAAAGTCGTCTTGTTCAACCTTCACACCGTTGCTTGCCTTGTAGTCGTCACCCGTCACATAGGCGTATTGCAAACCGAACATCGGTTCAACAAAAGCTTGTTCGGCAAACGTGAAGCGATAACCTACATTGCCGCCAACGCTAAAGGCGTTATTGTCATAAGAGCCGTCCATGTTGCCTGCCGTAGCATCCGTAGACAAGCGACCGTAGCGAGCCAAGCCGTTTACAAAGAGGCCTGAATCAAACATGCGGCTTGCGTACAGGGACAATGTATAAGCGTCCGTATCGGCCTGGCCGTTACTCATGTCAGCGTCGCCATTCATGTAGGAGAAGGCAGCACCGGCAACCCAGTCACCGATCGTAGCATCGGCACCGACTTGAACAGTAGTAGTTGTTAAATCAACGCTTGCGTCGTCATAAGCGCTTTCGCCGCCGTAGACTTGAGCCCAAGCACCGTAAGCGTGGCTGTTGTCACGCAGGAATTCCATGCGTTGATTGGTGTAAGCCACTTCGTCACGCCAAGCAACCAATGCAGCAGCGTTAACACCCTTCATGGATAAGAGCTTCGTGTTTTCAGCTGTTTGTACATCAGAACGAGTTCCGTTGGCTGCTGTTCTTTCAGTGATTGCCCCTCTGATGTCGCCTTCTGTAATGGTCTTATCAATCGTTGCACCTTTAGCAACAACGGCATCCTTTACAGAATCCATGGCTGCTTGTGCATCTTCAATATCGTCAGACGTAATACCCGTCAGAGTTACTCCGATATCAGAACCGTCTTCGACAGACTCTAAAACTTCAAACTGAGCGGTTTTAACTGTCTTGCCATCTTCGGTAGAAGCTCTCATGTTAAGAGAAGCATTTCTGGCAGACAGTCTATTGATAGTGGCTTTTTGATTCTCACCGCCTTGCATATTGACTGCTGCGTTTTCGAGAGCCAATCCGTCGACATTGAAAACTTCTGCATCAGATTGCATATTGATGGATGCACCATCAGCGACTTCAATATCATTAACGAAGCTGTCACCAGTCATGTTCCATTGAGCTCCGTTTGTCATATCTAATTTGAAGTCATCTACATTACCGAAAAATACTTCACCATTATCTAATGCAACTGTTTCTACAGTTACTTTTTCCTCACCTTTTTTCACCTGGTATGTTTGGTAAGCTCTGCCAGTCCAGCTAGAACCTTCTCCATGCAGACCAACAGTGACATGTGAATTAATCAAATTACCACTGTTTTGGGGATCGTCAGGAGTTGCAGGGGTTTCAAACACAATATCCCCATTTAAAACGGTTGAATGCTTCCCATCAACATTAACATTTACAATAGAATTTCCACGAACATCAATCGCATTCATGGCATTAACAGTAATATTGCCCTCAATATCCATCTTGCCATTAGAAAATGCAGATAAACCTAAGGCCTTAGAATTAACAACTATCTCGTCAGCTTTAATAGTTAAATGTGCGGCATCCGAAGGGGAATCTTCTACCTGTGAATTATTTTGAACATGAATTCCAAAACCACTTTCGGAATTTTCTGTAACAGTTAATTTTTTACTTTCAATCGACAACTGAGCTTTTTCCAACACGAAAATACCCATGCTCGAGCTCGTGATTGAAATCTCTTCCGTATTAGAACTACCCAGCTTTAATTTTGCACCAGTGTCAACCTGAACTGCTCTACCCAGTTCGGACGTTATATCAATATTTTTACCCAAAATGGTAGAGTTATCTTCACCGGTCAACCAGACAGCTTTATTAGCCATCGTTACAGGGTTGCCATCTTTGTCATTGTACTGAGTAGTACCAGAGGCCTTGATAATTACTGTAGTGGCATTATCTGAACCAATTTCATAACCACCTATTATTTCAGAGGGCCGGTTTGCTACTCCATCAACAAGAACTTGTTCTCCAAGTTGGCGAACAGGTGCGTCAGCTGCGAAAGCTGCGGAACCAATCGCAGAAATAGATAATGCGATTGCTGTCTTAATAAAACGTGATTGCATATCTTACCTCCGTAAAAAAACATAGATACGCTGGCTGCAGGATACCCCCCTCCCCGAAAAAACGTCTTGATTCTCATCAAACTGAGACAAAAGTGAGATAAAAATGCCCACAAACTGTGGGCAAAATAAAACACAAAATAACGATAAATTAGAGCTGTTCTACAACAATACCGGCACTTTTTAAAAATTTAATACCGGCATCGTCACGATACATCTCATGATAATAAACATGAGAAATACCGCACTTTTGAATCAAAAGAGAACAGTGAATACAGGGACTGTGCGTAATAAAAATAGCGGCATCTTTACTGCAGTAACCGTTATAGGCGAGCTTTGCGATAGCATTGAGTTCAGCATGCTGCACTTCAGGGCGTGTCACCAATTTGCCATCGACTTCCATTTCACAGCAATTGTCATACCCCGTGGGCATCCCGTTCCAGCCAATAGAGATAATGGAGTTGTTTTTCACAATCACGCAGCCGACTTTAAGGCGCTTAGCATAGCTGCGCTGAGCAGCAAGCATTGCCACCTGCATATACATCTGATTGTCTTTTTGAATATCCATTTCACAACTCCTAAGTAACATGGCTCGAAGTACTTTAAAGGAACTTCGAGCCAAGTATCAACCTTCAAGCTGGGTTATTCGTCCCAGTGCTTGAAAATCAAAGTACCGTTTGTGCCGCCGAAACCGAAGGAATTCTTCATGGCATAACGGATCTTCATCGGACGAGCCTTATTGGCACAGTAGTCCAAATCGCACTCTTCATCCTGCTCAACGATGTTGATGGTCGGAGGCGAAACCTGGTTCTTAACAGCCAGAATCGTAAAGACGGATTCAATGCCGCCTGCACCGCCCAACAAGTGGCCGGTCATCGACTTCGTGGAGTTAACGACGAGCTTCTTAGCGGCTTCACCAAAAGCTTCCTTGATCGCCTTTGTTTCATTAGCATCACCCACGTGCGTCGAGGTTCCGTGAGCATTCAGATAGTCAATGTCTTCGGGTTTAATGCCGGCACGAGCCATAGCCATTTCCATGCAGCGCTTCGGACCATCGGTATTCGGGGTCGTGATGTGACCTGCATCGCTAGACAAACCGTAACCCACGATTTCAGCGTAGATATGAGCACCGCGAGCCAGGGCGTGTTCAAGTTCTTCGATCACTACAACGCCTGCACCTTCACCCATCACAAAACCGTCACGATCTTTATCAAAAGGACGAGAGGCATGAGCAGGGTCATCATTGCGGCGGCTCAGAGCGTGCATATTGTCAAAACCGGCAACACCCACAGGGCAAATGCTTGCGTCAGCACCGCCAGCGACCATCACGTCAGCATCTCCGCGACGAATAATCCAGCTTGCTTCACCGATTCCGTGCAAACCGGTTGTACAGGCTGTTACGTGAGCGATGTTGGGGCCCTTCAAGCCAAACATGATCGACAGTTGGCCAGAAATCATGTTAATAATGGTACCGGGAATCATAAAGGGAGAGACTCGGCGGGCTCCACGTTCATGCAACGCCAGATAATTGTCACAAATCATGCCTAAGCCGCCAATACCGGAACCGATGGAGCAACCAATACGCGTGAGGTCTTCTTTTTCAAAATCTAAACCGGAATCGCGGATAGCTTGCGTGCCGGCTGATACACCGTAGTGAACATAACGGTCATAACGACGGGCTTCTTTTGCAGGCAGATATTCTTCAACATTGAAATCTTTTACTTCGCCTGCAATCTGGCAGCCCATGCCACTGGCATCAAAACGAGTAATCGGGCCAATACCATTTTTACCCGCTAAAGCATTTTCCCAACTTGTCTTCACATCGTTGCCGATCGGACACACCATGCCAAGACCGGTTACTACTACACGACGCATGGACATTCTCCCTTAGTGATTTAATTCATTAACAAAACCCCGCCGAAACTCAACCAATTGCTTGGCGTTTAAGGCGGGGCGTCCATCTTAGAGATGGTACTGATTATTTAGCGTGGGCTTGGATGTAGTCGATCGCTTGTTGAACCGTACGCAACTTTTCCTGTTGATCGTCCGGGATTTCAATCTTGAAAGCATCTTCCAAAGCCATAACCAATTCGACCGTATCCAAAGAGTCGGCGCCGAGGTCTTCGATGAAAGCGGATTCGTTCTTGATATCAGCTTCATTAATGCTCAATTGTTCGGCGATAACCTTCTTGACACGTTGTTCGATGTCGTTCATTTGATAAGTCTCCTTGATGAGAATTCGAAACGACGCAGCCACTGGGCGCGCCGAAAAAATTAACTTCTCAGTATTTTATCAGAGCGAAAAGAAAAGATGAGGGTAAAACCCTCATCCGTTCGGACTATACCATATACATGCCACCGTTAACATGCAGCGTCACACCGGTAATGTAAGAAGCGGCAGGCGATGCAAGGAAAAGGACAGCATTGGCAATGTCGTCCGTATGACCCAGGCGAGCCAAAGGAATCTGAGCCATAAGTGCCTGACGATGATCTTCAGGCAAGGCCTTTGTCATATCGGTTTCAATAAAGCCCGGAGCCACGGCGTTAACCGTAATATTGCGGGAAGCCAATTCTCGAGCCAATGCACGGGTAAGGCCAGCAACACCGGCTTTAGCGGCGGCATAGTTAGCCTGACCGGCATTACCCATAGAGCCCACAACGCTTACGATATTGATAATGCGGCCGGTGCGGGCCTTCATCATGCCTCGCATCACAAGACGGCTTAAACGGAAGGCCGGCGTTAAGTTCGTATCAATCACTTCCTGCCATTGCTCATCCTTCATACGCATGGCCAAGCCGTCACGCGTAATGCCGGCATTATTTACAAGAACCGTTACGGCACCGTATTTTGCTGCAATGTCAGCCAAAACCTTTTCACTTTGCTCGGCATCGGTCACGTTGAGCACAACGCCTTCGCCTTTACCGTTAGCCTCTGCAATTTTTTGCGTAATGCCAGCAGCTCCCGATTCACTTGTTGCTGTACCGATGACTGTCGCCCCGGCTGCCAGACACACATCAAGAATACCTGCACCGATACCGCGTGAGGCACCGGTAATGAAAACTACCTGGTCTTTTAATGCGTCAGCTGTAAACACATTAGTCATTTTCTAAATCCTATGAGCTTAAAGTTATTGAGCTTGGTTAATTTCTTCAAGGACCGCAACAAGCGAATCTTGAGAATTGATGTTTTTAACAACGATGGAAGAATCGATTCGCTTAATAAGACCGGCCAATACTCGACCCGGGCCGCACTCAACAATGTGCGTCACGCCCATTTCTTTAAAGGCCTGAATGGTCTTTACCCATTGAACGGCCCCGGCGGCTTGAGCTGCCAATGCGTCGACAATCGCTTCTTTATCTTTGTGAACCTTAACATCAACGTTGGCAACAACATCAATTTGAGGAACGTTCATTGCAGTTTCATTGAGTTTTGCTTGCAATGCAACGCTGGCTGGCTTCATCAGTGAAGAATGGAAAGGTGCAGACACGGGCAGCACTAATGCGCGCTTGGCACCTTCTGCTTTGGCTAATTCACAGGCCTTTTCAACAGCTGCTTTTTCACCGGCAATCACGACTTGGCCCGGAGAATTAAAGTTCACGGGCTCAACCACTCCATGAGCCGCCGCATCACTGCAAACCTTGGCCACTGCTTCGTCGGACAACCCGATGATGGCAGCCATACCGCCTTTACCGACAGGGACAGCTTCCTGCATCACTTTTGCACGGAAGCGCACTAACTTCACCGCATCAGCTAATTCAAATACGCCGGCAGCCGTAAGTGCCGAATATTCGCCAAGGCTATGACCGGCCATCACTTCAGGCTTTTTGCCGCCCAAAGCAAGCCATGCCTGATACAAAGCGACACTGGCCGTAAGCATTGCCGGCTGCGTGTTGACCGTCATATTGAGGCTTTCAGCAGGCCCCGTGTGAATCATCTCAGCCAAGTCTTCACCCAGGGCTTCATTGGCTGTTTGCAAAGCCTTCTGAACCACTTCATTTTCAGCAAAACTATCAAGCATACCAACGGTTTGGCTGCCCTGACCCGGGAATACAAAAGCTAACTTCATTTAATTGCTCTCCTTAGTCCATTTGACTAAAACGCTGCCCCAAGCCATGCCTGCACCGACAGCCTGCATTAATACAACATCACCCTGATGAATTTCATTGTGACGAGCGGCATTATCAAGCGCCAGAGGCACTGATGCCGCAGAAGTGTTTCCATGACGATTGACCGTCACGACCATTTTATTTTCAGGAATTCCGATCTTTTGAGCAACCTTCTGCATAATGCGAAGATTGGCCTGATGGGGAACATAGCAATCGATATTTTCAACGGTAAGTTCCGCATCTTCCAACACAGCCCGAGCGCTTTCACTCATGGAGCTTACAGCCATTCGGAAAACATGCTGTCCGTCCATTCTTACGAAAGGATCGCCGTGAATTTCTCCGCCGTTAACAAACGCGTTGCAGCCCAATACTTTTTCATCAAGCGTTCCGTCGGCACTCAGTCTGGCGGCTAAAAGTCCGGGTTCATCTGATGCTTCCAAAACCACAGCGCCCGCACCGTCACCAAAGAGCACACAGGTTGAGCGATCGTCCCAATCGACGATTCGGCTCATAATATCCACGCCCACCACAATAGCTTTTTTATAAAGTCGGGTCTTAATTAGAGCATCGGCATTGGTAAGCGCATAGATAAAGCCCGCACAAACAGCCTGAAGATCGAAAGCTGCGCCTTTTGCACAACCCAGAAGCTTTTGCAGCTGACAGGCAGTGCTCGGGAAAATCATGTCTGGCGTTGTAGTGGCCACAATGATGAGGTCAATTTCTGAAGGATCGACGCCCGCATCCCACAAGGCTGATTTAGCAGCGCGTTCAGCTAATTGCGTGGTAGTTAAACCGCGTTCGGCTAAATAGCGTTTCTCAATCCCCGTTCGGGTGCGAATCCATTCATCGCTTGTCTCAATATTGCGAAGTGCAAGCTCATCGGCCAAGGCCTGATTCGTCGTTGAACGTTCAGGTAATGCTGAACCCGTCCCGATAATCCTTGAATAAATTTGAGGCATAAACAAAAGCCTTTCTCAAAAAAACTTCCCTAATTGTAAAGCGATACCAATTTGTTTTTTGACGCAATTTTTCAGAGTTTGTAACAAAAATTTGAATTAAAGCTAAAACAAATCATGGTAATCTGAAACGACTTAAAAATGAACGTTGAGGATTTAAACATATGGTCTTTCGCACACTGCTTATTGCTTCCTTTGCTTTTGCTCTTAGCTCCCCTTCTTGGGCTGTTGATGATCTGGATATCACTGACAGCACTTGTTCAGTCAGCTACATTAACGAAGTCGCTCAGAAGGAAGGATTAGAGAAGGCTCAGAATATTGCAAGCCAATGCATCTCTGCGGGCTACAAAGACCTTGAAGCTCAATTAAAAGAAACGGGCAACACTTTAATGGATCACTACGAAGTCGCAAAAGATTTTTTAAGCGAAAAAACGGACGAATATAGTGAAAAAGCTACAAACATCAAAAACGA
This sequence comes from uncultured Sutterella sp., assembly GCA_900545335.1. Classification (GTDB taxonomy): domain Bacteria; phylum Pseudomonadota; class Gammaproteobacteria; order Burkholderiales; family Burkholderiaceae_F; genus Aphodousia. The sequence continues at coordinate 86,535 of UQYP01000003.1, read as the reverse complement.
ATTGATGCGCTAAAAACATTAAGGTCCCTGAAACCATCAAATCTCAGGGACCTTTTTATTTCAACTGATAAGAATCAGTTAAAAGACATAACGCAAACCGGCGTTCATCATGTAGCGAGTTGAAACTTCGTCACCTGTCGTGCGGTCCACATTCCCCCAAACAGACAAATTGTCCGTGATGTTAAATTGCGTACCGACACCATACGTGAACCACGTACCGCCTAAGTCAACGTACATATCCTCAACTGCTTTACCATTTCCGGCTGTACCGTCCACTTCACCCAAGAAGTCATGGTTTACAGAAGCACGAGCGTAGAGCTTGCCTGCATCCTTAGCAAAGTCAAAGCCCGTGCGAACTCCCAAGCTTGCAATCAAAGCATCAAAGTTGTCTTGCTCAACCTTCACACCGTTGCTGGCCTTGTAATCGTCACCCGTCACATAGGCATATTGCAAACCGAACATCGGTTCAACAAAAGCTTGTTGAGCAAACGTGAAGCGATAGCCGACATTGCCGCCTAAGCTAAAGGCGTTGTTGTCGTAAGAACCGTCCATGTTGCCGGCTGTGGCATCGGTAGACAAACGACCGTAGCGAGCTAAGCCGTTTACAAAAAGGCCGGAATCAAACATGCGGCTTGCGTACAGGGACAATGTATAAGCGTCCGTATCGGCCTGGCCGTTACTCATGTCAGCGTCGCCATTCATGTAGGAGAAGGCAGCACCGGCAACCCAGTCACCGATCGTAGCATCAGCACCGACTTGAACTGTAGTGGTTGTCAAATCAACGCTAGCGTCGTCATAATCGCTTTCGCCACCATAGACTTGAGCCCAGGCACCGTAAGCGTGGCTGTTGTCACGCAAAAATTCCATACGTTGATTGGTGTAGGCCACTTCGTCACGCCATGCAACCAATGCTGCAGCGTTAACACCCTTCATGGATAAGAGCTTGGTGTTTTCCTTAGCAACGAGCTTACCGTTTGCATCAATAGCCCATTCGCCCAACACTGAAGATTCTTCGCCACGTAACTGCACCTCAGTATCAGTTGTGTCACTGTTTTTAATGGAGAGCGTCTTACTTAAAGCTTTTGAAGCTTCTTCAACGCTACTGTATTGATCGCCAAATTTTGCAGATCCAACAACAGACAAGGAATCTCCGGTTAATTCGGCAACTTCAATAGCCGGGCTATCTTCAACAACTTCATTTAAGACAATCTGACTTTGATTGGAAGTCATTTTTTGAGCAGAGAGTTTATGTGCTCCAGCAAGCTCGACTGTAGCTTGACGCAAAGCCAAAGATCCGTTTTCAGAAGCATCCAAGTTGCCGTCAATGTATGTATAGCTTTCAGCCTGCCCAGCTCTTAGCTTGCTGTTTTGACCAAAAGTCAGAACTGCACCGTTTTTAACAGACACATTGCCATTCAATGCATTAGTAGCACCGGCAATATTCAACGTAGCCTGATCAACATAGACGGCATAAGCTTGTCCATCTTTTCCGGCTGTAGCTTGTGCTTTTACGTTACCATTGAACAGGGCAGTAGTATTACCGTTTATGCGTAAACCATATGCATCGCCGCTTTCCGTGCTAGCGGCTACTTCAGTGTCTCCTTCAACGGTAAGAATGACTGTATTTTCAGCACCTTCACCATAGGAAACGTCAACACCAATAGCTTCACCGGTTTTACTTTCTGCAGAAACCTTTAAATTATTGAAACTGCCTGCAGCATTTCCCCAAACTTGATCCCACTCTGTCGTTGCAAAATAGTTAGTAACCGCAACGCCAACAGCGCGACCGCCATTTGCTTTCACATCAATATCAACATCACCGTCAAAAATGCCTTGACCACCCTCTAATTTAATACCGTAGGCAGGTGAACCTCCCCAGTAATTACCGATGAATCCTGAATCATTATCACCGATATTGTCGGCAGTCCATTGACCGAATTCAGCATCGCCGGTAGATTCAACTGAGATATTTAACTTCGTTCCTTCTGTAAAGTGAACTTTGCCTCCAGATGATGCATTAATGCCAGGGGCTTCACTGTACGTACTGACTCCATTTATAGGACTTGAGGCATCTCTATTTGTGCTAGTTTTCAAATTAATACTTGTGAGTTTGCTAGAAACGACTAATTCTGATTTTTCACTTTGAACAGCTATACCATAAACTGATTTTCCATCTTCATTAGAGGAAATAACATTAATAATATTCTCATCTGATGAAAGATTTAATTTAGAACCATTACGAACAATAACCGCTGTAGCTTGATTATTACCTGTCCCTTTAAAGTCAGTTTCAACTCTTACATTAAATTTCTTACCACTAAAAGATACATTGCCGTTTTGAACATCAACAGTTAAAAATTGTTTAGACGACAAACCAGTTGTTTTAACCGATAAATCCAGATCATTCATTGTTCCGGATGCGCTATCTACAATAGACAAAACTGGAAACCAAGACGAATCTGTTCCTGCATGCTTATCTGCATCCTCTGCTGAAATCGTATACAGATCGTCAACGGTGGGAAGCTGACTACCGCTCCATGAGACAAAAGGGGTTGAAGAGAAAGCTGCTGTTGACAATGAAGCAATAGCAATAGCTACTGCTGTTTTAAAAAAATTAGGTTGCATACCTTTCCTCCGTAACAAAAAACATAGATACGCAGATCGCAGAATACCCACCCCCTATTTTTAACCTATTGATATCCGTCAAACTGAAATCAAAAATTGCTTGAAACGACCTACTAAGTGACGAATATGAGACAATTTCAATACAAAAATTGCATTGAATCACAAACTGATGGACTAAAGTGTAAATAGCAGGAAATTGCAAGAAACTTGAAGAAAAAGGAAACAGCAGGTACAAAAAAGGGAACCCGTTTCGGATTCCCCTCTTTTTAAATCGACTGTCAGAAAATGTTCTTCGGTGAATTACTCGTTTTGTCTCCCACCGCAACGTTTTGCACATTGGCTGTGGGGTTTTCGGCGTTGCCGGCGAAGGCTAAAGTCGAGAAAAACGCCCGAAAGCTATTTTCCGATCAAGTGAATTATTCACCCTTAACGTCGATCACCTTCTTACCACGATAGAAGCCGTTCGGGCTGATGTGGTGACGGAGGTGAACTTCACCGGTCTTCGGTTCAACAGCCGTAGCCGGGTTCGTCAAGAAATCATGAGCACGGTGATTGCCGCGCTTGTTGGTCGATTTTTTATTTTGTTGGACTGCCATAGCAATACCCCACTTTTTGAAAACACGCGATTATACCCTAGATATGCGCATCTTGCCAATGCCATTACCTAAAGCTTGGAAAAAAGTTTTGCGATTATATCAGTTTTTTTTCAATAAGTCTCGTAAGTTAGCAAAAGGTTTCGGCTTTTCAAGTTCTTCTTCCTCAAAATCATCATTTAAGACTGAACTTTGAGGCGCTTCACAGTCATCATGCCTCGGAAAAGACGGCAGCGACAAGATCACTTCTTCCTGCACCCATTCGGCAACATTTAAGTGTTCTGAACCCACAACCACTTCCCACTCATCGTCTTCTTCAACAGGGATGCGGTTGGCTTCGGCTTCGCTTTTCACAAACAAAAAGGGCACTTCCCGATCAATTTCCACATCTACGGGCTGCGTGCAGCGAATGCAGCGCATCTGTAATTTCCCTTTTACTGTTAAAAGAGCTGCCGGCAGTCCCCGTACACCTTCTATCCCTTCAATTTCTACTTCAAAGGGTTGAGACTCTTCGCTATTAATAATTAGGCTCTCTAACTCCGGCATCTCCGAAACCGCCACCTTTGTGTTAATCTTCTGGCGGTTAGAAGCGATTGAAAAAATGTCGACGGTTGAGAAATTTTGAGCTTTCGACATCACTTACTCCACTGATAGGTCACGAGCCGTATGTTACAGAAGAAATTGGTTTTGGGGTCAAGTTCCCCTTACAGAAAAGAATTATTAGAACGCCTGGGCATTCCCTTTGAGTGCATTTCAGCCGATATTGACGAAACTCGAAAAGATGGTGAAACTGCTGAAGCGCTTTGTGTTCGTCTGGCCAGAGAGAAAGCACTCAAAGTTAAAGAGCTCGCCCCAGACGCTATTGTGATTGGCAGCGATCAGGTAGCAGTGTTAGGAGATCGCATTTTAGGCAAACCCCACACGCACGAGCGCGCTGTAGAGCAACTGTCTGCCATGCAGGGACAAACGGTTTATTTTCTGACTGCACTTTGTGTTGTGGGCGCAGACGGTAAAATTTTTGAAACCATGGTCCCAACCGTTGTGACTATGAAAAAACTTTCTCGATCTACAATCGAGCATTACCTCGACCGCGAACAGCCATTTAATTGTGCGGGTTCAGCCAAGATTGAGAAATTGGGCATTGCTTTAATGAAAGAAGTTCGCTCAACTGATCCTACGGCACTCATTGGGCTCCCCCTGATTGAGACTGTCAATCTTCTGGCAAAGGCGGGGCTAGAAGTAATTGACGGAATTAGCGAGGCATAAGATGGCAGCAACCTTATACCTTTTGCCCAATAGAATTGCAGATCGTCCGGTTGAAGAAACGCTACCAGCATCGACTCTAGCGGTTTTGCGCTCCACTCAGTACTTTTTAGCCGAAAATGCTAAGAGCGCCCGGGCTTATTTAAAAGCCGCTCATCACCCCAAGCCCATTATTGAACTCAACATTGAAGAAATTGGGCACGAGCCGGACGAAAAAAAGATTAACGACTGGCTCAAACCTCTTTTTGAAGGCCATGATATCGCAATAGTAAGTGAATCAGGCTGCCCCGGCATTGCCGATCCCGGTGCGAGCATTGTCGCTCAAGCCCAGGAAAAAGGTCTAACGGTCAAACCACTTGTGGGCCCTAGTTCGATACTCTTAGCCTTAATGGCAAGCGGATTGGACGGTCAGCACTTCCGCTTTTTGGGCTATTTGCCCATTAAGGAACCCGCACGAACGCTGGCCTTAAAAGCAGCCGAAAAGCAAAGCGTTCACGGAGAAACACAGCTATTTATTGAAACGCCCTATCGCAATCAAGCTTTTTTAGCGTTTCTCGCACAAACACTTCAACCTTTAACGAGAATTACAGTTGCCTGTGACATCACGGGAGAGCATGAATTCATCAAAACACGAAAGGCTCAAGATTGGCTCATAGACCCGATTGAGCTACCTAAGTTGCCAACTATTTTTGCAATTCTCGCAACCAAGAACAAGCAAAAGGAGAATTCGACTAAGCCGATAAAAAATCACTTCCATAAAAAACAAGGAAGTTTTTGGAGGCAGGCATAATAAGTCAGAAGCTCCATTTCGGAGCTTCAGACTTATTATTTCAAGAGTTCATCCACACCCAGTGCTGTCGCTAACTGTGGTATGTCATCCACTATAGGCACCTTCCACTTCATGAGTTCACTTTTAGGAAAGGCACCGTAACTCACAGCAACCGAGGCACATCCGGCGTTTTTAGCCAACCACAAATCATGTTCGGTATCACCAATCATCACCATCTGATGAATATCAACCCCAGTTTGTTCAGAAAGCATCTGAAGCATTAAAGGATCAGGTTTACCTGCACTTTCATCGGCGGTCACTGTCGCTTCAAAAATATCACCCACACCTGTTTGAGCAAAGACCCGATCAAGTCCCTTACGGCTTTTGCCGGTTGCAACAGCTAAACGAAGCCCCGCTGCCTTCATCTTTCTCAATAAATTTTCAAGTCCAGGGAAGATACCAATCTCTTTTTCTTTGACGAGATAGTATTCACGGTAAGCCGCTTCAAAGTCTTCATAGTGATCAAAACGGAAATTCGGTTCAATCGATAAAATCGCGCTTCTCCAATCCAAACCGATCACACTGCGAGCAACTTTCATGCCCGGATCTTTGTAACCCAAGGCAACAAAAGCATGGCAAATACCGGCAGCAATCGGCTCTGTCGTATCCATCACTGTTCCATCCCAATCAAAAACAAAGAGATCAAACTTGGGCACAAACATTATTGGTTTTCCTTTCCTTGCTTTAAGCATTGAATTAAATCTGCACATTCTTTAGGCAATTGAGCTGTGATGCTCATCGATTGACCGGTAATCGGGTGTTTAAATTCCAAACGGTAAGCGTGTAAAAACATTCGTTTGAAAGGAATACCCAAACTGCCTTTGGCAATTTTCTTATTTTCTTCAAAGTCGCCGTACTTCTCATCGCCCACGAGCGGGTGTCCTGCCCATTGTGCATGAACACGAATCTGATGCGTTCGACCAGTCTTTAGATCAACATTTAAGTATGAAACCTCACCGAAGCGTTCAATTAACTGAAAAACACTGTGGCTCGGCAACCCCTTTTCTTCATCGACACAAACGCGTCTTTCGCCGCTTGCGGTCACAAATTTATATAAAGGTGCTTTGATATGCTGACGGTCATTGACCCAATCACCCAAAACCAACGTCTTATAAGATTTATGCAACTGCCCCTCACGGATCATTTCATGAAGTCTGACGAGTGCCTTGCGGGATTTTGCAAGCATCATCACGCCGCTTGTTTCCCGATCCAAGCGATGAACCAATTCCAAATAGGGTTGATTGGGGCGGGACGCTCTCATGCGTTCAATGAGACCGAAACTGACGCCTGAGCCTCCATGAGCCGCTAAACCGGCAGGCTTATCCACCACAAGAATGTGCTCGTCTTCATACAAAATAGGCAATTCCAAGTCATCGATCGGGCGGGCCGTTTCTTTTTTTGAAGCCTCAGAGACTCGAATCGGCGGTACGCGCAGCTCATCGCCTTGCTCCAGACGGGTATCAACCGTGACACGCTTTTTATTAACCCGAACCTCTCCGCCTCGGACAATTCGATAAACATGGCTTTTAGGTACCCCTTTGGCAATGCGGAAAAGATAGTTATCCAGACGCTGACCGTCAGCGTCCGGTCCGATTTTGATCCAGACGACCTGATCGGGACGCGCCTGGGCCTTGGATGAGGGAATAAATACCGGGGTTTTACCTACTAAATTTGCCATAACTCTATATAATGTGGAACGAGTCGAATTCGGACAACAAATCTTGGTTGATCCGCTCGTCTTTGATTGAAAAATCAACATGTGCATTGTAGCCATGTTTTGATTAAAAGATTGTCTTTATTGAAGTGATTCAATAAAGTTTTTTGTGTGCCTGTAAAGAGCTGCTTTTGCAGGACTATAAGGCGGAGTTGCGAAAAACGTTTCGCAGACAGTGATGCCGGCGCGTATGCGCCAATGAAGCAGCAGACGGTAAATGTTATGTAAAGAGCCTTTGCTCAGGTAAAAGACCGCAAAGGCAGATGTGAATTGCCGTTCAAGCAATATCCGTGGTCGGACAAGTCCCACCGGGATGTCTGATAATGATTCAGACAATCAGACTTGTCAGTGCAATGATGCAATTTGATGTTTAGTAGACCTCCTGTGAGGGATTGAGCTCATTGATGCAAAACGGGAATCTCTGTTTTGAATTCGTTCGTTTCGGTGCTCTCCCTACCGCCGCAGTTTGCCGGCGACACAAGTCTAACAATTTGTTTTCTCGGCCTGCCCGTCGGCTTTAACCGCTCGGGTTGGGTTCTTATTTGAGAAAAGACCGGGCGAATCTGAGGATTCACTCCTCTTCGCTTTTGTCACGGATACTGTTGATTGAAACGGCACGCCTGACTTTGACAACCTGCGAGAGTGGTTGTCAGCCCGGAGTGTGCAATGAAACGCATGTTATTTAACGCCACGCACGCCGAAGAGACGCGCGTGGGTATCGTTGACGGCCAGAAGCTCATCGATATTGATATCGAAACAGCCGGCCGCGAACAACGCAAATCCAATATCTACAAAGGAATCATCACCCGTATTGAACCGAGCCTTGAGGCTTGCTTTGTCAATTACGGTGAAGATCGTCACGGCTTTTTGCCCTTTAAGGAAGTCTCCCGCCAATATTTCAAGGAAGGTGTCGATGTCCGCACCGCCACGATCCGCGATGCATTGGTCGAGGGGCAGGAACTCATCGTTCAGGTTGAAAAAGAAGAACGCGGCAACAAGGGTGCTGCTCTTACAACCTTCATTTCATTAGCCGGCCGTTATCTGGTCTTGATGCCAAATAACCCTCGCGGAGGCGGTGTCTCGCGCCGCATCGAAGGCGAAGAGCGCCAGGAACTGCGTGAGACCATGGATCGGCTGAAGCTGCCCGCCGGTATGAGCATCATTGCCCGTACAGCCGGCATCGGCCGCACAGTTGATGAATTCCAGTGGGACTTGAACTACCTGCTCAAGCTTTGGGAAGCGATCTGCGAAGCCGCTCAACCTCAATTCGAATTGCAGGTTCGTGAAGGCAACCGCACGGTCACGAAGTACGTCACGGAACCCGTCGGCCCCAAAGGTGAAGCTTTAAAGCGCGCCAACCCGGCTCCTTTTTTGATTGTTGAAGAAAGTAATCTCGTCATCCGCGCCATTCGCGACTATTTCCAGCCTGAAATCGGTGAAATTCTCGTCGATACCGATGAAATCTACGATCAGGCCCGCCAGTTTATGGCCCATGTGATGCCTGACATGGTAGGACGCGTGAAGCGCTATCGTGAAGAAACGCCCCTTTTCTCGCGCTTTCAGATTGAGCATCAGATTGAAACGGCTTATTCGCGTACCGTTCCCCTGCCCTCAGGCGGCGCCATTGTGATTGACCACACTGAGGCTCTGGTTGCAGTTGACGTGAACTCTGCCCGTGCCACCCGCGGCTCCGATATTGAAGAAACCGCTTTCAGAACCAACTGCGAAGCCGCTGACGAAGTGGCCCGTCAGATGCGTCTGCGTGACTTGGGCGGACTCATCGTGATCGACTTCATTGACATGAACGATCCGAAGAATCAGCGCGCTGTTGAGCAACGCTTGAAAGACGCCTTAAAGTACGACCGCGCCCGCGTGCAGATGGCTAAGATCAGCCGTTTCGGCCTGATGGAACTCTCCCGTCAGCGCCTGCGTCCGGCTTTAGCCGAAGGCAATCACATCACCTGCCCGCGCTGCAACGGTGTAGGTGTCATCCGTGATACGGAAAGCTGCGCACTGCAGATTCTGCGTATTTTGGAAGAAGAAGCCATGAAGGAAGGAACCGGTGCCGTTCACGCCCAGGTGCCTGTTGATGTGGCAAGCTTCCTTTTAAATGAAAAGCGCCGCGATATCGCCAAGATTGAGCAACGTCATCGCCTGCCGATCGTGCTCATTCCGAATAAGTTCCTTGAAACGCCTCATTATCATATCGAGCGTCTGCGCTATGACGATGAACGCTTGGATGATGAAGTGGCGAGCTACAAGCGTGCCGAAGAAATCCAACCCGATGAGGAAACGATTGATCCTTATCGCGTGAAGAAACCCGAAGAAAAGCCTGCCGCCAAGCGACAGGAACCGGTTCTGCGCAACTTTATGCCTGAAGTGGCGCCCGAGCACAATGAAGCCGACCGTCTGATCAATAAGAAGGCCGAACAAAAAGCAGCGCGTGAGGAAGCTGCCAAGCGCGCTCAGGCTGCTCAGGAACCGAGTCTCATCAAGCGCCTCATTAATTTCTTATTCGGTTCGGGCAGTGACAAGACCGAAGAGAAAAAAGAAGAGGAAAAGAAAGGCCGCACGGATCGCCGTACACGCCGCAATCCCCGTGACAGACGGGATAAGGATGCTAACGGCCGCAGAAGCCGCCGCGAACGCACCCGTACGGAAAAAGATGAAGAAAAGAGTGAGGCTCCCGAAAAAGCCGAAGCAGCTGGAAAAGTAAAGACGGCTGAAAAGGAAACGGCAAAGGAAACCCAAACCCGTCGCCGTCCGCGTCGCCGTACGAAGGTTGAAGAAACGCCTGAACTCTTACCGGCACCGGAAGCAAAAGTTGCTTTGCCGAAACCCGAAGCTGCTGCTCCTATCGTTGAAGAGAAATCTGACGACGATTTCAATTTCGCAACGGACGCTATGCTGGGCTTGGTTGAGGAAAGAATTGATGCCGGTGTTCAGGTTGCAGCCGCAGAGCTGCAATTTGAAGAACGTCCCCAAACGGAACGCCGTCCGCGCCGCCGCCGTCGCACAAACGATGAGCCGATGAGCCGCCGTGACCGCATTCCGCCTGAGGTGGAAGCAGAAGAAATGAACCGCGCTCCGATTGTGCCGCCTGAAGAATACATGCAGGAGACGCATCTGCGCACGGCACCTCTTAACGAAGAGGAACTCACTTCCAACAAAGAAGCTCAGAGCGTAACGATTGAGCCTCGCCATGTTAATGTGGAAAGCCATATAGCCAATCCTGAAAGAAAGGCTGTGACGGAAAGACCGCGCGCTGAAGAGCCTGCTGCTCTTGAAACTGAGCCTGAGGTGACTGCAGAGGCAGCTGAAGTTGTGAAGGCTGAAGAACCGGTTCAAACTCCTGAAGCTCAGGTTTCCGAAGAAGCTCAAGGCTGCGCAGAGGAAACGGATGCCATGACTCGCTTAACAGCCGGTCTTGATGAAGCTTTGGCTAAGAGCGGTTTGACGGTTGTGCATACGCGTCCCGAACTCGTTCACCCGGTGGACTATTCACCGGTGATCTATCCGGGCCGTCCCCGCAAAGTCTTGCCGCCTTTGGATGACACCCCGCTCATTCAGGTGCACACCAAAACTCTATAAAAACCAACCTTAGATCACCCGGAGGGCTTAAGAGAAAAGCTCGAGCCCTCCGAATCTTCTCCCTGCCTAAATAATCGTGACTGACAGCAAGCTTTTTAATAAAACCGTCGATGAGTTGGTTGACTTTATTATTCGTGCCGATTCTGCCCAGGATATTGAAACAAAATACCCGATTTATACTCAGCTGCAAGTCGCTGCTGCAAAAGCTTTCACTACACTTGAAGGTGACTTCATTACTGCAGTGATTCAAAAACTTGAAGCGGAAGGCTTTGAGTTTCCTGCTCTCATGCGCTGGACTTTTTTCTTTGAGTGCATTTCCTGCAATGTTGTCGATGATCATTACACGCACTCTTTAATGGTATTGCCCTTTATGGCATCCAGTGCCTACGGACTGCCTTTCGGAGAAATTCCCGCTGAAGCGCTCGGCAAAATTGAACATTTCCTTAAAGGTCTGTTTACAAAAGACTACGAGATCCGCATCAATCGGGATATGGTCAATACCGACACGTTCGGTTTGCGCCCCTATGAACTTAATAGTCGGATCAGACAATGGGTTGCGAAAACGAAGCCCGGTATCTGTCGTTTTATTGAATCGGATGAAACTCGAGAGGAAATGACGGAACTCGTTGCCGACATCAGGCTGATTCCTTTTATCATCAGCACACCGTTGCCGAAATTGCCGCTTGACAGTTTTGTTCCGCAAACGAGTCTTGAAAAAAGACAGAAAAACCTGGTTTTTGCACTTCAGAGAATTTTCCAAGAGCACTACCCGGCCACCCATATGGAATTCGTTCAGCATTTATCAACCGAAATGCACCGCTACCTCCTTAAGGTGGATGATCCTAAAGACTACAACACCAGCATTATGCTGCCGTGTTTGGCTGCACTGATGGAAACCGGGCGCCTCTTCAGACACTTTTCCTTAAAAGAAGCTTTAGCCAAACTGCAGCAAACAGACGGCTACGCCATCAAAGACCTGCAGATCGCCATTGCACCTTTTTATGAACCGACCTCTCCCAGTGAGGCAAAAATGGCCGAATTTAGAATCGGCATCAGCCTTAAAGGAGAAAATTCCAAGGTCTATCAGGGGCTCGGCTGGCCCATCTTTTTCGACGATCCCGAAGAGGTGCTCACCAGTTTGGAAGCAACACTGATGCTTCATAACTTTGAGCACGATCAGGTGAGAATCATTGCGGGCGGCACTTTTATGCTGGAAGATGACGATGAGGAGGTTCGCTACCCCGCTTTTGACGGAAAACTTTATGAGCCCTTCATGAAGGAAGAAATTTCCTACCTCACGCCTACCCTTTACCAACTGAATTAAGAAAAGCGCCCGGTTCGGGCGCTTTCACTATCGGTAAAGAGAAATTATTTCGGCTGACTTGCAAAATCCTTGTCGCTCACCGGTTCCAACCACGTGGTCTTATTGTTAGGCACATTGGTTTCAACTGAAATATGCGTCATCCAGGTATCAATACCGCCGCCGTGCCAGTGTTCAACATTAGGTGCGATGCGAACCACATCGCCTTTTTTGATGATACGCACGGATTGCCCCCGTTCCTGATAGCGGCCTTCGCCTGAAATGACTAAAAGAATCTGACCGCCGGAATGCTTATGCCAGAAAGTACGGGCTTTCGGCTCAAATGTAACGTTGCCGATCGGTGCATTAAAGGTCTTGTCGTTTTCCGAGAGCATTGTTAGGTAAGACTGTCCGGTGAAAAATTTCCCATAAGGATTGGACGGGCCTTGTGCAAAAACTGTATCAATCGGGGCTTTGACTTCAGCTGCAAAGGATGTTCCGAGACCGGCTAAAACGAGAGAAGCGACAACCAAAGACTTTAAAGCTTTCATTCAAAATCTCCTTTAAAAAGAAATTCTTAGATAGCTTTATGGTACAAAAAACCTTTTGATTCGCCCTCCTTAGAATTCGCAGATTCTTGCATATTTATGCAAAAGGGCCCGCCGATCGGCGAACCCCTTTGAGTCACAGACAGACTTTAGAGATTAGGCACGTTCGTATACAAAGCGACCGTTTACCATCGTAGCATCGACCTTCACCTTCAGGATATCGTCGGAAGCCACCGTAAAGATATTGTCACTTAAGACCACGAGGTCAGCGAAGTAGCCCTTCATTAAGCGGCCCTTTACCTTTTCATCAAAGGAAGCGTAAGCGCTTTCAATTGTGTAAGCGTCAACCGCTTGGTAGATATCCAGACATTCTTCGGGATGGAAACCGCCCTCAGGTTCCCCTCTCAAGTTCTTGCGGGTCACTGCGCAGTAAATATTGGCAATCGGATCCATGTCTTCGACAGGGCTGTCGGTACCGAAGCTCGTATGAACACCCAAATCCACTAAGGTCTTAAAGGCGTAGCTTGTCGCGGCTAACTCTTTGCCGACACGATCTTCAACGATACCCGTGTCGTAATGCAGGAAAATCGGCTGCACCAAAGCCAAAATGTCATTCTTTGTGAAGCGCTCAAGCAGCGGGCGATCGGTAATCTGAACGTGCACAATGCCTAAACGAAGAGGATTCGTGCCGTTGCAGACCTTGTCATAAGCATTAAGAACATTTTCCACTGCAGCGTCACCGATGGCATGGATTGCCACGCCGCAGTTATTCTTCACAGCCATACCGACCAATGTGTCGATTTCTTCTTCGGTCAAGGTGGCAATACCGCATGTCGTCGGATCATCGGCATAGGGCTTGCGCATCAAAGCGGTCCTCGCACCGAGACTGCCGTCCACAAAAAGCTTCAGAGGACCGATGCGGTTAAAGTCATTGCCCGTTCCCGTGCGATAGCCCTTATCCAGGAAAGCTTGGAAACCCTTGGGTTCCATGAAACTGAACTGATGATAGGCACGCACGGTAGGCGTTTCGTTTAAGACCTCTTCATAAGCCTGAAGGGTTGATTCCCAATCGCCTAACCGAACGTCACACGTTTGAACAGAGGTCACACCGGTTTCATTGGCATGACGAATGGCTGTGCGAAGTAAACGCTTTTTCGTCTCAAGAGAGCGCTCACTCATTAAGCAGCGCACCTGAGCGCGGGCATTTTCACGGAAAACCCCCGTGAGTTCGCCGTTTTCCTGGTCAATGGCACCGCCCGCATTGGGGACCGTTTCGGTCGTGATGCCGGCCATTTCAAGTGCCTTCGTGTTGCAGGTGAGGATGTGGCCGCAGGCACGGTCAAAGATAATGGGATGCTCGGTTGAGATCTTATCCAAATCATGACGCGTCAAAAGACGATGTTCATCGGTGAAATAGTCCTGATTCCAACCCATACCGTGAATCACTTCTCCGGGCTGAGGTTGATTTTCTTCAATGTAGCGACGGGAGCGTTCGATGACCTCCTGAATCGAGGTCACCCCCTGAAGACGCACGGCTGCCAAAGCGATACCGGTGTTAAAGAGGTGCTGGTGCGAGTCGTTAAAGCCCGGCACAATCGTGCGGCCGCCTGCGTCATATTCAGTTTCGTTGCCGTTGGCGGCAGCACGCACTTCAGCCTCTGTACCCACCGCTGCAATCTTTCCGTCATCGCCCACCAACAAAGCTTCTGCAAAGACGCCGCGTTCAACATAAATATTGGCGTTATAGATCAAAGTCGACATCTTTATTCTCCGTTTTCCTTAGCTTGAGCAGCCACTTGAGCATCATGCTGCTTGCGGAACATCACTTCATAGATACCGAGGCCAAGCAGCGGCACAATGAAACCTAACACAACCGTGATCGGATCGTTGCCGATCGTATTGATGATCAAACCGATCATCACGGCGCAGATAATCAAAATCGGGATCGGATAGAACCAAACGCGGTACGGACGTTCCAAATCCGGATACTTGCGGCGCAGCACGATCACAGCAAAGAACGTCATGCCGTGGAAGATCATGCCGCAGAGTGCCACAAGGCTCGTGAGTTCACCCAAGGTTCTTGACAAAATCAAAACGATAGCAAGAACAGCCGAAGCCAATTGAGCATTGATCGGTGTGCGGTACGTCGGGTGAAGCTTCGCAAAGGGCTTAAAGAAAGCGCCGTCACGAGCCATAGCATACGTCATGCGGGGGAAAGCGAGCACACAGCCGTTTAAGGAGCTGAAGATAGCCAGAATCATAGCCGCGCCCACAATGTAGAGACCGGCGCTGCCAAAGAGCATGTTGGCGGCTTCAGTACCCAGGTAATAATTGCCGGATTCGACCATTTCAACAATCTTACCGTAAGGCACCACGCGGAAGATAGCGTAGTTAAAGAGCACATACAAAAGCGCCACACCGACAATTGCCAAAATCAGGGCAAGCGGAATGTTTCTCTTCGGGTTCTTGATTTCTTCGGCAATATTATTGAGGTTCGTCCAGCCTTCATAAGCCCACAGGGTGGCAATCACGGCAAAACCGATCATGGAAAGGATCGTGGAAATCGAAGGCAGTTCACCCGGGTACATGAAAAGATCGGGAGATTCTTCGCCCAAAAGGAGACCGGCGAACAAAATCAGAAGAATCGGCAGCATCTTCAAAACCATGAAGACGTTGCCTAAACGGCTGCCGATGCCGACACCGCGGATATTAATGAGCGTTAAAAGCAAGACCGTTGAAATGGCAATGACCTTTTGCGATATCGGGTCAATCGTCCAAATGGAATTAAGCGCTGCAGCAAAGGCGACGGCCAAAGCTGCGATGGAGCCGGGGTTTGAGAGGCAGAAGTTGCCGAACCCGCACATAAAGGCGATGCGCTCGCCGTAGGCTTCACGCAGGTAGACGTAATAGCCGCCCGCCTTCGGGATCATGGCCCCCAATTCAGCAAAGCAGATACCGCTCAAGAGCGTGACCAATCCGCCGATTAACCAAACTAAAAGGGAGAGCCCCGGGCTCATGCCCGCGCGCTGAAGAACAATGGCGCCGATGTAGAAAATACCGGAGCCGATCATGATACCTGCCAAAACGGAAATGCCGCCGAAAAGCGTCACATCACGACGCATCTCAGTCTTTTCGCTTTGCAGTTGATTGGCAACTGAATTTGTCGTCATCATCTGATCCTTATTTTTATTGAATTGAACAAAAGCTATAAAAAAAGTTGCATCCATCGATGCAACCTTGCTTTTGTCATTCGATCAGGCGATGACAGCCGTTTGCGATCGATAGCTCCTCCACTTCGTCAGAAGCAGGAGTCATGGAAATATTCTTTCCATGCCCAACTGGTGATTCCTACCGGAATCATCGTTTCGGCGACTTGACCTTTCTCAAGCTGTCTTGGGGTGTCCCCTCGAGCCGATACTCTTTCGCGTCGCGCCTCTATCAACTTTCGGAAATAATTAAACGCTAAAAAAATGGCTTTGTAAATAGTGATCAGGATAGAAAAAGACCCGAATTTTGATTTTCGGGCCTTTTTTTAAGTAGTTTAGATTAGAGTCAATGAAATTAGGCTTCGGAAGACTTCACATCGAAGTTAAATTCATCACCCTTGGCGCTTACCGTCACTGTATCGCCCGGCTTGACGCTGCCCGCTAAAAGAAGGCGCGAAAGACCGTTTTCAATATGATCCTGAATCGCACGCTTTAAGGGACGGGCACCGTAGAGCGGATCAAAGCCGACCTTGGCGATTTCAGCTAAAGCTGCATCATCGACCGTCATTTTGATGTCCTGAGCTTCTACACGTTGCGCCAATTTCTTCAGTTGGATCTTGGCAATATCTTTAATCACCGATTCACCCAACGCATTAAAGACCACAATTTCATCAATACGGTTGATGAATTCAGGGCGGAAGTGTTCGCGAACCTGAGTCATCACAGCTGTGCGGATTTCGTCCTTACCGGCACCGACGAGCGATTGAATCTCGTGGGAACCCAGGTTACTCGTCATAATGATGACCGTATTCTTAAAGTCCACCGTGCGGCCCTGACCGTCTGTCATTCGCCCGTCATCAAGAACCTGAAGCAGTACGTTAAAGACGTCCGGATGCGCTTTTTCCACCTCATCGAGCAAAATCACGCTGTAGGGCTTACGGCGTACGGCTTCGGTGAGATAACCCCCTTCTTCATAGCCGACATATCCCGGAGGCGCACCGATCAAACGGGCCACCGAGTGCTTTTCCATGAATTCGCTCATATCGATACGAATCATGGCGTCTTCCGTATCAAAGAGGAATTCTGCCAAAGCCTTCGTCAATTCCGTCTTACCGACACCGGTCGGTCCTAAGAAAAGAAACGACCCGTACGGACGGTTGGGGTCAGAAAGCCCCGCTCTTGAACGCAAAATGGTTTCAACCACTGCCTTTACGGCTTCGGGTTGACCCACTACGCGTTTTTGCAGCGCTTCACCCATATGCAAAAGTTTCTGGCGCTCACCTTCCATCATCTTTGCGACCGGAATACCGGTTGCACGAGAGACCACCTCGGCAATTTCTTCAGCACCGACACTTGTGCGAAGAAGTTTGGGCTTGGCTTCATCTTTTTTGGACTCTTCCTTGCGAAGTCTTTCTTCAAGCTTCGGCAGCACTCCGTACTGAAGCTCAGCCAATTTTTCAAACTGACCCTGACGGCGGTACTCTTCCATCTGATGACGCGTTTTTTCAATATCGTCACGAACGGTCTTTGCTTCCAGTGCCTCGATCTTTTCTTTTTTCCAAATTTCTTCAAGGTCACCGTACTCTTTAGTGAGTTCAGTGATCTCATCTTCAATGGCCGCAAGGCGTTTTTTACTCGCCTCATCGGTTTCTTTTTTCATCGCCTCACGTTCAATTTTCAATTGAATGATCCGGCGATCCAATTTATCGAGTTCTTCGGGCTTGGAGTCAATTTCCATTTTCACGCGCGCAGCCGCTTCATCGATCAAATCGATAGCCTTATCGGGCAGGAAGCGATCGGTAATGTAGCGGTGAGAAAGTTCAGCCGCTGTCACAATAGCAGGGTCGGTAATTTCAACACCGTGGTGAGCCTCATACTTTTCCTGCAGACCGCGCAAAATGGCAATCGTGTCTTCCACGCTCGGTTCATCAACCATGACCTTTTGGAAACGCCGCTCAAGAGCTGCATCTTTTTCAACGTACTTGCGGTACTCATCAAGCGTTGTGGCACCGATTACGTGCAACTCTCCGCGAGCCAGGGCAGGTTTTAACATATTGCCCGCATCCATCGAGCCCTCGGTTTTACCGGCACCCACTACAGTGTGCAGCTCATCGATAAAGAGAATGATCTGGCCGTTGGCGCGTGTGACTTCTTTAAGAAGCTTTTTGAGTCGCTCTTCAAATTCACCGCGGTACTTGGCACCCGCAATGAGCCCTGCCATATCCAGGCTTAAAATGCGCTTATTTTTAAGCGTATCAGGCACTTCGCCGTTCACAATACGCTGAGCCAGGCCTTCAACAACAGCCGTCTTACCCACACCGGGTTCACCGATTAAGACCGGGTTGTTTTTCGTTCTGCGCTGCAGAATCTGCATGGCACGACGAATTTCATCATCGCGCCCGATCACGGGATCGAGCTTACCTTCTCGAGCCTTAGCCGTTAAGTCAATCGTGTATTTTTTAAGAGCTTCACGCTGATTTTCCGCATCGGGATTATCGGCTTTGTCTCCGCCTCTGACTTCAGCAATACACGCTTCAAGCGCTTTGCGAGTGAGACCGCACCGTTTAGCAATGCGGGCCGCTTCCCCTTGAGCCTGCGTTAAAGCCAAAAGCGCCATATCCACGGAAATGAACTCATCGCCGTGAGCCATCGCTTCTTTTTCGGTGAGGTTTAACCAGTTAATTAAATCGCGTCCCGGCTGAATATCGCCGCCCGTGCCGCTTACCTTAGGCAAGCGGCGAACCGTGTCTTCTGTTTCCTGAATTAATCTTTGAACCGAGACACCCGCTCTTTGCAACAACGACTTTGTTGACCCGTCCTCATCACGCAGAAATGCAGCCAAAAGGTGCAGGTCTTCCATAATTTGGTTGTCGTTGCCAAGCGCAATCGTTTGTGCGTCAGCCAAAGCTTGTTGGAATTTTGTCGTTAACTTATCTTGTCTCATTGTGTTCTTATCCTTTTATTTCACCTTTTTTAATGCGGTGAAACACGTCTTACTAAGATCTATATGGGGGAGGATAAGAATTTTTCAAGAGCTGAAACAAGAATTTAATCTCTTTATTTTTCAAAGAGATATGAATTCAGAAATAGATTGTCACACAAAAAAAGGCGCGGCTTTTAGAGATGCCCTCGGATGGTAATCACGCCTAAAACGAGTGCAATAAAGGATCCGCCGATGTGCATGAAAAAATGCTCTAGAGCAGAGAGCCACTGACCGTTCAACATAAAGTGAAGGTTTTCACCCAAAACGGCCGTGAGCGTAGAAAAGGCGCCCAAAAAACCGGTAATCACAAAAAGACGAACAGCAGGAGAAATCTCAGGGCGCGTGGAGAGCCAAGCCAGAGCTAATCCCATTAAATAAGCCGCACAGAGGTTTGAAAGAAGCGTTCCCAAGGGGGAAGCTAAAAACCAGGAAGTGCTGTTAAAGGCATACGTTAAGCCCCAGCGAATCATGGCGCCGAGTGTTGCACCAGTGGCTACGCTGATGACTACGAGCCAAAGAGGTCCGTCTTTTGTCATGATAGTTTCAAAAAAATTTGCGATGATTGTACGCCAAGAGGCTCCGGCTTTGTTAAGCTGAGGGCAGAAACTTTTTTTAAGGAAAAAAACATGGCCATTTCTTTAGGTGACACGATTCCGGTTTTTAGCGCCGAAGCAACCTGCGGCGAAATGACTTCAGATATGTTTAAAGGCCGCTACACAGTTTTGTATTTTTATCCCAAAGACAATACGAGCGGCTGCACGATGGAAGGACGCGATTTTGCAGCGCTTTACGATCAGTTTAAGAGTGAAGGCTGTGAAGTGATCGGCGTCTCGCGCGATTCAGTGAAAAGTCACAATAACTTCTGCGCCAAACAGGGCTTTCCCTTTGCGTTGATCAGCGATAAAGAAGAGTCGCTTTGCCGTGCTTTTGATGTCATGAAACTTAAAAAACTTTACGGCAGAGAGTATATGGGCATTGAACGCAGCACATTTTTAATTGACCCGGAAGGGAAAATTTGCGGTGAATGGCGGAAGGTCAAAGTGGCAGGGCACGCCCTGGCTGTTTTGGATCACCTCAAAAGCCTCAAGGAGTAGTTCATATGCCGCTTCCTCCCCTGCCGACTGAAATGGGCTCTATTCTGAAAGAGCCTGGAAACCATGTTCCTGAAGTGATTGAGACACCTGTCAGCAAAAAAGAGACGGCTGATAAAAAGCCACGAACACGCAAAAAAAGCTCACCGACTAAAGCAACTCCTCTTGCGCATTCTGAATCAAAAGAGCAGCCGGCAGTTAAGGCTGCCGCCCCCAAACGCATCAAGGGCTACCGGGCTAAGACACACGGTAAAAAACTGTTCGTATTGGATACGAACGTGCTCATGCACGATCCGATTTCGCTTTTTCAGTTTGAAGAGCACGATGTATTTCTGCCGATGATGACGCTCGAAGAGTTGGACGGTCATAAAAAAGGTATGAGTGACGTAGCACGCAACGCCCGTCAGGTTTCGCGCTACCTTGATCAGCTCTTAAGTCACAGCGGCGGTTCTATTACCGAAGGCATTGAATTAAATGCTTTGGGTCATATTGAAGCCAAAGGAAAACTCTTTTTCCAAACCCACGCGCTTGACGCTGAGCTTCCCCAGGGACTGCCCCAGGGCAAAGCCGACAATCAGATTCTGGCAGTCGTCCAGGCCCTGCAAAATCGTGAAAAAGAGCGCTCGGTGGTGCTTGTCTCCAAAGACATCAACATGCGCATCAAAGCAACCGCCATGGGACTTTTGGCTGAGGATTATTTCTCAGACAAAACGCTTGACGACACCGACATGCTTTACTCCGGCCGCATGGAATTGCCCGAAGACTTTTGGGAGACGCACGGCAAAAAGATGCAAAGCTGGAAAGAAGACGGCAGAACCTGGTACAAAGTCACAGGTCCCCTTGTGGCCGAGTGGTTCACCAATCTCTTTATTTACCTGCCTGACAATTCCTTTATGGCGCAGGTCAAAAAAATTGAAGGCAAAACCGCCACGCTTTGTGTTGTTCGAGACTACATGCAGTCCAAACACTCGGTCTGGGGCATTACCGCCAGAAACCGCGAGCAATGCTTTGCGCTTGACCTTCTGATGAACCCCGATATCGATTTCGTGACCCTTTTGGGTCAGGCCGGTACCGGCAAAACGCTCATTACCTTAGCGGCGGCACTTACTCAAACGCTTGATATGCGCCGCTTTTCTGAAATTATCTTTACCCGCGCCACGGTAAGCGTCGGTGAAGAAATCGGCTATTTACCGGGAACGGAAGAAGAAAAGATGCTGCCTTGGATGGGGGCGCTTGAAGACAACCTTGAGGTGCTCAACAACATCGATTCGGGCAGTGACTGGAGCCGGCATGCGGCAAACGATTTAATCCGAAGCCGTATTAAGGTTAAAAGTATGAGTTTTATGCGCGGGCGCACTTTCTTGAATAAGTTCGTCATTATTGACGAAGCTCAGAACCTCTCGCCCAAACAGATGAAAACGCTCATTACCCGTGCGGGTCCCGGCAGCAAGATTGTCTGCTTAGGCAATATTGCACAAATTGATACCCCGTATCTGACAGAGGGCTCTTCAGGGCTCACCTACGTAGTCGATCGTTTTAAGGGATGGGAACATTCCGGTCACGTGACTCTGCAGCGCGGAGAAAGAAGCAGGCTTGCCGATTTTGCAAGCGAATCGCTTTAAAGACAATGGCTCCGACTCGGAGCCATTTCTTTAACCTAATGCACAGTCAAGTGTCATCATGAGGACAAAACCTGCCATCACGCTGAGTGTGCCGATATTGGAGTGTTCGCCTAAATTGGCTTCAGGAATCAACTCTTCAACTACAACATACATCATTGCACCTGCGCTGAAAGCTAAAAGCCAAGGCATGAAAGGCGTAATCCAGCCTGCGCAAAGTACAACCAAAATGCCGAATACGGGCTCAGCCAACCCTGAAAGAGCCCCGAAAGCAAATGCTTTTTTGGCACTGTAGCCTTCCTGGCGCAAAGGAAGCGCTACGGCTGCGCCTTCGGGCACATTCTGGATCCCCATGCCGAGAGCCAGAGCAAAAGCTGCCGATAATGCTATGGGATCACCCGTTTGACCTGCAACAACAAATAAAAGGCCCACACTCATGCCTTCGGGGATGTTGTGCAGCGTCACTGCAAAAAAGAGAAGCGAAGCGCGGGAAAGGTGTGACTTCGGGCCTTCAGGATTTTTAGAGCCCGGATGCAGGTGAGGCAGTAACTCATCTAAACACAGTAAAAAAACCACGCCTAAAATAAAACCGCCCGCTGCAGGCAGCCACCCCATGCCGCCCGCTTCTTCTGCGGCTTCCATTGCGGGAATTAAAAGACTCCAGACCGAGGCCGCAATCATGATGCCTGCAGCCAAGCCCAAAGCCAGACGGTGGATATTTTCAGAGATGGTTTTTCTGAAGAAAAAGACGCTCGCCGCCCCTAGGGCTGTCATCATAAAAGTAAAGCCCGTGCCGCCCGCGGCCCACCCTATCATTGTCAATAAATCGGAAGAATGCATTGTTAACCTCTAAATATCCCAGATTGAATGCGAGATAACATCCGAGCGCAAAAAGCGTCTTTCGGCCGTCAGACAAATGACTGATCCCATGCCTCTTTCAAAAGATGTCCCTTTAATATTGGCAAAGGCCTTTGTCATCGATACTTCCGGGTGAGTTGTCGTCTTAATTTCAATCGGATGATACGTTGTACCCTCTTTAATCAAAAGATCAATTTCGTTACATTGTGCGTCTCGATAAAAATAAAAATGTGGGCGTAATCCGTTATGAAGATAGCTTTTCAAAAGCTCAATAATGACAAAATTTTCAAAAAAAGCGCCGCTGTTGTAATAATTTTTTAAAGCCTCACCAGAGGCAATACCGCAAAGCCAAGCCGCCAACCCCGTATCGGTAAAGTAAAGTTTCGGCTTTTTAATAACAGTCTTGCCGATATTTTCATAAAAAGGCTGCAGCAGATAAATAACACCTGAACTTTCTGCTATTGAAAGCCAATCCCGAGCGGTTGCCACAGCAATGCCCACTTCTGCCGCGACTTTGCTGATCTGAAATTCCTGCCCGATTCGAGAAGCTAAAACCACCAGAAACCGTTCAAAGTCCCTGAGCTTGGATACCCCGGTATGGACAATATCTCTTTCTAAGTAAGTTTGAATCAAACCGTTAAAAAAGAGATCCCGGAATTTTGCATTATCATCAATTACCTCCGGCCAAGATCCCTGCCAGATGATTTTCCAGGTTTCTTCGTCGTTTAAAGCGTTCAATGAACCTCTCTGCAATGACGCTTCAGGAATATAGGGCTTTTGCTCAAATGCTTTATTCTGACGTTCATAGAGGCTGAAAGGCAACAACTG
The DNA here is from genome assembly GCA_900545335.1 of uncultured Sutterella sp. Classification (GTDB taxonomy): domain Bacteria; phylum Pseudomonadota; class Gammaproteobacteria; order Burkholderiales; family Burkholderiaceae_F; genus Aphodousia. The sequence goes on along the minus strand of UQYP01000003.1, from coordinate 63,487 downwards.
AAAGCTGGCTAAGCGTCCTGCCAGCGATTCAGAAATGTTTTTCATCAATTCAAAGCGCTGAGAACCAGTGAGCCAAACCAAACCTTTTCTCAGATCAGCGTCGACCAATTCTTTGATAGCAAGCGCTAATTGGGGAGAGCGCTGAATCTCGTCAATTAAAATGGGAGGCGGATACTGTTTAAAAAACACTTCGGGCATATTTTGAGCGGTATCCAGGGCGATGCGGTTATCCAATGTCACGCATGTCCGAGTGGCAATCTGCGTGAGCATTGTACTTTTGCCAACCTGACGCATGCCGCTCAACATCAGCACCTTGAAACGGTCAGTGGCTTCTAAAAAACTCTTTTCTAAAGTTCGTGAAATATACTGCATAAAATCGGCCTCTCTGTTGAAGTCGAGAATACTTTTATTTTTTTTGAAAGTCAACTTTTAAAATTTTTGAAAGTCAACTTTCTAAAATTTTAAAACCGAAAGACAGAGAAATTTTTAGGTCCGTCTTAAATTGATAGAATATGTGTGACCATTAACGGAGACAAACACAAATGGCCAGACAAATGAACGCTATCAATCAAGCGATGCTTTATTTAGAAGTCATCAAACGGATTCCCAGACATCGTTTCATTTCCTCTGTAGAAATGCAAAACAGTCTCCGGGCTGCAGGAATTGAGGTGCAGACGCTCACGCTGCAGCGTTATTTAAAGCAGCTCTACGACTCAGGAAACCTGCCTATTGAGCGAGACGACACGAGTAAACCCTATCGTTATCGGATGGGAACGGATACAAGCCCCTTCCCCTTTACGAATCTCTCGCCCAAAGAGGCGATGATGCTGAGACTTGTCGAAGAGAACTTGCGCTATCAGCTGCCCGGCAAACTCAATAAAGCGATGGAACCTTTTTATGATGCTGCCCGCCAGACACTGTCTCAAGTCCAAGGACGCATCAGCCGCGAAAATGAGTGGCTAAGCAAAGTCGCGGTTGTCTCAAGCACTTTGCCGCAGATTCCGCCCAACATTAAGCCCAGCGTTTTTGACTGCGTTTCCAATGCCCTTTTTGAGAATAAAAAACTCAAAATTACGTATCACAACCTCAAGAGTGAAGAAAAAACCAAGACCGTTTCCCCGCTGGGACTCGTTCAGCAGGATTTCAGGCTTTATCTTGTCTGCCGTTTTGACGGTTACCTTGATATCCGCCATGTTGCTTTGCACCGTATCAGCCACTCCGAAGTTTTAAGTGAGCCGATTATCAAAGAACAAAATTTCGATATCAGACAGTACGTCAAAGCCCATCACTTTAACTATTCAAACGCTTCAACGCCGAAAATCACGCTCACGCTTGAATTTACTGCTGAAGCGATGGCCATTAATTTATCCGAAGCACCGCTCAATCAAACTCAGAGAATCGAAAAACTCGAAAACGGTCATTATGTCCTCACAGTCAACATTGAAGACAGCCTCTTGCTCGACGGCTGGATTAACACCTGGAAGGAAATCTCGGGAATTATTCGGGTCGAAAAAGTGCCTTGTGAGAAGGTAAATAAAGATGCTTAAAACCGTTTACAGTAACGCCTACGAAATTCTTGAAGCCTATCTCACTGCAGAAATGGCCGAAGATAAAAAAAAGGGAGCCAATCCTTTTGAGCGCGTAAGAATTATTTCTTCTTCAAGTGCCGTCAATAACCGGCTGCGCCAGCACCTTGCAAAAGAAAACGGCATCTGCTCCGGAATCGATTTCTGGACAACCGAATCCTGGTTTCATAACTATGCGGGCATCGGTGTAGGTGAACCCGATGAAGCTCAGGATTTTGTGTGGGTCATCTGGTCGGTTTTGACCGATGATTTCATCAACCGCTTTGATCGCCTGAAAACATACTTCAGCCACAGAATCGGAGCAAAAGAAAAAGCACTTGCACGCTATGAATTAGCTCAAAAAATCGCCTCTGTTTTTGATAAGTACGTCAATTACCGCTTCGATTGGGTGGCAAACTGGATGGGGCTCGATCAGGTTGATTCAAAAGCGCTTTATGGCAAAGACGTTGAGCTTTCAATCAAAAAAGAGAAAAAAGCACTTGAGGCGCAGCCTGACTTTGCCTGGCAAAAGGCCATCTGGGAAAAACTGGCCCAAACCACGGTTTGGGTCGGCAGAGAAACGTTAAAACTTTACGCACGCCCCGAATCGCTTCAAATAAAATTTGCCAATGAGCCGCGGACACTGCATTTTTTTGCGCCGATGGGAATTTCGCCTTTGATGCTGCCCGTCATCAAGATGCTTTCTGAAAGCGGTCATCAAGTTTATGTTTATCTCATCAATCCGTGTGTTGAATACTGGTTTGAATCGGGTTTTGACGATAGTAAAAATGAGAAAGCACTCACCTACTTAAGAAAAAATGCCGCCTCTACCCGAGCGATGATCAACCGTTTCTGGACCTTTACACCGGAGGGACATGAAGACTCTGATCATAAACCGGCTCAACTGCCGAATTTAGCCCACGCTCCGATTCAAAGGCTTCCCATTTGGACTCAGAGCGAAACGGAGCGGCTGGACCTCATCATCAATGACGGCTCTCTTTTACATCAGGTTCAAAAAGCCATCGTTGAAAACTCCTCTGATGAAATTCCTGAAGTTTTCGATCTCAATGATCGCTCTGTGCGCTTAATCAAAGCGCCGACGCTTACCCGTGAAGTTCAGAATGCAATCAATATGATTCAGGCACTTTTTGGCGATAAAAGCCTGGGACTAAAGCCTGAAGATATACTGATTGTCACGCCTGAAATCGATAAAACGGCCCCCGTTTTTGAGGCCTGCATGCAGGCGCTGCCCGATGATTTTCGGATGGATTATCAAATCATGGGACAGCCTCAAATCGATACGGATAAAAGTGCACAAAGCCTTATTGATTTGGGTGCTCTTATCATGCAGGAGCTTTCACTGCCCAAACTGAACGCCTGGCTGGAACTGCCGCTTGTGGGACAAAGTCTCGGGCTTTCGTTAGATGAACTCAACATTTTGCACGATTGGCTGCTTGCCGCAGGCTTTCGTAATGCAATCAACATCGAGCACTATCGCTACACTCATCCGCAGGCCGATGACATCACCCTTGAGGAAGCCGCTGACGGAACGCTGGAGCGAGCCATTGAGCGCCTTGCCTGGGGTTATGTTTATCAAGAAGGCAATGAGGCTTGCCCCAAAGATATTTTGCCTACCCAGCACGGATCCGATCGCTTTGCAACGATAGCGGAAAATGAATCGCTCTTTTTGAAGCTTTGCCGCTTAAGCGAAAAACTGGAAGAATCTTTCAGGACAATGACTGGGCTGGGTGATGAAGCGCTTCCGACCGATCTTTCCTTATGGGCTCACGGACTCATTGACCGTTTTTTCACTGAAAGCGCAGACCAGTTTTCTCTGATGTCCTTGAGGACAAGCCTGAGAGCGCACGAATGGGCACTCACAACGGTGCCTGAGCCCATCACAATGCCGCTTTCGGTTTACTGGAGAGCGCTCTCAGACAGAATTGCTCAACCAACTGACCGCAATCCGGCAGTGGGACGCATTACGCTAGCCTCAATGCAAACGTTCAGAGCACTGCCCTTCAGAATCATCATTGCGCTGGGTTTAGGGGAAGAATCAGGATTTCCCGGCAATCAGCGCTTTGAAGAATTCGATTTAATGGGCGTAGATGAACTCAAACGGCAAAACGATCGGGACAGCCGCTCGGACAACCGCAATGTCTTTTTGGATCTTTTCCTTTCTGCCAGAGATTTCTTTATCTGTTCATACTCCGTCGGGACAGATAAAAAGGTGCCTTTAAATCCCTCTCCGGTTGTGGTCGATTGGCTTGATTTGCTCACGCTTAACGCCAAATCTGAGGGCAAAGAAACCGTTTTGCAGGCAAAAGCCAGGCTTACTAAGTCGATCACCGCTGAAATTACGCTCACCGATACGGCAGAAGACAATTTCAAAACCGAGGGTGCCCGCTACTGGAAAAGTTTTATGCAAAGCACGCTTGACGCATTAGTGAGTGCCAAAACAAGCGGCTATCAGGACACCGAACCCGTGATGCTCACCGGGCCCTTAGCGTCCCATCTTTTAAGTGAAACTCTTTACCTGGAAGATCTCATCAGTTTTTACAAAGATCCAACCGCTTGGGTACAAAGAAAGATTGACTTTAAGCTCTATGAGACGCAATTGGCTGAGACTGTGCCTTTGACAGCCCCGAAGGATTCTTTGAGTCAGGTCATCCTCCGACGTTCACTTTCTGAAGATTTTGCTCAAGGAGAAAGCATTCGGTCAATTGAAAAGAGAATTCAGTGTGACCCATCCAAGGGAACACCCGCTGTAAGACTTTTATCTTGCGCAGGCGAACTTGCTGTCGCTCAGAGTATTCAATCCATTAAAGAAACGATTGAGTCGAAAGCGACTGCTACGGTACAAAGCCTCAGACACCCTTTAGCGAAGAAAACCCGATTCGGTGAACTCGTTGCCGAAGACATTAAGCTTTATCGCTTCAACACTCAAGCTTCTGAAGACGAAGCTTCATGGCTTAAAGCTTTGGATCAAAACGCTTTTTACCTTGTGTCAGAATGCGATTCGGGCTCGGCACTTAACCGAATATTCGTGCGTGCAGCCATCCTCAGTTACTTGGGGCTTGCAGCAAAAATTATTGTTTTAGACAGTACTGAGGCGCAGCACATTAAAGTGTTTGATTCGGTTCAATCCGAAAGAGCCTCGGTTTTTGTTGAAAGTCTCATTGAAATGATGGGAAAACAAATCGAAAGATCCTGTTTCATCGCTTCCAAAGGCGAATACAACAAGATGGAAAAGGTACTCTGGCGAGGACGTGATTATGAGACGGTTAAAACGCTCAGCGAGGCATTTTTCGATAAGGCCATTCAATTGATTGCACCTGAGATCCTTTTCCCGGTTCCGAAGAGACGCAAGAAAGATCAGACAGAAAAGAAAATGCAGGATTTTGAATCGAGTTTAAAGAATTTGCTTGCCGGAGAAGCACTATGAGCAAAGTGTTTGATGTAGTTAAAACGCCTCTTTTAGGCCGTCATTTAATTGAAGCGAGTGCGGGAACCGGTAAGACTTATTCACTTATTCATATTGTTTTACGGCTCATCATTGAAGAAAATATTCCGATCGATCGGCTCCTTCTTGTAACCTTCACAAAGGCGGCTACGGCAGAATTAAGGCAGCGCGTAAGAAACCTTTTGATTGAAGCCCATGAAGCCTTTCTTGAAGCAAAAGATGAAGATGAGCGCTATGACAAAACGCTTTTAAAGCTGATTGCCAAATGGCACGCTCTGGGTATTAAAGAAGAAGTCTTTAAAGAGGCGATTGATCGAATGGATGATGCGTCGATCTGCACGATTCACAGCTTCTGCCAAAAGATGCTCGATGAGCATCGGTTTTCAAGCTCTGAAGGCTTTGACTTTGAAATCGGTGATGATGCGGATTTCAGAAATGAGGTCATTGAGCAATTTCTGCGCAAAGAACTCACGCAGGCAAAAGACGATCAGTTAAAAGCCGTGCTTTTATCGGGCTCTCCCTGGAAAGCTATTTTGGATGCCGTTACGGCTGCTCCGGCTGACTCGAAGATTGAATTTTTCAAGCAGCAGGTTTTTGTCGATCCGAAGACTGGCAAGCCCAAGGACGATCTATCAGAAGACGAAGCCCGTATTGAGGCAGTCGTCAGGAGTATTTTGGAGCGCTTTATCACAACAGTGCCGGAAGATCTCAGACGCAAAAAACGTGAAGCCGGCATTCGCTCCTTTGACGATTTGCTGATGGATATGTACTCGCAGCTCACCAACCTGCTTTTTATTCAGGGTGTGCAGCAGCGCTATGACGGCGTACTCATTGATGAGTTCCAGGATACCGATCCTATTCAATACGCCATTTTTAAGAGACTTTTCTTATCCACGGACAGCAGTGCCCGCTCGGTCTTTTTTGTGGGGGACCCCAAGCAGTCGATCTACCGATTCAGAAATGCTGACTTAAACACCTATCTTGCAGCCAAAGACGATATCGGTGAGGTCTATGAGTTGGACGTCAATTATCGTTCCAACCCCAAACTCTTGGAAGCCTTCAATCGATTTTACGGTACAAGCCAAAAACCTTTCCTTGACTCCGGGATCGACTACCGGGCTATAAATGCAGGAGCGACAAAGACACCGCTCACTATCCGAACCGCTGACGGACAATCAGAGCTCCCTGTATTTGAAGTATGGCAAAAAAATGAAAATACGGAACTTAATCCCAGCGCAAGCCGCGAGCAGCAGTCCGCATTGATCGCCAATGAAATTGAAGCATTATTGTCAGGCTCGGTCTATAAAAGTGAAGACAAAAAACTCAATCCCGGTGACATCGCCATTTTGGTTCACCAAAAAAAGGATGCACACTGTCTGATTGATCATTTAACCCGCAAGGGTATTCGGGTGCTTTTTCAGGATGACAATAACATCTTTAAAACTGAAGAAGCCCGAGAGATGCTGCAGATTCTACAAGCGCTTGAATCCCCTGACGATGTGCGGTCATTAAAGTTAGCCCGCAGTACACGGCTGATGGGAGAAAGCATCAACCGAATTGTGCCGGAAGCTTTCAGTCAAGAGGGCGAACAAAATGTTGATGATCAGGCAGCCTTGGATGCAAGAGAATTAATCGAAGAGGCGCACGATCTGGCAGAAAAAAGAGGCATTGCAGCAGCGCTTTCGCGCATCATGCTTCATTGCAAAACGCAGAATCGGTTACTGCCCGTTCAAAACGGTGAAAGAAGGCTTGCAAACTATCAGCAGTTAATAGAGATTCTGCAGGAAGCTTCTTTAGCGTTAAAAGGCATTTCAGGACTGACACGGTGGCTAACCCAGCAAATAGCTCATCCCGTTGATGACGACAGCTATCACCTCAGAATTGACAGCGATGCCAATCTTGTCAATATCATGACAATTCATAAGAGTAAGGGGCTGGAATTTCCCGTAGTCTTTTTGCTCTACGCCAATGAACTCGATATCTCAGGCGGCTTCCGCTATAAAAAGAACGTCTTTAAAGAAGTTCGTGACGGAAAAATCACCCTCACCATCAGCTTTACAGCTCTCTACCCAGAGGTTGTAGAGTCAATTACCCATGAAGATGAGTTGGAAGTCCTTCGCCTGGGTTATGTTGCCATGACCCGTGCTTCGCAAAGACTAGTGATGCCGCTTACCTACTATAAAAATCGCAGCCAACTGACAGGCTTTGACAATGCGTACACGAGAAGTCTGATCGGAAAAGCTTCGCCGACAAACAGAGAATTTGAAACCGATATCAAACGTTTTGCCTCTCAAGGAAAAGACTCGGGCATTTTGATTCGAGAGCTCGATGACGAAGTGCAGACACTCAATTGGCACGAGCAATGTGTCTCAGACAGGACTCATAAGACGTCTTCAGAAAAGCTAGAAGCAGCTCGCGGACAAAGCATCCCCACTTCATGGTTTCCGACGAGCTATACGGCACTTGCAAAAGGGGCAACTGAGACTACTGAAGCCCTCACGCTCATTGAAGAAAAAGAAGATTCCTCCATTGAAGAGGCTGACGCACCGACTGAAACGGTCCCGGTAACTCAAAGGGATCCTTCGGAACTCACCATCATGGATTTTGAGCGTGGGCTTGAGAGCGGAACTTTTCTGCATGCGCTTTTTGAAAAAGCTGATTTTTCTCTGGTGAAAGAGGCTTTTGAGGGAAGTCTTGAAGCCCAGGAAAAACTCAATCACGAGCTTTGGCGGCAAATTCAGCCCTTTAAATATCATCTGCAGCCCTATAGCGTCGAAGAGTGGCTCCCGGTTTTCAGTCAACTTCTTAAAGATGTGCTTTGCTCAAAAATCGTTAACCGCTCGGTCTTTGGAACACAAAATGATCTGAGGCTTGCTGAGCTTGATCGTAGTGCCAAAACAGCCGAAATGAGTTTTACGATCGCAATCGGTGAAGCTGAGGATGGACGAGAACCCGTGACAGCCCGAAATTTAAGCCGTCTTTTAAAACATTTTGATCCCGTTTATCACATTGAGATCGAAAATAACCATACGCTCAAAGGGTATTTAACCGGTGCCATTGACCTCACGTTTGAATTTGAGGGGCGGTTCTTTGTGCTTGACTGGAAGGGAACAAAACTGGCTGATCAACCGGAAGGCTTCAGCACAGAAAAAATGATTCAGGAAATAGAGCGCCATCACTACAGTCTCCAGTATCTGATTTATCTCGTTGCGCTCAGACGCCACCTGAAATTCTGCGGTATTGAGGATGCCGATCAAAAAATAGGCGGCGTGATCTATGCCTTTATTCGCGGTATCCGAGCTGACGATAACCCGCCTTACGGGGTGTTTACCGCACAACCTCCCCTGGCTCTCATTGAATGCCTGGATGATTTCTTTGCTCACGGCTATGACGAAAGAAGAATCCGTCAATTTGCCGCTCAAAAGGATAATTAATATGGTCAGAAGAAAACCTTTAGCAATTATTTTGGATTTGGACGGTACCCTTTGCAATTGCGAACACCGCGTTCACTTTATGCGTGAGCGCCCGAAGCGCCGTGAGGAATTTCACTCTGCCTGTGTGTTTGATACTGTCATTGCTTCCACAAAAACGCTTATCGATATGGCTGAAGAAAAAGGCATTAAAGTGATTTTGCTCTCAGCCAGACCTCTGCGCTTTAAGCCGCAGACTGAAACTTGGCTTCATCAGAACAATATCCATTACGATCAGCTGATTTTAAGCGGGTATCCGGAATTGTCCGATCCTGAATTTAAATTAAAAATGTATCGGGAACTGATTGAACCGTTTTACGATGTCTTATTTGCTGTAGATGATCGGGATACCGTTGTCAGCATGTGGCGGGAAAATGCCATTACCTGTTTTGACATTGCCGGCAACCATTTTTCTTAGAGTATTGTTATGGCCGAAACTCAAAGAGAACTGACAGAAAATCAAAAAGCCTATCGTGTGATGGGTCGGGCGCTCTGGCGCACGGTTTGCCGAGATAAAGATAGCTTTGCCGAAGTACCTCAATGCCTGAATCTGCTGATGGATGAATTGGCATTAAGCGAAGAGGCGGGCAGCGTCTGCGTTCAATGGGAAAACGATCATGCTCCCCTATTATCAGAAAGCGATCTTTCGCTTCTAATGAAAGAGGGCCTTCTGGTTTTAAAACCGAATCGTTTGAAAGAGCAACCCAATCCCCTCATCCCTTTTGTGCTGGACAAGTCCGACACTCACACGCGAATCTATCTGCAAAGGCATTTTGCAGAAGAACGCGAAGTTGCTCTGAAGATCCTCGCTTTTATCAGCCGGCCGCAAGACACTATCAGTGAAGCCCAGCAAAAAGCGCTCCAAGATTTTAACAACCTGCAATACGGCAAACCCGGTGAAACGGATGACAAAAGCCGAACCGAGCAGCAGGCAGCCGTGGCGCTTGCACTTAAAAAACCGTTTTGCATTATCACCGGCGGCCCCGGTACCGGAAAGACTACCGTTGTAGCTAAGCTTCTTGAAAGTCTTTTAAAGGATCGCCCTCAATTAAAAATTGCTCTGGCAGCTCCTACCGGCAAGGCAACGAGCCGCATCATGCAGTCGCTTTTCGGTTCCTGTGAGCGTTTTCCTGCGTACTTCCCGGAACTTATCCGACGCGTGAAAGACGGGTCGCTGCCGGCACGCACCATTCATAAGTGGCTTCTCACGAGAAATGAAAAGGGGCTGATGCCGAGTGAGGATAATCCCCTTGATATTGATGTGATGATTGTCGATGAAGCTTCGATGATCGATTTAAGACTCGCAAAGCGCTTATTAAGTGTCCTTGATTCCACGAAAACCCGCTTGATTTTACTCGGTGACAAGTACCAGCTCTCGGCCGTAGGTCCCGGTTCGGTTTTAGCTGATATGACGGACCCTTCCGGGCCCCTGTCTTCTCATTTAGCGGAGCTTACAGTCAGTCACCGCTTTACAAGTGACTCTAATGTCGGACAATTGGCTCAGGCAATCAAAAATCCTCAAAAACCTTTTGAGGTGAATGAGTTTATTGAAGCCTTTAAAAATGCAAAAGAAGGTAAGGACCGGGTCAGCATTAAGCTCTACAGACCGAATGAATCGGTCGATCGAAATGTTGTCAAATGGCTTTCGCCACACATGAAAAAATACCTCAACGCTTTGGAAGACTACAGAAGCGAAAGTCATGCATTATTTGCCGATGAAACTAAGCTTAAAGCTTTGTGGCAAGCCGCAGAAAGTTTTCGGATCCTGTCGGCTCAAAGAACAGGAGCCAACGGCGTCAATGCCGTCAATCGCTTCATCGAAGCCGTCGTTCGTGAAAAAACAGGCAGTCCCGCCGATGCACTTTTTTATCCCGGGCGCCTCGTCATCATCCGCCGAAACACTGCTTCTTTAGATGTCTATAACGGTGATGTCGGTATTGTGATTGCTACCGCTGATAAGAAGGATCGCTTTGATCTTTATATCGGAGACAGAAATAAACGAATCCCTGTGGGACTGCTCCCTGAGCACGATACGGCCTTTGCCATGACCATTCACCAGTCACAGGGCTCGCAGTTTGAGCACGTTGCGGTCCTTTTACCCACTTCTGAAGACAGTCTTCTGGCTTCACGGGAACTCTTTTATACCGGTGTCACCCGTGCACAAAAAGAAGCGGCTGTTTTCGGTACTGCAAAGACGATTGAAGTATCGGTTCTGAGAAAAACCGAGCGATCGAGCGGATTAAAAGACCGTCTTAAAGAATAGCGAAAGTGCCCGAATTCGGGCACTTTTATTTAATATCAACTTAATATTATTCTAATTGAAATCGGACGGTCAGCTATCCGACAAAGCGCATCACACACATGATGCCGATCATGATAAAGGCAATCGCCAATTTAGCAGCAATGCCCGCAATCATGCCGATCCAGGTCGCCCAACTGACCTTGCCTGCCTGGCGCATATCGCGATGACCGATCATTTCACCCACGAAAGCACCGATCACAGGAAAGAGGAAAATTCCTAATAAACCGAAGGGAATACCGACAATTGTGCCGATTAAAGCACCTGTTAATCCCAGTTTAGTGGCCCCTGCTTTCTGTGCCCCCAGCGTTTGACTCACCCAATCAATAATGATGGAAATAACGGTTAAGACACCCAATGCGATGAGAGTACCCCAGCCGAAATACTGATAGTCCTCCATATAAGCGATCAACCAACCGCCCGCAAAAATCATCGGTATGCCGGGCAATGCCGGGATAATCGTGCCGGCTAAGCCTACGAGAATCAGCAAAAAGGCGACGCCATAGAGGCCATAGGTAATCAAAGCATCCATCATCTTTAAACCCTTGCTCGGTTTTTAAATTGAGTGTATTCGCCGAAGAACGTGAGCTCCACGGTTCCGGTCGGACCGTTACGCTGCTTACGAACAATCGCTTCAGCATCGCGCTCCTGATCCGTATCCCTCAGATCCTGGTTATAGACTACGTCACGGTAGAGGAAAATAATCACGTCAGCATCCTGTTCAATAGAACCGGATTCTCTTAAGTCACTCATCATCGGGCGTTTATCGGGGCGCTGTTCCAAAGAGCGGTTTAACTGAGAAAGGCCGATAATCGGACAATTAAGCTCCTTAGCTAAAAGCTTCAGACCGCGGGACATTTCCGAGATTTCCTGCGCACGGTTTTCTCCCCTGCCGTCACCCGACATCAACTGAATGTAGTCGACGACAATCAACCCCAATTGCTTCACTTCACGCGATAAGCGTCTGGCGCGCGAACGAAGATCCGAAATCCTCAAACCGGATGAGTCATCGATAAAGATATTTTTCGAATTGGAAATATCTGTGATGGCTGCACCCATCTTTTGGAATTCATCACCTTCCAAACGACCGTTTCTTAAGTGTTCCAGACGAATGCGCTGATAAGAGCTGATTAAGCGCATGGCTAACTGCTCGGCAGGCATTTCCATGGAAAAGATCGCAACAGGCATTTCGGCACGCAAAGCCACGTACTCTGCAATATTCATCGCAAAGGTGGTCTTACCCATGGCAGGGCGCCCGGCCACAATAATGAGTTCACCCGGATGCATGCCTTTGGTGAGGCGGTCCAAATCAATAAAGCCCGTAGGAATACCGGTGATGGGATTTTGATTCTTGGAGTTATAAAGCTTGGTAATCTGCTCGTTCACCTCAGCTAAAGCTCCTTTAATCGGTTTGAGGCCTGCACCGGCTACCTGAGCGTCTTCACTGATTTTAAAAATAGCACTCTCAGCCCGATCCAGAATATCCTTGGTTTCCATTCCCTTGGTGTCAAGAGCCGAGTCAACGATTTGTGAGCCGACGTTAACCAGATTGCGAAGAATACTGCGGTCACGAACAATTTCAGCGTAACGTCTGGCATTGGCGGAGTTCGGCGTATTCATGGCCAAAGAGTTTAAGAAACTCTTTGTGCCTTCCTGTCCCAAGCCGACGGAAGCCATGGAATCATGGACGGTTAAAACGTCAGCAGGACGCCCCTGGCTGATAAGCTGAACAATATGCTCATAGATACGGCGGTGGTCACCCCGGTAGAAATCCTCGGGGGTCACCACGTCGTTTACCATGTCAAAGACACGGTTATCGATCAACAAACTTCCCAATAAACCCTGCTCTGCCTCTGTTGAATGGGGCGGCAGACGCACGGTATCCGTTGTTTTTTCTTCAGGCATCTTCTTATATCTAATCTCTTTAAAACTGTGCTCGGTATTTTAGCAAAGCAGATTTTTAAACCATTAAATTAATTATTTGAAGATATTAAGTGTTATCTAATTAATTCTTTTTAAAACAATGTATTAAACAGTGCAAAAAGAATTGTTATAGAGTTGATTCAATTGTTAAATTTTCCATTTTTAAACTATTCTCAAATGCTGACCTGATCGAAAAGCGCGATACGCCCACGCTCATAGGCGTTCCTTACATTCTCAGCATTAATTCCAAAGTATTAAGAAACTTATGAGAATTCTAAAACTTGACAAATTGTTTTCAGCAAAATCATCAAGTGTGTTGAATAGTTTTACTCGCCTGTTGTTGCCGAGCGATCTCAATACAGTAGTTTAATTGCTCAATAGCTCTTTCTGCGATTAAAGAAGTCAGAGCATCTGCACAATTATCTCTATTGAATATGGCTAGAGCCTCATAATACCGCTCTCTATCTTCAGCATAACGAATGTTAACCGGCCAATACCCTTCCCGAACCAACATATAGTTTAGAAGTAAACGACCGGTTCTTCCGTTGCCATCAGAAAACGGATGGATTGTTTCGTACTTCGCATGGAACAACGAAGCTTTTTCAATCGGATGCAGAAGGTTTGTAGGATCATTAAAACAATCGACTAATTCATGAATTTTGCCCTGAATTTCCCAATATTCGACAGTTTTACAGATAGTTCCGAGAATCCTGACGTTATGATCACGAAAGACGCCACAGAACTCGGGTAAGGCTCCCAGCATGACATATCGATGAAAGCTAAGGATTAAAGCCTCATAAAGTTCAATTTGATCTTCTACAAAGTCGAAAATAGCATCAAACCCTGCAGCGTAACCTTGAGCAGCCATGAAATCTCGTATGGACTTTCCTGAACCGACTGCAATTCCTTCTTTAACGGCCAAAACAGTCTCTCGTAGGCTCAAGGTTGATCCTTCAATCGCATTAGAGTCATATGTTGTTTGCAGTTTGATTTCCTCCCGTAATCTTTTAACGGCAGGAGCTGAAAGAGGTCTGCAAGCTCGGAACTTTTCAAGAGTTGTATCTACTTTAGCTAACCATTCATACTTCGATTCTGTCATATTGATATCAATTTTTAAAAGAATTCTGGGTGATGATATCCGATCGATGCTCAAAAATGAAAAAGGCCCGATTCCCAAAGGAACCGAGCCTTCAATTCGGTCAGGATACTGAATTAAGCTTCAGCGATGACGCGAACGGTGATTTCGGCGGTGATATCCGTCATCAAACCGATCGTGATCGGGGTTTCACCCAAAGCCTTGATCGGGCCGTTGGGCAAACGAATCTGAGCCTTCTTAATATCGAAACCTTGAGCTTGAAGAGCTTCAGCGATGTCGGCGTTCGTAACGGAACCGAAGAGGCGTCCGTCAACACCGGCCTTGCTGGCCACTTCAACCACGTCGCCGTTCAACTTGGCAGCGATCGCTTCAGCAGCAGCGATACGTTCGGCCTGAGCCTTTTCCAATTCAGCGCGACGTTGTTCGAATTCGGCAATAGCGGCTTGCGTAGCACGCTTAGCACGCTTGGTGGGGATCAAGTAGTTACGAGCGTAACCATCCTTAACCTTAACGATGTCACCCAATTCACCGAGGTGGGTAATCTTTTCAAGAAGAATAACTTGCATTTGATTAACTCCTCACTCGATTATTGATTGTCCGTGTACGGCAACAAAGCCAAGAAACGAGCGCGCTTGATGGCCGTGTCGAGTTGACGTTGATAGTGAGCCTTCGTGCCCGTCAAACGAGCCGGCATGATCTTGCCGTTTTCTTGGATGAAGTCACGGAGCGTTTCCACATCCTTGTAGTCGATCATTTCGACGTGTTCGGCCGTGAAGCGGCAGAACTTCTTGCGCTTAAAGAGCGCGTTTTGTTGGTTGCCACGGCGCGGCTTACCCTTGCCCTTTGCACCAAAAGCCATTTTTAAACTCCTTGTGAGTATTGCGTAATATGAACGATCATTTGTCGGGAACGCTGTGAGCGCGGGGCCAAAAATCCGGAGATCTCAAAAATCGATCCCAAGGGTTCTTTGTCCAATGCCAGAGCGATATCGCCGCAGGCTTTGCCGGCAAAATCAAAAACCAATTTACGGTCTTCACCGGCTTCTTTAACCACACTCATGTGGTGAAACACCACTTCTAAAACCGCCAACCCTGCAGGTGTGTACCGCATCTGGGCTTTTTGTGTGAACTCGCCCGTTAATCTGATCGTGTTCACCGGCGTCTCTTTATTGTTTCCGACAGGATTAAAAATTAATTAAGCAGCGGCAGCTTCTTCAGCTTGAGCAGCTTGGGCCTGAGCCTGAGCAGCTTCGCTGGCAGCCTTCTTCTGTTCTTCTCTTTCGACGATCTTCATCATCGGAGAAGGAGCAGTTTCAGCCTTCTTCATCTTGATCGTTAAATGACGCAACACGGCGTCGTTGAAGCGGAAGCCGTTTTCGATCTCAGCGAGCGTTTCGTGAGAGCATTCAACGTTCATGAGAACGTAGTGAGCCTTGACCAACTTTTGAATCGGATAAGCCAAGGGACGACGACCCCAGTCTTCCACACGATGCATCTTGCCGCCTTGTTCAGCGACCAGAGCCTTGTAGCGTTCGATCATAGCGGGCACTTGCTCGCTTTGATCCGGGTGCACAATAAAGCAAATTTCATAATGACGCATTGGTATTGTCTCCTTACGGGAAAAGCCACCCGGAGCGTCTATTTCCGGTGTGGCAAGGACAGAAAAACCAGGATTGTAATCAATAATCCTGTCCTTTGCAAGCGCAAAAAGAGAACTTTTCGCTGACTTTTTAACGAGTTAGCGAATATTTTCTTCTCGAAACAGCAAAAGCGGCGCTATATTAACACCAATTGAAGAAAATTGGGACCTTTTTCTTATGCAAGTCACTGTTGTCGTTGAAAATTTTTGCACTAACCGCGCTCTTCGATCCGAGTGGGGATATTCGCTTTTTCTTGAAGGCGAAAAAACACGCCTGCTTTTGGATACCGGTTCAGAGTCTCATGCCTTTGTCCACAATCTCAAAGCGCTCAGAATTAATCCTAAAACGATCGATCATATCGTTTTGTCTCACGGTCACTTTGACCATACGGCCGGACTCATTGACGCCATGATGCTTGCTCCTCAGGCCAAACGCTGGGCCGCCCGCTCAATATCAGTGCCCCGTTGGGGCGATGCCGATCACAAGCGTCTGAGCGGCGGAGGTGCTTTTTTGGCTTCAGCGCTCACCGATCCTATTGATTCTTGGGCGAGAGTAACAGATGAAGTAATCGCCTTCATGGTCCCTCAAAACGCACGGGATCCTCAATTTGTCAACACTAAAAATATGTGGGAAGAACGGTCTAACGGCAAAATTGTCCCCGACACTTTTGCTGATGATCTGTCGCTTCTGGTTAAAGGAGAAAGAGGCTACAGCGTTATTTTGGGCTGCGCTCATGCGGGACTGCCCAATATCCTTCGCTATGCGCAAGAGACATTTGGAATCGCTTCCTTTGACACGGTTCTGGGCGGAACGCACTTAAGCGCTGCTTCTGACGAAGATTTACCTAAATGGATAGAAGCGCTCAAGGCATTTAAAGTGAGTCGCTGGCGACCCAATCACTGCACAGGATTTCGGGCTGCTGCAGCCTTGGCCAAGGTCTTTGACGATGTCGATTGGGCAGGCTGCGGCATGCGTATCAGTCTATAGATTATTCGCGTCTTAACTCAAAATGCGTAAAGAGCGATTTTAATGCCTCGATTGTTTCGGGCTCCGGGTACTCGTGACCAATATTTTCAAAGGGAAGATCGAGCTCTTTGGGTTTACGGTAAATCTGAAGCGCAAAGGTTTCGACTCCCCGACCCTTTAACTCGTTAGCCAGTTTGAGAATCTTTTCATCGGGCAGATAGGACGGATGAGCCGTTGTCCGGCACTCGTAGGAAACACCGGCTTTTTGAATCAAATTCAAAGTTTCAGAGACGTTTTTTGCAGGGTCTGATTTTTCAAGCCCCACAATCCATCGATAGGCTTCAGAGTCAGAAAGCGATGCTTTAATGTCAAGCCCCACCCAATCGACTAACCCGATCACACTTGCGAGATGCTCAGGATAGCAGCCCGAAGTATGAAGCCCTACTTTAAAGCCCATTGCTTTGACCTGATTCATTGCGTCGGCTAAGGCCGGATCCAGAGTCGGCTCACCTCCTGAAAACACCACCGCATCCAAAAGTCCCTGACGGCGGCAAAGAAGCTCATGAAGCTCTTTCCAGGAGCTGTGCAGATATTCTTTGGGAAAGTCTCTCGGCTGCATATGCGGATTGTGGCAGTAGCGGCATCGCCAGGGGCAGCCCTGAATAAACGCTACGGCCGAAAAATAACCGGGATAGTCGATACTGGTATAGGGCGTAATAGCAGCGATTTTGAGGTGCTCGGCACTGAGAGGATGGGCAATTAAGGACATCGGCGTACTTTCTACAAAGATGAGACAAAAAAAGGCGCAGGGTTACACTGCCCCTGCGCCCGAACTCAGTTATTTATCGAGATGGCATTTACTTTCTACAAAGCACTTGCGTTCGTAGAATTCACCTTTTTTACCGGTATTAAAAGACGACACCGGACGATGGTAACCCATCACGCGAGTCCAGACTTCGCAGGGCTGGCGTTCACTGTCTTTGAGTTCAATCTTTTCTTCTTTCTTATCCATTTTTTATTCCTTTAAAAAACAGCAATCTGCTTTTTCGCAGGCACAGGCCTTTGCTTTCTTTGCCCGAATCAGTTCGGCATCGCAGATCGGGCAGAAATCATGGCGCCCGGAAATGTAGCCGTGCTTGGGGCAGATGGAGAAAGTCGGCGTGACCGTGAGGTAAGGCAGACGGAACCGCGTGAGTGCGCGGCGCACCAATTCCTTACAAGCCTTGGAGGAACTCACTGCATCGGCCATGTAAAGGTGCAGGACGGTGCCGCCCGTGTACTTGCGCTGCAAGTCATCCTGCATTTCAAGCGCCAGGAACGGATCGTCCGTAAAGCCCACCGGGAGCTGAGAGCTGTTGGTGTAGTAAGGATTCGATTCGGTACCTGCCTGAATAATATCCGGGAAGCGCTTTCTGTCTTCCTTGGCAAAGCGGTACGTTGTGCCTTCAGCAGGCGTAGCTTCGAGGTTATACATGTGTCCCGTTTCTTCCTGGAATTCAACCATTCTGGCACGGACATGATCCAAAAGCTTTAAGGCAAAAGCATGACCCCAATCGTCGGTGATATCGTGTTCATCGCGAGTGAAATTGCGGATGCATTCATTGATGCCGTTTACACCGATCGTGGAGAAGTGGTTGCGAAGCGTACCGAGATAGCGCTTCGTATACGGGAAAAGTCCCTGATCGATATGGCGCTGAATCACCTTGCGCTTGATTTCAAGACTCGTCTTTGCCAAATCAAGCAGATGATCCAATCGTGCAATGAGCCCCTCTTCATTACCCTTGAAAAGGTAACCCAGTCTGGCACAGTTAATCGTCACCACACCCAGGGAGCCCGTTTGCTCCGCAGAACCGAAAAGGCCGTTGCCGCGCTTTAAGAGCTCGCGCAAATCGAGCTGCAGACGGCAGCACATCGAGCGGATCATGTTGGGCTTGAGTTCTGAATTGATAAAGTTTTGGAAGTAGGGCAGCCCGTACTTTGCTGTCATCGCAAAGAGCTTCTCAGCATTCTCGCTTTCCCAATCGAAGTCAGGCGTAATGTTGTAGGTCGGAATCGGGAACGTGAACACACGGCCCTTTGCATCACCCTTCGTCATCACTTCAATGTAAGCGCGATTGATCATATCCATTTCACGTTTGCAGTCGCCGTAGGTAAAGGGCATTTCCTCGCCCCCGATAATCGGGTGCTGATTTCGCAAATCTTCCGGGCACGTCCAGTCAAAGGTGAGGTTGGTAAAAGGCGTCTGCGTACCCCAGCGAGAGGGGACATTCAGGTTATAGATGAGTTCCTGAATGCTCTGCAGCACTTCTTCGTAAGGAACATTGTCCTTTTTGATAAAGGGAGCGAGATAGGTATCAAAAGAGGAGAAGGCCTGAGCACCGGCCCATTCGTTTTGCATCGTTCCCAAGAAGTTGACGATCTGACCGGTCGCAGACGACAGGTGCTTCGGAGCACCGGCTTCCACTTTCCCCGGCACGCCGTTGAGCCCTTCTGTCAAAAGCGTTCTCAAAGACCACCCTGCGCAGTAGCCCGAGAGCATATCGAGGTCATGGATGTGGAAATCCCCTTCGCGGTGAGCGCGGCCGATTTCTGCCGGATAAATGTAATTTAACCAGTAGTTGGCAACGACTTTACCGGAAACATTCAAAATCAAGCCGCCCAGTGAGTAGCCTTGGTTGGCGTTGGCGTTGACACGCCAATCAAGCTGCTGAAGGTACTCGTTAATGGACGATTCAACATTGACCCAGCTTTGTCTGGCATCGCGCGCTTTCTGACGCTGTTCGCGATAAACAATGTAGGCGCGAAGCGTCTTGAAATACCCCTCATCAAAAAGAGCATGTTCAACAGCATCCTGCACCTGTTCGATATGAGGCGTCACTAAATTAAGCGCCCTTAAACTCGGTAAAACACGCTCTTCGGTAATGCGGGCAGCTTGCGCTTCATCAAACTCTCCCGTTGCCTTACCGGCTCGGGCGATAGCAGAGACAATTTTGCTTGCGTCAAAATCCTTCACACTGCCATCGCGCTTAATTAAGTGCGACAACTTGTTCTCTAACATCAGGGATTCTCCAATAGACCGATCGCTCTGAACATCCGAACGATTTCTGACTCCACTGTAACGAAGAAGGAAGACTTTGAGTGCTTAAAAATTGAGCTCTTTCACCCTACACACTACATTTAGAAACCCAAGTTATCCACACTGCCGAAAAGCTCTTGTTTTTCAACCTTTCTTTGGGATTTCCGGTTTGTCAGGGTTTACCCTCTTATACTATATATTGTGTTTATGCAATTTTTAGGCTCAATTAATTGATTTAATAGCTTGATTTTTCAGAAAAAACCATTAATCATGTGATCAGTTGGATCTGATTGCACGAGAAATTTAACTATGCATAAAACATGGATCGCAATGACTGCCTGCGTGTGCATCACCAGTTGCCTTTCAGTACCTTCGACAATCAGAGGCACGGTCGTTGAAGCCACCATGAATACCGTCACGCTCAAAACAAACGAAAACCAAACCTATGTTTTCAGCACTGTTGAAACCGACAAGACACAGTTAAACGGTCTTGTGCTTGGGAAAACTGTCAGTGCAGCCTTTCGGGGAGCCTATCACAGTGGACAGGAGCTTTTGAAATTAAGCGACTATCCGCTGCCTGTTGATCTTTTTAATGATGCAATGGTTTTTATTCCTGCCGACTCATCCGATGGCCTCCTTTATCTTTTGGATGAGAAAGAAAAATCAACACTACAACTGTATGACGCAGCGGGCAAACTGCACGCAACTCTGACACGATCATCAACAGCAGAGGCAAGCGCTTTCTGACATGCCCCTTCGCTCGGACTCAAACTGCAAAATGAAAAAGGCATCCTGACTCTTAGGCAAAACGGAAAACCCGTTTATGCCGAAAGTACAAGCTTTGCGGATTCAAGCTTGGGAGAACTCACTGAAGAACACTTTACAGGGGTGCTGCCTGCCGCTGACTGCGAAGGCATTCGCTACGATCTGAGAATTAAACATCGCGCCTTCAGCGGCGACGGACTGTTTCTTCTGACACTGACTTATCTTAACGCTCAAGGAGATCGCGATATCTCTTACTCTTACTTAGGCAGACGCTTCACGCTGCGAGGAAGTGCCGATGATGAAAACGACATTGTCTGGCAGTGTCAAACGGATGATCGGGCATTTGCTCCGGCATTTTTGTATGAGCCGGAAGACCAAACCCTTACTCTTTTGACCAAAGAGCATCGAAAAATACAATCTCAATTGAACTACACACTCAGAAAAGTGCGCTAGAAACGAAAATGGGTCATCGAAACTCTTTGCCATATTTCGATAACCCACTTCTTAAAGCATGGTAAGAGAGTACTCCACGGCTGACCAGGCTCAGGATTCGCTCTTACATTGAGGAGCTTACATGCTTAATTTCTGGGCTTAATTCTAGCTTAAGAAAGGCTTTTTTCAATAACATCTATTTGTTTTTCTTAAAGAATTTTTTGCAAAATTAAGGTTTTTCACCTATTAAAAGAGTTTTTTCTGAGTATTTTTCCTTAGAAATCACGCCTTAACAAAACACAAATGCAATACCAAAAAAGCTAATCCGTTCGGATGATTCTCTTAACATTAAGGGAAAATACCATTATTCTTAACCCGAATAAAAAAACAGCTGTTGCACAGATCAAAACATCATGGAAACCACACAATCCCGTTATGAAGATTTCTTAAAATTGCGTGTTTTGCCCGAGGTTCTGACTCATCATTTGGGCAGACACGATGACTTACCGGCACTCACTCAATATTTGACCGCAGAGAAATCATGGAAGACCCTCACCTATCGTGAACTTTATGAAAGAGTGCTCAGATGGCGCCGCTCTTTTACCAAATTCAATTTGGAAAAAGGCTCTCGTGTTGCCATGCTGCTGCCTAACGGTATTGATGCCATCTGTTTTGACCAGGCAGCGCTCGCAAGCGGTCTGGTGCCCGTTCCCCTTCACGCCATCGATACGCCGGGCTCAAGTGCCTTCATCTTAAATGACAGCGGAGCACGAGTGCTCGTGACTGCCAAGTATCTGAAATGGAAAGGCATTCGTCAGGCCGACACGCTGCCTAACTTAAAGGCCGTGATCATCACCGATGACGTTGTGCCCGAAGACGATCAGGTCAATAACGCCGGTGTGAACGTCTGTACGTTGGCAGACTGGCTTGATGCGGCTGAAAATATTACGCCCGCCGAGGTTGAACTTGAGCCCACCGATTTGGCCGCTCTTGTCTATACGTCCGGCACCACAGGCCGTCCCAAAGGCGTGATGCTTACGCATGAAAACATTCTTGAAAACGCCAAGGGCGTGATGGGCAATATCCGTCCGGCTCCCGAAGACACCTGGTTCTCGTTCCTGCCGCTCTCGCACACCTTTGAAAGAACGACGACCTACTACCTTGCCATGGGTATGGGCAACCAGATCTTCTTTAACCGCAACATTTTGCAGATTGTTGACGATCTCAAATACGTACGACCCAGTATTCTCATGTCGGTGCCGCGCATCTATGAGACCGTTTACAGCAAATTAAACAGCCAGCTCGCCAAAAAAGGCGCCGTTGCCCGTTATGTGTTCAATTGGGCGGTGGAAGTCGGCTGGAGACGCTTTTGCAAAGCAAACGGGCTCCCTGTTGAGCACAGCTGGCGCGAGTGCCTTGACGGTTTAATGGCTGACTGGCTCGATAAAAAGGTGGGCTCATCTTTAAGAGCAGTCTTCGGAGGCGTCAAACCTCATGCATTTATTTCAGGCGGCGCCGCGTTGAACCAAACCGTTGCCAAGACCTTTATCGGTCTGGGTATTGAGATTTTCCAAGGCTACGGCATGACCGAAACGAGCCCCATTTTGGCAGTTAATAAAGAACACCAAAATGACCCCTCAACGGTCGGGATGCCGCTGCCCAATATGCAGCTTCGCATCGGCGAAAATGACGAACTTCAGGTAAAGGGCCCCTGCGTGATGAAGGGCTACTGGAACCGACCGGACGCTACAGCCGATGTATTTACTGAAGACGGTTGGCTCAGAACCGGTGACCAGGCCGATATTCTGCCGAGCGGCCACGTGAGAATCAAAGGCCGTATCAAAGAAATTATCGTAACGAGCACCGGGGAAAAGATTCCGCCTGCCGATCTTGAAATGGCAATCGAAACCGATCCGATGTTCTCCCAAGTGATGGCTGTGGGCGAAGGCTTGCCCTACGTGAGCATTTTGGCAGTTTTAAATAAGGAGCATTGGACGGATTTAGCCAAGGAACTTAACCTTGATCCGAACGATCCGAAGTCGCTTGGGGCAAAACTTTTGCACCAAACGCTTTTGCGCCGGGTGAAAAAGGCCACAAAGGGCTTCCCGCAGTACGGTGTGCCCCGTGCTTTAATCCTCACGCTTTCGCCCTGGACGATTGAAAACGGAATGCTCACGCCGACGCTCAAACTCAAGCGTCACGTCATTAAAGCGCGTTTTCAGGACGAGATCATTAAACTTTACGAAAATCACGGCGCTTAAGCGGATTTGATCTGAGCGTTTTTGAAGAGGCAGAGGATTTTTCTTCTGCCTTTTTTCTTCAGTGACAGAATAAAAATGACACAAAATCGTGTGTAATTTCCAGGGTATCTTTCGGTACAATGATTTGTTTAGATAAACTTTCCAGAAAGATCCGTCAAAATGGCAAGTCATACGTACATTGATGATTTCAAAACGCTCCCGCAGATGCTCGAGCACACTCTGGCAACCAAGCCTGATAAGGAGGGTTACCGCTATTACGACTACGAGCAGGAAAAGTGGACGAGCCTCACCTGGAGAGAATTCTGTGAACGCGTGATGCGTTGGCGCAAAGCCTTTGCCGCAATGGACTTAAAACGCGGTGACCGTGTGGCAATGCTATTGATTAATTCGCTTGATGCCCTCACTTTTGACCAGGCTGCGCTTGCCAATGCTTTAGTCCCCGTTCCCCTTCATGCAATCGATACACCGGAGTCAGCCGCCTACATTATGAGTGACAGCGGCTGCCGCTTCCTCGTTACCACAACGAAAGCCCGCTGGAACGCAATCTTTCACTCCGATACCCCGGTGCCGACTCTTGAACAGGTGGTCTTTACCACAGAAGACGAAGAGGGAGACAGTAACGCAACGCACTACTGCGGTGTTAAAAAGTGGCTCGATCGCGGCAACGCTATCAGTGAAAAAGACCTGCCTGCAGGCCCCGATGAAGAGGATCTGGCTGCCATTGTCTATACGTCGGGCACCACAGGGCGTCCCAAGGGCGTCATGCTCACCCACCGCGCAGTGCTCTCCAACGTTCAGGACATTGCCAAAGAAATGCCCTTGGACGATGACGATCTCTTTTTATCCTATCTGCCCCTGTCGCACACGTTTGAGCGCACAGCCACGTATTACAACTGCGTAGCGCACGGCGCCACACTTGTCTTTAGCCGCGGTCCGATGCAGCTTGCGGAAGACTTCAAAGACATTCATCCTACCGTGATGTGCTCAGTGCCCCGTGTGCTTGAGCAGTTTTATGCCAAAATCCAGGCCAAATACGCCCTAAGCGGACACAGCGCTCAGGTCATGGCCGAGCGGGTTGTTGCGGCCGGCTGGCGGGACTTTTGCCGCGCAAACGACCTGCCGCTTGAAGCTGACGGTTTGCCCGAAATGGATTCGATCATCAAGTCGCTTTATTTTGACCAGGTAGCCCGCCCCGTGCATGAGCTCTTCGGTCCGCGCTTTAAATATATTGTGAGCGGCGGTGCAGCCTTAAACGGCATGGTGGCTAAGTTTTTCTGTGCCTTAGGCCTTAACATCCGTCAGGCCTATGGTTTAACCGAATACAGTCCCGTCATTTCCATGAACGGTATGACAGGCAACCACCCGGCTACGGTCGGCATGCCTCTGGCTCGCTGTCAGGTTCGCGCAGGGGACAATGAAGAGCTCCAGGTCTACGGGCCCAGCATGATGAAGGGCTACTGGAATTTACCCAAAGAAACAGCCGAAACCTTTACCGCTGACGGCTGGCTTCGTACCGGTGACCAAGTGGATTTAAGCGATGGGGGCCGCGTGCGGATCAAAGGCCGCATCAAAGAAATTATCGTGACGAGCACCGGTGAAAAGATTTGTCCGGTCGACGTTGAATTTGCCATCCAGGAAGATCATCTTTTTGAGCAGGTGATGGTTGTGGGCGAAGGCCGTCCCTACATTACGGCTCTTGTGGTCGTCAACGATATGCTCTTCAGACTCTTGTGCGAGGAAGTGGGCATTACGCCTGACAGCCCTGCACTGAACCGCTGCCGAGACCTCAGAGCAAAAATCGTCAAACGAGTCCGTCAGGCCGCCAAGCACTTCCCGCAATACGGGGTGCCGCGCAACGTTTATATTCTGAGAAAGCACTGGACCGCCGAAGACGGACTTCTGACCCCGACGATGAAGCTTCGCCGCAGACAGATTGCCGAGCGCTTTGCCCACGAAATCGAAGAGCTCTACGAGTCACCCAGAAAGCGTTAAACGCACCTTTTAAATAACACCAAGGGGCCACGAGGCCCCTTGCCTTTAGAAAAAAGAAAATGTTTTTTGATACCCACTGTCACATTCACATGCCGCAGTTCGATGCTGACCGAGAGGCAGTGCTTGAACGGATGCGCGAGGCTCAAATCTCCCGAGCCGTTATTGTTGCAACAGAAGAAAATGAAATTGACGCGGTAAGCGCTTTGGCTCAGAAAAACGAAGGGCTTTTTACAGCCTTTGCCGTGAGCCCCCAGGATGAGACTTTGCCGGATCTCACTGCCGAAGAGATTGCCCGAAAAATGCTTTTACCCAAAATGGTTGCAGTGGGTGAAACGGGTTTGGATTATCACTACTGCCACGAGCCCTTGGATTGGCAAAGAAAGCGCTTCGGCACTCATATCGATGCGGCACTCATTGCCCGCAAGCCCCTGATTATTCATTCGCGCGAAGCTCAGGACGATACGATTGCGATCTTAAAGGCGCACCACGCCGAAGAGTGCGGTTTTGTGCTGCATTGCTTCTGCGGTGACTGGGACTTTGCGAAAAAAGCTCTGGATTTAGGAGGCTACCTCTCTTTTTCAGGCATTGTGACCTTTCGCTCTGCCGTGGATATTCAGGAAGTCGCCCGCAAGGCGCCTGAAGACCGCCTTTTCATTGAAACCGACAGCCCGTATCTGGCCCCTGTGCCGCTTCGGGGCAAACGAAACGAGCCTTCTTTTGTGCCCCATGTCGCTCAATATCTGGCTCAATTGCGCCATACGACGCTTGAAGACATCGCTCAAGTTACAATGCTCAATGCCAATCGTTTTTTCGGATTAAGTGATGCTCAAAAATAGTCTTTTTACAGTGCTCTTTCTTTCAAGCTTTGCCTGTGCCGCTCAAACGGTCACGCCCGGCGTGCCGCTTGACGTGCAGATGCAGGAAGCAATCGTGCAGGACG
Organism: uncultured Sutterella sp.; assembly: GCA_900545335.1. GTDB lineage: Bacteria > Pseudomonadota > Gammaproteobacteria > Burkholderiales > Burkholderiaceae_F > Aphodousia. The sequence continues at coordinate 37,600 of UQYP01000003.1, read as the reverse complement.
ATGCACCGAAAGTTGCATATATGCTTCGAGAGCTCGCTTATGATCCGAACTTCTATCTGCCTAACGGTGACACGCCCCTCGTTTATGCAATCCGCATGGACGCTAAGGTAAGCACCAATCAGGTTTTGTTAAGAAGCTTCAAAATCAACGTGAAGGTGCCGACATTAAGAGGTGAGACGCCGCTCATGCTGGCTGCGATCAAAGGTGATCGGCCGCTGGCGGAAAAACTCATTGAAATGGGCGCACCCGTTAATGCCGATTTCGGCTGGACGGCGCTTCATTATGCGGCAAGCACCGGTCAGACGGCGATGACGCGTTTTCTGATTGAAAAAGGCGCCGAGGTCAATGCCCGCACCGAGCGCGGGGTGACGCCTTTGTATATGGCAGCCCGTATTATTGCTGCGCCCACTGTGGATGTATTGCTTGAAGCCGGAGCCGATAAAACGCTCTGTAACGACCAGGGAATCAGCCCCGAGGCCATTGCTGCAAAGAGAGGCGACAGCAAACTTGCGCAAAAGCTTCATATCAGCGCCTGTGCTCCCTGGCCGCCCGAGGCTGCTGAGCCGCCCGTTTCTCAAACAGAAACTGTTTCTGAAGACATAAAGGACAACGAGTCGTGAAAGAAAGTCAAAGTCTTGAACTTTTGGCACCGGCTAAAAATGCAGCTGTCGGCATTGAAGCCATTTTGCACGGAGCCGATGCGGTCTATATCGGAGGACCGGGGTTCGGTGCTCGGGTAGAGGCTGCCAACGCTTTTGACGATATCCGAAAGCTCACCGAATTTGCCCATCGCTTCAATGCTCGCGTTTACATGACGCTCAATACGATTGTGAACGATGAGGAAAGAAAGGACGCCGTACGTTTGGCGCACCTTGCTTATGAAAACGGAGTCGATGCTTTGATTGTTCAGGATATGGGGATTCTGGCAAGTGAGCTGCCACCCATCCAGCTTCACGCTTCAACGCAGTGCGACGTGCGAACACCTGATAAAGCCCGTTTTCTGGAAAGCGTCGGTTTTTCTCAAGTCGTCCTTGCCCGCGAGATGAATCTTGCTGAAATTGCCCGGTGCTTTAAAGCTTTGCAGTCCGCGCGGATTGAATACTTTATCCACGGAGCACTTTGCGTGAGTTATTCCGGCCAATGCTACGCGAGTTTTGCCGCTACCGGCCGCAGCGCAAACCGCGGAGCCTGCGCACAGCTTTGCCGCCTGCCCTACAGCGTCTACACTGAAAACGGGCGCGAACTCCTGCGTGATCGGCACGTACTCTCTTTAAAAGACAATAACCAGACCGAGAACCTTGAAGCATTAATTGACGCGGGCGTAAGAAGCTTTAAGATTGAAGGAAGGCTCAAAGACGCCTCATACGTTAAAAACATCACCGCTCACTATCGGCAGGCGTTGGATGCGATTCTCGCCAAAAGAGCCGATCTGAAAAGATCCAGTGACGGAATAAGCTACATTGACTTTACCCCCGATCCTACAAAATCCTTTAATCGGGGTTTTACCAATTACTTCACGCGCGAACGCCATCATGATATGGCCGTTTTTGAAACGCCGAAAAATACGGGTGAAAAAATCGGTGAAATCGTTCGGGTCAACAACGACGCACTCGAAGTTAAAAGCCGAGAGGTCATTCATAACGCTGACGGCCTCACGTATCTCACGCGAGAAAAAACTCTGATGGGGTTTGCCGTCAACCGAGCTGAAGAAATCAGACAGGGAGTCTGGCGCCTGACGTTAAGAGAGCGCCCCATTTTGAAAAAGCACCCGCAATTGGTCCCCGGCATGACACTCTACCGAAATCGGGATCAGGCTTGGGAAGAGCTCCTCTCTAAGCCCACTGCCAAACGATTGATAGGGCTTAAGGCTCATTTTAAGGCTGATGAGAAAGGTTTTAGTCTTGAACTTACCGATGAAAGAAACAATAGCGCATCGGTGCACTTAGATAACCCTTCGGCCCAAAAAGCCTCTCATATTGAGCAAAACCGTCTTAACATTGAAAAGAATTTAAAAAAGACGGGCGGCACCGATTTTGAGATCAAAGCACTTCAGATTGATGATGAGGGCTATTTCGCGCCTGCGAGCATCGTCAATCAGATGCGCCGCGAAGCGCTTGAGGAAATGAGCAAAGTAAGGCTTCTTCATTTTCAAAGGTTAGAACCCGCACGCGTTACTGAAAACCTCCCCTATCCTGATGCCACGGATTTCAGGGCAAACGTTTTAAACGAAAAGGCCGTTCTTTTCTACGAGCGCCACGGAGCGAAAATTAAGGAGCCTGCGCTTGAGACGGGCTGCATCCGCCGTGAAGTGCCGCTGATGGTCACCAAACACTGTGTGCGTTACGCGCTGGGACTGTGTCTGAAAGACAACATTGAAAAAGTTAAGGCCGATCCGAGCCTAAAGGAGCGCTTTAGACCTGACCCTTTAATTTTGAAATCAGGCCCCAATGTCTATCGCGCAACCTTTGACTGCAAAAAGTGCGAAATGACCTTAACCGGCAAAGTAAAAACTCCTGTTAGCCTTGGAGAACTCAAACTTAAGGAAATCTGAAGAATTGTTTGTATGAACTGTTTTCTTGTTTTTTCTCAAACATTCGGGTTTCTTAGTATGAAATAGGTAGAAACCACTAAGCACTTATGGTACATTACATGCCGTGAATAAACAGGTTCTGTTTAAACACAAAAGTCGTGGCTACGATCGGTCCGCTGCCACGACTTTTCTTTTGTCTGTCGTCTGAATCAGTCAATGCGCAAACGCATTTCACTCAAACGGGCACGTGCTTCACGCAAAAGTGCGTGATAGGCCTTGGCACGGCGATTTTTCAGACTCCAGATTTCAAGAGCGGCGAGAATCGTAGCCAGTACAAAAACCAAAACAACGCTGTAGCCCTGAGCTGTTAAATTAAACAAAAAGAAGTCTTCCATTATCACAGCTCCCCTTCCAAAGCCGCATCCTGAGCCCAAACTGCGCGGCGTTCACGCTCCAAAATCACCGTTCTGCAGCGGCTCAATGCCATCGCTAAAGAGTAAGTGAAAAGATTCAATCCGAATAAACACATTAAGACATAAGCATCCCGTCCGTTTGAACGCAAAAGGCTATTGTCCAAATCATGAGCCATCGGGGTAAAGAGATCAAAAAAGACGTAAAGCCCCGGGATCACAATGAGGCCGAGTAAAGCGGAAACCGAAGCCTTTTTATCATTAATTGTCTGGCGAGAGTTGATTTTGGAGGCTGAAAGCGAAATAAAGGCTCCGAAAAAGATGAGCAAAATAAGTAAAGCGGTAAGTCTGGAGTCCCAGATCCAAAATGCTCCCCACATCGGGCGGCCGAAAAGGGCACCGGAACCGATGGAAAAAAGGGCCATCACAAAACCGCTTGGCGCAAAGCCGTGAGAAAAGACTATCGGCATTAAGGCTTTGCGGTTTAGAAGATGAAAAAGACTGCCTAAAGCCACTACGGCATAAAAGGCCAGCGCCACAACAGCAGCAGCGATGTGAAGATAAAAGACCCAATAGATATCAGCCTGACCGATTGCAGTTGTATCAGAGTAACTCAGCATCCAAAGCAGTGCAGCGGCCATGCTGCCCACTGACGTGAGCAGCAGAATCGGAATGAATTTGGCAAAAGTGAAGTAATAGGACTTGGGGTTAGCCATAGCAAAATCAGTGTCAACTCGAAGGCATTTTAACTCAAGAGCGGCATTCAGTCGCCAAGCTTAACAAAATTGCTGATTTTGAGCTCGTTTAAAAGCATCCCGTTGCCTTAAAATATCAAGGTTAATCGCGAGGATGAGCATGCAGTTTTTAATTGTTGATGACCACTCTATTGTCACGATGGCCCTTGAAATGCTTTTAAAGGACTACGACGGACAAAATAACAGCGTTTTTTGTGCCAACACAAAAGAAGAGGCTATCGCATTGGCCGATCAATACGGCGAAACCGCTGATCTGATGATTTTGGATCTGTCGATGCCGGGCGTTCAGGGCACATCCCTGATGGAAGAAATTGTAGCCGCGCACCCCACGTTAAAAATTTTAGTGATGAGCGGACTGCAGGATCAGCACAGTATCGTGCGTGTGCTGCAGATGGGCGCGGCAGGCTTTATCCCCAAGTCTCTTGAGGCAGGGCTCTTAACATCAGCCATCGGTTTTGTTTTAAAGGGCGGCGTCTACATTCCGGTGAAATTGCTCAATCAGGCTCAGAAGTCCGGCCTTCTGACAAGCAGAGAGCCCATCAGTGAGTTGGGAAGCGTTCATCTGACCGAGCGCCAAAAAGATGTTTTGGAATTGTTAGCCAAGGGCGCCCCTATCAAACGAATCTGCAAAGAGCTCAATCTTTCCGAAGGGACCGTTAAAACTCACGTCACCGCGATTTATCGGGCCTTTGGTGCAAGCAACCGCACCGAGGCGCTGCTTGAAGCCAGGCGCCACGGCTTTGATGTCGGTGTTTAACGGGATTTTTCTTCCATGAGTTCCGAGAGCATGCCGTTGAGCGCTTCTCCCGTGACGGGCTTTTGCATAATTCTCGGCATGGCAAAAAGGGCTGCCTCACGCTCACCCAACACCCGAAGCGTGCGGACGTAGTGTTTCTCGATCACTTCAGAAGGAACAGCAGTCAGAAGTACCGAGGGCAGTCTTTCCCCTTTAATCAAAGACAGCTTCAGGATGCACTCCAGACCCGTGGCTTGTCCCTCACCCAAATTAAAGTCAGAGATGACCGCTTCGACTCTGTCAGTGAAGCGTATCTTCTCTTCGAGCTCTTCGTTTAGAGAGTCAGAGTCAATCACCTGAGCGCCCCAGCTTTCAATGAGCACTTTGAGGCTGTCTCTCACGGGGGTATTGTCTTCAATAAGCACCACTGATCCGGAGAGCTTTTCAATGGCTTTCAATTTTTTGCGGTTTTGTTTGAATATTCTCGCCTGCTCTGCTTCATGAACCGGCAGCTCTATTCTGAAGATCGATCCCCTGCCGGGGCGAGAACTCAGACTCAGCTTAATCTGAAGCTGCTCACAGATCGCCTTTACAATGGAGAGCCCCAAACCGTACCCTTCAGTTTGAGCCCGTGTGGTTTCGCTTCGGTAAAAATAATCAAAAATTCTTTTTTGCTCTTCGGGTTCAATCCCCACACCGCTGTCGACCACACAGATACTGACTCGGCGCTCACCGATTAAGCGCGCTGCCAATAAAATCTCCCCCTTTTGTGTGTAGGCCAATGCATTGGTAATTAAATTGCGGATGGCGCGGGTTAAAAGCTGCGCATCGGTACAGACATTGACGTCTAAATTTTTAAGCCTGAATTGAAGGCCTTTTTCTTTGGCAATAGGTTCAAACTCCAGAGCCAATTCTTCTAAAAGAACGCTCAGACGGATGGGTTCCATTTTGGCAGATGTGTGACCGGTCTCCAATTTGGAGACTTCCAGAATCTGTGCCACAAGTGTCTGCAGGGCTTGAGAGGTTTTAGCAAGCTGCTCAACAATTTTGAGCGTTTTGGGATCATCCGTTTTTTTCAACAACTGAATGTAAATCCCGATTGCCTGCAGCGGCTGACGAATGTCGTGATTGGCTGCGGTAAAAAAGCGGCTTCTCAAGCGACTCTGCTGCTCGGTCTCCCTGCGAAGCTTTTCAGCGAGATTTTTCTCAAGCGTCAGGCGTTTGACGAGATTTTCATTTTCCTGGTCATTTCTCACAGCCATCTGAACAATTTCGTTAAAGCGGCGGCCGGAATAAAACATAAAAACGACAACCGTCACCAACAATACGGCAATCATGAGGCGAGAAAGACCGAAGATTAACGCCAAGCGCAGCACCAAGGGGGTGATGGCGCAAAGCGTAAAGGCAACAAGGCTCGGAAGCCAGCAGGCGTAGACGGGCCAGGAGGCAAATGTGACCGATAAAATCACTGAGAACAAAACAATTTGAGCGGCTGAATCGTTTGCGGCATTGTAGGCAAACGTGAGCCCCGCAACAGCCCAAATAATGCCGCCCACCACCGCCAGGACCATCCAGGCTCGAATCCAGAAGTGAATTCTTGCGTGACGGTAGCGGTCGGCCCAGAATCGTCTGTTAAAGTCCACAGCCCCGTAGAAATGAACCGCTACGAGCAAAAGCCAGAAAATGAGTAAAAAGGGACTCACGACCGGCCACAGGAACATGGCAATCACGCAGGCGCCGGCCAACTCTGCAGCAAGCGCTACGGGCTGCAGTTTCAGGGAACTTAGGATTTGGCGAACAAGCACTCGGGAATTGCGCCTTCGCCACTGCTCAACGGACATATTTTCACTGTAATACGCACCGTTGGTGAGAAAGCGAACCCACTGAGCTTTAAGCCATCCCAACATAACTGAACTCAGAATCGTGGCGTCACTCTGGGGTGCTCTTTAGTGGAAAGCACCACATAGCCTTTTTCGGTTCTCATGCGAACTGTTGCGCCCACAGGCAAAGTGATTTTCACAGGCGAATGGCCGAAAGGCAGTCCATGCAGAATCGGCATGCCGGGCAGGCGTTGCCGAAGATAGGCTAAAACGTCTGAGAAAAGAAAATCATTTTCTCTGGGGTGAGCCGGATCGGCATCGCGGAAGTCACCGAACAAAATGGCTTTCTGTTTGGCGAGAACTCCGGCCATATCGAGCTGCGCCATGTGTCTTTCAATGCGATAGGCGCGGTCGTTGCAGTCTTCCAAAAAGAGAATGCCGCCTTCAATATCGGGGAAATAAGGTGTGCCCAATAAAGCCGTGACAATGGAGAGGTTGCCGCCCCAAAGCGTACCTTCGAAATCAAGGTCAGGCGCTTCCTTACAGGGAAAAGAGGCCACCCACTCCTCGTTAAATAGGGACGAGTGAAAACTCTTTTCGGTCATAAACATGGGCGTATCGACAAAATCCGTGCCGTTTGGGCCCTGGTAGCTGACTTTCCCGGTCTTGGTGAGATAAGCCAGATTAAAAGCGGTAAAGTCAGAGTAGCCGCAAAAGACCGGAGAGCGCGAAGCAATGGCCTCGTAGTCGATTTTGTCGAGAATGCGAGAAAGCCCGTAGCCGCCTCTGATAGGCAGCACCAAATCGATGTCTTTATCGCATGCAAGGCTCATCAAGCCTTCGAGGCGTTCTTGATCGGTCCCAGCAAACTGTTTGACGTTTTTAAAGACCGTATCATGCAGCACGACCTCAGCGCCGCGGTCAGTAAAGTAAAGCTTTGCCAGAGCAGGCGTTGAGATATCCAGTACGGCACGCGACGGGGCGCAGAAGCCCACTCGAATCGGATAATTAGGCATGGCGTTTTTCCGCAAAAAAGTCAGTTAATAACGCAGCCGCCTCTTTGCCGCATACACCGCCGTCGACCTGAACACGGTGATTGAGTTTGGCAGCCGTCTGCAGATCAAAAGATCCGCCGTAAGCACCGGTTTTTTCATCTCTGGCACCGAAAACAACGCGGGAAATGCGAGCGTGCGCAATGAGCCCCGCACACATTACACAAGGCTCAAGCGTCACATAAAGCGTGCAGCCCGTAAGCCGATAATTTTCAAGTGCGTTTGATGCCTGTCGAATGGCAATCACCTCAGCGTGCGCGCTCGGGTCATTGTCTTCGATCGAACGATTGCGCCCTACCCCGATGATGGCTCCGTCTTTCACAATGACGCAGCCCACCGGCACTTCTCCGGCGCGGGCTGCCTCACGGGCAAATTCCAGCGCCTCGCGCATAAACTGCTGATCGTGAGGACTCGTCTGACGTTTCCTGGAATTAATTTCTCGGTTTCGCTGCTGAAGCGCCTTTTGCATGACGCTGCGAAGCGTTTCTCTTCGCTCTTCTTCCAACAGCACCGCATCTTCCAACTGAGCGCGGGTGTAGCGGTCACGGCTATTTTTCCGATAGCCCACCGTGGCTTCGAAAATGAGGCCTTTTTTAAGCGACTGAAGAAGAATCGTGACAGGCGTCTCACGCAGCCAATCGCCTGCGCCGTCTAAGAATTCCTGTGCTTTAGTGAGGGCCGTTGAAGCCGAAATCAGGTCGTCCGGTAGGTAAGTCAGAAAAGCTTCAAGCACCACATGCAGATCCTCCGGATTATGACGCTCCAGGGATGCCAGGGTACTGCCTTTTCTAACAGTAAGTTCAATAAATCGCTTCACAGCCGCTCTCCATCTTGACCTCTGTATTTTAGCGATTTTGGCGTCCAATACCTATCCGTAGCCACTACAATATTGAACAAAAAGGATGCATTATGAAAAAACTGATCTTCAGTCTCGCAGCATTAGCTTTTTGTACAAGCGCTCAAGCCGGGCAATACGCCGATGCGCTGGGTTTATGTCTTGTTAATCACGCTTCTGCCTCTGATACCAAAGTGCTCACTCAGTGGGCCTTTGTTACGCTCGGCCAAACAAAGGCAGCCCGCGAAATCGCTGTCATTGACCGCACAGTGATTGACAGAACCACCGCAAAAGCCCAGACGGTGGTCTTAAGACTCTTAGGCAAAGACTGCGCGAAAGAAGCCCTGAAAGCGACCTTGTACGAAGGCAAAAACGGAATCGGAGACGGCATTAAGGCGGCGGTGACGCAAAGAATGCAAGAGGAGCTTCAAAGCCAAACGGTCGATGCAATTATTTCAAAAATAACTTCAATCAAAACGCCCTAGAGACTAAACTTAAGTCAATTGCCTTTTGATTTTTAAAACCTTCGGGAGAATGACACTATGGTTCGCGATGAATTTTATTGGCTGGGCCAAATGAATAAAGCCACGATTATTGCCAATAGTGCGGGCGGTCTTTTAACGCCGACACTGGCTCGCACGGCTGCTCTTGCTTTAAAAGAAGTTTTGGAAAGCGGCAATGATCCTGCCAATCGTGTAAAACGCGTCATTGACTTTGAGCCCAAACTCATCGCTGCTGCGGGCACAAGCGAAGTCACAGAAATTCATGTCGGCCGTTCCAGTCAGGATATGCACTCAACCTTTCGCGCTGCCATCATGCGTGATGAAGTGATTAATGTCTCCCGAGCATTGGAGAGCGTCATCGATAAACTGCTCGATTTAGCCCGTGCTCACCAAGACACCGTGATGCCGTCTTACACAAACGGCGTTGCCGCGCAGCCCACAACCTATGCTCATTATCTTCTCGGATTTATCGAGGGCTTTAAGCGCGATCGTGTTCGGCTTACTCAATTTTACAGTCGGCTCAATTTCTGCCCGATGGGCTCCTGCGTTTTAAACGGCACCGGCTGGCCTCTTAACCGTAAACTCATGGCGAAGCTCTTGGGCTTTCGTGCACCGGTGAGAAATGCCTTTGACGCCACGCAGATTGCCATGGTGGATTTGCCCATTGAATTTGCTCAGATTCAAGCCTCTATTGCCCTTCATATCGGCGAGATGATTGCCGATATCATGGTGCAGTACGCTCAGCCCCGTCCCTGGATTTTGCTCTCTGAAGGTAACGGCAATACCTATGTGTCCTCTGCCATGCCCCAAAAACGCAATCCCGGTCTTTTGATCAGCTGCCGAGGCAACGCAAGCGACGTAGTCAGTGAAGCCAATCTGGCAGTCACACGCGCTCATAACGTGCCAAGCGGCTTGATTGACGGCAAATCCGTCAAAGTACACTCTGCCCTGGCTGATTTAAGTGTCAAGACGATGGAGCGGTTTGTCAAAATCCTCTCTGCGCTTGTTGTCAATAAAGAGCGCGCCCTTGAAGAGCTTTCGTTGGATTGGACGGCAAGCCAGGAAATCGCTGACCGATTGATGAGTGAATACAAACTGCCTTTCCGCGTCGGGCATCACGTCGCAAGCGCCATGGTGGGTTATGCGAGAGCAAACGGCATTTTGCCCCTTACCTTCCCCTACGAAGAAATGAAGCGCATCTATGCTGAGACAGTCAGCAAAGAAATGCCGGGCTTCAGTACCGACTGTCCGATGAGTGAGGAAGAATTCCGCGCAAGTCTTAACCCCAGAGAAATCATTGCACGCCGCCGCACCGAAGGCAGCGCCAACCCTGAGGAAGTCTCCCGGATGCTTGCGGAATTAACCTCTGAAATGGCGATTTTAAAAGAGGATACTGCAATGAAGGCCGCTCATATCGATCAGTCGATGGCTGATTTGGACAGCCAGTTTCAACCGTTCACGGAAGATATGATTGAAGAAAAAGAAGACTAGAAATTTTTCAGTCGCCTGATGCGAAAAACCGGAGCAGCGCTCCGGTTTTTCTTTAAGGTTAAGCCCTATTATTTGGCGAGCGTACGATAGACGCAGCGGCTCATCAATTCGAGCGCGTTGGCCAACGTTTGTTCGTCAAAGTCAAAGTGGCTGTTGTGGTGGCCGGCACGCAAAGAGGAACCCACTTGAACGTAGGTGCCCTTACCGCCGTGGGCTTGGACCGTGCTCATGAAGTGAGAGTAGTCTTCAGAAGCGCCGAAGTTTTGTTCTTCGATCACTTCGTTAAAGCACCCCATATCACGGGCTTCTTCGGCAACAACCTTGGCCACTTCGAGGTCGGATTCACCGCTCTTGGTGCCGCCCTTGATGTCGATCGAATAGCCGCAGCCCCACATTTCGGCAGCAGCCTTAGCGATGCGGCGGACTTCACCGAACATGTATTCGTCCAAAGCAGACGTAATACCGCGGGTTTCCAACACGAGCACTGCCTTAGGCGGAATGACGTTGCGGCCTTCACCGCCGTTTAACTTTCCGACCGTGATGCGCGTATCACCCTTGCCGGAGCGCGGGATAGCGTGCATGTTCAAAAGAGCCGTAGCAGCGGACAACAAAGCATTCTTACCTTCTTCAGGAGCGTTACCGGCGTGAGCGGGCACACCCGTAAAGGTAATGTCAGCCTTCGTGGTGGCGAGGAAGTTCTTCGTACCGCAGATCACCTTGCCCATATTGTTGGCTTGGAAACCGATATGCATACCGAAGATTTCATCCACACCTTCCACAGCACCGGCTTTTTCCATCGGCATAGCACCGCGGACACCTTCTTCGGCCGGTTGGAAAATAAAGCGGATCTTGCCCTTGAATTGATCGCGCATGCTGGCCACAACTTCAGCCAAAGCCAGACCGATAGCCATGTGACCGTCGTGACCGCAGGCATGCATTGCGCCCTTGTTGACAGAGGCAAAGCCCTCAACATTGGGACGGTGATCGGCGTCAGCGCATTCGCTCACGTCGTTGCAGTCCATGTCAAAACGCACGGCAAGGAAAGGACCTTCACCGCCGAAATCCATGTCTGCCCAAAAGCCCGTCATACCGCCTTCCATCTTGGCAACGAGTTCGGGATCTGCACCTTGAGCAATGGCACGCTCCATATGGGCACGCAAAGCATCGGCGGAGGGCACACCCATCATGGCTTCACGGCAGACAGCCTTTTCACCCATGGTGATGGTATAGCCCAATTCCTGCATCTTCTTGATAGCCATAGAAGCGGTACGGAATTCCGTCCAGCCGGATTCCGGGTGCTTGTGCAAATCGCGGCGAACCTTGGCAAGATTCGGGATCAATTCCTCAACTTTTTTCTTCAGATCTTGATTCATTGGTCTGCTCCTCAATAGTCAGAGTTAAACGATTACCTTTTACTGATTTTAAAGAAATTGATCATTGACTTTCTGGAAAGCAAATGTAAAAACACTCCTTCTTTTGTACCAGATCAGACAAAAAGCTCTAAGATGGTCGAAGGCATTAAATAATTAAGGAGCCTAAAAAATGAACAACAAAAAATATCTGTGGCTCGCTGTATATGCCGCCGTACTTTTTTCCACTCAAGCCTTTGCCTGCACAGGCATCACCCTTCACTCCGAAAAAGCCGATCATGTCGTTTCCCGCTCCATTGAATGGGGAAATTCGGTTTTGCAGTCTGATCTTGTCATCGTGCCGAGAAACACTGCAATTCAATGTCAAACGGCTTTTGGACCCGGGCTAAAGTACAAAAACCGCTTGGGTTATGTTGGCCTTTCGATTGAAGACAAACACTTTGTTGTTGAAGGACTAAACGAAAAAGGTCTTTCAGCGGGACTCTTTTTCTTTCCGGGCTACGGACAGTATCCGGCCTATGAGAAAACGCAGAGCATGAAAACCATTTCTGACATGGAATTTGTTGCCTGGGTTTTGGGTTCCTTTGAAACAGTCGCTGAAGCCAAAAAAGCCTTACCCCAAATGCGCGTAGCTGAACGCTTTAAGAATGCCGGCACTGTTCACTATCGGGTAGCTGACAACACGGGCGCACAAATCGTTGTTGAAATAGTCGACGGGAAAATGCAGATTTTCGATAACCCGATCGGCGTTTTAACCAATGCTCCGGGTTTTCAGTGGCACCTCACCAACCTGAATAACTACATGAACTTAAAGCCGGGAAAAACCTCTCCTGTGCAATGGGAAAGCCTTACTTTGCGTTCCCCCGGGATCGGCAGCGGCATGGCAGGACTGCCCGGAGATATCACCCCACCCTCTCGTTTTGTGCGGGCAGCCTTTATGGTCTCCACTGCTCCGGCTTTAAAGACTGGCGATGAAACGGTTTTGTACAGCTTCAAAATTTTGAATGCTTTTGAAATTCCGATCGGCCTTGAATTGGAAAACCACGATAATCCGACAGGACTTTTAAGCGCTACCCAATGGACAAGCGCCTCTGACATGACAAATAAAAAGCTCTACTACAAAACGATGTCAAACGAAAAAATCCGTTTTATTGATTTAAACACTATTGATTTTTCAAAGGTGTCTTATCAAAGCCAGCCGATAGATGAAACTTCAACAACATCTTTTGAAAAAATCGATATTCAATAGCCAAAAAGGGGCGCTTAAGCGCCCCGAAAAAGACTTTAATCTGCTTTATTCGTTCTTGACCGCTTTATCCGTCGGCTGATTGGCAAACACCCAATCAAGGAACCCGCCTTTGTTTCTTGAACAAACGATCACTTTCCCCCGGCCTCTGAATTTTAAAACGATGCCTTCGCCGGTGATTTGGCTGTTCACTAACTTACCGAAAAGACCCGAATGAGCCGTATTAAGGCTTAATTCATAATCAAGATCACTGTCCCAAGCGACTAAATGTCCGTTATCAACAACGAGTGTCTGACCGTCTTTGACTTCAAGCTCTCGCACGGAACCGAAACCTGAGACAGCCACCTGACCGCTTCCGTCTGTTGCCATCACAAAAAAGCCGCCTGAGTCACCCAAAAGTGCCCGACCCAGTCCCTGAGACTTCACCTCAAGCTCAACACCCTCGGTGGCAGCTAAAAAGGAGCCGTCGGAAATCATGTATTGTCTCTGACCGACATCCAGAACACGGATATCGCCCGGGATATTGGGAGCCAAAAGAACATCACCGGCACCTTTTTCCGCTTCAACATACTGCTGGAAAAAAGTTTCATCGTTTAAGAACTTTCTTGCCAGAGACTTCATGATCCCGCCCCGGCTTCTGCCCTTAAGACTCAAGTCCCCGTCCATGGCCACCATGGCATTGGACTCAGCCAAAACCTTTTCACCTTTTTCCAAGCTTACGCAAAGTAAAGGATCAATGCTGCCGGTGATTTCAAAACGCATTCTTTGCTCCTATGTCCTAAGTATCACTGAGCCTAACGCACGGGCTTGGCTTCTAACACTTCCAATTCCACTCTTTGGCGGTGGCGGTCAACTTCGGCCAAAATATCCACCAGAGCGTCTTTGGCTACATGAGACCAGTTGTGATCATCATCGAGCTCAGCCACAATCGTGTTGCCTTTTTCGTCCGTAAACTCATATTTGTCGTGACTGACTTGGCGGGTAAAACGACCGCGAACCGTCACTAACTGATCATCGTAGCTGTTCTTTTTCACCTCTTCAAGCGACTTCAAAGTGGTCAATTCAAATCCCTGAGGCTGAGCCGATTTGGCAGGCGGCGCTTCAAAACCGCTCGGACCCTGAGCCATGGCAGAAAAAGGAATCACTAAAGCGCAAAGGGCGGCAGTAAGTAGAGTTTTTTGCATTGTCGTCTCCCATCATTTGTTTTCGTTGAGCTCAGTGTAACGGTCAAAACTTAGTAAAAACCTAGTTAAAACTTAGCCCCTCCTAAGTCTCGGAAACGAATTGAAAATGATGTTCGCAAAATCCTCATCTTGAAATACAATGATCGAAGGGACGTAATGGAATAAAAACCATGAGAATTTTATTAGTTGAAGACGATCCGATGATTGCCCAGGCCGTTAAAGGAGCGCTTACCGATGAAATGTATTCGGTGGAGCATGTAGCCAATGGGCGCGATGCTCTCATGATGCTTTCTGTCAATGATTACGGGTTTGTGCTCTTAGACTTGGGACTGCCGGGCGTTGACGGTATGACTGTGCTCAGAACTTTGCGCGGTAATGCACAAGGTGAGAAAAAAAATATCCCGGTCATCATTCTGACCGCCCGAGACGGCCTTGATGAAAGACTTGAAGGATTGGATGCGGGCGCTGATGACTATTTGGTTAAACCCTTTCATATCAGTGAACTTTTAGCAAGAATTCGCGCTGTGCTCAGACGTAAAAATCAAACAACGGGCAATGCGCTCACGAACGGCGTAGTGACACTTGATACTGCTGAAAAAACAGCTGTGCTTGCCAACTCTTCATCCCCCATTGTGCTTTCAAGGCGTGAATACTCACTGCTTGCTGCACTTTTGGCCAGACCCGGCACGATTTTATCCAGAAGAAAACTTGAAGAAAGAATCTATGAGCCGGGAGAAGAGCCCGAAAGTAATGCTATTGAATACCTCATTCATTCTTTAAGAAAAAAACTGGGGCCCAATGTCATTAAAAACGTACGCGGCCTGGGTTGGATGGTTGAAAAGGCAGGTTCCTGATGCTGATGCGCTCCGTTAAACACTACGGTTTTGTCAAACGCCTTTTAATTTGGGCGGGGTCGGCCGCTTTAATCGTCACGATTGTGTCTGCGGTTTCCCTTTTTATCGCATCGTATCACAGAGCCTTTGATGAGCAGGATGATTTACTTCAGGAAGTCACCGGTGTCTTAGCGCGTCTTGATGTCTCAGGCCGCAATCCCGGTGCACTCTGGATGGACGATGATGATTTTGAGGATTGGTTTACGGTTGATGATCATTCACCGCAATCGGTTGCCAAGGCCGGCTCCACCATTCTTGTGAGAACGCTTCACGAAGGCGGACAAACGATTCGTGTCATTTTTGATCAGGATCTGCATAACGGTCAGCAGACGCTCACGATTTCAGGCACTCCCTACCGATTAAACCTTCTGACGCTTTCAGACGGCAAACACATCGCTGTCGCACAAAAAACAAAAGAAATTGAAAAAATCGCACGAGGCACGGCACTTGCCGCCACTCTGCCCCTATTGGGGCTTTCGTTGACGATCTTTATCATTCTGGCTACTTTACTTTGGTACTCGATGCGGCCCATTCGTGATCTCACTTACTCCATTAATAAACGTCAGCCTGATGACCTGACACCCATTGATCCGCAAGGACTTCCCTCGGAATTACTCCCCCTGGTCGAAGCTTTTAACGGAGTGTTGGAAAAAGTTAAGACTCTCAGAGAAAATGAATCCCGCTTTGTGGCTGATGCTGCACATGAATTAAGATCGCCTCTTGCTGCCCTGTCGCTTCAGGCCGAGCGTCTTCAAACTGCAGAACTTGCCCCTGAAGCAAAAAAACAGGTTGAAGAACTTCGTCAAAGTATCGATCGAGCCGCGCGGTTAGTGAGCCAGCTATTAAGCTTCAAGCGTGCCCAGCAGGATAAGATCACCGTTGCTCAAAAACCCGCTCATCTTTCTGAGACGCTCTCGATGGTGATCGAGCAGATTTGGGCAGAAGCAGAAAAGAAAAATATCGAAATTGAAGCAATTGGCTTTGATGAACATGATCCTCAATCGGATGCTACGGTAAATATCGGAGACGAGGATCTTTTCAGTCTTTTGCGCAACTTAATGGAAAATGCAGTGAAGTACTGCCCGGCAGGCTCTAAGGTGACCATTGAACTTGTGAGCCTTAAGCCTTTTGAAATCAATATCCGCGATAACGGCCCGGGACTTTCCGCTGAGGATAAGAAACGTATTTTTGATCCGTTTTACCGTGTGCTGGGAACAGGCGTCACCGGCACGGGATTGGGAATGGCGATCGTAAAGTCTTTAGCCCAAAGAAATAACCTCGAAATTACGCTTTCAGATGCCTTCCCCGAGGCTGGCGAAGGGAAAAAAGGTCTGCGGGTTCATTTGAAACAAAAAAGATTGCCGGAGGTTGAAATATAGGATTTAAGCTGACATTGATTTTGACTCTTCCGCGCAACCGGCGAGGCCTTTCGACCTCGCCATTTTTTCGTGAAACTACGACGGCCATGCGGACGCAATTAACCACAAAATCAACACAAAATCCATACAGCAGCTTATGCACTATTGCTTGCACACGGATATTGAATTTAATCTCCACTCGTCAGTTAAACAAAGCCGACTGACCGATTTCGATCTTCGTTCCAGGAGCCAGATTTCTCCGGTTTTCAAAACAAAAAAGGATTGAGAATCAAATCACTGACCTCAATCCTTTTAATGAGAATTTCAAGCTTTTTTCAGTCGCCTGAATTACTCCCATTCAATCGTGGCAGGCGGTTTGCCGCTGATGTCATAACAGACGCGGTTAATACCGCGAACTTCATTGATGATGCGGTTGGAAACCGTGCCCAAAAGCTCATAGGGCAGGTGCGACCAGCGAGCCGTCATGAAGTCGCTTGTTTCGACAGAACGCAGGCTCACCACCCATTCATAGGTGCGGCCGTCGCCCATAACGCCAACGCTCTTTACAGGCAGGAAGACAACAAAGGCTTGGCTTACCTTGTCATACAACCCGGCCTTGCGAAGCTCTTCAATGAAGATAGCATCGGCTTCACGTAAAAGGTCTGCGTATTCTTTCTTCACTTCGCCTAAAATGCGCACACCCAGACCCGGTCCCGGGAACGGATGACGGTAAACCATTTCAGCGGGCAATCCTAAAGCGACGCCCAGTTCACGCACTTCGTCTTTGAATAAGCCGCGCAGCGGTTCCAAAAGTTTGAGGTGCAGCGTATCGGGCAAGCCTCCGACATTGTGGTGGCTCTTAATCGTCTTGGCTTTCTTTGTCTTGGCACCGGCCGATTCGATCACGTCAGGATAAATCGTGCCTTGAGCAAGCCACTTGGCATTGGGCAGCTTTGCCGCTTCTTCCTGGAAGACTTCAACAAAGAGACGACCGATGATCTTTCTCTTTTGTTCAGGATCGGTCACACCGGCCAATTCACCCATAAAGCGGTCCACAGCGTCGACCACAATGAGTTTTAAGCCCATATTCTTTTCAAAGGTTTCACGAACCTGTTCGCGCTCGTTCTTACGCAGCAAACCGTTATCCACAAAGACACAGGTCAACTGCTTGCCGATTGCGCGATGAATCAAAGCAGCGGTCACAGAAGAGTCAACGCCGCCCGAGAGCCCCAGAATCACTTCTTCATCGCCCACTTGAGCGCGGATCTGTTCAACGGCTTCCTTCACATAGTCGCCCATGATCCAGGAAGGTTCTGCGTGACAGATATCGAGCACGAAGCGATTCAAAATCGCACGGCCCTGAAGCGTGTGCGTGACTTCCGGGTGGAACTGCACGGCATAGTAGTGACGCTTTTCATCACACATACCGGCAATCGGGCAAGAAGGCGTTGAGCACATCACTTCAAAGCCTTCGGGCAAAACCGTCACCTTGTCGCCGTGGCTCATCCAAACCTTCATGATGGAGTCGCCGGCTTCATCTTTTAAGTCTTCAATGCCCTTTAAAAGGGTGGAATTGTTGTGGTTTTTCACCTCAGCGTAGCCGAACTCGCGCTTACCGATGTTTTCAACCTTGCCGCCCAACTGCTGAGCCATGGTCTGCATGCCGTAGCAGATACCGAGGATAGGCACGCCTGCATTGAAAACGGCATCGCTGATTCGATCCGTGCTTTCTTCGTAGGCGCTCATGTGAGAGCCTGAAAGGATAATACCCTTGGGGTTAAATTCACGAATAAAGCTCTCGGAGACATCGTTCGGATGCACTTCACAGTAGACATGCGCTTCACGCACACGACGTGCGATCAACTGCGTGACCTGTGAACCGAAGTCCAAAATAAGAATACGATCGTGAGTCATTGTCGTTTCAGTTCAATAAGAAAAATAAAAATCATTTAGGCGCGAGTAAGTTTACCGATTAAACTCCTCTCGCGCCTAATTATTTTCAATCAGAGGCTACCGAATGTTAGTGATCCTGACGATAGTTCGGAGCTTCCTTCGTAATTCTCACGTCGTGGACGTGCGATTCACGCCAGCCGGCGGCCGTGATTTCAACGAATTCGGCACGCTGACGCATTTCTTCGATGGTGCGGCAGCCGCAGTAACCCATAGAAGAACGCAAACCGCCGATCATCTGATAGACGATCTGAGAGAGCGGTCCCTTGTAAGGCACCATACCTTCAATGCCTTCGGGCACGAACTTGCTGATGTTGCCGGAGTTGTTGTCCTGGAAGTAGCGGTCAGCAGAGCCCTTGGTCATAGCACCAAGGCTGCCCATACCGCGGTAGCTCTTGAAGGAGCGGCCCTGATAGAGCACCACTTCGCCCGGAGCTTCATCGGTACCGGCAAACATGCCGCCCATCATCACGGCATAAGCGCCGGCAGCCAAAGCCTTGGCGATATCGCCCGAAAAGCGGATGCCGCCGTCAGCGATCAAAGGAACACCCGTGCCTTCCAAGGCTTGAGCGACGTCAGAAACAGCCGTAATTTGCGGTACTCCGACACCGGCCACGATACGGGTCGTACAAATAGAGCCCGGTCCGATACCGACCTTCACGCCGTCAGCGCCGGCATCAACCAAAGCGCGGGCAGCTTCAGCCGTAGCGATATTGCCGCCGATCACCTGCAGCTGCGGGTAGTTCTTCTTCACCCAGGCTACGCGGTCAAGCACGCCCTGAGAGTGACCGTGAGCAGTATCGACCACAATCACGTCAACGCCTGCTTCGAGCATCAATTCAATACGCTCTTCGGTACCGGCACCGACACCGACGGCAGCACCGACCAAAAGACGTCCGTGAGAGTCTTTAGCGGCATTGGGGTGTTCGCCGGCCTTGATGATATCTTTCACAGTCATCAAGCCGGTGAGGTTAAAGTCTTTATCGACAACGAGCACACGTTCAACGCGGTGCTGGTGCATCAGACGCTTGGCATCTTCAAGGCTTGCGCCTTCGCGAACGGTCACCAAACGTTCTGCAGGGGTCATGATTTGAGAAACCGGGATATCCATGCGGGTTTCAAAGCGCAGGTCACGGGAGGTCACCATACCCAAAACGCGCTTATCATCGACAACAGGCAAACCGGAAATGTGACGTTCACGGCTCAAGCGGATCACTTCGCCCACCGTCATGCCCGGGGTCACCGTGATCGGATCGGCTACCATACCGGCTTCGTGACGCTTCACACGGGCAACTTCAGCAGCCTGCTGTTTCGGGCTCATATTCTTGTGAATAAAGCCGATACCGCCTTCCTGAGCCAAAGCAATGGCCAAACCCGATTCCGTAACGGTATCCATAGCGGCGGAAACCATCGGAATATTCAAACTTAATTCACGGGTAATCTTGGTGGTGAGAACGGTGTCACGGGGAAGAACGGTGGAGTGTGCCGGAACGAGCAACACGTCGTCAAAAGTAAGAGCCTTTTGTCTAATGCGCATGTTAACCTCAGTCGAAAAATGTGAAAAAAAATTCGGCATCGCCATGGAGAATGGCGTAAAAAGATTAACGGTGTATTTTATCCTATTTTTTAGCTAAAACGCAAGCTTAGGACTCAAAAAAGGCGATGTTTGCCGCCGTTGCGTCCGGCTTTCAGACGGTTGTCCGGATTCTGATTTTTTTCTTCACGAAGGCGGCGTGCCGTCATCGGATCGACAGTGAGCGCAGGCAAAATTTCAATCCGATCCCCGTCTTCGACTTTTTGCATGGGGTCGGCAAGGACATTCCAAACAGCCACTTTATGATTGGCTCCGAGGCTCCAGCCGGCCTGAGCTACCGCATCAAGAAGTGTTGAGCCTTCCTGAACATCGATTTTTTTGACTGTAACGTCCGTGCGATCAAGTCTTGCTACCGTTACCTGCATAAGCGTCTCCTTGCCGAATCAGCCGCTATTTTAACGGAGTTTTTCTTTCGCAATTTGCTCTTAGGAGCTTTTAGCGAAAAAAGCCGCCTCAGTTGCTAAAATGTGAGCCCGTATTGATTTTGATAAAGACAAAAAACTGTGGCCAATATTGTTAATCGCAAAGCGCTTTTTGACTACTACATTGAAGAAAAGCACGAAGCAGGTTTAGTGCTCGAAGGCTGGGAAGTTAAATCCATTCGTGAAGGCCGAGCTCAAATTAAGGAAGCTCACGTGATCGTGCGCTCGGGAGAGCTCTACCTTTTAAATGCTCATATCACCCCCTTAAAAACCGCGAGCACTCACACTAAGCCCGATCCGACGCGAGTGAGAAAGCTTTTGATGCACGCTCGTGAGATCAGCAAACTGATCGGTAAAGTTGAGCGCGCGGGCTACGCCTTAATACCGCTTGATATGCACTTTAGCCGCGGCCGGGTCAAACTCACCGTAGCGCTGGCTAAAGGCAAACGCCAGTACGAAAAGCGCGCCGATGAAAGTAAGAAACAGTGGGAGCGCGATCGCGAGCGCCTCATGAAAAAGGCTTCGCACTAGCAAAGCCTCCGAATTTCAAAAAAGCCGCCTTGTCTTTCAAAGCGGCTCTTTTTTGAGCTATTTTTCTTCACTTTTTTCTTCTTCAGACTTTGCCTCTTCAGAAGGATCGCGCCACTTTAATTCGTAGCCCACGAGCATTTCCGTCCAGCGCTTCAATAACGCAAGCATCTCCGGAGCAGGCACTTCTCCCAAGGGTTCAATCCCCTTTTTGGTGACAACTGAGAGCGTGTCATAGACTTCAGCCATGAAAACGGCCATGGCTGAGAAAATCAGCGTGGCATTGTCTTCGGGGAGTTTGCCGCCAGAGGCCTGAGCCAGTTCCGCGCCGAGTTTTAAGCGCAGATTGCCTGCAACACCCACGGGATACCAGTCCGGATCCACTTCAAACTGAGCATTTTGACCGCTGAATGTGGCTCCCAGCCAATTCATCGTTTTGCGGTCCATTTCGTCCATCATGTCTTCAGTGATTTCACCTGCGGCATTTTTCTGAGAGCGCATGGCCATTTCCATCATAAATTGACCCAAAATGGCGCCCGTGATGTTGGGATGGCGCAAAGGCTGCTTTTGGCAGTCACTACCGCAAGAAGAACAATTTCCGCTGCAGCTCATGAATGATTACTCCTTCAATTTAAAATCGCTTGCTGCGGGTGCCCCCGTCAAGTGCAAGCTCCAAAAATCAATAAAGGCTTCAACCTGCGGATTGTCGGCCACTCCGGCATGCGCGCAGTCTGCTTCCTTTAACAAAACAAAAATTTCTGAAACAAAAAAGGCAAAAACCGTAAACATAAAGGAATCATCGTCCTCAATGTCTAAAGCCGGATTAAAGCCTTTCAAGCGCTCGGCAAAATTTTCCTTTAAGAGTTCGGGCAGGCGCTTTTCGTTAAATTCACTTTCACAGGAAAAATGCTCATTTGCACCCGAAAAAGTATCCTGAAGCCACAAAACCAAATTGAGATTGGCTTCTTCGAGCGCCTCAATGCTCATCTCACCGGCACTCACTTTTACCGCCCGATCCCAGGTATTTTGCACGGCCTGCGCAATGACGTTTCTCGCCACGGGGTAAGAAGCAATATTGGGATTGAGCTCTCTTTTGGTTGCGTAGCGCAAAGGACAAGACACCGCGTGCTCCTTAAAAGACGACAGGATCGGATTCTTTGCGGCCAAGCATACGCTCGGCCCACATCAGGCACAGGCGCTTGCCTTCTTTTTGAAAACCCTCGGGGCTTTCGCGCTTGGCAAATTCTTTCATAAGCGCGTAGACATCACATACAAACTCAAAAGCTGCGGCCTGCAAAATACCACGGGTGTCTTTGAGTTCTTCGTCTTTGACGCCCACCTTATCAAAGCGCTCCTTCATGAAAAGCTTTAAGTAGCCTGCAAGCGGATCGCCTGTCCAAAAGGGCTTAGGGATAAATTGCTCGTTTTTGCCTGCCAAAACTGCCGAAAGAAAAGCCGCCGACTGCTTATCCATCGCAACTGCTTCTTCCTGCTTTAATTGAGAAGAGGCCACCATCTGAGAGCGTCTCACGACGTCATAGAGCACAACCTCAAACAGTTCGCTTAAAACAGAAAGATCCGCAAGATTAAACCGCTCTTTGACATCCTGACTGTTTTCAGTGCTGGGGTTATCGGGCATATTTATCCTTTCCTAAAAAACGGTTCACCCAATCGGCAACAAAAGCTGTCCGTCTGAGATCAAATACGTCGGCAGATTCTTTTTTCTCTGAGCTGTCTTCAATCAATGCAACAAAATCCTGCACCATCCGCATCGCAGCAAAATAGATAAAATCCTGCGGATTGCGCGAAAGCATAACGGGAGAATTGGTTTCAATCAAGCCGTCATCGTACATAGACTGTCTTAAACGTTTACCTAAATTTTCACCGAAATCCTCTTCATCGACCACAATGAGCGGCATCTTTTCGGTAAAAGTTGCGCTAAAAAACAAAGCGTGATTGGAGAGCATACCGGTAAGCTCATCGGCTTCCTGAGATTTTTCGAAAATATCGAGGGCGTAATCCAGATAACCGTCGAGGTAACTTGCCAATTCAATGGGATCGCTCAGGTGAGCGGCATTGGGTCTGACATCAAGCTGATTGGTCATTAGCGTTCTCTTTCAAATTTAATCACTCAAAAAAACTATTTACCGAGCGTTTGAGGCACGACGGGTGCTGAATCCGGCGTGACCTTTTTCGGATCGGTATTGCGCATAATGGTCATCGCAGAAGCGATCATGCTGCCCATATCGTTCATGTTGGAAGGCAGCAAAATCGTATTGCCTTCTTTGGCAAGCTGGGCAAAAGCCTGCACATACTGCTCGGCCACTTTCAGATTAACGGCATCCATGCCGCCCGGCGCACGCGTAGCCTCAGCAATCTGTCTTAAGGCTTCTGCAGTGGCTTTGGCAATCGCCAAAGTTGCGGCGGCTTCACCTTCAGCCTTATTGATCGCGGCCTGTTTTTCACCTTCAGATTCAGCAATAGCCGCTTCTCGGGCACCGGTAGCCAAATTGATCTGTTCCTGCTTGCGGCCTTCGGAGGCTGCTACGACAGCACGCTTTTCGCGCTCGGCGGTAATCTGCTGCTGCATCGCCTGCAAAATGACTGCAGGCGGCGTCAGATCCTTGATTTCGTAGCGAAGCACTTTGACACCCCAATTCAGTGCTGCCTCGTCAATGGCGCTCACCACCGAACGGTTAATGAGGTCACGCTCTTCAAAGGTTTTATCCAATTCCATCTTGCCGATCACGCTTCTGAGCGTG
Source organism: uncultured Sutterella sp. (assembly GCA_900545335.1). Lineage (GTDB taxonomy): Bacteria > Pseudomonadota > Gammaproteobacteria > Burkholderiales > Burkholderiaceae_F > Aphodousia. The sequence continues at coordinate 14,161 of UQYP01000003.1, read as the reverse complement.
GTCTGCGCCAACTGTGTGATAGCGATCACGTAGTTGCTTGTGCCGTAGCTTGCCCGCGTCGGATCGGTAACTTGGAAAAAGAGCACACCGTCAACAGAGAGCTGAGTATTGTCTTTGGTGATACAAACCTGGCTCGGGGTATCCAGAGGAATTTCTTTGAGCGAATGCTTGTAGGCCACCCGATCGATAAAAGGAATCACCACATTGAGACCCGGCGAGAGCACCGCGTGAAATTTTCCCAAACGCTCCACAATCCAGGCCGACTGCTGCGGCACGACTTTAATTGCCTGAAAGGCAAACACAATCGCCAAAACAGCTAATACCAATGTGAAAATCATCAATCCGCTCATTTGGATTACCCCGTTTAAACCATTTTCTTCACAAATAAAACACTGCCTTCGACACGCACAATGACGTAGGTGCCGGGCGTTTTTTCTTCACCATCAACTACCCTGGCCTGCCAGCGCGCACCCCGGTAATTGACACTGGCTGTCCCCGCTTCTGTCCAGCCGTCTACTTCAACCATCTGACCTTCGTCGAGATTTTGAAGGGCGTGCGCCTGTGCATCGCTTTTAGTGGGAATAGAACGGATGCGTCTCACCCACACAGATCCGATAATCGCCACGACAGCAAAAAGGGCAATCTGCCACTCAAGCGTAAGACCGAACCAGGCCGCTCCTGCACCGACAAGCGCAGCAGCTGCTAAAACCAAAAGATAAAAGGTTGCGGCCATGAGCTCTGCGATGCCCAATAACACCGCAATAATCAGCCAAATTGTCGTTGCGCTCAAAGTCATAATGCTTCCCCTAAAACCGATCAGCCGGCCGTGTCGGCTGCTGCCGCATCCGTGCGATTTTTTTCTTCTTTAGTATCGTCTTTTTTCTCTTTGCTGAGATTGCGCTTCGGCTTTGAAACAGCCCTTAAGCCTCTCGGACCGCAGACATAACTTAAAACTGTTTTAGCGGCTTCATGGCGCAGCTGCAGCAAATGTTCGAGGTGATCCGGCAGCTCTCCGCTTGAATCCATAAAGAACTTCTCTTCACCCGTTTTATCGGCAATGGCCACAACTCGGGCTTCCGGATCCGTTTCTCCGACCACATCAACAATTTTGCGTGCACTCACGGGATCGGTAGTTGACACAACAACCCAACGGGCTCGGTCAATGCCAGCAAATTCAAGCGTCTGCTTTTGCATGGCATCACCTAAAATGAAGTGATCCCCCAGGTCTTCTTTCATCGAGCGTTCGATATTTTTCTCAATAATGACCACATCAACATTTTTGGCTCTTAAACCTTCGCAAAGCTCTCTGCCCAAAACACCGGCGCCCACAATAATGACTCGGTCGCGCTTAGCGGCTTTTTCTTCTTCAATATCGTCCTCATCTTCCTCTGCGGCCGGATTTTCCTTAAGGAAGTAGCGCTTGTGAATCGGCTCAACCAAGGCAAAAAGAAGCGGATTTAAGGCGATACTGATGATGCCGCCCGCTAAAATCAATGACATGCCTTCAGGGGGCAAAAGGCCGAGACTTAAGCCCAAACCGCCCAAAATGAAAGAAAATTCCCCGACCTGTGCCAAAGCGGCCCCCACTGTCAGAGCATCTTTGTAGCTGCGGCCCATGATTTTGACCCAAACAGCGGCCGTAATGCTTTTGCAGACAACAATCACAAAAACGATTCCGAGCACGTGCATGGGATTGTCGATAATGATGCTCGGGTTAAAGAGCATCCCGACACCCAAAAAGAAGATGACGGAGAAAGCGTCCTGCAAAGGCAGCGTCTGCAAAGCCGCACGGTGCGAGTACTCACTTTCACGCATCATCATGCCGGCAAAAAAGGCACCCAAAGCGAAAGACACGTTAAAAATCTGAGCGCTCGCGTAAGCCACACCGATGGCAATTGCAATCACGCAGAGCGTAAAAACTTCCTGAGAACCGGTTTTAACCGCCTGAAAAAGCACCCACGGCAGCACACGGCGCCCGATCACAAGCATTGAGGCAACAAAACCGATGATTAAAACGAGGGTCTCCAAAATCGCAATTGTGATGGAACCCTCGACAGCACTGTCACCTTTAAAAAAGGTGGCAATAGAAGGCAGAAGCACCAATAGGAGCACCGTCACCAAGTCTTCAACCACAAGCCAGCCCACTGCCAGCTGACCGCGCGATCTCTGAAGCCACCCTTTGGCTTCCAAGCCCTTCATCAGCACCACGGTTGATGCGCACGACAAAGACAGCCCCAAAATGAAAGCTTCGCCCCAGGTCCAGCCCCACCAGTGCGCGAGGAACATACCGATGGCTGTTGCAATAGCCATCTGGATAATGGCTCCGGGCAGGGCCACGGTTTTCACGCGCAGCAAATCAGTGAGTGAAAAATGAAGCCCCACACCAAACATCAAAAGCATGACACCGACTTCGGAGAGTTCGCTTGCGAGGTTCACATCACCGACAAAACCCGGAGTGGTCGGTGCTATACAAACACCGGCGAGCAAATAACCGACCAACGCGGGCAGCTTCACTTTCGTGGCAGCAAACCCCAAAACAAGCGCCAGCCCCAGCCCCCAGGCCAAGGTCGCAATCAGTGCAAATTCGTGGTGCACGGGCGTGTCCTAAAATGAAAAATGTACGGGAATATCAGACGATTGTGCTATCTGGAGTTCAAATAGCACGCAAGTATTAATTGTACGCATTAACACTGTTTATTCGGTGTCTTTAATCATCTTTTTTTGCGAAGATTTTGCAACTTTTCCTGTGGCCTTGTCTTTAGGGGCAATCAGATCAAAAATACTTTGTGCCAATTCTTTTCTCGTTTCAATGAGAGCGGTTACATTCGGGTCCAAAACACCTGCGTGCGAAACAAAGAAATCCCGGTCACCTTCTTTATCGGAAAGAGCAAGGACTTTGACTTTTGGATCAATTTTGGCGACCTGATCGGCAATTGTTCGGGAAGCCAGAGGATCAGAACTCGTACTGATCACCCAAGCCGTTTTCTCAAGACTTAATTTTGAAAGAATCAGAGGGTGGGAAGCGTCGCCGAAAATAAAATGCTCACCCAATTCTTTTTGCATCGAGCGCTCTGCTGATTTATCGATGATGTAGGCATCAAAGTCTGTGGTCTGAAGCTTCTTGTAGAGTTCACGTCCGGTTAATCCCGCTCCCACAATCAGCACACGATTACGGGCGGCGGTTTCGTCTTCATCATTATCCGTTTCGATTTCCGTTCCTTTAACCCACTGCGGAAAGAATTTCCGGATGAAAGGACGCAGCCCCATAAAGGCCAAAGAATTCAGGGCAATTGTAAATATCCCGGCAACCACAATAAGAGAGAGTTCTTCACGAGCGACAAGCCCCATCGACACGGCCAGCCCCGACAAAATGAAAGAAAATTCCCCGACCTGAGCGACTGCCATACCGACCGTTGCCGCATCAAGCATTCGATAGCCTTTAAAACGGACCCAAAGGGCGGCCACGATGCTGTTGGAGAAAATAATCACCAAAATGACAAAGATAATTTCAAAGGGATGCTCCATGAGCACTGCCGGATCAAAGAGCATACCGATGCCCAGGAAAAAGAGTACGGAAAATGCATCCTGCAGGGGCAGAGTCTGCAGGGCCGCTCTGTGGGCATACTCGCTTTCTCGCATGATCATGCCGGCAAAAAAGGCTCCTAAGGCAATCGAGACATGAAAAATCACAGATGAGGCGTAGGCAACGATGATGGCAATCGCAATTACGCCCAACGTGAATAGTTCCTGAGAACCGCTTTTAACCACACGCATCAAAACCCAAGGCAAGACTCTTCGGCCGATTAACATCATGGAAGCCACAAAGCCAACCAAAAGCGTTACGGTTCCGAGTAATTCAGAGGTTAATGCCGAAAGGGAAAAACTTTGATTTTCTGAAATTGAGGCAATGGAAGGCAGGAGCACCAGCAAAAGAACCGTCACAACGTCCTGCACGACAAGCCAGCCCACAGCGAGACGCCCTCTGACGGTCTGAAGAATACCTCGCGCATCAAGGGCTTTTGTCATCACAACCGTTGAAGCGCAGGAAAGCGCGAGTCCCAGTACAAAAGCACCTACGAAATTCCAATCCCAAAAGAAATAGGCCATCGCTGTACCGAGCAAAGTTGTGGCAGACATTTGAATGATTGCACCCGGCACAGCAACCGATCTGACTTGAAGAAGATCTTTAAGAGAAAAGTGCAGTCCCACGCCGAACATGAGCAAAATGACACCGATCTCAGAGAGCTGGGCAGCAAGCTCGAGGTCTCCTGCAAATCCGGGCGTTGTGGGCGCAATAAAAACACCTGCTAACAGATAACCGACAAGCGCAGGCATTCGCAGGCGGGAAGCAATGTAGCCAAAAACCAGAGCCAGTCCCAGCCCCCAGGCAAGCATCGTGATCAAAGCAACCTGTTCGGACATTTCAAACCTTTCTTAAAAAAACTTCTGCAGTATAGAACTTGAAAATGATACAAACAGCAAAAGGCCGAAAGTTGTTACACCTTCGGCCTTTTTGTTGCTAAAAAGCTAACGGATTACTTGGATTGAGCCAAGCGTCTCCAGGTATCGACCACCGTATCCGGGTTCAGAGAGATGGACTCGATGCCTTCATCCATCAGCCACTGAGCCAAATCTTCGTGGTCGGACGGTCCCTGACCGCAGATACCGACATACTTACCGCGGGCGCGGCAGGCGCGGATCGCCATCGAGAGCAAAATCTTGACGGCTTCATTGCGTTCGTCAAAGCTTGCAGCCACTAAGCCCGAGTCACGGTCAAGACCCAAGGTCAATTGAGTCATGTCGTTGGAACCGATGGAGAAACCGTCAAAGTAGTCAAGGAACTTATCGGCCAAAACGGCGTTAGACGGAATTTCGCACATCATGTTGACACGCAAACCGTTTTCACCGCGCTTCAAGCCATTGCGTTCCATGATTTCAATCGTCTGACGGGCTTCTTCGAGCGTACGCACGAAGGGGACCATCAATTCGACGTTGGTCAGACCCATCGTATCACGAACGAACTTCATGGCACGGCATTCCATGCGGAAGCATTCTGCGAAGCTGTTGGCGATATAGCGGGAAGCACCGCGGAAGCCCAACATCGGATTTTCTTCATCGGGTTCGTAGCGGTCACCGCCGATCAGCTTACGGTATTCGTTGCTCTTGAAGTCAGACAAACGAACGATCACTTTCTTCGGCCAGAAAGCTGCGGCAATCGTAGCCACACCTTCGGCGATCTTCATTTCGAAGAATTCAACCGGGCTCTTGTAGCCGGCGCTTAAGCGTTCAACGGCATCGCGCAGTTCGCCGTCCACATTGGGATAGTCCAAAACAACCTTCGGGTGAATACCGATATTGTTGTTGATGATGAATTCAAGACGGGCCAAACCGACACCCTTATTCGGGATGGATTGGAATTCAAAGGCCAATTGCGGATTACCCACGTTCATCATGATCTTGACGGGGATTTCCGGCAAAGCACCGCGCTTGACTTCTTCAACCTGAACGTCCTGACGGCCTTCGTAAATCTTACCCGTATCGCCTTCAGCGCAGGAGACCGTCACTTCCATGTCTTCGGCCAAACGTTCGGTTGCATCACCGCAGCCCACGACAGCGGGGATACCCAATTCACGGGCAATAATAGCGGCGTGGCAGGTACGGCCGCCGCGGTTCGTGACAATAGCGCTTGCACGCTTCATCACCGGTTCCCAGTTCGGGTCGGTCATATCGGTGACCAAAACGTCACCGGCTTGAACGCGTTCCATTTCGCTTGCATCTTCAACGATGCGCACCGGACCCGTACCGATCTTTTGACCGATGGCGCGGCCCGTCACCAAAACGCGGCCCTTGCTCTTTAACGTAAAGCGCTGCTGCACATCAGCCGTATTCTGACGGCTCTTCACGGTTTCGGGACGAGCCTGCAGGATGTAGATCTTGCCGTCGATACCGTCTTTGCCCCATTCGATATCCATCGGACGGCCGTAGTGCTTTTCAATGATCGTGGCAAACTTAGCCAATTCAATGACGTCTTCGTCCGTGATGGCGAAATGACGGCGATCTTCAGCGCTTACGTCCACAGTGCGCACGCTGCGGCCGCTCTTGGCGTCGGTGTCAAATTCCATCTTGATCAGCTTGCTGCCCAACGTGCGGCGGATGATCGGGAAATTGCCTGCGGCAAGCATCGGCTTATGCACATAGAATTCATCAGGGTTCACGGCACCCTGCACCACGGTTTCACCCAAGCCATAGCTTGCAGTGATAAAGACCACCTGATCGAAACCGCTTTCGGTATCAAGCGTGAACATCACGCCGGCAGCGCCCTTGTCGGAGCGGCACATGCGCTGCACACCGGCAGAAAGGGCCACTTCAGAGTGGGTAAAGCCCTTGTGAACACGATAGCTGATGGCGCGGTCGTTATACAAAGAGGCAAACACTTCACGCATGCGCGAGAGCACCTGATCGATACCGACCACATTCAGATAGGTTTCCTGCTGACCGGCAAAAGAGGCGTCGGGCAAGTCTTCAGCGGTAGCAGAAGAACGAACGGCCACGCTGATTTCTTCCTGGCCGTCTTTTAACCAATCATAGAATTCACGGATTTCCTTTTCCAGCTCAGCGGGGAAGGGTGCTTCTTCAATCATCTTGCGAATTTCGGCACCGGCCTGTGCAAGAGCTTTCACATCTTCAACGTTGAGATCCTTCAAACGATCATTAATGCGTTCTTCGAGGTTGTTTTCTGTCAGGAACAAGCGGAACGCTTCAGCAGTCGTGGCGAAACCGTCAGGAACACGAATTCCGGCGCTCGTCAGTTGGCTCAGTAATTCACCCAAAGAGGCGTTTTTACCACCAACGCGATCGACGTCGGTCATACGCAGTTGGCTAAACGGAAATACATAACGACCTTGCGGCATTTTCTTCCCCCAAAAAGGTTTGGATTGTTAGAATAACCGAATTGTAGCGACAACCGATTCATTTCGGGTAATTTTTTAACCTCAGGCCTTTTTTATGTTCAATACTCTTGAAAAAGATGAAAATGCCCGCAAAAGCGGCAAACGTACGGTGTTTATTGTCTCTGACGCCACCGCTATTACCGCTGAAACGCTGGCTCACTCTGTACTGACCCAATTTACTGATCTTCAATACGACCAGGTCCGTATTCCCTTTATTGACACACCCGAGAAAGCTGTTCTTGCGGCTCAGAAGATCAATGATGCCTACATTCACACGGGAGTTCGCCCTCTTGTTTTCTCAACTTTTGTTGATGTAAACATCCATAAGACTTTCACCGAAAAGTGTCAGGGTTTCCGCATTGAGTTTTTCAGAAGCTTCATTAAGGAAATCGAGCAGGAAACAGGGCTTAAGTCTGCCCACTCCATGGGTCGCAGCCACGTCATTAAAGACGAAGAGCGCTATAACAGGCGTATTGAAGCCATCAACTACAGTCTTGCTCACGATGACGGTCAAATGAATAAGGGGCTCAATGAAGCTGATGTCATTTTGGTGGGTGTGAGTCGCTCAGGCAAAACGCCGACTAGCCTTTTCCTGGCTATGCAATTCGGTGTGAAGGCTGCCAACTATCCTTTGATACCGGAGGATTTTGAGCGCGGAGAACTGCCCGAAGTGCTGCACGACAAACGCGATAAGCTCTTTGGGCTATCGATTTCTCCCGAACGTTTGTCTCAAATTCGCAACGAAAGACGCCCCGGCAGCCGCTATGCATCGTTGGAAAACTGCCGTCAGGAAATCGAAGCAGCCGAAAATATGATGAGACGCGAAGGTATCAAATGGCTCAACTCCACAAGCCGCTCTATTGAAGAAATTTCAGCCACAATTATGGCTGAACTCAATCTTCACAACGCTCATAAGATTGACTAGCCTTACGCACTAATTTAAAAAGCCATTGACCCTCAAAAAAGGACCAATGGCTTTTATTTTTATCGACTCAAATGAAAGTTTTCTTTAAGAATATTAATTAAAAAAAGTTCTTGCCCCAAGTGAAATAAGACACCACAATAAAAAGCACTGAGAGCGGGATTTGGGCCCAGAGCACGGGCTTTAGAGTCTTAAAGAAATCACTCTTGAAGTAATCAACCGTAATAGTAAGGCAGAGGTGCGTAGGCGTAATCATTTGGCCTGCAACACCAAAGACCATAGCCACCCCCACTAGATCCAAGTCTCCCATAGACAGCCCTGCCACAATCGGCATCATGATAGCGACATGCCCCTGAGAGATACCGGTCAACAGACCAATGATAAAACTCAAGACACCAATGATCACAGGCACGGGCAAAGGTGATGCCTCAAAAGCCGCCACCAGTTGAGCCAGCACACCTGTTTTATCCAAAAGTGCGATAAAGAGCAAAATGCAGATGACGTTAGCAAACATTTTGTAATCAAGTGCACCGATAAAAATCTCTTTCACACTTACGTAGCGGTTAAAGGCCATCAGAACCGGAATCATTGCAACCACAACAATGACCATGGAGACAGAAGCCTGAAGACCGAAGGCCACCATCAAAACGACGTTGGCTATCACAGGCGTTAAGGCTAAAACAAAATCAAGATTATGGCGTTTAGCCTCTTCAGCCGAGACAACTTTTTCTGTATTCTCGGTTTGCTTTAACCCTCTTACCATCACGATCCAACCTAAAAGGAAAGCCGCAACGGTAAGCCAGCCCAGATGCACAATCAGATCACCGATTTTGACCCCTGCAATACCACAAGCCAAAATCATGCCCGGCACCAAAGGGCTAGAGAATTCAAAAATATGTCTGAACCAAAAATTAATTGCAGCTTTATCTTCAGGCTTGGCTGCAAAACCTTTGGAAGCTTCTTCAACGATGGGAGCCGAAAAACGAGCACCCCCAATTGAAGGCAAAAGTCCTAAAAAAGCCGGCATCACCGCCAAGGTAAAGCGGCGGCTTGAGAACATCCTAGAAAGTGCCTCCACCATACCTGCGAGGCATCCACTTTTACGAAGTTCAATTTCCAAACAGATCACAAGATAAAGTGCAAAGACCAAATCGTAATTTCTTGGCAGGCTCAGCATTTGCGTAACTGCTCCCGTGAGCTCTGTGACGCTAGGATCAGTGCATAGCCAGATAAAGAGACCACCCGTCAAAATAGCTATACCGATCGGTTGGCGACGACGCAACAAAAATAACGTGATAAGCATCGCAACCGTAATGATGAGGAAGATCATGGTGCTTCTTTCTTACTTAGTGTGACAAAACTAGCAAATGCTACTCGTTTTGAAAAAACTCTTAAAATTCTTTATTTGTTATTATTGTTTAAATTCATATAGTTAAATAATTATTAAGAACGTATTTCCAATATATTGAGGTACGAAAGAACACATTGTCTCCTGACATAGGCATTTCTACCTAGATTAACAATCTTTAATTTTTTTAAACCCCTACAATGAATTAAATACAAATTATTTATTAAGGAATCCGACATGGCTTTCAAACAATCTTTTATTCAATCGGCCGTGTCAATGGCCCTTTGTGGTTTAGCTTTTCCTGCTCTTGCAACAGATATCCATTCACTAGACGAATTCGGTGGTTATTTCTTTAATTCCGCTTGGGGAGTTCCTGTAGTTGAAGTCGATGATAAGTTCCAAAACAATGACTTTAATGTAGAGCTCAACGCAAATGAACCTCTCATCGGGCTTCACCTATATGCCGCTTACAGTAACAAAAAGGGAGTCACTCCCGTAGAAAATAATCGATTAGTTTGGTCAAACGGTCAAATTGGCACGAAAGAACATCCCACAGATGCCTATTTGTACGTTGCTTATGCTGATGAGGCAGACCTCAGAAACAATCATCTAGAAGTCAGAGATGGAGTGTTTTATCAAAGTCCGAAAGACATCCAAGAGATGCAATCCTTCGGAAAACTTGTTGCCGCAGGAGCTACTAACGGTGATATGTATGACAATTCCGTCAAAATTACTGGCGGACAGTTTTTCAGCAATTTCGAGGTAACGGCCGCTTATTCCAATCAGCGCAGTACCCGTTTTCAAACAGCAAAAAATAACAGTGTTCTCATTGAAGGAGCAGATGTTCAATTTTTGCCTTATGAAGAATTTACTCAGGAAAATTACAAGGAAGTTGGCGAAGTTGCGGCAGCAGTTTATGGAGCCAATGTGGAATACGGTCAGGCTTTTGACAATAGCGTCACAATTAAAAATTTACAGAAAAGCGCTTTTTCACAACTTGTAGGCGCCTTTTCCGATAGCGGCAACGCCCAAGGCAATACTGTAACCATTGAAAATAGCAAATATATTGCTGTGCGATCCGTATTAGGTGCGCAGTCGGCAAGCTACGATGATGTTGCAGACGTTTCATCCAATAACGTCACAATTGACAATTCTGAACTTTATTTCGGTTATATTGCCACGGGTGAAAATAATGCAGGTAGCGTTAGAAACGGCCGTATTGTTATTCGCAATTCCCATTTAAAACCCATTCACTTTTTTACCGGTGAAGACGAAATTTTGATCGGGAATGTTTCATACATTTCTGGAGGCATTGCTGAGGGTGAAGCTGGCAACTATGAAGTAGCTGGCAACACAATCGAACTCATTGACTCTGCTCTTGACGTAGAACCTTGGGGACAAGTACAGGTTATCGCTGGCGGCAGTACTTGGACAGGTATTGACGTGCATGACAATACGATAATTTTGAATTCAAGCAGTGATGACTTTAATGACTTAGCTTATAGCAAGGTGGATTTTTACGGAGCACGCACCTTTGCCCGCTCTTACAACAACTCGTTGGTCTTGGATCATTGGTCGGGATCAGTAGGCTCAGTACAAAATTTTGATACGATCGCCTTCAGAGACTTTAAATGGGAAAGCGGGAAAGTGCTTCTGTACGTTAACGGACAAGCAGACATTTCTTCCGCAAAATTGGATGTAAAACCAGCAACGATTCGTTTTGATGGAAAACTAGAAAATCACTTCGGAGAAAAAGTCGTTTTAATTAAAACCGCTGGCTCAATGGAATTTAACCCTTCCTATGACACAGGGGTCAGTATTGCGATTCCCTCAAGTCTTACTGAAGATTCAAAAGGCGTAATTGTCAATAATCGAGATGACAACAGCGTGGAATTTAAGCTTGAAGGCACAGTCCCCAGCCGTCAGCTTGAGCTTGTTTCCAATAACCGCAATATGGGGCTCTTTTTTGTCAATCACGGCGCTGAGCTCATTTTGGATAATTTGGACGCTACTCAAACTGAATATCAAAGAGGTCTGAGAACATTTGCCTCCGTTGACGGTGTACATAGTAACTACAGCACGCAAGGACACATTGACGTGCACGGATTTACAGCGGCTGCAGGCGTTGCCAACACTATGTTGCTAAACGGCACTCCCCTACTTTTAAATCTTTTTGTTGAAACCGGCGAAGGCGACTACACAGAAAAAATGTCTTACTTGGGACTTCAAAGGCGCTTTAGCGGTGATGTGCGTTATTACGGCGCAGGACTCTCGGCTCGTCTGCAAAATGATGAGGGATGGTATGCTGAAGGTTCTTTAAGAGCTGGGAAAATCAAAACACAAGTCAAACGTGGTCTCATTGACGGCGACGGGCTCGCGCACGGCTATGACATCAAAAGCGACTACTGGGGAGCGCACATTGGTTTTGGGCGCGTCTCAGAATGGGGGGAAGGTAATAAGCTTGACCTGTTTGCGAAGTACTTCTATACCTATCTTCCCAGCGACTCAGCTGACATTGATGCCGATGGCGTAACTAACCGCTTTAACTTTGACAGTGTCTCAAGTTCTCGCGTGCGAGTGGGCGGCAGAGTGTATTTCCCGCTTCAGAAGGGGCTTTGGACCTATACGGGGCTTGCCTATCAGTATGACTTCACGCCTGAGGTTTCGATAGACGTTAACGGAGAAAAAATTGCCAATGGAGCTAGCATGCGAGGTTCAATGGGAATCGGCTCATTAGGACTGCGCTACCAGTCTGAGGACTCTCCGTGGATCGCTGACTTAAAAGTGAGAGGTTACGTTGGTCAACGAGAAGGTGTAAGCGGAAAACTTCAAGTTCAATACCGCTTCTAAAATAAAATTTGCGCCCCGATTTTCGGGGCGCTTTCTTTGCTAGTTAAACAATGATATTCATGACGGCCAAAGCGGCAAAAGCCAACACAATCGGAATCAACATAATGACGTAGAGCATCTGATCTTTGATGCCGATCACACCTAAACAACGTCCCATATACTGAAGTTGTGCACCCATGATAAACATAGAAGGCAAAATGATCGCAGCATCGTGACCGTCCATAATGCCCTGACTCATGAAGGCAAGCAACACACCGATACCACCACCGTTAGAAAGCCATGCGCTCATCAAAACCATCGCACTTTCACCCGGCAGTCCGAACAAAGACATAATGGGTTCAAAAGCCATACCGATGTAATTGAGAAGCCCCGTGACATTGAGCACTTTGATAAGCACAAAGGCCATCACTAGGTTCGGAAGCATCGATTTTGTTGCCAATTCCCAGCCTTGACGGGCACCCGTTACGAACACTTCGGTCATCAGGGGTTTTTGTGCAGTTGAAGCTGTCATGATTAGTTCCTTTCAATACTGATCGTTACGGGAGCGGCAACGGGAGCCGTTTCATTTTTCTTTTCCTGAAGGGCCATACGGGCTTGAATAAGGCGCATGATGTTGGCGCCGATCACTTTGGCAACCAAAAGGACAGCCAAACCGGTTCCCATCGAAAGCGGAACCGTGGTTGTGCCGTCGGGGCCCGTGAAAGCCAGAACAGCGGCGCTGAAGGTCACGAAATTGGTAATCGGCGCACAGGCGACCATCTGGAAAGCAGAGAAATTATTGATTTCTCTGTAATTCAGAGCTCCGGAATCTTTTAACTGACGCGTCAGGGCTGCGCCGCCGTCGGTGGATTGCAGACAGGCGATCAAAGCAAGCGTTGCCGTTCCGGGCACACCGATTAGGAAACGAAGCACGGGAGACAAAAGCTGCTTGGCAGCGCGCAGTGCACCGTAATGTTCAAAAACAGAAATCATCGCCATGGCGAGCATCACACCCGGCACAATCATGGAAATGGCCATCATGAAGCCGTCAATGGCGCCGGACCCGCCCACACCGCGCATGGTCGTTAATGTCGTCGCAATCCCCTCTTCGGTCTGTGCGACTTTACCCACCACTTTGCCTGCGCTGCCCATTAGGGTTGTGAAATCCAAAAAACTCCAGAAGTAAGCGCTGCCTGCTGCGACGCCTGAGAAGAAAATAATGGCTAAAAAGAGCGATATGTAACAGCCTATTGTGACTTTTTCTTCTGTAACCGGGAGATTCTTATTTGACATACCATTTATCCTTTCAAAGAGAGTCAAAATCCGTTCAATCAAAAGTAGTTGTGAGCCAATATGAAGGCGGTCCGATTTGTCTCATAGAGCGGATAAGACGAGCGCAGACGTTGAGATTCAAAGACAGCACCTGACAGAGGCTCGCTCTGTTGATAGTGACACTTGTTCTTTGGTTTTCAGCTTTGACTCGGTTGAGCGGGTTCATAGCAACTTCCTAATCTTTATGTTTTAGAAGTGGCCCGATACACTCTGGCTGCGATAAATAAATTTTCAGTTAGGGTATTTAGGCCATTGAAGTGGTTTCTAAGAAGAAACCGGTCGATTTTCAGCAATATCGGTAGCTAAAAACGACAAACACAGGAAGCGGGAAACGAGACCATCGTTCCCCGATGCTAAAGCTGAAAAAAATAGCCTTACGAGAGACACTCGAAAGGCTGATGGGCTTAACGGATGAGATCGCACACAAAGACTGACAGGCTGTACCCGTCGAATCTTCATGCAGTGTGTCTAAACGCTTGCTGTCGAGCATTTTAGATGCGATCCCATTAAAAAATTAAGGAGTTACGGTGATTGTCACGCAAAGAGAACTATTGGGCAATGAGTAAATCTGCTTATTTTGAGAATTCTCTACGACTTATCGCTTAGAATTTTTGAAAATTTCCTCTCAAAGGCGTCCTTATCCTGATAGCAGACGTGGACTAAAGGCTTTTGGCTCAAAAAACTTGACAACAGGCACTTCTTCATTAAAATACAGAATTCTTCGACGCGGGAATAGCTCAGTTGGTAGAGCGCAACCTTGCCAAGGTTGAGGTCGCGAGT
>UQYP01000002.1 GCA_900545335.1 uncultured Sutterella sp. | reverse complement strand
ACGAGGTGGAATCGTCATCAAGGTATCGCCTCAGTACACTTCCCGGACTTGTCCGATATGTGGGCATGAGTCAAAAGAGAACCGAAAGAGCCAAGCAAGTTTTAAGTGTGTGGCTTGCGGTTATCAGGGCAATGCCGACATAGTGGGGGCAAGAAATATAAAGGTGCGCGGGCAGCGCATGTCGGCCTGTGGGGAGCTCGGCGAGGTAGGCCGAACTCAAGTGAATCGGCGGATGGAGGCAATCCATTGCGCGGATCAGCAGCAGGAACCCATCGAAGTGATCATCGGCGAGAGCCGATGACACAGTAGAGAATCCTCGCCGTTCACGGCGGGGAGGATGTCAATGGAAGTATCGTAAGCTTCAAACGTTGGTGATGACCGACTTCGTGAAGTTGGCTCCGATCGTTGAAAAGGCCTACCATGAATTTGAAGCCCAAACGGCTCAAAAGCAAAAGGCTTTCGAAGATCAATACTTGAAGACCTATAAGAAAGATGCCAAGAAGGCTGACAAGATGCCCAATGAATTTAACCTGAGCGTCATGGCCAGCGCCGAAAAATTGGCTGAAGATTTGACGAACCAAATCTTCACGATCCGTACGGCTGACATCCAAAAGGCTAACTTCTTTGCTAACTGCAGCAAGAAAGACTAATCAAGACTTAGTTTTTCATTGAGTAAGCCCGACCGCCTGCAAAGAACAGCAGGCGGTCTTTTTTAGCAAGAAAAAGTCCTTTAAAATCAAACGAAATATTTTCTGCTTCACTGACAAAATGGCTCCTCGTTTTTATATTGATACCGATTTGAGTGCTCAAAAGACTTTGGTTTTGCCTGAAAAAGCCGCTCATCATGCCGGCCGAGTCCTGAGAATGCGCGAGGGCGACAGCGCTGTTTTGTTTGACGGCAAAGGCAATGAAGCAGAAGTGATCATGCATTTTTCAGCTGCTCAGACAGAAGCTGAAATTATCAGTGTTAGGAAAAATCCCACGGAAAGTCCGCTCAAAAGTACCTTGATCCAATCTCTCGTTTCTCAAGAAAAACTCGATTGGATATTGGAAAAAGCCACCGAACTGGGTGTTACAAAAATTGTGATTGTGCCCGCCGAGCGAAGCGTCACAAAACTCGATGCCAAACGTCTTCAAAAGCGACTGATTCAATGGAAGGGCACCGTTTTGAGTGCTTGTGAACAGTGTGGCCGCGCCGTTTTGCCCGAAATTCTTTATTACGAAGATCTGCAAAAAGCCCTTTTGGACAATAAAAGCGACACCAATATTGTCTTAGCCCCTGCAGCTGCCAAAGGTTTTTCACTGAATAAGACTGAAAGCATCACGTTTGCCGTGGGTCCGGAGGGCGGCTTTAGTGCTGAGGAAATTGAGCTTGCGACACAATTGGGCTATGAAAGCCGCTTATTGGGTCCGAGAGTGCTCAGAACAGAGACTGCGGGACTAGCGGCGCTTGCCGTCGCACAATGCTTGTCTGGAGACTTTCGTTAGAAAAAGATTCCTGCCAGGCCCAGGAAAATTAAAAAGCCGCCGCTATCGGTAATAAAGGTCAGAAGAACGGAACTTCCCATTGCGGGGTCCTTATCAAATTTTTTCAAAGTCAGCGGAACAATTAAGCCAACAAGTGCTCCCACAATGATATTGAGCATCATGGCAAGGAACATCACAAGACCCAACTTCATGCCGAAGTCAGAGTCATAGTACAAAAGCCAGGCGCCCAAACCCGCTACCGCTCCCCAAAGCAAGCCATTGATGATGGCTACGCACAATTCTTTTTTGAAAAGATCAATCGTATTGCTGTCGGTGACCTGCCCCATCGCAATTGAGCGAACCAGAAGCGTTAAAGTCTGATTGCCCGTGTTGCCTGCAATATTGGCAGCAATCGGCAGCAAAGCCGCCAAGGCCACAACTCGGGAAATCGTTCCCTCAAAGCAGCTGATCACGCGTGAGGCAACAAACGCTGTGCAGAGATTGACTCCGAGCCAAATCCAGCGGCTCTTAGCAGCTTCCCAGACACTGCCGAACAAGTCCTGTTCATCACTCAAACCGACCGCTGCGTAAGCATCTTCATCGCTGCTTTCACGAATCACGTCCATGACTTCGTCAACGGTAAGTCGCCCCACAAGGCGCCCTGTTTCATCGACCACCGGTGCACTCACCAAGTCATAGCGTTCGAACGCCTGTGCCGCATCAGTAGCGTCGTCCAGGGGATTCAAAGTCAGGACATCACCCTTCATTAACTCTCTGACGCTTCTTTCGGGGTCACTGATCAAAATCTTGGAAACTGGCAACGCTCCCTTTAATTTTTGATTGCGATCGACCACGAAAATCATGTCGGTGAGTTCAGGTAACTCATCAAATCCGCGCAAATAGCGGAAAACCGCTTCAAGAGAGGACTCTTCGCGTACCGACACAATCTCAAAGTCCATGCGAGCACCCACACTTTCTTCCGGGTAGCTCATGGCGGCACGCAACTGTGCGCGCTCTTTGGTTGTCAACCCTTCCTGAACTTCAGCGACCACATCAGGGGGCAAGTCTTCGACCAAGTCAGCGATTTCGTCGGTATCCAACGTTTCCATGGCATCGACGAGTTCTTCGCGATCCATGGCGTCAATCAAAGTCTCACGAACACCGTCGTTAACTTCAACCAACACATCACCGTCTTGGTTATTGCGGACTAAGTCCCAGACCAACAGACGATCGTCAGTAGGAAGGGCTTCAAGAATGTAGGCAATATCGGCCGGATGTAAGGGGGCCAATATTTTTGCGATTTCGGCTTTAATCTGAACGTTGAAGCTATCCCGAATTTCAGCTTCCTGTTCATCGGTGAGCGCACCGCTTGCACTGATTCGGTGGCGCTGATCTTCAGCTTTTTCTATGCATTGCTGAATGCGAGCGAGGGCACGGCTAGCGAGTTCGGGCTCGCGAGCCGAGGCAGCCGTCAGAGCGGCTTCGGTTGACTGAGCAACCTTCTTAGGTTCCATGTCTCGAGCCTGTTGCTGCATCGAGGCACTCCGTCATTCATAAGAGTCTCGCTTCAGAATTTGTCTGAAAGAATTTAGAAGTGCCTGCATTGTACCACTGTAAGCACTTTGAACCATATCAATATTTGCAATTACACCAAATGGTCTGAAATATGAGGCAGTGCTTTACCCATCATTGTGGCACTCGGTCAAAAAGTAGTTATTTAATTCAAATAGACAAAACGCTGACTACGATGTTGAAACCATCGGTTTGCAAGCTATGACAGGTTATAACATGGAATTTAAATACTCTGGGAGCTCAGTCACCCCATAACGCT
This sequence comes from uncultured Sutterella sp., assembly GCA_900545335.1. Lineage (GTDB taxonomy): Bacteria > Pseudomonadota > Gammaproteobacteria > Burkholderiales > Burkholderiaceae_F > Aphodousia. The sequence continues at coordinate 244,147 of UQYP01000002.1, read as the reverse complement.
GTTTATCACAATTATGCTTTAATCTCAAAAACGTACAAAAACGCACTTTCAATAATCTAAATTTCGTGCAAATTACCTATTTTGATAATCGCAATTTCGTGTTGGAAGAGAAACCTCAAAGATGATACGGCTTAACTCCTTAAGGTGCTAAACGAATTAGGGAAAGTTACATCGTTGAAGAACAAGACTTAATTGCGACTCCGCCATCGAGCGAAGGACAAAAATCTGTCAGTACCTTAAAACTCAAGTCCTCATAGAGAGCAATGCCGTCTTTTAACGTATTAAGAACACAAATATCTCCGGCAATCCCGCAAATATCAATGCGCTCAATTTCAAACTGACTGAGTATTGTCTTTAATCGCAACGCTGAGTCTGTATTTTGGAAAACAGAGTATTCCTCCTTGTCTCTCAAATTGCCTTTGTACAAAACTTCTAATTGACCTTCTGTCTGATTTAATGCTTGAAACAGGTTAGGATATATGGCTGCCCCTACCGTATTTTGTACACAGTGCATGGGCCACGGTCCACCGTTTTCTTTAAAGGAGCAATGGTCATACGGATGCCAGTCAGCCGTCAGCACCTTAAGTTTGTACTCGTGCGCTTTTTCTCGGACATAATCAGCCAAAGCATCCATCTTAGGTGCTGCTTGCGGAACCGGTAATGTGCCGGAAATGAAATCTATCTGAGGATCCACAATTAAGAGCATCTTGTTCATAAGAGCATCCCCTATAATTCCGCCCCAAAGCAAAAGCCTTGAGGCGGATGATCGTTTAGATGTTATTACTGCTATTTAACAATTTTCACGGTATCAAATGCAGCAATGGGCTCACCGTCAACCCTCGTAAAGAGGAAGAGTTCTGTCTTCACGTCTTTAAAGGTCGTGGCAACCGCACCCTTAACCGGGAACGTAATCACAGCGTCCTTTAATCCGTCTCCGTCAACATCTTTGAAGACAACTTTCACAGGTTTGGCACGATGACGATTTAATTCATCCTCACCGTCAGACCAGGCTGAACCGAATTCCGTTACGGATTGGTCAAGCTTTGTCGCGTCGAAGTCTTTCTGAGAAAGCAAAACCACATCGACCGTGCCCTTTTCGTCTGACAAGCTTAACTTGTCAGCCATGATCACGATGTCTTGCTGATTGGCTTTCATCAAAATCTTGGAAGCTGCTCCCAATGCTTCGTTGTAATTGAGAACATTGAAGTTGTGCATAAATTCAACGGCACGATCTTTATCCACTGCCGCCAAGGATTTTGCACGAGCTTCAACTGCTCCTAATTCCTCGGCCTTACGCTCTTCATAGTCTTCAATGGAATCCAAGACATCATCACGCAGGTCAGGCATCCAATCGAGGAACTGTTGCGCCAACACAAACGTAAAGACGTTCTTATCCAAGCTAAAACTCATCTGGTCAGCGGTTGCATGAAATTGTGCGCGAGTACCGACTGCCGGCGTCATAAACGATTGCGCCTGAGCAGGTTTGGCTAACGGGAAAGCCGGCACAAAAGGCGTTTCATACGGCCGTGCGTTACTTCTCCAAGTGACCGTTAAAAGCGGATCCTTTGTGAGCTTAAAGACGACACTGTCGTGCGTATCGATGTTGCCGATATCGCGAAGATCATAGAGGTGCCAGCCGGTCACAGAGCGATCCACTTGATCGGACTGTGCGCGCATGATTTTCTGAACATCCCAAGGCGTCACTTTTTCCTTGGGCACGATGGACTGAGGAATGGCATTGTGATCCTCAATCATTTCACCGGTCATGATCTTCATGAAGGTCTGCACGCGCTGCTTATTCCAGTCGGCTGCGCGGCGGCGATCGGGCTGATACGCTTCACGGAAATTAAAGTCTGAGTAGTCTCCTGCTTTAGCAGGCTTATAGGTACCGATCTTAATAGCGTGCTCGACCAAGTCAGGCGAGGCAATGACATTTTCCTTGTCATTGAGATCAACATTGGTCAGCGAATACGAGTTCGCCAAGAACGCCACCTCGTTATCTTTCACCTTGCGGGCTAAATAGCGATGGCCCCTTAAAATAGCCATTTGCCAGGCTTCGTTATGGTCGGCAAACGTATAGGTACGGCCTTCATGGGTGTAGCCGTACTTTTCAACCAATTCAATCGCAATTTGCACGGCTTCTCGGGCAGTGTGTGCTCTTTCAGCCGTAATTCTGCGAATGCCGTAACCCACACCGCCGTTTTTCACTTTCTCGTCTTTTTCAACCGTATCACCGCAATTATTAGAGGTAATCAAAACGCCGGCTTCATTAAAGAAACCGTCAGAAAAACTATAGCCCTCGGGTGCTAAAGTCTGTGTCCACCAATAGCCCAAGGTTTTGCTCACTTGAGGAATCTTGGCTGCGGTCGGTTCATACTCAATCAACTCCCCTTTTTTGTGTGTAGCCGCCGGTACCCAATATTGGCTCATCAGAATACGGCGGTCATTATCTTCGTTGTGACCAACAAGGATTTCTCCTGTTGAAGAAGCATCTTTGCCAACAATAACAGTAAAGCAAGCTTGAGCAGACATAGCGGTTCCTAACATGACTGCTGCCACGGAGGCAGCCAAAAGTGTTTTGCGAATCAGCATATTGAAACTCCTCGAAGTATTTGAGTAAATGCCCAAAGCCAGTGTAGGCGCTTCGAGGAGTATTTAGTGGAAAATCTTTAAAGGACTTTCCCGTATTGACCTTAGCTTTGAGAGTCAGTTCCTGACTGTTGATCAGCCTGCTCAACTTCAGAGGCTGAAGTCTCTTCTTCAGCTTCTTCATCGTCAAGTGCCTCTTCATCGGTCTCATCGAGCACTTCTTTGAGACGCGCCTCCAGAAGCACGTCGACATAGTCGACCCCAAAAATGTCCAAAAGAATCTTTTGACCGCGAGGCAGCTCTGGCAATCCCGGCATTCTCTGCATAAAGGGCAGCCCTTCAATGCGAATGAGTTCGCCTTTAACGACGACAGCCTCTATGGTTTTGAGCCCTTCCTGCTCAATCCAACGCAAGCTCCAATAGCGCTCCATCTTTCGCTGGAATTCCGAATAGGCCCCATAGGTCAGAGTGAAGTTGGAGACAATCGTAAAGAGATCCGTATCACTGGGACGGTAACTGGGCGTTCGATCAAGCACCGCACTGATAAGCTGCCGTTGGTTGACCAAATCCACGTAACGCCTCAAAGGAGAGGTGCACCAAGCGTATTGCGGCACTCCCATTCCGTCGTGAGGCCCGGGCGTTGTGCTCATTTTGACTCGCCCCATGCTCTGAGAGCGGTAAATGCCCGCAACATTCATTTCCTCAAGCCAGCCGCCCCAGACCGTATTGGCAAAAATCATCAATTCGCCGACAGCCAAATCCAAGGGTGAGCCCCGACGGCGTGATTTCAGGTGAATGATTGCGTCTTCTCCCTCACCTTCCAGATCAAAACTCCATTCAACTCGGCCTAAGTTTTCAGGTTTGCCGCGTACAGCTTCGCGATCAGCCAGACACTTTTTAGCAAACTTCCAAAGCCAGGTAATTTCTTCGGCAAAGGGGTGATTGACTGAACCGCTCTGTAGTTTTTCCTCAGTAAACTCGTCCTCAATCAAGTCGTAACGAATGTTGGACGCTACTTTAATGCGTTCCAAATGCGTTTCCGAGGCAGACACTTCAAGCGTGTCTTTATCCACTAAGGCATAAAGCGAGAGACAGGGAACGGCACGGCCTTCATCGAGCGAAAAACCTTTAATCCAGCTCTCGGGCAGCATGGTCGTTTTAATGCCGGGCGCGTAAACAGTCGAGAGCCTGGATCGAGCGACACGGTCAATATCACTGTCTCTTTCTATACCAAGGCTCGGAGCTGCAATATGGATGCCGATTCGCAGGAGCTTCTCATCAACGTGCTCAACGCTTGTTGCATCATCAATCTCGGTTGTAGAGGAATCATCAATAGAGAACGCTTTGACATTAGCAATCGGCAAGTCGTTCCAATTGCTCTCGGCAGGAAGACTTAAGTCGGAAGCAAAGCCTTTACCCTTAGGAAAATATTGAGCATAAAAACTGTCGATGTGCCAGCGATAGGCCGAAGAAATCGCGCCTAGCGACAAAAGCAAACGCAATGGCGTTTGACGTGACTCGCTGGCCGCGTCTGACAAAGCTTTCCAGATATTGCTGTTTTTATCAGGTGAAACCAGTAAATTAATCGCTTGAGAGGCAATTTCTTTAGGTGCGCTATGTTCATCAACCATCTGACGAACCCAAGCTTTTTTCTGCTCTTCAGCCAAACGTTTTTTTTCAAGCGCAGCAAGCGCAACTTTGAGAATTTCTTCGGAAGCCTTCCGATAATTGCCTCGGCCTTTTCTGTGAAAATAAACCGGATTGCCGTGCAAAGCCAATAGCGTCGCAATGCGCTCAACAACACCAGCCCCTTCACCGAAATACTCACGAGCCAATGCTTCAAACTGGAATTCTTCAGCGGGTGCCACTTCCCAGAGAAACTGGGGATCCATTTCAGAGGCCATTTGCTCGGCCTCGCCCATCACTTCAGCAACGGCGGGTGAATTAAACTCAAAAAAGACGTGTCCACCTTTAACCTTTGTTCTGCGTCCTGTTAATAATTCCACCTGATAGGCACTGCCGTTTTGAGACAAAATCGTGCCCACCTTAAAGGTGCCGTCTTCTTCAAAAAAGAGATACATCAAAACGCCCCTTTCAGCGTAGTTTGAATAAACTGAGTAATACCGGTTAAAAACATTTGGACGGCCATTGTAGCCAAAATCAAGCCCATCAGACGCTCAAAGGCCGCTGTTGTTCGCTCGCCGACCAGTTTTTGCACTCTTTCGGCAAAAACTAAAATCACCGCACTGATTGCACAAGTCAAAACCACCACAAGAAGCCACTCAGACATTCTCTCGGGGTCACTGCCGACCAAAAGCAAAATGGTGGCTAGTGTCGAGGGGCCTGCAATAGCAGGCACGGCCAAAGGCACAATAAAGGGCTCACCGCCGGGGGCTTCTCCGAATACACCTTCTTTAGAAGGGAAAACCATCCGAATGGCCATCAGTAAAACAATCAGGCCGCCGCCCATGGAAAGCGCTGCCTGGCTCAAACCCAAAGCATCCAAAAAAGCTTTTCCGCCAAAGGCAAAAATACAAAGAATTACAGCAGCAATAAAACATTCACGGATCACCACCCGCGAGCGCCGATTCTCCTGAACCGACTTCAAGGACGAAATAAAAATCGGAATGTTGCCTAACGGGTCAGCCATTAAAAACATTAAAAGCAAAGCGGAAACAAATGAATGCTCCATTTAAACATTTCCTTTTAAGGCATTTCTGCCAGAAAGCGTTCTATTTCAGGCAGGCATTGTTCAAAATGATCGATTTCATGCGTATTGCCCGGCAAAAGAATTTTGCGGCAAGCCGAATATTTACTCTCGGCCTTATGCCAATCCAAAACTTCATCGTGAGTCGACAAAAAGACGAGGTAGCGCTCAGGATGAATCGTCTCACAATTCATCAATCTGGCTTCATCGGCAAATTCAGGCTTCACTTCAATGAAGCGGTTTGTGTTATGGATGGGCTGCACACCCAAATAATCATTAATAACACTCCAGGGCTCAGTCGCGGGATTCAAAAGAATTGCGCGGCACCCCACTTTCTCTGCCAGCCACGTGGCATAAAAGCCTCCGAGGCTTGAACCCACCAGACAGAGCTCTTCGGGTGCAATCCCTTTTATTGCTTCTGTGATGATGGTCTGCACAGCAGCGGGGCCGGTATTAAGGTCCGGCGCCAAATACTGCAACCGCTTCGAGAAGGCTTCACGCATAATTTGCCCTTTTTTACTCATGGGAGTTGAGCGGAACCCGTGCAGATACATTAAAACCATCTCAAGAGCCTTTCTTTAAAAGAGACAAAATTTTCTCATGAATCCCGCCAAAACCGCCGTTACTCATCACCAGGATGTAGTCACCCTTTTGGGCAAGAGCAGCGGCCGCTTTTGCGGTCTCTTCAATCGAGTGCAGTACATGGAGCTTTTCACCCAAAGGTGCCAAGGCAGCCCCAACATCCCAACCCAATTTGGGATCTGCGTAACAGACGACCGCATCGGCTTCACTGAGGCTTGCGGGCAGACGATCTTTCATTGTCCCCATTTTCATGGTATTGCTTCTGGGCTCCAAAACCGCAACAATGCGGCTCTCTGCACTCAATTTGCCCTTAAGAGCAGCGATTGTTTCATGAATGGCTGTCGGATGATGGGCAAAATCATCAATAACGGTTACCCCACTCTCCATACCTTTGACTTCCATTCGGCGCTTGACGCCTTTGAAGTCCGTTAAAGCATCAAGAGCCTCACGAGGGTCAATACCGATATGAACCGCTGCGGCAACTGCAGCGCTTGCATTTAAAAGATTATGGTACCCGGGTAAGGCGAGCTTGATCTCTCCGACAGACTTTTCTTTGAAAAAGAGCTCCTGCCCCTCAACGTGCCAGCCGCGGCGATCGTTGAAATACACGCATTCACTGTAAAGTCCCCGATCGAGTACTCTTTGCAAAGCGTCACTTTCGCCGTTGACGATCACTTGCGCATTTTGAGCCATGGTCCGGACCAAATGATGAAATTGGGTTTCGATCGCATGCAAATCCGGGAAAATATCTGCATGGTCATATTCCAAATTGTTCAGGATAGCGGTCTGCGGACGATAGTGAATAAATTTGGAACGTTTATCAAAGAAACACGTATCGTACTCATCGGCTTCGATCACAAAATACCGAGTCCCTGTCAGTCGGGCTGAATGACCGAAATTAGCCGGCACGCCACCGATTAAAAAGCCGGGGTTTTTGCCGCAGGCTTGCAAAATCCAAGCCAAAATCGAAGTCGTTGTTGTTTTGCCGTGCGTTCCTGCCACGGTCAAAACGTGGTGAGTTCTCAATAGGTTTTCTCCAAGCCACTGGGGGCCTGAGGTATAAGGCAGCTGATCATTGAGAATTTTTTCCAAAAGCCGATTGCCTCTGGATATGGCATTGCCAATGACATATAAGTCAGGATTGAGGGCCGTTTGTTTTTCATCAAAACCCTCTATCAGGTCGATGCCTGACGCAATCAGCTGATCACTCATCGGCGGATAGACGTTTGCGTCGCACCCGGTGACACGGTGCCCGGCAGCCTTAGCCAACTGAGCAATACCTCCCATAAAGGTCCCGCAGATACCCAAAATGTGAATGTGCATAAAAGTAAGCCAAACCTATTGAAAATTAAGGTATTTTAAACAATTCCTCTGAATAGCTCTCAGAAGACTGCCAATATTCTAAGCAGTTTGCCCATATATTCAGCAAAACACAATACGTATTTCTTTATTTGCCGATATCTTTGCTTAACTCCCTGAATTTTCCGGATGATAAAAACACCCCGTCCGAATGGTCGAATACATCAGGACTACCATAAATCCGTGATCGAAAAATCGTTAAAAATTGGAAAATTAGACGAAATTACTAGACATTTAGCGAAAAAAGCATGAAAATGCTGTTTAAATAATGTTTTTATCGAACCTGATTAGCCGGAAAGAATCTTTCCCAAAGGATAAGGGATCGGGTTTACCTATTTTGAAGAGGTCAGTGAAATGGATTTACGCAAACTGAAAACGTTGATCGACTTAGTAGCCGAAAGCGGCATTTCTGAATTAGAAGTGACGGAAGAAAACGATAAGGTGCGTATTGTCAATAAAGTGCAAACCGTGGCAGTTGCTGCCCCTGCAGTTGCAGCCGCTCCTGTGGTTGCAGCAGCCCCTGCTGCTGCGCCTGCCGCAGCCGAAGCCGCTCCTGCTGCAGAACCCGTAGTGGAAGGCAAAACGGTGACCTCTCCTATGGTCGGAACGTTCTACCGTGCCCCGAACCCGGGTGCCGAACCCTTTGTGAAGGTTGGTGACCACGTCGAAGCAGGTCAGACTTTGGGCATCATCGAAGCAATGAAGCTTCTAAACGAAATTGAAGCAGAAACCTCCGGCACAGTGAAAGAAATCTGTGTTGAAAACGCTCAGCCTGTCGAATTCGGTCAACCCCTCTTTATCATCGGCTAGAGAATATGTTCGGAAAAATCTTGATCGCAAACCGCGGCGAGATCGCTCTGCGTATTCAAAGAGCATGCCGTGAAATGAACATCAAAACGGTTGTGGTTCACTCCACGGCCGACGTTGATGCCAAATATGTTCGTCTGGCTGATGAATCGGTCTGTATCGGACCGGCCCCGTCCGTTGACAGCTACCTCAACATTCCTGCCATTATCAGTGCAGCTGAGGTCACTGACGCAGAAGCCATTCACCCCGGCTACGGCTTTTTATCTGAAAATGCAGACTTCGCCGAACGTGTAGAACGCTCGGGCTTTGCCTTTATCGGCCCTCGCCCCGACTCCATCCGCATCATGGGCGATAAGGTCTCAGCGAAAAAAGCCATGATTGAGGCCGGCGTGCCTGTAGTGCCAGGCTCTGACGGCGCTCTGCCGGATGATCCCGATGAAATTATTCAAATTGCGCGCAAAATCGGCTACCCCGTCATCATTAAAGCAAGCGGCGGTGGCGGCGGCCGCGGTATGCGTGTGGTGCGTACCGAGGCTGCGCTCATTAATGCCGTTTCCATGACCCGTCAGGAGGCTCAGGCCGCTTTCGGCAATCCTACGGTTTACATGGAAAAGTTCCTCGAGAACCCGCGCCATATTGAAATTCAGGTCTTGGCTGATAACTTCCACAATGCTATTTATTTGGGTGAACGTGACTGCTCGATGCAGCGCCGCAACCAAAAGGTGCTCGAAGAAGCGCCCGCTCCCGGCATTCCCCGTAAGCTTGTGGAAAAAGTCGGTGAACGCTGTGTAGAAGCCTGTAAGCGAATCGGTTATCGCGGTGCCGGCACGTTTGAGTTTCTCTATGAAAACGATCAGTTCTATTTCATTGAAATGAACACTCGTATTCAGGTTGAGCACCCAGTGACGGAACTGATCACCGGCGTCGATTTGGTACGTGAACAAATTCGTATTGCCTACGGCGAAAGACTCAATTACAAGCAGCGCGACATTGAAATCCGCGGCCATGCAATTGAATGCCGTATCAATGCCGAAGATCCCTTCACATTCGTACCGAGCCCCGGACGAGTGACGGCCTGGCACACCCCCGGCGGCCCCGGTATCCGGTTTGACAGCCATGTCTACTCCGGCTACTACGTCCCGCCTTACTACGATTCGATGATCGGTAAGCTCATTGCCTATGGCAATGATCGGGAAACGGCCATTGCACGCATGAAGATTGCTTTGTCTGAAATGGTGGTAACGGGCATTAAAACCAATTTACCGTTGCATCGTGAACTGATGATGGATGAAAAATTCCGTCAGGGCGGCGCGAGCATCCATTATCTGGAAGAACGGTTAAAAGATCTTCAAAAACAACGCACGACTCATGAGGATAGCCTCTAAGATGCGCGAAATTACTTTATTGGTCAATGATCGGGCGGCCGAAGTTTTGGGCGATGCTTTGATGGATGCCGGCGCTTTGTCTGTATCCATTGAAGACGCCGATGCGGATACGCCCGACGAACAACCTCTTTACGGCGAACCCGGTTTGGAGCCCACGAAACTTGCGTGGAAGAATTCCTACCTCAAGGTCCTTGTCAATGACGACTTTGACTTTGATCTTGACATGGCCATTGCAGTTAAGGGACTGGGAATCGAAGAACCGAAACTTGTCAAAGACGAACAGGTCGAAGATGCCGACTGGGTCAGAATCACTCAGGCACAGTTTCAACCGGTACGAGTCTCCGATCGCCTCTGGATTGTGCCGACGTGGCACGAGCCGCCTGCCGGTGATACTGCGATTAATATTCGTCTTGATCCGGGCGTTGCATTCGGCACGGGCAGCCATCCGACAACACACCTTTGCCTGCAGTGGCTCGATGCCAATGTGAAAGATGGGCAAAGCGTTCTGGACTATGGCTGCGGTACCGGCATTCTTGCCATTGCAGCTAAGAAAGTCGGTGCGGGCAGCGTTTTAGGCACCGATATTGATCCGCAGGCAGTAGAAGCGGCTGTTGACAATGCCAAATCCAACGATGCACCGGCTACCTTTGTTTTGCCGAAGGACATGCCCGAAGGCACATTTGATATTGTTGTTGCCAACATTCTTTCCAATCCGCTCAAATTGCTGGCACCGGCCCTGCTCGCACGCGTCAAGCCCCAGGGACACCTTGTTTTGTCAGGCGTTCTTGCCCGTCAGGCGCAGGAAGTCATTGACGTCTACAAAGAAAGCGACCCTTCCGTCAAACTTTCCGTATGGAAAGAAAGCGAAGGATGGGTTTGCATTGCGGGACAAAAGAACTGATTTTTCGCTACAGAAGGATGTTGTTTTCAGCCTTATGGTCTGAAATCAGCATCCTCTTTTCTTTCCTAACTTCTCCATACAACACAAGTTTTGTGTTTTCATTATCATGCAAGATCGTGATTGCTTAGCAAAGATAATGAACAACAAATTATGACCGTATACATCACCCGTTGCCCTGCCTGTCAACAGGCTTTCAAACTGACAGAAAATGTGCTTCAGGCCAAAAGCGGCCAAGTACGCTGCGGCTTTTGCCAAAACGTGTTTAATGCTCGCGAGCATCTCTACAAGTCCATCAACCTGGAAGAGAGCTTGAACCGTATTGAGCGTGAGGCAGAGATTGAGCAGCGCGGCATTGCCAGTATGAAGTCGCTTGCCGATCAATTAAAGGGCTTTGATTCGGTTGATGATACTCAAGGATTGGTCGGAATCAGAAGTGAAGTCCGTAACGGTCCGCAGCGCCTTGACATTATCAATGGCGGCTCCAACGTTAAAGTGATTTCACACCCTGCCGCCCCCTCTGTCAGCAACAGTGCTGATGATGCAGACTATGAAGAAGACGATGAGAGCGAAGATCAAACCCCCACACGCTCTTCAAAAACCTGGCTTTGGGTGATTATCGCCGTGGTGGCCGTTTTGGCTCTGGCAGTCAAGTTACTGGCAGCCAACCAAAATGCCGTTTTAAATAAAATTCCTCAAGCCGAGCCGCTCTTTGGTCTCATCTGTGAAAAAATCACCTGTGAGCCCCGCCAAACGATTACCCCTCTTGACGCTCCGGTAAAAGACACACAGCAAAATAGTGCTCAAGGCACTTCCGCTGCCGGTAACGCTGCCGCAGCTCTTTCCATTGTGTCTCATCAGCTGCAAAACGTTGAAGGCGATCGCTACGCGATTTCCGTTGAAATTAAAAACAATACCCCTGCTGCTCAAGCCTTTCCGATTCTCACCGTTGTTTTAAAGGGAGAAAAAGAAGACATCATTACGCGGCGCCGCATCAATCCGTCGGAATACCTGACGGATCCCAAACAGAACATTGCACCGAACGCTACTCAAACCGTTTCAATTGCTTTTGATATGGCCGACGGTGATCCCGCAACCTTAGCGGTTGAAATTGATCCCATTCTTTAATTTCTGACGCACTCCCGCCCTAAGCGGGAGTGTGGGTACACATGAGTATCTTTATTTCCGGCTCTGTTGCTTATGACACCATTTTGAATTTTGGCGGTCAGTTCGCCGATCACCTTCTGCAGGACGGTTTGGATCGAATCAATCTGACATTTCAAACGCCCCGCATGGCTAAAAATTACGGAGGGTGCGCCGCCAATATCGCTTACAGCCTTAAAGTCTGCGGCGGAGAACCGCTTATTGTCACAACTGTCGGTAAAGATGCTTCGGAATATTTGGAGCACTTAAAAACGCTCGGCATCCGAACAGATGCGATCCGAATTATTGAGGACCTATTTACTGCGCAGGCCTTCATCACAACCGACGCGTTAGGCAATCAGATAACGGCCTTTCACGAAGGGGCGATGGCTTTAGCCAATGAAGCTTTACCTATGCCTGAAGAAGAGCTTGAGTACTCTATTGTCACCCCGACAGGCACTCATGTCATGAAAGCGCACACGCGCTATCTCAATGAAAAAGGGATCCCTGTGATTTGGGACATGGGGCAGGCCAGTGCCTATGTCACCCGAGAAGATATTTTCTGGTTTATCGATCACGTTGACATCATTACTTTATCTTCCTATGAATGGGATGTTCTTAGAGAAAAAACCGGACTTTCTGTCAAAGAGGTGAGCTCCAAACTTCAGGCCCTCATTGTGACTGACGGCAGTCGAGGGGCGCAGCTTTATACAAACGGAGAGTCGGAGCACTTTGAAGCTCTCAAAGTCAAAGAACCTTTTTATCCGGTCGGCTGCGGCGATGCCTTCCGAGGTGGTCTTCTCAGAGCTTTAAGTCTCGGCTGGGATTGGAGTGATGCCATGCACCTGGCCAGTCTCATGGGTGCAGTTAAAGCAGGAAGTCCTCAAGCTCAAGGCTACTTGATCGATAAAAAAGAAATAGCGCGCCTTTTCAGACGCGCCTTCGGAAAAGAAGTTTCGCTTTAGAGCCAGGCACTCACGAAGTAGCCTTGCGATAAAGGGGTCACCCAATACAAAAGAGCGTTCACAATCAAAAAGATCACTAGCGGCGAGAGATCAAAACCGCCCAGACGAGGCATGCGATTGGAAATCGGCCCCAGGATAGGATTCATCAGTCGCCAGACCATGCCGTAGGCCGGTGACGAGGGCTGGAGCCAGGATAAAACGACAAAGATAATCGTGCCCCAAAGCACGAGCTCCAAAACCCAGCGCAAAAGCAAAAACAAGGCGCACACGGGCACTCCCAGCCAACTGATGGGCAGTCCCGTCACCTGTCGGGTCACGACCGCCACAACGGCAGCCATGATAAAAGCCGAAAGCACAGAGGCCCATTCCCAACGACGGCCGGGCTTGACCAAGCGGGACACGGGAATGACGAGCCAATTGGTGCCAAACCACGCAAGGCGGGCAATCGGATCAAAAATAGACAAACGCTGATAAAAGATATAGGCGCGAAGGATCAACAGGCAGCCCACAAAAGTGGTCACCATATTGAAGATAAACGCAAGAAAACTGGCCATCATTTTTTGGATTTAAATGTTTGAATAGCCGAATATTGTAGCTGTTTTGAAAGCGGCGCAACACTGAGGACCCTTTCCCAGTCAAAATAAGGTCCCGGATCGGTTTTTCTGTCCGGTGCAATATCGCTGTGACCGGTAATAAAACGCAGCCCTAGCTCTGCCTGCACTAAAGCCGTGAGAAGCTTCTCTAATGAAAGGTATTGCTTTTCATCAAAAGCCACAAAATCACTGCCTTCCATTTCAATGCCGATAGAAAAGTCATTACAGCGACTTTGCCTTTGAAACTGGGATTGCCCGGCGTGCCAGGCTCGTTTTTTTGTACTGACAAACTGCCAAATTTTCCCCTCACGGTCGATGAAAAAATGAGAAGAAACTTTAAGCCCTCTCAAAGACTCAAAGCCGGCAATTTCTGTTTCCAACAATTCCCCTTTAAACAAAGCCTGTACATACCCCAGACCAAACACGCCGGCAGGAAGGGAAATGTTGTGCATGACAATGAGGTCGGTTTCGCGAGTGCCTTCTCTTTCATCAAAAAAGGGGCTGGGCACACATTCACACCCCTGCCCTCGAATCCAACCGTTGGAATCGATCGTGATCATGATCGTGATTCCTTAGCCTTATCCGCACACTCGCTGCTGCAGTACATCCGTCCGTTAAACCAAACGCCGTCCACCTCAGCAAAGTGCACTCCGCACTGCGGACACTGAACCATTTTTTGAGATTCAATAATTCTCTTTTTCTTTTCCTCACTTCTGATTCGGGCTATGCGCTTTTTTTGCCAAAGCACAAACAAAATTAATCCCAAAAGAACAAAAAAGAGCAATTTACCGAGCATTGCGCTGCACTACCTCAAAACATCCAAAACAAAGCGATAAGCAAAAAAGGCAATCACCTGAAGCGCAACGGCAATCCAGAAAATCATCAAAGCCTTTTTACTTCTCCAACCCAAAAATTTTCTGCCGAGCAATAAGACACCGAAAACAACCCAGCTGAGAATCGTCAAAACGGTTTTATGATCAAAAGCTAAGAGAGAATCCAGGTAATGCACGGTCGACGACATACCGGTCAGAATGGTAAGCGTCAGAACGATAAAGCAGGCCAAAATAACTCTGAAAAGGATCCGCTCCATCGTCATCAAATTCGGCATGGAGGCCACGATGCCTTCCGGCTCATCGAGCGCCTCATGGCTCTTGAGTCTCACATCCAAAATACCCATCAACACCGCTTGAACCACACTCATCAGCATGAAACTGTAAGCAAGCAGACCGAAGGCAATGTGAAGCTTAAACGCAAAGGTTGCCCCGACAATCGGTTCGGCTTCGGATGGGAAGACGAGCGGGCTCCAGAGCCCCACTCCGGCAATTAAAAGAATGATTCCGTAGAGCGCATGAACACGCGAATAAAGCGCTCCGAAAAATAAAATCAATGTACTGAAAAAACACATGGCAGACACGGAGCTGCCGAATGTAATCAGAACGGTTTGTGGAGCACAGAAAATTTCTGACTGCAAAACCCAAAAGTGCGCCACAATGGCCGCTGCAATAACCGGCAAAGACCACGTTGGGGCCTGATCTCCCCTTTTTTTAAATGTGCTGACAATTTTTCCGCCGACCAACAGATAAAAAATTGACGCAACACCGTACAATATGAGGTTTAAATCCATTTGATGAGCTCACCTATCCGACTTCGTCGATGACATGGTTTTGAATATGGTCTCATTGTAAGGGATCGGGCCATCATTGTTATGTACTTATTTCCATTAATTTGAAAAGAAATGCTCAACACGTTAAGTCAACGCCTTTCGCGCGTCATTAAAACTATGCGAGGTCAGGCCCGCTTGACCGAAGAAAACACCAAGGAAATGCTCCGAGAGGTTCGGATTGCATTACTTGAAGCCGACGTCGCACTGCCCGTTGTCCGCGAATTGATCGCCCGAATCAAAGCCAAGGCCATGAACGAAGAGGTGATCGGCAATTTAAACCCCGGTCAGGCGCTCGTTGGCATTGTTCAAAAAGAATTAACCGATATTATCGGCGGCAGCCTTTCGGAAAAAGAAAAAGAACTCAATCTGGCTACGCAGCCGCCTGCCATCATTTTGCTCGCCGGCCTTCAGGGCGCCGGTAAAACGACCTCTGCCGGTAAGTTAGCCCGCTACCTTGTGGCAGACCGTAAGAAAAAAGTGCTGACGGTTTCAACTGACGTCTATCGTCCCGCCGCTGCCGATCAATTGAAAGTCATCACAGAGCAGGCCGGTGCCGACAACTTCGCCATGGACGCAAGCCTTAAGCCCCTGGCTATTGCCGAAAATGCACTGGCTCATGCCAAGCGTTACTTCTACGATGTGCTCATTGTGGATACGGCAGGTCGCTTATCGATTGACGAAGCCATGATGAATGAAGTTGCAGAACTTCACGATGTGCTTAAACCTTCTGAAACCATGTTTGTGGCCGACGCCATGCTCGGTCAAACGGCTGTTCAGGCAGCACAGGCCTTTAACGAACGCCTGTCGCTCACCGGCGTCATTCTGACGAAGTTAGACGGTGACAGCCGGGGCGGTGCGGCCTTGTCTGTTGCCTACACAACCGGCAAACCCATTAAATTTGTCGGCGTGTCGGAAAAAATCGACGGTCTTGAACCCTTTAATCCCGAAGGCATGGCAAGCCGCATCCTTGGCATGGGTGATATTGTCGCCCTTGTGAAGGAAGTGCAAAAAGCCGTTGACGTTGAGCAAACCCAAAAGCTTGCTCAAAAGATGAAGTCAGGCAGCAAGTTTGACTTAAACGACTTCAAAGCACAATTGGCTCAGATGAAAAATATGGGCAGTTTCTCAGGCTTAATGGAGAAGCTTCCTTCTCAGTTTGCAGAAGCCGCCTCCAAAATTAATGATGAGGATGCTCAAAAAGCCATCGCCCGCACCGAAGGCATCATCAATTCCATGACGCCTTTTGAGCGCACACACCCCGATATCATCAAGGCAAGCCGCAAGCGCCGTATTGCCGCAGGTGCAGGCGTCCCCGTTCAGGAAGTCAACAAAATGCTCAAACAATTTGAGCAGACTCAGGCCATGATGCGCACGATGCAAAAGGGAGGCCTGGGCAAGATGATGAGAGCGTTGGGCGGCTTGAGCAAATTCGGCGGCATGGGCGGTATGGGCGGCATGGGCGGATTCGGTAATTTCGGCAGGCACTAAATCGTGAGCGATTTTGTACGGATTATGGGCGTTGACCCCGGGCTTAATCACACCGGTTTCGGGGTGATTGATGTTTACGGCAGTGAACTCAAATTTGTCACTGCCGGCGTCATTAATGTTCCCAAAGGGGAGCTCGCCCAAAGGCTGCGCTTCATTTTTACTGAAGTGGGAAAAATTGCCCGGGAAACGACCCCGAGCTTTGCCGCCTGCGAAAAAGTCTTTGTCAACATGAATCCGTACACAACGCTTTTACTGGGACAGGCCCGAGGCGCCGCGCTGACCGCTTTAGCTAACGAAGAGCTTTTGGTCAACGAATTCACTCCTACGGAAATTAAACAAGCGACGGTCGGTACAGGTCGTGCATCAAAGGCTCAGGTGCAGGCGATGATGTCGCATATGCTGGGCTTACCTGAAAAAATTCAGCCCGATGCGGCCGATGCGCTCGCTTGTGCAGTTTGTGCTGCGCAGTCTTTTCGAATGATCGGAGCCATGCAGGCTCCTAAAACGAGTGCAGGGCACGCAAGACGTCATTCAGGTGCCAAAAACCGTGCCGCCTGGGAAGTGCATTTAGGATTATCGAGGAAAGTTTAAAATGATCGGACGCATCAAAGGACAACTGATAGAGAGTAATCCTCCTCGCATCGTGGTCGATGTGCATGGGGTAGGCTATGAAATCGATGTACCGATGTCGACTTTTTACAATCTTCCGAGCTTGGGTTCAGAAGTCACACTCTTAACCCATATGATTGTTCGAGAAGATGCTCAATTGCTTTACGGTTTTTTAACCAACCAGGAAAGGGAAACTTTCCGTCAGTTGCTAAAAGTTTCCGGTATCGGAGCAAGAACAGCCCTTTCGATTCTGTCCGGTCTTTCCGTATCGGATCTTGTGAACGCTGTCGCTTTGCAGCAAGCCTCACTTCTGACCAGAGTTCCCGGTATCGGTAAAAAAACAGCCGAACGGTTGATTTTAGAGCTCAAAGATAAGCTCACCGCTACGCTCTCAGACGTTGCCGTAACCGCTCCCAACTCCGTAACTGCAGACATTATCAATGCCCTGATCGGCCTGGGTTACAGTGAACGCGAAGCTAATTTAGCCGTAAAAAAATTACCGGAAGACATTTCTGTGTCTGACGGCATCCGTATGGCTTTGCAAAATATTTGATTAGGAAGACGCTATGCAAACGATTGAACGGATTGTCACGGCCGAATCCACTTCCCCGAATGAAGAGAATGTCGACCGCGCCCTGCGTCCGACCCGACTGGCTGACTACGTCGGTCAGCCCAAAGCTCGTGAGCAATTATCGGTTTTCATCAAAGCGGCCAAATCCCGTCACGAGGCTCTTGACCATCTTTTGGTTTTCGGTCCTCCCGGTTTAGGCAAAACAACACTGGCCCATATCGTAGCCAATGAAATGGGCGTCAACCTTCGGCAAACCTCAGGTCCGGTCTTGGAGCGCCCGGGCGATCTAGCTGCAATTTTGACCAATCTGCAGGAAAACGACGTACTCTTTATTGATGAAATCCATCGCCTCTCACCCGTCGTTGAAGAAATTCTTTATCCTGCGCTCGAAGACTTTCAGATTGACATCATGATCGGAGAGGGTCCTGCTGCCCGCTCCATTAAGCTGGATTTAAAGCCCTTTACTTTAATCGGGGCGACCACCAGAGCCGGCATGCTCACCAATCCCCTGCGCGCCCGTTTCGGCATCGTGGCTCAGCTGCAGTTTTACAGCAATGAGGATTTGGCGAAAATCGTCAAACGCAGCGCAAAGCTCTTAGATGTCAAAATTGATGAAGAGGGTGCCTTTGAAGTGGCAAGGCGCAGCCGCGGCACACCCCGTATTGCCAACCGCCTGCTCAGACGGGTGCGCGACTATGCCCAGGTGATGTATGACGGGGTTGTGACCCGAGAGGTGGCCGATAAAGCATTGCAGATGCTTGACGTGGATCCTTTGGGATTTGACTTAATTGACAGAAAATTTTTATTGGCCATCATTGAAAAATTCAACGGGGGTCCTGTCGGTATTGATAACCTGGCCGCTGCAGTCGGTGAAGATCGCGAAACGCTTGAAGACGTCGTTGAACCTTACCTGATTCAGCAGGGGCATTTACAAAGAACGCCCAGAGGGCGTGTTGCGACATTGCTGGCCTACAAGCATTTTGGTTACGAGATGCCCGGAGCTGTCGGACAAACTTCGTCACTTTTTTAATAAAAACAACGTGTTATAATGCAAAACCCAATTTCAAATGCATTTTTATGGAATGCTCGTGTCTATTTTGAAGACACCGATGCGGGCGGCGTGGTTTACCATGCCAACTATTTGAAATTTTTTGAACGGGCACGTACTGAATTTCTGCGCAGCTTAGGCTGGAATCAAAATGCTTTGCTGGAAATGAAGACCTGTGCCTTTGTGGTATCGGATTTGTCCATTCAGTTCAAGCGTCCGGCAAAACTTGACGATGAGCTGCAAATTCGTACAGTACTGAAAAGCTTAAAAAGAGCAAGTTTCGTTTTCGATCAGAAAGCCTTCAAAGGGGATCTGTTAATGGCAGCTGCCGAAGTGCGGGTTGTTTGTATTGATCCGGTAAAGGGCTTGCCCAAGGCGATTCCGTCGCCCATGTTTGAAACGATTGAAAATTTGTTGACTGTCAACGAGACAGAAACTGAATAAAGGGATTTTTATGAACGCAAGTGCCGATATGTCCATTTTGTCCTTACTCACTCACGCCAGTGTGGTGGTTCAGGCAGTTTTGGCCATTCTGATTATTTTATCTTTAGTCAGTTGGACAAGAATTTTCCAAAAATTCTTCCAACTCAAACAAGCCAAGCGTTTGACCGAAGACTTTGAAAGCCGTTTCTGGAGCGGCACAGAGCTCAACAAGCTCTATGAACACGCTCAAAATCATCGTGAGCATTCCGGTACTCAGGAAAGAATCTTTGCTTCCGGTATGACGGAATTCTTAAAGCTCTCTACCCGCGGATCGGCTGAAGCGCTCGATGGTGTCAGACGTGCAATGAGAGCCACTTACCAAAGAGAAATGGACAGCTTGGAAAGCGGTCTGCCGACGCTGGCTTCCATCGGCTCCGTTTCACCTTATATCGGCTTATTCGGCACGGTTTGGGGCATTATGAACGCTTTTACCGGTTTGTCTGCTCTGGATAATGCGTCGCTTGCAACTGTTGCTCCCGGTATTGCAGAAGCTTTGGTTGCCACCGCTATCGGTCTTTTTGCTGCCATTCCGGCCGTTGCAGCCTACAACCGATTTGCCAACGATATTGAACGTTTGTCCAACCGCTATGAAAGTTTTGCTGAAGAATTCCAAAACATTCTGCAGCGTCAAAGAGGTTAATGATGGAAGGTCTGCGTTCGTCACGTCGTGGTTCACGCCGATTGATGGCCGAAATCAATGTTGTGCCGTATATCGACGTTATGCTCGTACTTGTGGTGATCTTGATGGTCGCTGCGCCTTTTGTTAATCCTTCCCTGGTCAATTTGCCGAGCGTGAAAAAGGCAGAAAAAGCACCGGAAACTATTGTTGAAGTCATTGTTCATCCGACAGGCGCTCTTTCCGTGCGAAACGGCAAAGAGCTTTTGGCCGTGGATATGCCTGGACTCATTGCAACGGTGAAAAAAGCCCAGCAAGGCCGAGCTGACATCCCTGTGGTCATCGCTGCCGATAAGGTCGTGCAGTATGAGCAGGTGGTCAATGTAATGAAACAACTCCAGGCTGCGGACATTGCCCGTGTCGGTCTGTCACTTAAAGTTGAAAAGTAAGCTGTGAATCCCATTAAAAAGAACAAATCGGCGGCTCCTACTCAGGATAACAACACCCGCCCGCAATCAAACCGACAGCCTGCCGGCTGGGGGTTGCCGTTCGTGCTTGCGTTGTTCATGCATGCGATTCTGTTTGTCGGGCTTTTCTTTGTCTTTCAGTGGAACACGGAAAGTACGGATGTTGTTTACGCTGAACTTTGGTCTCCCGCCCAAATGAGCACCACCTCTCCTGTGACACCTAAGGAAGAAGTGAAGACTGAACCGGTTAAAGAAGAGCCTCAGGAAGAGCCCGAAGAGAAACCTCAGCCGGAAGAAAAACCGCAACCTGAGCCCGAACCTCAGCCTGCGCCTCCCCCTCCTGCGCCTAAGGTTGAACAAAAGGCTCAAGAGCTGCCTGACGAAGACGCTATCCGACAGCAGGAAGAAGAGAAAAAGAAGCTTGAGCAGCAAAAATTAGAAGAGCAAAAGCGACTTGAAGAAGAGCGCAGGGCCGAAGAACAGAAACGGCTTGAAGAGCAACGTCTGGCTGAAGAGAAAAAGCAGCGTGAAGAGGCTCAGCAGCGCCGCCGCGAGCAAGCCAAACGTTTGGCTCAGCAAATGCGAAACGAACAGTTAAAAGAACTGCAGGCGTCCTCTAAAGACAATGTTGCCGGTGTGACCGTACAAGCGGGCGGTCCTCAGTCTGCTCTTTACAGCTCCCGCATCATCGCATGTATTCGCCCCAACATTGCCTTTGCGGTTTCACCCAATATGAAACCGGGGCAGTATAAGGCGGTCTATGAAGTTCATCTCTTAAACGATGGACGTCAGGCCGGCGCTCCCCGCTTGATTCGTCCGAGCGGTCTTCCCGCTTTTGACCGTGCGGTTGAACGTGCTATTCAAGCGTGTGATCCTTTCCCGAATCACCCGACCGGCAATCCTCCGAAGACCATTCAATTAACCTTCGATCCGGTTGACAATAAACGTTAATTTTTAGGTTTAAAAAATGAGCAAAATTATTACCAACCAATTTGCTGAAGATCTGGGCTATACCTACGGCGGCTGTATCCGCGACTTAGTGCGCTTTACTGCCCGAGAAGCTGCCAGAGTGTCAAAGGCCAAGCTGCCTCTTTTTGATTTTTTGAATCCTGCGCCCTTTTTGATGTTTAAAGCTCTTTGGAGTGCGCTCCTGCAGGCAACGGCTATCCGAGCCACACTGGATAACTGTCCGGAGTATTCTGAAAACGAAAAGCTTTTGAAAAAAACACTCTTCCAAATGAATTATCACGGCGAAGAAGTTATGGCCGATAAAATCTTTAAGCGGCTCGACAGCGACCAGCTTAACCGTTACGAAGAAGCCAAACAAAAGCTCATTGCCAAGGCTATTTTGCCCGACACGGTTAAAAGTGAACTCGCCGATCTCTTTTTGGAACTGCTCCACGGCAGCGACACGAGCCGCATTAACGAAAAAACGCGCGCAGGTGTTTTAAAGCAAGTAACCCTTTCTGCAGATACTTTCCGCCGCTTGCTGGAAGTCTCTAAAAAGAACCCGACCGCTACCAAGGTTGTCGCCAAATAATTTCTCTTGCTCAGCGCTCTGAATTCCGACAGGATTTCAGAGCGTTTTTTCTTTCCCGAAAATCGCTTCAAACCCCTGCAAATTCAGCCTTGGCATCATTTTTTTGTCTCATTTTTACGACGTTTTTCCTGTTTTTTAACTCATATCAATAAAAAAGTGCCTTTCAGAGGGCTTTTTTAGCGCAACCCACTGGTTTTAAAGGGAATAGATGGAGTATATTAAGGGTGTCCATCATTCTGATGCTCACTTTTTTAGGAGAATTCCAATGAACAAGCAAGAACTCATCGCAATTGTCGCTGAAGAAAACGAACTCTCTAAGGCTCAAGCCGGCCGCATCGTTGATTCCGTGTTTGACGCCATCGTTAAGGCTGTTGCCAAGGGTGACGGTTTCCAATTGATCGGTTTCGGTACGTTTAAGGCTGCTAAGCGCGCCGCTCGCGAAGGCCGCAATCCTTCTACCGGCGAAACGATCAAGATCCCGGCCACGACGTTGCCGAAGTTCACCGCCGGCGCCGCTTTCAAGGCTGCTGTTGCTTCTAAGAAGAAGTGCTGCAAGCGCTAATTCAGCGAATTCATTCAAACAAAAAACCGTCCGATTCGGACGGTTTTTTGATTCTTAAATTTCAATCAGATCGTGCATTAGTTCATTAATTTTTGAAAATTTTTTCAAGAAACTGACCGAGAAAAGCATAATGCTCTTTCGTTTCCGGTGCTGCGGTATCCAAATAGTACTGAGCGTGCGACAGTCCCTCGTAAACAATCAGATCCACGTCCGCTCCGTTTTGAAGAAGCCTCTTTTGCATCCGAACGGTATTACTTAAAAAGAGGTCACGAGTGCCGGATAAAAGCAGCGTAGGCGGGAAGGCTTTTAACTCATCATCTGAAGCGTATACGGGCGAAATAAGAGGATCCATAGGATCAGCTTTACCGACATACATTCGGGCTGCAGTTTTAATGAGTCGATCATAAGTGACCAAAACATTATCCACACCATCGTTTACAAAATAGCTGTCGCCGATCTTATTGATATCTGACCACGGTGTCCCCGAGATCAACGCAGCCGGCATTGCAACTTTGTCACGATAGGCCTGAAGAGCCAAAATCAATGTCATCGCTCCTCCGGTTGAGGTACCGAAAACAACAACGTTTTGAGCTCCAACCTCTTTCACCAAAGCTTTATAAGCGGCAAAAGCATCATCAATAGCTGCCGGGAAGGGATGTTCCGGAGCCATTCGGTAATCGACACAAACTACTTTGTAGTGTTCTAGACCGGCTAATAATGCGCCTTCCCCGATGCCGGATATACCGTGTCCCAAAATGTAGCCGCCGCCATGAATATAATAGACAACCTTATCCTTTCTATCGGCAGGTAAATTCTTGGGCGTTAAAGTAAATGTCGGCACACCGCCCAAGGTTCCTGCTTCAACCTTCACATCAAGCTTTTGGGCTAACGCTTGGGCTGCCACTCCGGCATTTTTTGCGTAGTCAGCCGCCATGGCAGAAACCTCTTGAGGTTTCTCAACAGAACTTAACCACAGCGCTCCGAGCTTAGCAGAAATCGTTCTTGCCATCTCAGCACTAACCGTGGTCGGCGCCGGGAACTCTTTAGCCTGAAGCGAAGGCAAAAAGGCCAAATTAAAGACTATTGCACAAATCAGAGGCAAGGCTTTTGATTGCATAAATTAAATCCTCTATTGAATACAGTTTTTGCCGCATAAAGCTTAATACTCTATGCGTCAAAAGCGCACCAAATCATCAAAAAACCTCCGCTTAAAGAAGACCTTAAGGGAGGTTTTTTAGGTTATCGCGAGCTCGTGGAATTAACGGGCGCAGATAAAGGAGACGATATCTTCGACCTTCACCATTTGCTTGTCTTTAATCGTACGGCGATAGGCGTATTCCACTTCACCGTTTTTCAGACCGCGCTCACCCACAACAATTCGATGCGGCACACCGATCAACTCCCACTCGGCAAACATCACGCCAGGACGCATATCGCGATCATCCAAAATCACATCAACGCCTGCGGCCTTGAGTTCTTCATAGATTTTATCAGCCGCTTCGCGAACCATTTCGCTCTTTGAATAATTCATCGGGCAAATGACGGTCGTAAAAGGCGCCATGGCTTCGGGCCAAATAATGCCCTGATCGTCGTGTCCCTGTTCAATCGCTGCACCCAAAAGACGAGTGACACCGATACCGTAGCAGCCCATCTGCAGCACCTGAGGCTTACCGTTTTCATCCAAATACGTGGCATTCAATGCTTCTGAATACTTCGTACCAAGATAGAAAACGTGACCCACTTCGATACCGCGCTGCAGTTTCAATACACCCTTACCGTCAGGCGAGGCATCCCCCTCAACAACGTTACGTAAATCAGCCACTTTAGGCACAGGCAAATCGCGCTCCCAATTGACGCCTGTGATGTGGAAACCTTCTTCATTGGCTCCGCAAATGAAGTCACTCATGTTGGCAGCTGTTTGATCAGCATAAACAATAATGTCTTTGCTGATGCCGACAGGTCCCAAGTAGCCCGGCTTGCAGCCAAATGCTTTGATGATTTCCGCGTCAGTTGCGAAACGGAAGCCTTCTTTTAATTCAGGCAACTTTCCTGCTTTCACTTCATTTAAATCGTGATCGGCGCGAAGCATAATCATCACGATTTGCGGTTCAATTGCTTCCCCCTTTTCGTTAACACGGTCGGCAGCCAGCACAACTGACTTCATGGAAGAGGTCAATTCACGGCCCAAAAGTTCAACGACGTCCTCACACTTTTCTTTGCCAGGAGTCGGCACCTTTTGCATCGTTTCTTTAGCCGCGGCGCGTTCTGCGATTAAGCAGGGAGCCGGGGCCAATTCAATATTGGCGGCAAAATCGCTGTCAGGGCAGTAGGCAATCAAGTCTTCCCCGGTATCGGCAATCACCTGGAATTCATGGGAGCGGTCACCGCCGATTGAACCCGTATCCGCAGCCACAGCGCGGAAATTCAAGCCCAAACGCTTAAAAATCCTTTGGTACGCATCGTACATCTTGTCATAGGACTTCAAAGCGCCTTCCTGGTCGCGGTCAAAGGAGTAGCCGTCTTTCATCGTGAATTCACGACCGCGCATCACACCGAAACGGGGACGGCGTTCATCACGGAATTTCGTCTGAATCTGGTACAAGTTGACCGGCAATTGACGCCAGGAGCGAATTTCCTGACGGGCAAAATCTGTGATCACTTCTTCGGAAGTGGGTTGAATCACAAAGTCGCGCTGATGGCGGTCTTTAAAGCGCAAAAGTTCCGGACCGTACTTTTCCCAGCGACCGGACTCCTGCCACAATTCCGCAGGCTGCACCATCGGCAGCAGCAGCTCAATCGCACCCGCCCGATTCATTTCTTCACGGATAATATTTTCAATCTTGCGAATAGAGCGCAGCCCCATCGGCATATAGGTGTAAACGCCCGCAGCCAGCTTTTTGATCATGCCGGCACGGATCATCAGTTGTTGGCTCACAATGTCGGCATCCGACGGAGCTTCTTTCAAAGTAGAAATAAAAAAGGAACGAGCACGCATTGTTTTCTCGCTAATTAAGGTACAATTTTTCGATGTGCACTTTTTACCACTGATTTGGTAAAAGTAAAAGAGTAATTTTAGAGATTTTGAGGCCTTTCATGTTGGACAGTGACGGTTACCGTCCGAATGTTGGCATTATTTTAACCAATGCTGACAAGAAGGTATTTTGGGCCAAGCGTTTGAGAAAGCCCGCTTGGCAATTTCCGCAGGGAGGCATTGATGAAGGCGAAGACATTGAGACGGCGCTCATGCGTGAGCTCAATGAGGAGATCGGGTTAACTGCCGATGATGTTCAAATCATTGCGCACACCAACGGGTGGCTCTACTACGATGTACCGGATGCTTTCAGACGTGCCGATCGCTCCATTTACCGAGGACAAAAACAAATTTGGTTTTTACTGAAATTAGTCGGACCGGAGTCAAAAATCAATCTTTTTGCCTCCAACCAGCCCGAATTTGATGCCTGGCGCTGGAACGACTATTGGGTTCCGCTTCGCGATGTCATCGATTTTAAGCACGATGTCTATCGCAAAGCACTTGCCGATCTGGCTCCCCACCTTTTCGGTAAAGATGATAAGCGATCCAAACCCAGCCAAGACTGGCTGCTCTACGGCTTTTAAAGAAAAAAAGTGTTGATTGAGTTAAAAACAGACCTATCAACACTTTTTTTTCGCATCACCATATGACAAAAAACTTATCACTTTCTGCAATTGATCATTTTGTCTTAACTGTTAAAGACGTTGAGCGTTCTGTTCATTTCTATTCAGAGTGTCTCGGCTGCACAGTGATTCGCTTCGGAGAAAATCGCTTTGCCGTACAAATCGGATCCTCCAAAATTAATTTCCACGAATCCGATCAAGTCATTGAACCGCATGCAGCCGTCCCCACAAGCGGAAGCGCCGATTTTTGTCTTTTAACACCATTAAAGGTATCCGAAATTGAGAGTTATTTGTCCTCGCAGCATATTAATATCGAATTGGGACCTGTTAATCGAACCGGGGCACTCGGCCCCATCACGTCCTTTTATCTCAGGGATCCAGACGGCAATTTGATTGAAATTGCAACAACCCAAAAAGATTGATTTTCTGAGGACAGCCAATGGCCTCCATCTACGACGATGCAGAATTTTTCGATGCCTATGCAGCCATGACCAGAAGCCAAAAAGGCCTGGAGGCGGCCGGCGAATGGCACGAGCTTAAAACACTTTTTCCCAATCTAGAAGGCAAAAGCGTTTTAGATCTGGGCTGTGGTTACGGCTGGCACAGCCGTTACTGTGTCCAAAAAGGCGCATCGAAAGTGCTGGGAATTGATGCTAGCTCAAAAATGATTGAAGAGGCTCGAAAAAGAAATTACGACAAAGCGATTGAGTACCAGGTCTGCGCTATCGAAGAGTATCCGTTTGCAGAAAACGCGTGGGATTTTGTCATCTGTAATTTAGTGTTGCATTACGTCGAAAATCTTGAAGAAATTTTTAAAAAAGTATTTAAAACCTTAAAACCGGGCGGAGTCTTTCTTTTTAATATTGAGCATCCGGTTTTCACTTCCGGCATTAATCAGGATTGGATCTATCAAGAAAACGGAGAGCCGAAATATTGGCCGATCGACAACTATTTTTTCTCAGGCGCCAGAAAAACAAAATTCCTCGGATTATCCGTGACAAAATACCACCACACCTTGACCGAAATCCTGATGGGCCTAATCAACAACCGTTTCAGCCTTGACGCAGTGATTGAAGCGCAGCCGCCTCAAGACATGCTGCACCTTCCCGGGATGATGGACGAGCTCAGGCGGCCGATGATGCTTTTGGTTCGAGCCTCTAAAAAATCCTAATTCCCGATCTGAATAGCTGATCGAACATCATCATTAAAACGAAACCGTTTCTCTCAGTTACGATCAAAACTCGTTAACGCTATTTTTGTGTCAACTTCTGCAAAAACAGACAATTTCTTTTTGCAGAAATTGGATTATTGCACAGCAAATAAATTGCAATATTTAATTATTTTGTTTTCATTATTTATTATTTTTCAATAGGTTATAAATTTTATTTTTCTTATAATATAAATTCCTTATTGACGCAAAAACAAAGAAGTTTTAAATTTTTCTCATTGCAAAAAGAACTGATTTCGCAATGAGGAACTTTTATCATGGCCTACCATCAGGACCCCAATAAAATCATTATTTTCGATACTACTCTTCGTGACGGTGAACAGGCTCTGCCTCAAAGCTTGAGTGTCCAGCAAAAGCTGCAAATCGCTATGGCACTTGATCAGTTGGGAGTAGATGTTATTGAAACCGGCTTTCCTATTTCCTCTGAAGGTGACTTTCAGTCTGTTCAAACTATTTCCCGCAGCCTCAGGCATGCAATCCCCTGCGGTTTAGCCCGCTGTGTCCCCAAAGACGTTGAAGCTTGCGGCAATGCAATGAAGGGCGTCGATCACTTCCGCATTCACACCTTTATCGCC
Source organism: uncultured Sutterella sp. (assembly GCA_900545335.1). Taxonomy (GTDB): domain Bacteria; phylum Pseudomonadota; class Gammaproteobacteria; order Burkholderiales; family Burkholderiaceae_F; genus Aphodousia. The sequence continues at coordinate 216,615 of UQYP01000002.1, read as the reverse complement.
ACCTCTGACATTCATGTGCAGGATAAGCTCAAGAAAAGCCGAGAAGACATCATGGCCATGGCTTCTGCCTGCGTAAAACTCGCCAGAAATTACACCGACGATGTGGAATTTTCCTGTGAAGACGCAGGCCGCACCCCCATTGATTACTTGTGCCAAATGGTTGAAAACGCGATCAAAGCCGGAGCCACAACCATTAATATCCCCGATACGGTCGGCTACACCTTGCCTGAAGAGTTCGGTGCCATTATCACTAACCTCATCAACCGTGTCCCCAATATTGATAAAGCGATTCTTTCGGTGCACTGCCACAACGACCTCGGTATGGCAACCGCCAACTCATTGACCGCGATTCGTCACGGAGCCAGACAGATTGAGTGTTGTGTGAACGGTCTTGGGGAAAGGGCGGGCAACTGTTCACTTGAAGAAGTGGTCATGGCCATTAAATTGCGTGAAAAATTCCTCAACGGTCTTTACACCGACATCGTTGCCAAAAATATTGCCCGCACGTCGATGCTGGTTTCAAAAATCTGCAATGAACCTATTCCTGCGCACAAGGCTATTGTTGGCTCGAATGCCTTTGCCCACAGCTCCGGTATCCATCAGGACGGTGTACTTAAAAACCGTGAGACTTATGAAATTCTCACACCGCAAAGTGTCGGCTTCAGCGGCAACACCATGCACATGACCGCACGCTCAGGCAGACACATGATCAGAGCGTGCCTGAGAAACTTGGGCTATGCCGATGATAGCTACGATTTAAATGAAATCTATGAGCGCTTTTTAAAGCTTGCCGATCGCAAAGGGCAGGTCTTTGACTATGACCTTGAAGCACTGCTCTTTTTCCAACAGCGAGACGAAGCTCAGGAAAATTACTTCAAACTTGACACGATTAATGTCATGTGCGGCGGAGCGCACGGCGCTATTCCTACGGCAAGTGTCCGCCTGAAAGTCGGCAAGCGCACGCGTACGGAATCCAGTATCGGTAATGGTCCTGTGGATGCGGTCTACAACTGCATTACGCGTCTGACCGGCATTCGCTGCAAATTGACAAGCTACACCATCAAAGCCAATGGCGCCGGCATGGATGCTCTCGGTCAGGTTAACGTCAATGTTGACTACGAAGGACGAACCTTCCACGGCATGGGACTTTCAACCGATGTGATTGAATCCTCTGCCTTGGCCCTGATTGATGCCTGCAACAGCATTGAACGGGCCAGAGTAATTGAAAAAGAACGCGAAAAGAAAGTCGCCTAGCGCTCAAAACCAACGATCAGGAAAGGAAAATTAGCCATGCCTAAGCATTACCACATTGCAGTGCTTGCCGGTGACGGTATCGGGCCGGAAGTGATGAAAGAAGCACTGAAAGTTTTAGACGCTGTCAGTCAAAAACACGGCTTTACGGTTTCTTACGATGAACGCTTTGTCGGCGGCGCCGCTATTGACCGTTTCGGCAAACCTTTGCCGCAGGTAACGATTGATGCCTGCGACAAAGCTCAAGCAATTTTATTCGGCAGCGTAGGAGGTCCCAAATGGGATCATCTGCCTCATAGTGAGCGGCCTGAAGCCGGAGCGCTTTTGCCGCTCAGAAAACGCTACGGGCTTTTCTGCAATTTGCGCCCGGCACGGATTTTCCCGGGATTAAATGCCTTAAGTCCCCTTAGAGCCGATATTTCAGCCCAAGGATTTGACGCAATGGTCGTCAGAGAACTCACGGGCGGCATTTATTTCGGCACACCCAAAGGGCGCGAAGGCAGCGGCAATGAAGAGCGCGCTTACGATACGGAAGTTTATTCTCGCCCTGAAATCGAACGCATTGCCCGAGTAGCCTTTAAAGTTGCAATGGGTAGGAACAAAAAAGTCACGTCCATTGATAAGTCCAATGTTCTTGCCAGCTCCGTACTTTGGCGCGAAATCGTCACCGAAGTAGCAAAAGACTTCCCGGAAGTAGCGCTCGATCACCTCTATATCGATAACGCTACGATGCAGCTTATTAAAAATCCGGCTCAGTTTGACGTAGTGCTTTGTTCGAACATGTTCGGCGATATCCTCTCTGATGAATGCGCCATGATCACGGGCTCAATGGGACTGCTGGCTTCTGCTTCGCTCGCTTCGGGCAGCTTTGGCCTTTATGAACCTGCGGGCGGCTCGGCACCCGACATTGCCGGTCAGGGAATAGCCAATCCGATAGCTCAAATTCTTTCTATGGCCCTAATGCTCAGACACTCTTTCGGTGAAGTTCACGCTGCAGAAGACGTAGAAAATGCCGTGGCTCAGGCTCTCAAAGACCAGATTGTTACGGCCGATCTCGCGCGCGCACTGCCTAACGCAACAGTGGTCAATACTGAACAGATGGGTAACGCAATCGTTGAGCGTTTAGGAGTTTAAAGATGGGAAAGACACTTTATGAAAAGGTCTACGACGCTCACGTCGTTAATCAGGCAGCCGGTGAATTGCCGCTTTTATACATTGATCGTCACATCGTCCATGAGGTGACGAGCCCTCAAGCTTTCGCAGGTTTGCGGCAAGCCGGACGCAAGATTCGCAGACCGCAATTGATGATGGCCACCATGGACCATGACATCTCCACTCAAAAGGCTTCGATCGATGCCTGCTCCTGCATTGCCAAAACACAGGTCACAACCCTGATGAAAAATTGTGAAGACTTCGGTGTCAGACTTTTCGGCTTAGGCCATCCCAATCAGGGCATTGTGCATATTATCGGGCCGCAGACGGGCTTTACGCTTCCCGGTACCACACTTGTGTGCGGTGACTCTCACACGGCCACGCACGGAGCTTTCGGTGCATTAGCCTTTGGTATCGGCACAAGTGAAGTTGAACACGTCATGGCCACTCAAACCCTAAAACAGGCAAAGCTCAAAACCATGCGTATTAACTGCGAGGGCAAACTGCCTAAAGGGGTTTACGCAAAAGACTTGATTTTGGAGATTGCCCGTGTTCTGACTACAGCCGGCGCAACGGGCTATGCGATCGAGTTTGCCGGCGACGGCGTCACTTCTCTGAGTATGGAAGGGCGCATGACGCTATCCAATATGGCTATTGAAGTGGGGGCCAAAGCGGGCATGATTGCGCCCGACGAGACAACCTTTGAGTACCTCAAAGACCGCCCCTTTGCTCCCAAAGGCAAAGATTGGGATGAAGCGGTGCAATACTGGAAAACTTTAGCCTCTGACGAAGATGCTCACTTCGATAAAGAAATCACGATCGATTCCGGTCATTTGGTTCCGATGGTCACATGGGGCACTAATCCCGGGCAGGTCTGCCACATCACCGATTGTGTTCCGGATCCCGAAAAAGCAGCCGATGAGCAGGAACGTCACGCCATTGAGTCGGCACTGGCTTATATCGAGGTTTCAGCCGGCAAACCCATTGAAGGGGTTGCTATAGACACGGTTTTCATTGGTTCGTGCACTAACGGGCGCATTGAAGACTTCCGTGAAGCTGCCAAAGTTCTTCAGGGACGCCATATTGCTCAAGGCATCAGAGCCTTAGCTGTGCCGGGTTCTATGGCTGTTAAAGCACAGGCTGAAAAAGAAGGTTTGGATCAAATCTTTAAAGAGGCCGGCTTTGAATGGCGGCTGCCCGGCTGCTCAATGTGCTTAGGAATGAATGACGACATTGCCGCTCCCGGTTCTCGTGTGGCTTCGACATCAAATCGAAACTTTGTCGGCCGTCAGGGCCGAGGCAGCCGCACGCATCTGATGAGTCCGGCAATGGCCGCTGCCGCAGCCGTCGCGGGCAAAATCGTTGATGTCCGCCAATACCTCTGATAGGAGAGTCACAATGCAAAAATTTACCAAACTCACCGCGGTGGCTGCTCCTATGGATGCCTCCAACATCGATACGGATCAGATTATTCCCAAGCAGTTCCTGTTAGCCGTTGACCGAAAGGGATTTGGAAAACACCTTTTTCATACATGGCGTTATCTCGATGAAGCAGAGACCATGCCTAATCCCGATTTTGTGCTCAATAAGGCCTGCTACCAAGGTGCTCAATTTATCGTTGCGAGAAATAATTTCGGCAACGGCTCAAGCCGTGAACACGCTCCCTGGGCGCTGCTCGACTTCGGAATTCGCGCTATCATCGCTTCATCCTTTGCCGATATCTTCTCCAATAATTCATTGGGAAACGGTCTGCTGCTTGTCCGTCTGACAGAAGATGAAATTGAAGAAATCATGCAAAAGCTAAAAGCTTCTCCCGGGATGTCCATCACGGTTGATCTCGAAGAGTGCACCGTTACTGTAGGAGATAAACGCTACAGCTTCTCAATTGATCCATTCAGAAGACACTGCATACTGGAAGGACTGGATGCGATTTCTCTGACGCTAGAGCATGAAGAGGCCATCAGCCGTTTTGAAGCCAATCAACCCGACTGGATTAAAAAAGGCATCAATCAATAATTAATCTGTTTTTTTAAGAGGTAGGTCCTGCTTAGTCAATGTTCAGCAGGACCTTTTTTAGTTGTTATTTGTTGATGAGTTTTTTGAATTCAGCGATGTGGCTGCAAGCCTGATCCAGGCATTGATTCCAGAAATCGGGCTTTGTTGCATCCAATCCCATGTGTTTTGCAATCAGTTCATCAACTGTCATGCGACCGGTATCACGCAAAAATTCGCGATAGAACCTCGGGAAATCTGCTCTCCGCTTCATTTGTTCACGGCACAGACCTTGGGACATGAGGTAGCCGATCGTGTAGGCATAGTTATAGATGTATTGATCGGTCATGTAGAAGTGAAGCTTGTAGCACCAGAGGTAAGGATCGCTGTCTTCAATCGCATCCCCCATAAATTCGTGCCAAACTTCCTGCATCATGGCTTCAGCCTCAGCCTGAGTCACAAGGCCCTTTTGACGCTTTTCAATGAAACGGGTCTCAAAGCCCATACGGATCGGCAACTGCAGACAGAAATTAGCGCAGCTCACTAATTCCTGCCACAAAATGCCCAGACGCTCTTCATCGCTTTGGCTGTGCTCGGCGCAATAGCGTCTCACGTTGGCTTCGTTAAAGGTGCTTGCCACTTCAGTGAGCGTCATCGGAAATTCCGTTTCATTCGTGGGCATATCACGCATCACCCAGTAGTGGAAAGCATGACCCAATTCGTGGGCTTGCTGCAGGACAGAACCGAAACTTCCCAGATAAGTGGTAAACACTCTGGGCTGCTTCAGACGGTTAAAGCGTGAATAAAAAGCGCCGCCGGCTTTCTTAGAGTCCACGCGTGCATCGAGCCAATGCTTTTCAAGCATCATGTCAATAAAGGCCGGAATATCGGGATTGACTTCCACCAAAGCGGCTTTGACCGTTTCAATAGCTTGCTTATAGGGGATATAAGGGGCTTTACCGGTATTTTTCACCGGAATCGGTGCAAAGAAATCGCAGGCTTTCATGACTTTGCGACCAAAGAAAGGAGCACGAACCGTAATCGCTTCCTGAATCTCAGCCTGACGGTTTTTAATGGCATTTAACGCCGCCATCAGAGCTTCCCGGCTGATTCGGTTTTGCTCTAAGCTCGGACGCATCCAATCGTCCAGACCGGCAATACCGAATTGAGTCTTTCTGAAGCCGTGAAGCAGATTAAGTAAGTCCACATAGTAGCCGGCGTGTTCCTTGTACCATGCGTTAACGGCTGCCTGAGCCGTTTCTCTTAAGACCGGGTCATCTGCGCCTTTGAGCACACCCACGCACTGAGAATGCGTCAAATGCACGGTTTCGCCGGCACTGTTTTTAGCCTCAACAAGCATCGACTTATTAAGGCGCTTATACATTGCATCAACAGGATAAAAATTCGTGGCGGCAAATTGATTGATAATGGCGTTTTGTTCTGCGTTAAGCTTTGCGCGCCAGGAGTTTTTCTTCTCCATCGTTCCGAAGCGCCAATGAGAAATAATGGGATTAGCCCAAAACTCATCCTTCTCATCAATTTGACCTAAAGCCGTAAATAACGGTTTGGCAGTTGCTTCCAACTGAGCCATCAAAGCTTGAGTCTGCGCATAGGCTCCTGATGCATCAGCATCGGTAATGTCAGCGCTTGAAGCACAATAGGAAAAAGAAATCAGGGAAGAAATACTTTCTGCAGCATCTTCATAGATCGGCATCAGACGCAAAATATCGTCTTTAGAGAGCTGCTCAGTTAAAGACTGAGCAAGCTCATGCATTTTATCGTGGGCATTTTTCAGTTCTGCTTGGAAGCGCTCATCCTGAACACTGCCGTATGCGTCATCGAGCGTCCAGGCAGGAAGCGTCTGTTGTTGTGTGTTTTGCTGCATTTTTTCCCTCGCTTTTAGAAAACAAAACGAAGGAAATTTTAAAAAAGAAAAGGAGCAGTCGCCCGCTCCTTCAGCAAAATTAAGTGAAAATACTTACTTTAAGCTTGGATGATCTGCACCTCGTCATCTTCAATCTCAATTCGCTCATCGCCCATATATTGATTTTCACGGCGACGTTCTTCATCGAGGTACTGCGCAATAGCGGCTACCAATTCTGGGCACCCCTCACGGGTTGCGGCAGAGATGACAAAAACCCGTTCTTCATGCGGCACTTCAAGTGCATCGAGTAAATTCTCGATTCTCTCATCCTGCTCCTCCTGAGCGATGAGATCAACCTTATTGAGAACCAGCCAGCGAGGTTTGTTATACAAAGCCTCATCGTATTTTTTAAGTTCTTCAACGATTGCCTTGGCTTCTGCCGCCGGATCAACACTTTCATCGAAAGGAGCCATGTCGATAATATGAAGCAAAAGTTTCGTACGCGACAAATGACGCAGGAACAGGTGCCCCAAGCCCGCTCCTTCAGAAGCTCCTTCAATTAGCCCCGGAATGTCAGCTACAACAAAACTTTGTTCAGGACCGACGCGCACAACGCCCAACTGCGGATGCAGCGTTGTAAACGGATAATCTGCAATTTTCGGTCTGGCATTCGATACTGCAGAAATAAAAGTGGATTTACCGGCATTGGGCATGCCCAATAAACCGACATCGGCCAATACTTTCAATTCCAGATTTAAAAAGCGGTGTTCGCCTTCTTCCCCCGGCGTACATTGACGGGGAGCTCGGTTGGTACTGGACTTAAAGTGCAGATTACCTAAGCCGCCTTTGCCGCCTTTTGCGAGCAAATAGCGTTCTCCGTGACGGGTGAGATCCGCTACAAGTTCCCCGGTATCGGCATCGGTGACGAGCGTGCCGACAGGCATACGCAATTCGATATCGTTACCGGCGGCACCGTAGCAGTCGGAACCGCGGCCGTTTTCGCCGTTTTTCGCAAAATGCTTGCGAGCATAGCGGTAATCAATCAGCGTATTGATATTGCAGTCTGCCACAGCATAAACATCACCGCCGCGACCGCCATCGCCACCGTCCGGACCGCCCTTCGGAATAAATTTTTCCCGGCGAAAAGACGCAACACCATTGCCCCCTTTTCCTCCGGCAACTTCAATACGAGCTTCATCAACAAATTTCATATCGACCTCAAGCAGCTTCAGTTTTACTGAGCAAACAACAGATAACGTCTTACTTTAACACAGAAAAAGCCATGTCACCGACATGGCCTTTTCTTCTTTGCGTACTGTACGGGTGAATAACTTCACCCGAGTCGTCATCGCTGATTAAGCAGCGGGAATCACCTTAACGAAACGATGATTTTGAGGTCCCTTGACTTCAAACTTCACCGTGCCGTCCACCTTGGCAAACAAGGTGTGGTCACGACCCATACCGACATTGTCGCCGGGATGGAATTGCGTGCCGCGTTGACGAACAATGATGCCACCGGCGCTAATAGCAGCATCACCGAAAACCTTCACACCAAGACGCTTAGCTTGGGAATCACGACCGTTGCGGGTAGAACCGCCACCCTTTTTATGTGCCATTTTCTTACTCTCTTAGAAAAGTCTTAATTAAGCCGCGATCGATTCGATCTTGAGCTCCGTGTAGTTTTGACGATGACCAGCGCTCTTGATGGAGTGCTTACGACGACGCATCTTGAAGATGCGAACCTTGTCGTGACGGCCGTGAGAAACTACCGTAGCGGTAACGCTGGCGCCTTCAACGAAGGGTGCACCAACTTTGAGTTCATTGCCATCGGAAACAGCCAAGACTTCAGAAAGGGTCACTTGGGAGCCGACTTCGGCGTTCAAGGTTTCAACCTTGAGCATGTCACCGGCAGCAACGCGATATTGCTTTCCGCCGGTCTTGATAATTGCGTACATTTATTAATACCTCGCCCGTTTCGCTCAGCCAACGCACTGTCTGCGAAACCTTTTTATAGTTAATCGGCAGGACAAAGTCCCACTTACTCATGCGTGGAAATGCGGATTATTTCACAAATCAAAGAGTTATGCAAATCTTTTTCTCGAAATTTTCAAAGGCACACTTGACTTAATCAATAATTAGCCAAAAATATCCGTCCGATTCACGTTTTTGTCACATTGTTGTCATAATTTTGTCATAAACTTCGCCCAAACGTTGCAAACAGCGTTACCAATATTACAAATTCAAGACGGAATTCTCATGGAATATTACTATATAGCGATGCTCGTGTTTCTGGCCGGGCTCGCCTGCTTTGACCTTTTCGTTGGCGTCAGCAACGACGCCGTAAACTTCCTAAATTCTGCTATGGGATCCCGCATCGCAAGCTTTCGCACGACGATGTGGGTTGCAACGTTCGGGGTATTGCTCGGCGCTACATTCTCATCAGGCATGATGGAAATTGCGCGATCCGGCATTTTCCACCCGCAAATGTTTAACTTCACCGAGGTGATGATTATTTTCTTTGCGGTAATGATTGCCGACGTGATCTTACTGGACGCCTTCAACTCTCTCGGCCTCCCCACCTCAACCACTGTTTCTATTGTTTTTGAATTATTAGGCAGTGCTATTGCAGCCGCCGCATTCAAGCTTTATTTGGACGGCGCCTCAATGGAAATGATTTTTGATTTTATTAATACAAGTAAATCACTCACGATCATTTCCGGCATTTTGATTTCCGTGGTCGTGGCCTTTGTCTCAGGTGCTGTTATTCAATACATCATGCGCCTGATTTTCTCTTTCCATTTTGAAAGAGTTTATCCCTATGTCGGCGGCGTCTTCGGCGGTCTCTCGATTACGGCTATTGCCTACTTCCTCGTTATGAAGGGCGCCAAGGGTGCAAGCTTTATGCGTCCTGAGTGGATTGACTGGATTCAGGTCAATACACCCATGTTGGTTATAACGCTTTTTGTCGGTTTTTCTATTCTTTTCCAAATCCTGATTCTTGTCTGCAAGTTCAACGTCTTCAAGATCGTTATTCTGGCCGGCACCTTCTCGTTGGCTTTCGCTTTTGCCGGTAACGACCTGGTGAACTTCGTCGGTGTGCCTTTGGCCGCATACGACAGCTTCAAGATTTGGATGGCCTCCGGCGCTCAACCTGATGACTTGATGATGAAGGGACTCTTGGTTTCTACGAAGACCGAGACCTTCTTCCTGATCGCCTCGGGTCTCGTGATGGTTTATACGCTGTGGTTTTCTAAAAAGGCCCACCGTGTTTTGCAAACTGCTTTGAATTTGTCCTCTCAACAAAGCGATCATGAGCAGTTCGGCTCCTCCATTCCCGGTCGTGTAATCGTTCGAGCCTCTATGGGTTTGGGCAATATCGTCAATCAGTTGATTCCCGGTGCGGTCAAAAAAGGACTCGATTCTCGCTTTAAGCCCAGAAGACTTAAGCGCGGCGAAGTACCTTTGCCCTTTGACTATGTGCGAGCTTCGGTGAACCTCGTGTTGTCAGCCGCACTGATTTCTTCTGCCACCTCATTGCAGTTGCCGCTCTCCACAACCTATGTCACTTTTATGGTGGCGATGGGTTCATCATTTGCTGACGGTGCCTGGGACCGTGAAACGGCCGTATATCGTATCTCCGGTGTTTTAACCGTGATCAGCGGCTGGTTCCTGACGGCTTTAACAGCGAGTACCTTGGCAGCGGTTGTCTGTATCATCATTTTCCTGGGCGGCGGCTTCATTGCTTTCGTTCTTGCTTTGCTTGCCTTCTTCCTGATCGTTCGCAGCAACATGCGCTTTAATCAGCAGGAAGCCAACTACAAAGCAGAACAAGCCATTCGTTATGACGTCGATAAGATTCGCGAAATTTTGAATCAACGTGTCGGCGAAAACCTCCTGACGACCGTGACGCTTTACAACAACATCGTTGAAATGTTCTTAAATGACGATGAAGGCGGATTGCGCAAGCTGAAGCTGCAAGCCAATGAAAATTTTGATCAGTTAACGAACGAAAGAGGCGTCTACTACAAGATGGGCAATACGGCTTATGTTCCCACTAAAGAAGATAACGACGCTCGCTACAGTTATTTCAGAACGTTTACAAACCTGCGCGATGTCGGCCGTTCGCTTCAAGCGCTCTCACGTGTGGCAAAGGATCACATTGCCAATCGTCACCGTACCTTCCAAGGTGAATTAAGTCAGGACCTGGCAGACCTGTCACAGCTCTTACTTGAAATTGTCGGCAACCATAACGGCAGGGCGGATGTGAGCGCATTGCACGCCAATGCTCAATCGCTTCTAAGCCGTATTGAGACAATTCAGGAAAAGCTTTTGCGCAACGGTCCCGATAAAGGATTCTCTTCCAGAGGCTGTGAACTGTTCTTAAGCTTCCTGCTTTTTGCACGCGAACTGATCAATCACTATGAAATCATCGCGATGCTTCAGCAAAAGCTCAATGCAACGGTACCTGAAAAAACGGTAGAAAATAAGTCTCAAACCGCTTAAAAGAAAGCATCAGGGGGGAGGTTTAAAACCTCCCCTTTTTGTTTTTTGCCAGCAGGTATAATGAGCCCACTATGACTTCGAACACTTCTTCTCTTAAGCAATCCGTTCAAACCGTTCTGGCACCTATTGCTGACGATTTGAAAGCGGTCAACGAAATTCTTGCGCGTGAATTTGCTCATAGCCAGAGCCCGACGATTACAGAAATCGGCTCGTATATCACGCAGGCAGGCGGCAAGCGTATGCGCCCGGCTCTTTTGATGCTGATGGCAAAAGCCCTGGGCTACGAAGGCCGCGCTCACCGAGAATTGGGGGCCACAATAGAAATGCTTCACACGGCCACACTCATGCACGACGATGTGGTCGATGAAGGCATGATGCGCCGCGGCAGACCCACTGCAAACGCCCGTTGGGGCAACAGCGTTGCTGTTTTGGTGGGTGACTTTATGTACACGCGCTCATTTGAGATGATGATCCGTATCGGCAACCTAAAGGTCATGCAGGCTTTGGCAAGCGCTGCCAATACCTTAAGCGAAGGCGAAGTCATTCAAATGAAAAATGCCCATGACCCAAGCGTTGATGAACCACGCTACTTAAAAGTCATTGAACGCAAAACCTCCGTCTTATTTGCCGCCGCAGCCAAAATGGCTTCTGCCTTAGCCGGGGCCGGCCCCGAGGCTGAAAAAGCCCTTGTTGATTACACAATGGCTTTAGGTAACGCCTTTCAGATCGCAGATGACATTCTTGATTACTCGGGCAATCCTAGCGAAAGCGGAAAACAAATCGGCGCTGATTTCGCTGAAGGCAAAGTGACCCTTCCTGTCATCTATGCAATGCAGGCTGTCGGTCCTGAAGACAAGGGATTTATTGAAGAGGCAATTCGCCACGGACACGGTGACTTTGAAAAAATTTCACACCTTATTCAAACAAGCGGTGCGCTTGAAAAGTGCAAAGCAAGAGCAGTGCTTGAGCTTGAAAAAGGAAAAAATGCACTTGATCCGATTCCCTCTTCCATTTTTAAAAATTCTCTGATAGAATTGCTATCCTTCGTTGTTGAGCGCAAAGCTTAATATCGAAGAGTAATCGGGGTGTAGCTCAGCCTGGTAGAGTACTACGTTCGGGACGTAGGAGTCGGAGGTTCGAATCCTCTCACCCCGACCAGGATTCCAAAAAGCGATCTGTTGCCAGGTCGCTTTTTTTGTTGCCCTTTGCTATCCTTTTCCTTACAAACAAAGGCTTTTCGAGCGATTTTCCTGCAAAAAACTTGTTGCCCATTGTCGCCCGTTTTCGCCCAAAGCTCGCGTTTATAAGTAACAACTATAAGTAACAAAAACACCGTTTTTGAAACTCGGGAAATTTCATTGTTACTTATAAAAGGAAATGATATGCCAAAGCTGCTCGCCAAGATCACCGACAAAAAGCTGCAGAGCATCACAAAAACAACCTCCTGCGGCGGCGTACCGGGCCTTATTGTCAAGGTCTCAAAACTGCAAAACGGCTACATCAGAAAGTATTTTTTCTTACGCTACCAAAGAAACGGAGCGACACGCCATTTCGCCCTGGGAGCATACCCGGAAATGTCCTTGGCCGAGGCTTTCAAAAAGGCTGCAGAATGGCGCAAAAAACTCGATGAAGGCATAGACCCTTCCCAAGAGCAAAAAATCAAGCGCATGGCCGTCCAGCGTCAAAGCCTAACAGTCGAGGAATTGGTTTTCAAATGGATTGACTTCAATGTGGCCCGCGGACGCTGGGCAGACGCCTCACGTCCCCGGGATGAGTTATGGCTCGGCTATTTGCGCAACCATGTGCCGGCCGACGTGGCCACAATGCCGGTTATCCAGCTCACCCCCGAGCGCCTGGCCGACGTGTTCGCCGAAAAATGGCGAACAATGATCGACACCCCAGAAAGAATTCTGTCGGACCTCAAGCAGGCCATTGATTGGGCAATGCGGGAAAAGCTCATCCCGGCCGGCCCAAATCCGGCCCAAGTCAAAGATGGCCGCTTGGGAGATCTCTTGCCTCTGCATCGGCCGCAAAGCGGAAATGAGCCGGCATTGCCTCCGGATCAAATGCCGGCGTTTTTCGCCGCGCTGCTCGATCACGTGCGAACGTCTCAAGGTGCACGATGTCTCGCCTTTGCCATTCTCACGGCCGCCAGAAATTCAACGGCCAGAGAAGCTCGCTGGGATGAAATCGTTTGGGATTCGCCCAAAGGTGCCATGCACGTCATCCCCCGCGAGCGAATGAAGGTCAAAAAGAACAAGATCCCTTTCGACAGGAAAACACCCCTGTCACCTGAGGCCATTTGGCTATTGAAAACCGCGCCGCGCTTCGAGCTCGAGTGCCCTTTTGTTTTTCCCAACATCCGCGAGGGACGATTTGAACCCATGTCGCTTGATGGCCTGTCAAAGCCCATCAAAACGCTGCACATGGAAAAGAAAAAAATCGACGGCATTGGCTGGGTGGATCTCAACCAGCTCAACCCCACCGGCTTCCCGCGTCGAGTAACGCCTCATGGGCTTGCTCGAGCGACCTTCAACACCTGGGCAAAAGATGCAATCGGCTTCAACCATCCTCAATTTTCTTGGGACATCCGGGAAAGCTGTCTGGATCACAGTCACGAAAATTACGCATGCGCATACGATCGCGACCAAGCAATTGGGGAAATGCGCATTGTCTTTGATGCCTGGGCAAAATTCTGCATGAGCGAAGTCTCGGCCATCAAAAAGAAAGCGCTCGGCATCGAATAAAAAAGCCCGGGACGCGCCCGGGCAACTGCTACTGCATTTTTCTCACTGCGTTTCGGTCCGCGTTAAGCTTTCCAAGTAAAGCGCAGCATCCTGAACCGCTTTCCGAAAGTCGGACAAGCAGCTCTCCACAGCGCTCGTCTGATCGCTCACCAGACTTTCCGGAATCGACGTTGGCTGCGGGCACTCTACTGGCACGCTGCGCGTCGCGCAACCGCTGAGCATAACGAGCAAGATCGAGCTCAAGCCGGCGAGCACGATCAATCTCAGCATCACGCTCGCTAACAGCTTGAGCCAGTACCCGGCTCTCGTTTTCCAGTTTCTCATTGTGAGACTCCACCAGTTTTTCGACAGCTCGAGCGTTTTCTCTTTCCATGTCCGCAATTTCCGCCTTATATCCAGCCGAAGTAACGAACCACCCCAAGACGAAACCCGCAAGAGCACAAATCAGATACAGGTATTTACTCATCTTTTAAAAACAGCTCCCTTTCCGCTTCACGCCGGCGAGTCAAGCCATCAAGCACCTTGCCGCCAGACTTATTCCAGCGCAAAAACTGATCTGCAGCTTCCTGGTTGCGCCCCGTGTTGATCAATCGCAAAAGAGTCGAACTTGCCACGGCATGCACGCCAACGTTAAACGCAAGAGAAAGCAACGCCACATATTGGTTGGCGTTAATTGGGATATTGACGTACCGGGAAAGAGCTTGCGCATGTTTGGCAAGATCCTCACAAAGAAGCACTTTGGCTCTTTTCTCAGTAATCTCAAGACCCTCTGTCACATCGGGACCAGTATGACCATAGCCGATCGTTAAAACCCCTGCCGGACATCGATAAGCCTTAAGCCTCAAGCCCTCAAACTGCGCCACAAAATCTGCAGCAATTGCCGGCTGGAAAGTGCCGAAACTATCCGCTCTCATTTTTTCCCTCCCTCAAAATCGTCCACAGCGTTTTCGACTCGTTCATTGAGCGCTTTGATCAACCGGCGAATGCCGGACGGAACGACACTGCCGAAACCGCATGCCTCAATGTTTTCCAAGATGCTGCCGACTTCACCTGCTGCATAAGCGCAGATCACAATCGATTGCAAAATCTCGACATGAATGAGCGAACTGAATACGACATCGAGCCCGTGCGCCAAGGCCACAATGCAGAAGTAGAGGACCTTTTTAATTACACCTATGCCGCACTGTTTGCTTGTCCAAGTCCCCCGGACAATCGAGGCCAATGTCCCTGTCAAAAAATCAATGCAAACGAAAATAATCAGCCACATAAAAAGCGGGCCAATATCTCCGAATGCAAAACTTAAAAATCCTCCCACGGTGCCACCTAAAATCATGAGAGATCTTTCTGCGCCCTGAGGCAAAATCGTTGTCAACATTGTTTTCTCCTGATCGGAGGCAATAAAAAACCCGCACGCTGGCGGGTTTCTTATTGCTCTCCGAAAACTTTATTGAAGCAATGTTTGCACCTCTGAAACGCTATATCCCAAGCGTTTGAGTTTGCTGTTTTCAACCTCTCGATATTCAAACTGATAGCACACCACTTTTTCCGCATCACCGGATGTGTCACGCTGCTCCTCAACCTTATGCGTGTCATCAGTCACGCCAGGTTCATCTTCTCCCAATTCCTTGACAAAAAACCATCCGTAATTCGAATCCAGAAGAGCCTGGAACTCAGGAGCCCAGAGCTCTTTTGCAAAATTCAAACGGACATATTCATAATCTTCGCGGGTATTTAAAGTTTTCGGAAAACCTTGCATTTTGATCACCTAAGTGAAAGTGTGATAACTGCCGACCTTTTTAATAACCGTTTCGAACGGGATGTGTTCGGCATATTTTTCGGTTTGCCGCAGAAGCACTTCGCTGGTACTGAAAAGCACGTGCTTTTCACCATCCAGCTCAAACTGCAGCTGCAGGCAACGTTTGCCTTTGACTGCCTTAGAGTCGATGACACGGTACCCGGTCACGACGATGGTTTTATTAAAAACCTCGGCAACAGGCATTTTTTCTCCAACGAGCCCTTGCTCATCTGCAAAATCACTGAACTTTTTCATGATTTGCTATCTCCTTTTTGATCTCTGCCAGTTTTAAAGACAAACTGAAATGCCTCGTGTTGGCATGTTTAAGCCACCCTTCGGTGCTGGCCACTTTCGCGGTCGCTCTCTCAACCGTCAGCTTGCCTGACTCCAGGTCATGCAAAACAGCAGACATCCGCTGTTTGACGCGCTTGGCCGTCGATTTCCGCACCAGAATGTAACCTTGCGAAAAATGCCGATAGCCAAGAAAATCAATTCCCTGCGTTACCGGAAAAACCTCGCATTTGCTCAGCCGTAAAAGCAACTTGCTGCCGAGAAAATCTTTTATTTCAGCAGCAAGCGCATGAAGCTCGCTTTTGTCGTTTGAGAAAATGACAAAATCATCGCAGTACCGCAAATAGGGTTTGATTCGCTTTTCTTGCTTGATGAAGGTGTCAAGCTCATTGAGGTAGATATTGCCAAACCATTGGCTCAAGTAATTTCCAATCGGTACATTTTTACCATTTGGCACGCTGCCGATAATCTCATCCAAAAGATTCAATAGAAACGGGTCCTTAAGTTTCTTTCGAATGATCTTTCTCAGGACCTCGTGATCGAGCGAGGGATAAAACTTGCTCACATCACATTTCAAGCAATACTTAAACCGCCTTGTCCATTGCATGCAGCGCCGAGATCCGGCATGCTGCCCCTTGCCTACTCGGCAAGCGTAGGAATCGGAGATCAAAAGACCGTCCCAAATAGGCTCCAACACTTGCATGATGGCATGGTGCACAATTCGATCCGGGTAAAACGGCAAAATGAAGATTGTGCGCTGCTTGGGTTCGTATATGACCTTTGTTTTGTACTCCGCTGTATGGTATTGGCCGGTGATGAGCATATTGTGCAAATCCTGCACACACTCATCCTCCCTGGCAAGCACTTTTTGAACTTTGCGCTGCCAGCGCTTCCCCCTTGAGGCATTCTTGATCGCAAGCCGTAGATTTTCAGGATCAACAAGCTTGTCCCAAAGATGTCCATGTTTTTTCATTGAAATGTATGGGGCACGACGTTCGCTTGTTGCTACTAGCCGCACCCCATTCCCTTTGTGTGTTTTCCCTTTCGAGAAGGCCAAAAGATCCAGCCGCGGGATTAGGCAAAGCCTGTACTCTGCGTATCGGACGAAAGCCGGCACCTGTTATTCGCCCAGCTGTTAGACGAAAAGTTGTTCAGATTCGCCGTGCGAGAACCGCAATTCGACCTGTTGCCCCAGTTCGCCCCAACAAGGCTGCGACGCAGCAAACTGATGCAAGCCTTCACTGGAGACCTTCTAGCCCAAAATCATTTTAGATGGGGGGGGTGCCGAAGGCAATACCTTTTTTAACCCTCCTTAAAAAATATGCGCGGCCGGCTTCGCCGGCATTAGTTTCCGACTTGCGACTTGCAGACCGCGACCACCTCGACCCTTCGGTTAGAGATTTACGACCCGTGGCTCGGACGAAAGCCGGCACCCGTCAACCGCCCAGCCGCGAGACGAAAAGCCGTACAGAAACGCCGCGCGAGAACCGCAAGACGACCCGCAGCCCCAGCTCGCCCCAACAAGGCCGCGACGCAGCAAACCGATGCAAGAGCCGTGCCCGGTGGAATCGAAGGCAGGATTGAAAACGCTTTCCTTTTTCCACGAGTAGCCATCGAGGTAGTAACGCATTTCACCCTCGGTATAAGTTTCGGAATTGGACTCGGTTCGCCAAGTTGCGCTATGTCCGTCCAAGGAATCAAACACATCCGAAGTCCATTGCCACAACGCCCCGCAGCAATCTTCAATGCCGTAGTTCGAAATCATTCTGCGGCCCGCCGTATCCACGTGCCCGCCGGTTGTGTTCGGATCTACGCCTCCGGAAATACTCGTTTCCTCGTTTGAGCCCTTTGCAAACACAATGAACTCATCACGACGCACCAAACGCTTGCCAACCAATCCGGCATACTCGGCGAACTTCTCGCCATGGAATGCGGGACTCGAAGAGCCGTCAGCCGTCAGAGCCCCATAGGCGCTCACAAGCTTGCTGCCGTTATAAGATCCGAGATAGATGTCAACCCAAATACCCAAGCCTTCAATCCAGACCATGCCCTCCGGCTCGCTCACCGGCCGATGCAGCAAATCCCAAATGGACAAAGGCAAAATGTCGCCCGCCACGTAGCCACTCAACGTATGCCCCGAAATCGTGCCGACAGAGGCGCACAGGCAGTGAAAACCGCCGATTTTCCGAGAGTTTTGCGCGTTATACCCGGTCGGCACTGTGCTGTTGAGTGAAAGCACAAACACGGGAGCTGATCCGGATGTCGGTTTGCAAGCGTAGATGTAAACATCTTTGCCCGCTCGAGCCGCAGCCTCCCCTACAGTACTCAGCTGCAGCGTTGTATCTGTTGTGCTGATGTAGCCTGCATTGCCGATGTTGACCTGCGTATTGGCAGGGATCGTCACAGACGTTTTGGCCACTGTCGGCAAATTCGGACGCTTGTACCAGCGAGGGGACGAAGCAATGATGAGCTGAGTCGTGCCGGCCTCCGTCAACCCCATGTTTTCTCGAGCCCGCTGTTGCTCTTGCGGCGTCAGTGTTTGCTCGGCAGTGCTTACCGGCTTTTCAGAAAGCTTGCCTAGGCCGATCGAACCGTCCTGGAAAGCACTGCCGTTGAGGCTCCCGCTTTTCTCGAGTCTTGCCTTAAGCCCAGCGGGCGAAACAGCGGTGCCTGACGAAAGACCGGCCTCAACCTCTGCGGCCGTAGCCATCCGGACGATGCCGGCAGTTGTCGTTGTAGCCGGAGGATTGAAAAAGTTTGTGTTCCCCAACTCAATGTCCGTTTCTCCGGCCTGCTCGAGCACCAAATCAAAGGACATCAAAAGTTGAGACCCAGCAGCCTTCTGAGCCAGCGGCGTTTCCTGACTGATCACGGCAAAAAGCACGCCATCGTCAGTAAAGATGCCAGCCTCATAAACCGTATATGCCTCTGCCGAGAAGTCAGAAACGGTCACATGGATGATGTTGTCTCCAACCGCACCGCCTTGAATCGTGTCCAGGGTTTTGAACGACGCCTGCAGCGCAGTTTCCTGCCCTGTCGGCGTGTATTTTCCTGTGCCGAACTGGACTGTTTCAAAAACCACAGGAGTCGTCCCGTTCTTTTGGGCATTCACCAACGCGGCCAGGCCGTCGTCGGTGATGGTTAACACATAAGCCATGAAAAGCTCCTAATTACGCGACCGCTACCACACGCAAAACGTTTGCCAGTCGCACGTGACAAAAAACGGCCTTGCGGCCGACCTGAAAAGCACTTACAGAAACGGGCCGGATAACCGGCCCGATCTGAATGCCCAAACGCCATGGCTTTCGTTGCCCTGACGCTCTTGCAAAACTCGCCGTGCTTGCCGCACCTCCTACTTGAATCCCTCCCTTGACGTTTTGGCTGAGCGTGAAGGTGTAGTGAGATCTCACCGGCTTTGAAGCATCAAGCAGCAGGAAAAAATCCTCTTGCATTTGCTCGGTAAGCGTCCCCTCAATGTCGCCCAACGTCGCTGTGATTTTGAATGTATGCGCAGCCGATTTCGGGCTTTCCTGCCACCACTCAACAATGGAGACGGCAGATCCCAAAGAGGCCAGCACATTCTTAACGGCCGACAACGTGCCCATTCTTGCCTTTTGAGCAATGATGGATTTCGCAACCGACCGCTTCAGATCCAACGGCCACGACTCACGCCATGTCGTGAGATTGCGGCCAACGGCAAAGTGATCAAGCTGCTCGCTCGTCAATTCATCAATGTGCGCATAGATCGCAACCACATCCACGACACCGGCGACTGCTCTTAACTGAGGATCCACCGCTGCAGCCGCTGTAGCCATTTGATGGTCATGCGTCAGACTTTCAGGCAGTAAGTCCTCAAGCAGTACATCCTTGATCGTTTTCATTACTCATCCTTATAGCCCTTGAAATTAACTGTAACGCCGGTACACTGCGCCACTTCGGTAGCGTCTAGAGCAGTAAAAGCCACCGGCAAAAGCGTTGATCTATCGATTCGTGCCGCACCGGCCGCATTAACTTTGGCAATCAGCTCATCCTGCACAATGTCTCTGCCGATTTTCGACTGCTGCCATAAGCGGTAAGACTCCACCGCTTCAGTCACAGCCTTTTGGATCGTCTCGAGCTTATTGGCATCGGTTCGATTGACCCAGTAATCCACCACGATTTTGTAATTGACCGCAGTCGGCGCAATGGTTTTCACATAGTCAGTCAGCGGCCGGATGGTTTCATCACTAAGGTGCTCAAGCAACCCCTCAAGAAAAGTTTTGTTTGGCAACTCTCCGCCCTCGAGCAAGGGATACACATCCACTTCGCCCGCAACCGGAGAAGTGACGGCCACATCCACAATGGCCGGCGAATACGATTTTGTGTAATAGACGTAAGAAAGCTCGGGACCTGCCACCGAAAAGCTGTCCGGACGCAGCCGGATGCGCTCGGCATACGCCGGATCCCCCTCGACATCCGTCCCGCCCTGGCTTTCTGTGAGGTTTTCCGCCGAAGCTAGATATGCCATCGGCACGACGATGGTGGAGATCTGTCCGGCCAAAAAACCGTTACCAACTTCACCCGCCTGCACGCACGAGGCCGGCGCTTCACCGGTCAAATCACCCGGCTCGATCACGCACTCCTCATCGGTTGCAAACGTCACATCGCCAGCTGATACCTCAAATCCAGCAGGAATCACAAACGCATTGCCCAATGCTTGAGACAAGGTAAACCTCAAAGTTGTAGCAGCCTTGGATGCGCTCAGGCGTTCGACTGCGATCGACTCGCCCAGAGCATCCAAATACTCACCCTGTGCGTAAGAAAGCAAGTTTTGCTGCGCGGCGTAATTCACTTCCGCTCGCAACTGGATGATGGTTGCAGCAAGCCCCAATAAAAAAAGCCGGCGAGGATCTCCGGCTGCCAGCGTCACATTGGCGATTTTTTCGTACTCTCGAATAATTTCAGTTTTGATTGTCTCCGGATCCGTTTTCAGGAAATCAACGGCTGGCAACCCCCACCGAGGAATGACCTCTTGACTCATCTACGTCTCTCCTTTAATGCTGATCGTTACCCTTGGTCGAGTCAGGCCATCCTGGCCATCCTCAACACTCTCATCAAATGTCACAGCCTCAACAATGGCTCGTGGCTCAAAACGCTCGACTGCCTCAATGATTTCGGCTTTCATAAGCGCTCTGGCCACATTGATCGGCTGATCGATGTGCTCCCAAGACAGGCCAAAATCTCTTTCAAGCGGCACAGACCCCAAGCGCGTCGTCAAAATGGTTCGGACGTTCTGCAGAATCTCTGCAATTTCCGATGAGGGAGCAAAGTCAACGCCTTGCTTTAAATTCACCAGATATTCACTCATGCAGCCTCCGTCAAGGTAATAGTGGCTTCAGCTACCAAGCAAACGCCAGCTCCCGCAAAGTGCTTTCGGTTTTCGCTCACCGACTCAATCACAAACTTTCCCAGGTACTCGCCGCCAATCACCAGCACATGACTTTCATGGCTTTTCAAAAGGCGATTAAGCACAATCAGTCCGACAACCGGAGGATTTCTCAGCGTCGCGTCAAACCGGATCTTGAAAGTAATCCGAGCCAAATCGTCACCAATCCACTCTAAAACCGGTTTCTGCCCAATGACTTCATGCCGAGCCCACCGAGTCGATGTCTCGCGCGAGAGATCCTTAAACGTGTGCACAACATCAGCCGAGCACACAAAAGGGAGACTCCCAAATGTTCCAATAACCCCAAGCATTCCCTTTCCTTAGATGTTGGATCCCGAAACGACACCGGATGCGCTGACATTCCCGGTTGTTGAAACGTCGCCGCTCACTGTCAGATTTCCGGTCACTGTCATGTTTCCTTTAAAAGTCAGACTGTTTGACTCAATTTGCGCCGAAGATCCGTTTAAAACCATCTTTGTCGCACCCATGGTGAGCGTGAGGGTCGGGGCGGTCAGAGCAATGGATTGCCCGGCAGACATCGAGGCCGTTTGACCGGCTTCAATGGCTACGCTCTGGCCACCTTTTCCCGTTAAAGTCTGCTCTCCCTCAAGCGCAACCGTTTGTGGTGCCTCAACGCTCACCGATGCCTGATCAGCATGGATTTTGGTGTTGCCAATCACAATGTCCAGAGTATGGGCCTTGCGGTCGTAACTCACCCTTGTTTCGTCAGAAAAGACTACAGTCCGTTTGTCCAGGTTGTTTTCTGGCGGCACCACTTCGCCGGCATAAAAGCTGCCGACGATGTAGCCATCCTCTTTCGAGAGAAAGACGCACAGCACATCCTCGCCAATGTCCGGCAACCGGTAATCGTGATTTTCAATCGTGTTTGGCTGCAGCACCGGCAACCAATCGCTTGTCACCGAGTCATCATCGTCAAACGTGACACGAGCACGGCACATTTTTGGATCGACATCCGTCACCTCGCCAATCGCCCCGGTAAAGTAGCTGCCGGACTGATTAAAAACGTCATAAATATTCATGCCACCAAACCTCAATAATTGTTATTGACCCGGCGCACAGAAAGGCTCGTTTCGTAGCCAGATCCGCCGCCGGAATGCGAGGCCTCTTCGACAATGAATCGGCCATCAAAAGAGCCGAACCCTTGGCACTCAATCACCTCCCCGGCAACTAAAAACGGATCGCCCAGCACCCTCAGCGAACCCGTCATGCGACGGCCATTGAGTTGGCGAAGCTTGGCCTTGGCCAACCGCTTTGCTTCGTCCAGAGAAGTCGCTCGCTTGCGCATTTTGTATTCCTGGTCATTAGGACCGGCGTTCGGATCTCGATAGGTGTAGGACATCACGGCCGGGTTGATCTTTTTGTCTGTTACCTTCTCCAAATTAAAGTTGTAGCTTGCGGCCGATCCTTTCTTTTTCTGTTTAGGATCCCGCCACTCAACTGTCACAGCGCCGTAGCTGCCGCTTTGAGCTGTCTCAAAGTCGTAACTCAACACGCCAGACTCGCCCAGCACAAAGCTCGCGACCGGCTCCTTTTGCTCATAACGATCCTGACTGAAAATCACCAACTGATCATCGGTTACTTTCAACGAAAGCCCGGCTGCTTCACACAGCCTTTTCAAAAACGCCAAATCAGACTCTTTGTCCTGGTCAATTCGACCATACGTCGGATCCTCAGAAACATCCATCAAGAGCTCCAACTCGGCTTCTGTCGCAATTGTTTTGGCAATGTCGCTCAGTTTTCTAGACTCCCAAGCCCGAGATTTAGCCAGCTTTCGAATCGGCTGATTAAGTGGGATCGATGTCGCTCGAATCTCCACAACCGAAGGCTTTCCGGACAATCGAATGCTGTCAACGTAAAATGTGCCGCAAAAGAGCTCCGGGCCGGGCGTGGATACAGTACCGGCCGACAGATACATCCGAATCGTTTCGCCGCCATCCGGTCGCCATGACTGAGCCCACTTACCCTCAGGGTCTTTAAGCGTCAAAGCGATCTCATCGGCTTGCCCGGTTTCATGATCGCTATAAGACCACGCCAGAAGATCCGCGGCCACATCCTGCGTCACATCCTTTTCGTCCCTGGTAAACAACAGCCGCAGCCGCGTTTGTCTGGGTTCATTCATGCTTTAGCCTCTTTTCCAAGGCGGCAGCGTATCGGCCGCCGTTTCTGTTATTGCCGGCGTCTGCAATTCGATGCCGGCAGGAAAAATCACCACATCACGCACAGCCGGATTGGCCGCTATCAGCACGTGCATTTGCAATTCCGTCCCATAGACCTTTTTCGAAACAATGTCCCAGGTATCACCCTGCACCGTCCTATACATTTTCATTGCCTCCGATAACGCAAAAGCCCTGAATCCTGGGCCCTCGATCAGGCGTAAGACAAGCGCTCATCCTCAGCCAACATTCGCTCAAACTCGCGTCTGAAGCTTCGCTGGCCTTCGTTTAAGCCTCGTCTCACAGCCTCATAAGCATCCTTTTCGCCTCCAGAAATGTTGATCACCGGAGAAAAATTGACCGTGAGCGCACCCGGCGCGCCGGGGCCGCCTGCGGCTGCCGGCATCGGCTTGATCATGTCTGCCAGTTTCGAAAGCGGAATGATCGCCTCCGGCTCCGCACCCTCTCCCACCATAGCCATCGTAGGAGCGGTTGCCACTCCTCCGGCCGCAAGCTGAGGAATTTGAGGAATGTTCAACCCAACCTGCTTTCCACCAAGACCAGGCACCCAGTCAGGCACCTTGAAGGATCCCAAAGAGTTGATGGCTGCAATCACCTGATTGATCAAACCGATGATGCTGTTGACCGGGGCCTTGACGAAATTCACGAGCCCTGTGAAAGCCGCCCCGATCGCCTGACCAATCGAGCTCATCTTGGCCTTCACCGCATCCCAGTTTTTGTATAGGTACACACCTGTGGCCACCAATGCAGAAACGGCGCTGATCGCAATCCCAATAGGATTGGCCATAGCAAAGCGCAAAGCAATGCCAACGCCTCGGGCTCCGGCCGCCATGAGAGCCATCGCCTTACTCGTGCCGGCACAAGCAATGCTCCAAGCTTTCGTTGCGACGCTAGAGGAAACGATGGATGCCTTGAGCCCCAAAAGTGCCCTTTGAATCGCCAAAACTGCCCCCATTGGATTCGTCATGGCAAAACTCAAAGCCGTGCCCAATCCTCGAGCGCCAACCGCCATGAGCTGCATTGTTTTGGTGACCCCAACACACGCCAGCGACCAAACCTTGGCCGCTGTTGTATTTGTCATCAAAACCTTTTGAAACGAGATCATCAGGCCTTGTGCTGCCAAAAACGGCATTTTCGTAAACAGCACCGCTGCTCGAATCGCGTGAAAGGCCAATGCCGTGCCGGCAACGCCCAGCCCCAAAGTCACCACAGCCGTAGTCAAGCCCTGGTTTTCCTTCATGAACCCACCGATGACGGAGGCTGCTTTGCCGAGAGCCAGGAAAAATTTTCTGACCGGCTCAAGCAGTGGTTCTCCCATGGCTGACGTGATATAGGCCAGCCCGTTTTGCGCAATCGTCAAAGCGTTTGAAGCGGTTCCAACACGTGCCTCAAACTCTTTGAGCATGGATCCGGCGTAATTCTCGGAATTGGCCACCAGCTCAAAGTTCTTTCGCAAAACATCGGTGTTGACCATCAAAGGCCCCATGGCTCGCGCGCCCTCTTCGCCAAACATGGCCGTGAGGTACTGCGACTGCAGCTCTTTTGGCACCTTGACTTTAATGGCCTCCAATACGCCCAAAATGGCTTTAGGAGCATTGGTTTGCACGTCCTTCTGCAGCTGCGTCGGATCAAATCCGATGTTTTCAAAGGCCGCGGCCTGAAGCTCAGTCATGCCGCCGCCCTTCACCATTGATCGCATAAACGCATTGATGCCGGTGGCCGCCACTTCTGCCTCTGCGCCGGCACCGATTGCAGTGGCTGCCAGCGCGGCCGTCTGCTTTTCTGTCAAGCCGGCAACTTTGCCCAGGGCACCATATCGCAGCAACACCTCGCCGATCTGTTTGGCCTGAGCGGCGTTTGAGTTGCTCAGGGCGTTAGTCGCGTCAGCAAGCTCAAGCGCCTGAGCTTGGGTAAGTCCCATGGACGATCGCCACTTGGCCATCATGTTGCCGGCCTCTTCGGCCGTGATGTCAAAAGCCACGCCCATCTTGGCCGCCTGTTCGGCAAACGGCACAAGCTCATCGGCGGCAATGCCGGCCTGACCGGCCGCTGCTGCAATTTGAGCTAAACCAACCGCAGACATCGGGATCTCTAAGCTCATTTTTTCGAGCGTGGCCTGCATTTTCTGAAGCCCTTTAGGATCCTCAAAGTCAACAACCTTATTGATGTCGGCCATGGCATCCTGCATATCCATTGCCTGGCGCACTGGTGCCGATAAAGCATTAACAGCCGCTCGCCCCAATGTTGTGACTGCCACGGCTGACTGCACAGCTGCGTCGCCAATCTCTTGCTGACGGAGTTTTAGTTTGTCTTTTTTTGCCGAAAGCGCATTGAATCTGGCCAAAGCTCGGTTTGCCTCTTCTGTCCCCTGCACGAGCTGCGCTTGTTTCTGCGTCAGATCTGCCGTGCTACGGCCAAAACTGGCCATATCAACATTGGCCTTTCTCAATGCTGCCGAGTGCTTTTCAAAAGCGGTCTTAACCTTGGCAAGTTTTCGCTCTTCCTGCACCAGGGTCGCCTGCATTTGCAAAGACGGCTCCTGCAGTCGGCTAATAGCCGAACGCAAATTTTCCACAACAGCTTTCTGCCGGGAAAAATCACTAAAAAGCGCCCCTGTCTCTCGACGCAATTTAAGCAGCCCATCAATCTTTGATGCGGCCTCATTGAGCTCTGCTGAGCGTTTGGAGAGCATGGCCATCTTTTGATCCGCTCCGGTAAAGCTCGCAGAAAATCGACGCTCTAGCTCAGCATCCAAGCGGAATAAAACTTCGTATTGATTTGCCATTTTTTTGTACAATCAAATTGAAGGAGTCGTAAAAATGTGCCGTGAAAAATGCTGTGAAAAATGCCCTTACTGGGAACGCCACAAATGGTATGGCGGCGGTTATTGCTGGCAGAAAGTCCTCGAGCCCGCACCTCAAACCAAATTTGAGGTTTTTTGGGAACTTTTTGAGAACACAGTTGCCCTCGTCGGGCTCGTTGCACTCTTTCTTTTCTTTCCGGCCATCGTTATCTTTTTCGGTTAGAGTTGCTTTTTTCCAACCGCTGCTGCTCCATGGCCACGTAGTAGCTCCATTGATAAAGCTCAACGATCGGCACCTCAAACCACTCCAAGGCACTCCCTCCTGCACCGGCCCAAACCAACTTCAAACCTAAGATGCGGATGTCCCAGAGGCCTCTGTCGATGTCTGTTTGGCCATTTCCTCTACTACGGCCTCTCGCGCCTTTTTCATTTCCTGAAATTCGGCTGACAGGAGACCGGAAAATAGCAAAAAATTGATGGCCGCCTGAGTGATCCCGATGTAGTCCGGGGCGCTGACGTGATCAAGCAAACCAACCGGCACCTTGGCTGCTCGAGCTGCAAAGCAGGCGGCAAAATCTGTATCCATAGCAATTACAGACTTCTGCAACAAAGGGTTTCTCTGTTCAAATTCCCTTTTTGTCGCAACCACGTCGCGCCCAGTCATGGCGTCAAAATCGAGCTGCAGTTCTTTGTAAGTTTCGCCTTCGAATTCAACCGGGCGAGTGAGTTTGAAAGTCATGAAATTCATTTAAACTCGCCCGAGACGTTTCCGCCCCGGGCCCTATGGTTAGTTCAAGCCCAAATCGCTTCGTACCGAGGCAAGCAGATCATTCCCATTAATTCGACACACAAAGTTGTACTTATCAATTTCAAGCACCTCATCGCCATCCACAAAGAGCTTGATGTAAATCACCTCAAACTCTTGCTCGCTGTCGGTAGCCGCACCAGGCTGCAGACTGCCCATGTTGAAAGACTTCGGAATCACTTTCATCGTGGCTCGTACCGGCATGGTCGTGATCTCTCCGGTGGACGTTTCTGTTACCTGCTGAGAAGCTCGGCAATCCACTTGATGCGCGCGTTGCTCGCAAAGCGCGACCGCATCCGGCTCAATCGAACGCCAGTGAAAGGTCGTTGTCATTGCCTGGAAGTGCCCCAAAACGGGTGACTCGACCTCACCGGCAATGCCGGCACCGCTTACGGTGTCAGCCATTGCTTGAATCTGTGGCAAGTCGATTGAGGCAATACCCAAAAATTTTCCTGCTTCATTGAAGACGGCGGCATTGACCACACGCTCAATGATTTTGTTGGCTCCGTTTGCCATGATCCCCTCCGATTACCCGAACAACGTTTCAAGGTAAGAAACGTCGTACTCAACAACGAAATCAATTTCACGGTTAGGCGAAGGCGGCGTGACAAACACATGAAACCGCGCAATGCCATCCATCAAATCCGTTGTAGCGTTTTCAGTTTCCAAAAATTCGACCCGGCCGCCCAGGATGTACTGCTTGGCAGCCAACCCATTGAGCCAGATATTGGCCGAGTCCAAAATGGTGTCGATCTGACGGCGGTTAAGCGGCGCATCCACGCGCTGCCAGAACGTTTGCACCAGCGTATTGCCAATCCAGCCGAACATGCGGCGAATTGGGATAAACGCATCCTTGACATCGGTATTGCCCGGATAGCACGCCGTGCGATTGCCCCAGCAGACCCAGCCTCCGATAAAGTTCAAAGCCGTCACCACGCCCTGGCTGTTGAGATAGGCTGCGGTATCAGGACCCAGAACCACCTCGGAGCCATCATCGAGCACTGTCGCCGTCATCTGCAGCGTCTTGTTAGAAGGGCTTACATACGGCACGTCATCGTTTTCACCATCGGTGCGGCCCAACAGTGCGGCCACCTGAGTCGAAAGGTGATACACCGTGTCATCGAGCGCCACCATCGGCCAAGTACAAATCTGCTGAGGATCCACAACATTGTTGTTGTTTTTCCAAGCGGCCACATCGGTGTAGTTTTTCACCGTCTTTGTAGGAACGTCGATCACGCTCACCGCAGAAAAATGCTCGTTGATGCCTACGCATTTTGCAGCCATGATGGCCGCCACCGTGGCATTGTCCGAGAATCCAGGGGCAAGCAGAATGCCGGGCACCAAGCGGAATTTCGGGAACACATCATTGACAAGCTCAAAGCCACTCTTAACACCAGCGGTACTGACGCCGCCCACGATGTCGTCAGCATCCACCATGCTCGGATCGAGTTTTTCGGCCGTAAGCGTCAAGGCAGTGCCGACCGCACACTTAAACTCCTCATCGCCCTGCAAAGACGTGATGACCAAGTACCCGTCGCTGTCGAACGTGAGCGCATAATCCTCATCGAGCGTGTAGGTCGTCTCATTGTTTTTGAGCACGACGCTCGAGGGCAAAATGCCGGTTTCCGACACCGTTGCCGCGCCTGTTTTGGCATCGAGCGTGACCGTTTTTGTGTCGGCAGACTTTTTGTGCTTTGTCGGGTCAAGCACATTGACGATAATGGCCGGACCGACGCCGAAAAGCGAAAACTGAGCGTAGGCAAACTCAGAAATCGAGTAAACGTACTTTTTCAGCCCGCTGGCCGCATCAAGCTCTGCCGGCACAAAACCAAACGCCGCCACGACCTCCTCATAACTCGAGCACATCACGGGGCGATTGACGTTTGTCGGATCCGTCATGTTGACCGGAGCGCACCCCACAATGAAGGGAACACCGGCCGAAACAGTCACCGGAGGCAGCACGGAGGTCGCAACCTCCGAAACCTTCACACCATGGTTATAGGCCATGATTCTTTACTCCTTAGTTTTAAAAAGATTTGTCAGATAAAAATTGAGGATGTGCCCTTTGCGGTTCACATCCTTTCGAGCTTGCTGCAGACCTTCAACCGGCACCATCAAGTGCACAATGTTCGGGTACTTCTCAATCAAGCTTTTGACCGGGGTCGTGTACTCACCGGAAAGAAAAACCGTGTGCTTCACAAGCCCTTTGAGCGAAGGGCCGATGTAGACAACGGCCCTTCGTTTCTTACGCTTTCTTAACTCCATCAAAATCCCCCGTGAAATCAGTGATCGGATGCGGATTGCGCATCAGCCAGCGCGTTTTCATGTTGACCTGCCAATACGGATAATCATCAATCCCGGTGTTTTGCACCTCGATCGGCAGCTGCAGCACGTAGCGCCTAGCCAGCACACCATTTGGCAGCGTTTTCAACGCCAACCGGATGCGGGAGGCCGCATTGAGGCCATCCTCGTGCGCTTTGATTGGATAGAGCTCTTTGCCATCAGAATCCAAGCATTCGTCGTAAGTGCAAATCGAAATTCGCACCTCAACCTCTGTTGTTTCCTGATCAGCGCTCGAGCTTTCAAAGGCAATCACCACACACGGATAGTCGCTCTCGCTGCGGTTGTTTGGAGGCAGAAAGCCATTGATCACCACCGGATGGACAAGTTCGCCTTTGGGGTTTTTCAACACCACATTTTTGAGCGCCTTTTCCACCTCATCACGCAACGCCTCGCAAAGCAAAACCTCAATCATTCGGATGCTCCTTTCAACAGCTGCCGCGCCTCATGATCCAGTCGCTTTTGCATCACGTCCCGCATCTTTGCCTGCACGCTCTGCACAGCCACCTCCTCAATCATTTGCGGCACAGCCCGGTCAAACTTTTTCTCAATCGGAGCCCCTAGGCGCTTGCGGCCGTTTCGCCGATCCTGATACACCCTTGTTCGGGGCGCATTTTCGTTTCGCTCGAAAATATGACCTTTCCACTTGAAGCCTCGCTGCAGATCAAAAGATTGACCTTTTTTCACCGTAACGCGAACCGGTTTGCGGTTGCCGCCGGTTGTGCTGGCATCCGTCGGTGTGTTCTTAAATGCTCTTAACGGCAACCTGCGTCCTTTAGAGCTCAATTCGCCGGAAAGATTGGTAAGCGTCGCCTTACGCTCCTTCACAGTCTCGCCAATCGCGTCAGATCGCACAGTAAAGGCCTTTCTAACGTCACGAGAGATCTGTGCCTTGCCAGAACTCAAAGCACGATTAACGGCCCTCATAGTGGCCTTCTCGATGCCTTTAGGAACGCTGGCAAGCAACTCTCTGAGAGTCTTTAGCTTTGCCTCATCGACTTGGAGTTGGATTTTCATGATCTGCGCTCCTCGGCCACGATGACAATCATTCCCGATTCAACGCCGGCGCTCACCACAAGGTGCACACTGCCATCAATTCGGATCGATCCGGTTGCTTTCGGAACCTCCATATCCTTCTCGCTCACGTAAAGCGTGACCGTGTTGGAATAGACGCCCAACGCCTTTGCCAGAGTCGGATCTGAGTTGATGTTTTTGTCCAGCACGCACAAGATCTCTTTGCCGTCAATGTTGTGTTTTTCCGCAAACTCATCCGGATTAAGAAAAATCCGTTTGACATCCGCAGCCACCATATCTTTGAAGTAGCTCATGAGATCTCCGTTTGAAGGGGCCTTGCAGCCCCTTCATACATGCATTAGGCCAAAACAGCGTCATTGAAAATGCAGAAGCTTTCCGGATGGCGCACGGCCACATCAAGCGACTGCAACGCACGAATTTCCACGCCGCCATTGTCGTAAGCCGTTGCAGAGAACGGGTTGGGCAAGAGCTCAACCACGCCCCATTCACCGATTACGATGTCAGACCAGTTGCCGAACACAAGTTCAGAGCAGGTCTTTTGGCTGGGCGACTCACCAACAGTGATGTTGGAGCGAAGCTGATTGCTGCGCGCGACCGGATAGCCATTGACTTCGCCTGGCGTACCGTTGGCAAATCCCTTGTCGATCGACTTCCAGAGGTACTGGCCATTGTCGTCCTTAAGTTTCTTGAGCGCTCCGATGGTGCGGGCATTGCACATGTAAGCCATGGTGTCGCCGACCACATTGGCAGCCGCAACCTGAGTTTCCATGTCGATCAAGAGATCAAAGCTCAGATCCGTGCCGGTCGTGCCGCCCACCTTGCCGACATTGGTCTGATTGAAAATGCCTTTAGGCTGGCCATTGCTGCCAGTGCCGGTTAAGCACGCAAGATCCACGCCCAAGGCAATCGACGTGATCAACTCATTGCGCACAAAGAGCTCCACATCCAAAGAGGCTTGCTTGAGCATGTTGCGGGAAATGAAAGATTTGGCCGCCACCGTCTTCATGGACAAGGGCACCTTGTCGAAAGTCGCATTGGTGCCCGTCACCGTGCCGGTTTCCGAAATCCAAGAAACCGTAGAAACGCCGCTTTGTCGCGGGATCTCAACATTGCCGACAAGGCCTGTCAAAAGCGTGGCACCTAAGCGCATCACCATGGCTCGAGCTCGCAGCGCTTCGATAAAGGATCCCGTCAAAAGCTGCGTAGCAATCAAATTGCCGCCCTGTGCTGCAGGGCTTGCAAGATAGCCGGGCGTAGGGTCATCACGGCGACCCAACGTGATGTTGGTCGGCATGAAAAAGCCTGTGGTGTCGCGTTGCATCCGGCGGGCCAATTCCTGGGACACTTCGCGCTCGAATCCGGCCTGACGCCAATCGTTGGTCAAAGCTGCATTCAAGGCACGCACCAGACTGTAACGGCTGCGCTCAGTTTCGCTCAGGCCAATGTCAAAGTCATTGTGCGCACGACTCGAATCACCGGTGGGATTGGCGCTGCGGCCGCGAATCGTTTCCATCACCATGGCTCGAGCCTCATCGATCGATCGACCTTCGTTGATCAACTTCTGGCGCTGCTCGAGAGGCACATTGAAATCACGGCACATCGTTTCGATTGCCTGGATGCGTTCGCGTTCGGCTTTGCGCTCGGCGCTGCGCACCTTTTCGACATCAATATCTGCGGGCTTGGGATCTCCGGCCGCCGCATTCTTGCCGGGCTGTTGACTCGTCGTCATTGCTTTTTCTCCTTCATTAGGATCACTCAAACTCCGGTAAACACCCACCGACGTGTCGGCCGGCACTGTTACCAGGGAGACTTCAAAAATTTCCCAGTCTTTTGCTAAAAATTTCGTGCCATCCCTCGACTGGTCAAAGGCATAGACGCGATAGCCACATGAGACATTGACCAGAATGCGGTCCTTCACGAGCTCAAAAGCCCGCTGTGCCTCGTCAGTTTTCGCAAACCGAACCGTTGCATAGGTCCGGTGCTCATCCTGATCGAGCCGCTCAACCACACCCAAAAGCTTGTCTCGATCATGGTTAAAGAGAAGCGACATCGACTGCTGCCGCTCACCGTTGCGCATAGCCCCAATATCGTGGCTAAGCGTTTCTGTTCCGTATCCGACATCGACCGGCGCATCCGAAGCCACCGGAAAACGCACAGTGCGGCATTCCTCGTTGACTTGCGACTCAGCGACCGCCAGCGATCGGAATCTCAGTTCTTTGGGCATCCTTTCCCCCTAATAAAAAACCGGCTCATTCGCCGGTTTCCGTTTCGCTATTTCCAGTTGACTGCTCTTTGATTGTCTCGGTATCGAAATCAAGTCCCAATGCTTTTGCTCGTTCCCGATCGCTCTTGATCATCTTGTCAACATCCTCACGATCTTGGCCATTGCCGATCGCGGCAATCACGTCGCTGCGGGACATGAAGCCATGCTGAACGGCCAACACGTAAGCCTGCACCTCCTTTTGCGGATCAACCCAAGACCAGCCGCGCGGCTTGAAACGCACTTTTTGGTAGTGTTCTTTGCGGTTGAAATAGTCCGGGATCCGGACCGCGCCGCTGATCACTGCAGCATCAAGCCACTCTCGGTAAATGTCATTCAAGTAGTTGCGAATCAACCAGCTTTGCAGCACTCTCCATTGATTGCGGTCATCAAGCAGCGCCAGACGGCTCGAAGAGTAGTTGCTCTGGCTGTAATCTCGGCTCAGAGACTCATACGAAACGCCAACGCCAGAGGCAACTTCACGCAGCATGTAGCGCATGAAGCCGTCAAGCTGCGCATTGGGCCGACTTGGCGCAAACCCGTTGAAGGTTTCACCTGGGAGCAAGCGCTGGAATGTCCCTGGCTCGCTCTTAATGAATCGATCGACTTTCTTAAGCTTTTCAAAGTCCCCCGGATCCACTGTGTCCAGGCTTTGCTGCACGAAACCCATGATGTTTGCCGCAGCTCGAGCTGCAGTCAGTTCGCTTTCGGTGTAGCCGCCCATGTCGCGCAGCCTGCGGATGACCATGTGCATCCAGGGCACGCCTCGCGTTTGCGGCCAACGAGAAACCAAGTGCAGGTGCTCGATGTCCTTTGCAGGAATCCGTCGCATCGCTTCTCGGTGAATCTCGCCGGCATAAGCAAAGTCCCCCGGGTGAAAACGCCTCATCCAGTAAGCGACAGGGCGCTGCCACTGATCGACTTCAACGCCAAAGCGGATCGTGTTGCCGTTTTGCCCCATGTATGTCCCTACACCATGGTCCAAAAGCAAATCCGGCTCAATCACCTCCAAAGCAAATGGGATTCGCCCTTGGCCAAATGGCCGTCGCACTTTCCTGATAATGGCTTCGCCATCCTGAAACACGCCGCCAATGGCCATGCGCAAAAGCTCGGTCATGCCAAGCTGCCCGGCTGTGTGGCAAGTGTCCTTTTCACACCACCGCTGCCAGGCATCTTCGATTTGATCGTTGACTGGCTGATCCGGAGATCCGTCACGCTTTGTCACTTGAGCCTGAAGACCAATCCCGGTGCCCACCACATTGTCGATCACAATGCGCTGCAAATTGGCCGCGTGCGGATTGTCTCGAATCATCTGCCGGGACCGATTTCGCAGCGCAGCCAGGCTCGTGAATAGCTCGCTATCCTGAGACGTGCCGCCGGCACCCCAATCGTTTGTCAGCCGACCGCCTTTTGCACCGGCAAACATTCGAAATTTGAGTTTGCCGTCTTTGCCTCGCTCAAAACGTTTCATTAGGTCGTCATAAATACTCATGGAACAAACTCCACCAGCATCCGGCGAGGATCAATGCCCTGCTGCGCACAGGTCTCCAAATAGACTCGCTTCCGCCAGTATTCAACTAAATCCGTCAACTCCTGCAAACTGTTGAAAGTCGTCGATCGCGTACCGATCGTGTAGCTTTTCACTCTGCCGCCTTTTGTAAAGTCGGCCAGAGCCGCTTCGGCTTGCGCAAGGCACTTTTGAGCTTCGGTTCGATGATCAAAACTCTCATCGTCAACCGCCGGCACGACCTGCAGTTCCTTCACCACGACAGACTTTTGGTATTGATCTGTCTCCGAGGCAAAGCGCAGCAGCAAAAACGCCTTTCCAACAGTGAGCTCAGCCGACGCTTTGGGATCCAGGTTCACCAAGATCCGCCCATTGATCATCTCAGCCTTGAGGCTGACCAACTTTCCGCCTGACCTCAGGAATGCAAAGAGCTGCGCACTCTCAGGAACCCCGGAAAAAACCGGAAAATCGGCAAGCCGAAAGCTCCAACTGGCGCTGTCGCCGACAATCAGTGTCTCTACCATTCGTCACCTCTTCGGTTAAACGCATCGAAAAAGTCATCCCGAACCGGTTTTGCCTCTTCGCGTTTCTCTTCAACCTTTTCCTCTGCTGGCTTTTCCTCTGCAGCTTCAATCAGATCCATTTGCAGCTGTTTTTGCCTTTCCAGATCCCACTTGGCGGCATTCCAAAGATGCAGCTTCAAGGATCTTGCGGCATGAAGCGCATAAACCTCACAGTCAAGCGCCTCATTGCGCACGCCGGACTTTTTCTGCCAGACGCGCTTTGCGCTGTGGCTACTCGGCACCTTCACCTCGCTGGTGATTTGCTCCCAGTAATCCGGGCGCACGCTGCTGTACCAGTGCATGTGCCCGGGGCCGTCCCCCTCGAGCTTGATGCGGCCGGCATTGGCATCCACGCCAAGGATCAAGTCTTTGGCTCGGCTGGTACCGACAATGAATGGTTTTAAGCCGAAGCGCAGCGATTTTTGCCGTCCATTGACATCGATCGAGGGCTTTGGAGGCGTAAAGATCTCTTTACGATCATCGTTGACCGAAGAGCCCTTAATGGCCATCAAGCCTCGAGCCATGCGCCGGCGAACAAATGAGTAAACCGCATCGCTGGTTTGACCATCCGATGAGTCAATGGAAACCGCCCGGATCTTGAGGCTGGCGCCATTGACTGCCTTAAAGTCACGCTTTAAAAGCGCGTCCAAATCAACCCATGCACCACGTTCTGGCGTCATTGTTTGTCCGGGAATTTCGCCCCAGTAAACCAACCAGCTTTCCTCGCCCGGGCCCCAGGCTCGAATGATCACCGCCAGACGGTCATGCTGCACGTCAACGCCGGCCGTCAGCACACAGCCCACAACCGGCACCGTAAATTCGTCATAAGACTCGGCGCGCTTTGCAAGCACATCAGCATCCGGCAAGCCGCTCTTGAAGGCATAAGGTAAACCCAGCTGCGAGTTGAAAAAACTGCGCATCTTGCCGTCTTTGCCCTGATCAAGCTCGTGTTTGGCCGTCAGGTATTTTTCGACCAGAATTTTCAGCTTCGAACCCGGAAACGGTGAATAAAGCTCGTTGATGTAAAAGCCCGCTGTCCCGTTGAACGGCCCCTCAGCACGCCACACGCCTTTTCGCACAGCTCGGTTTTTCTTAACGTCATCCCAAATTGAGCCACAGTGCGGGCAAACGTAAGCTGCAGAATCCAGAACCGCCTTTCCATAGATCTCGTGGTTTAGAGTCTCATCCTCGGTCCAGCGCACATTGTCCCAGCTGAGCACATGCTCTTCGCCACAGTCCGGGCACGGTACGTAGAACTTGCGCTTGTCGGATGTCTTATAGGCAAACTCAACAGCCGAGAATCCTTCAACTGTCGGCGTCCCGCCGTAAATGATTTTCCGTCTGGCAAACGACTTCGTTCTCTCGATCAGCAGCGCGATTGTGTCGCCCTGCTCCTTTACGTTTGTGTTGCAATCGTCCGGCTCTTCAACGCACACGACCGGAGCCGGCGTTGACTTCACCTCGGATGGCGAATTGGATCCCACCAGCTTCAAAAAGCCGCCAGGGAACCCTTTAAAGTCAAAACGGTTGTTTTTGTCACGTTTGGAAGTAATTGGGATCTTTGCCGACAGATGAGGCGTCGCCTCAATCATCGGCACCAACTTCTCATCGTTGAAATCTTTGGCCGATTCTCGCTTGGCAAACATGACGATCATCGGGCACGGATCCAGATCGATGCGGCGACCGATGTAGTTCAAAAGCACCCCGTCAGTCCAGGCCACCTGTGCGCTTTTTTGCGCCACCACGCGCTCAACTTTAGGATCATCCAGAGCCTCATGAATCCCTCGGATCCAGGGCGTTATTGAAGCGTTGTAGCGGCCGGGCATTGCCGTTGACTTCGAGCTCATGCCTCGATAATTTTCAGCCCATTGAGTCGTCCCCATTTTCTCCGGTGCCCGGAGAATCTCGCCCAATCTCGCCATGATTCTCTGGATACTCTTTGAGGTATCGAGACAGGTGATTGAGAGTATTGTTTGTGTATTCATTCAAAATCGTCACATCCGCATTGATGCCGTACAGCGTGTCAAGCTCCAACTTCAACTTGTCATCCCTTGAGAGCATTTCCTGCCGCATGGCCTGAAAGATCGGCTCCAACTCCGTCATAAAAACATCGATATTGACCAGCATTTGTTTTTTCTCAGCCAGCTGGTAAAGCTTGAGCTCTCGATCCACCTGCTCGGTCAGCACGCGCTCGCGATTGAGGTCGTACTGACCGTCAATGCTCGCGTATCCAGCCGCGACTTCGCGCAGCCTTTTGATATAAGCTAGACGCACCTCATCGAGCGACATCGCCTGCCACTCAATGCCCATCTTTCCGAGCGTTTTTGAAACGGCTTGCTGAGTCATACCAAGATGCTCAGCAATCTCTTTTTGAGTCAGTCCAGACATCCTTCAATCCAATGAAAACAACCCCTTAAGGCGGCTCGAGAGTAGAAAAATTTCGGGGTCTTTCGCGCCGTACCGCCACAGCCCCCGGAAGGACCCGGAGGCTGCAACCATGAATAAAAAACGGGGCATCGAGCGACACCCCAAAGCCCTAGCTGCTCCTGTTGAAAACAACGGCACTAAGGTAGCGATTGGTCCGGTGAATTACTCCGCCACCGGTAGCGGTTAAATTTCGCACTATCGTAGGCTATTCAATAGACGAGTAAACCAGTTTGATCACACCTGCACACCAAAGAAACACAGCAATAAATCCAAGTATCCCTTTAGAGCCAAATACCACGCCAAGTGTCAAAACCATACCCGCACCGGCTGAACCAAGAAAGAATCCGAGTAGATACGGCCAAACAGAGTTTTTACGCATTTACTGTTTTCCTTAGTCTCTGCACAGCCAAGCTGTGAACATAAACATCAGGCCCACAAACGCAATCACCATCATGATGCGGTGCCATCGATCGTCATGATCAACATCATGTCGAAAGTCACGCCGGCAAACAGGCGCGCCGGTTTCTTCGATGATTGCCCAGTTATCGCTCAGAGGCTTTCGTTGATGTCTGACTTTCTTTGCGCGTCTTACTTTCATGTTTGCTCCGGATACGAAAAAGCCCTCCGCTTTCGCAGAAGGCCCTAAAACCTGTGGCCGTCTTTCCGGCCTGTCACCGATTACCGTCTGCTTGCTAAGGACCGCAACTTATTCCCGTGACGGCTTGGGTCCGCATGTCGCCATACGGCCGACTCAGAGAGTCCGAATTACTTTCTGTCTTTCTCGTACTGGCGCATAAGCTCATCAAAGCACTCATCGAGCAAGTCGATCGTCGATCGATTTAAAACCACTGTTTTTGTGTCCGGGAAAATTTCCATCGGATCACCAGTTGGAAGCTCGTCAATGTAGCGTCCACTGATCAATCGGATTACCGATGGGTTTTGAGCGTTAACCTCGAATGTTGTTCGTTTCTTTTGAAACGCCTCAAGCAAAATCTTTCGCTCTGCAACAGTCAAATAATTGAAATAACGAATATCACGCTCTAAAGCCTGACGCCTCTTCTGTATGGCTTTTTCCTCTGCGAGCTTTTGTGCCTGCCGAATCCTTTCCTCTTCAAGCTTTTTTGCTCGCTGGGCCCTTTCTTCTTCAAGCTTCTGGGCACGCCGGGCGAAATACTGATCCTTAAGCCAAACAATCAGCTGAACAATCAGCACGCTGATGGCAAAAGCTGCCGCCAGGTACAGCCACGTCTCATATTGTTGATGCAATGCCGCAAACCCATCAATAAAAGAGCCACCCAGGCAAATCACCAGCACAAAAACCAAGATGACCGCCGCCTTGTTGGCAGATAAAAACTCAAGCAGCACTTTGATCCAGTCGGTCATTTACAAACCCTCAAAGCAGAACACTCTGAGGATTATCCCAAGTCGGCGGAAAAACCGAAAGAGCAACAAAAAACCCGCGTTTTGGTGCGGGTCTTTTGATGTTTTCCGAGCTCTACTTGCAAGCTCTGCCAGATTCTAGCGTAACTATACAGATTTTTTGACACCAAATCAACAACGTTTTGTTTAGTTGCCCATTTTTTCATCATATCTAATAGCAAACTCCTTTTCTGCTTCGAAAATCTTTCGATAGATGGTTCTACGATTTAATATCATTTTCTCAGCTACTTGATCCAGATCTCCACCGGGCGTCTCGCAGTAAACCATTCTGATGATTTCCTGATGCTCATTTTCGAGTTCTCTGACCACCTGATCAACTAAGAGCGAATCTTCATCAATTTTGACTCCGGCATCTTTACCGGAACCGGATCCCCCACCGACCTGGGAGAGCTGGATGCCTTTGATGTTTCCGCGGCCTTCGAGCCAGGCTGCCCAGCGTTGCAATTTTTGGCGTACCCACTTCAATCTCATCGAAAAACTCCCTCAAAAGGTCTGTGCATAGTGTGTGCAGGGGGTGTGTAGGGTTTGTGCAGGGTCTTAATTCCCTTAACCGTTTGTTTTTAAAAGAGAAAAAGAAAACTGTGCATAGTGTGCAGGGTTTTGCGTTAAAAAACATTCGTATGCGCGCGTACCTGCGCGCGCGGGTATGCGTGCGCATACGTGCGCGCCTGCGTAAACCCTGCACACCCTGCACACACTATCGTAAACCGTTGTTTTTATTGAATTTTCTCCACTTTCAAACCCTGCACAAACCATGCACAAACCCTGCACAGACCCTGCACAACACGTAGAATCCTGCATGTTATTAACCTCCATAGCTGTGGTACTGCTGCCGGTTCTGCAGCATTTTCAACTGAAACGCCCGCACGCTGTCGGCCACTTCATTGGCATCCATCTGCTTTTCAACCGGGAAATAGACCGTCAGCATTCTCTTTTCCGTCACCAGACCGGTGACGACCTTATCCGGGCCGTAATACTCGTTTTCCGGGTACAGATCGACCCGCCGGCGTTCGCTGCGCATCTTGCGGCCTAAGGCCGTCAGGAAAGCCGTCTGCGTCACCGGCCGCTCGTTGGTCTTTTTGCGCCACAAGTCATAGGCCGCATACAGATGAATGCCGGCCACGGGCCCGACGGGATAATCAAGCGATTCGCTCAGCCAATCATCCAGGAAACGGGCATCAGAGGCTTTGCCAAGCGATTTAAGCGCCTGGTGAGCCTCTGTCTCAAGCACAGGCGTATCCGGCCCGAAATCCCCCAGATCGATGTGCAGCAGCCAGTCGTAAAACCCCTCAACGCCGCCGGCATCGACTTGCTCGGCCAAGTTTTTGAAGTACGTCTGATCGTGCTTGATGTCGTTGTAGATGACCATAAAGCGTCGATCGTACTCATCGAGCACAAGCGGCTGCAGCTCGTTTGAGAGAAACACGAAGTTTGTGAGATTCACCTCTTCGCGCGAATTGACGTACTTGCTTACCACCTGGTGATACTTGCCCGTGATCCACGTTTTGATGAGGTTTTTCTGCTTTCGGCGCTCGGCCGATGACACGATTTCCTCACCGAGAATGAAGAGCTTCTGGCTCTGCCACGTGGTGTACTTGTCATCCATGATGTCCTGGTTGATCGTTCCCCCGTAGCGCCCGTAGATCTCGCGCATGACCACTTCAAACATGAAGCTTTTGCCGGTGCCCTCTTTGGCCCCATGCACCAGGAGAGCCTGGTGCATTTTCGCCCCGGGGTGCTGCAGGGGATACGCCAACCACTTGGCCACCCACCAAAACACGTCGTCATCACGACCGCAAAGATCGAAAAGATTCTCAATGATGAGATCGCACGCCTTGCTGCTGTCAGGCTTCAGAGGCCAGCCGTCAAACATGTTGATGCAGCCCTCCGGCACGTTTCGCCCGGGCTCAAAGAGCAGCTGATCCTTCATGATCACGCGCCTGGCCGGGTTCTTTTTCCAGTTCTTAAACGTTTCATCGTCATAGCGATCTTTCAACGGCTGCGCGCCCACGAGTTCACGCAGCTCCGTATCCCAATAGCCCACCGGATAGACATACACAAGGTGCTCATTCATGCGCCGGATACGCTCATCCATGAAGCCCGGCGCTTTCTCGGCCGCCTCGCGCGAAGCCAATGGCTTAAGGTCATCGGCCTTGAGCTGTTCGGCCGCAACCTCAAGGCCTTCGGCCTGGGCGAGGTCATTGAAGTCGCTGCCGGTCGAATCCTTTGCTTTGAACTGAGGAAACACCACGCAGCAACGGTGTTTGCGTGCGGCCTCCATGGCCTTGCTCTTGCCCGCATTGACAAAGGAGAGCTTTTTCGTGACCTTGCGCCCCTTTTCAACGTAGCGAGCGTAGCCAAAGACGCCCAGCACGCCATCCGTGAGACGCTTAAAGCACTTATAGGCCACCTCGCCCTTTTCAGGATGCGTAAAGGTCTCCTCCGGATCTTTAGCGCTTGATGTTACAACCGGCGTCACGCCAAAGGTCTTTTCAAAAAATTCCTTGGCGCGCTTGACGCAAAAGTGATCATCGTCGCCGGCAATCACCACCTTGGCCTGATCGTACTTTTTGCGCACGGTCGCGGTCACGCTGTCCAGATTGCCGGCATTGAAAGCCACCACCACGGGCGCTCCCGTAGCTTCATGCACGGAGCACCCGGTGGCGTAGCCCTCCACCACGTAGATGAGGTCCGGGCGCGAGTCGAAATCTCCAATTTTCATGTACGCGCCGGCAATTTGGCTGCCGAGCATGAACGTTTTATCCCGCCCATCCTCATCTTTGACCGGAGAGATCGTCTGCAGGCCAACAAGCTGGCCGGCTCTGAACATCGGCACCAAAAGCTGATCATTGAGCTGCCTGGCACCGTAGGGCTTGATCCCCTTGCGTGTCAAGTAGCCCTGCTTGCCGTCAACATCGTGGCCCATTTTCCAAAGCCTCGCGGCACGTGCGGCAGCTTCGGCAGCCATGGCTTGACGGTCTTTCTCAAATTGTTCTGCCGCTTTCTTGGCAAATTCCTTGGCCTCGGCCTTTTCCTCGGCGGTAAAAGTTTCCTTGCCTGGCTTGATGAGGTAGCTCTCGGTACGGATCCCGAAGCTGCCGGAATAAAACACGCGGCCCTTGAGCGTGCGGTTTTCATAGATCCTGTACCAAGCGCTCTTTTTCTTGGATCTCTGGCCATCCGGACGAAACCGGTCGTAACCTGGTGCGGTCACGTGCAGTTGATGGCGCTCCGGGACAAAGATCCCCACTTCGGCCATTTGCCGGGCAATGTCGTCAAAACTAGAAGCCATGATCCGCCTCCCGGTTCAAACGACGAAACACCGCGTCCGAGATCTGACGCACCATTGAGAGATCAAAGGCGTTTTTCTTGCCTTCAATCCGCTCGATGAGCTCCTCTTCAGTCAGCACCATCGTGCGTGAAGTCAGGCGCACGGCCGTCACTGAATCGCCTTCAATCGTCACCAACGCCTTGCGGGCAAAGCTGTCGCTCGTTCTCGCCACAAAGTCCAGCTGGCGATCTCGCTCAGCCTGATCCTTGATGTCAAACTCCATCAAATACGCCCGAGTGTGCTTGAGATCTCTGACGCCTTTCCAACCGGCCACCATGACCGTGAAAACGTCTCGGCCAATCAGGTAGCCCGGCTCATTCCACTGCGGCCAGCTGATGATCTTGTCTGATCCGTCATCAACACCGATGCCCAAGGCAGCAGCGGCCTTTTGAGCGGCTTCTGCCACAGCCTCGGGCGTCTTGCCGTAATAAAACGCCACATCCTGCGTCGTGGTCATGGCCGTGTTGTCCTCGATGCGGACAATGGGGCGCGCGAGCTCATTGAGCACCACCTCCTGCGGATGATCCACGTAGTCATAACGGCGAATGTTTTCCAGAAGCGGATCAAAGCGCTTGCAAAAACGCACTAGCTCTTCGTTTTCACCGTAGTAGTCGCGGATGATGGCCACAAGGCCCGGCTTATCGATCGTGCAATAGTGTTGCGTAACGGTTTTACCATCCACAGTTCGGGAGCGCGTCTTGAGCTCAAAGCGCCTGAGCATGTAGGGGTGCTGCCGCACATACTCCGAGACGTTTTCCATAAACTCTTTGTGATTGATCCCGAAGTAGTCGCAAACCGTGAAGCTCTCCACATCCACACGGGTGCCGTAGAGATTGATTTCGACTGCGGGGCTTTCTACCCCAAGCAGAGGCTTCGCAGACGCGCGAAGAGTTGAAGCCTCGAGCTTATTGAAGGCGTCGATATAGGACCACTTGAAAGCTTGAGCCTTGGCCCCGGTGAAGCCCATGGCCAAAAACGTAAAGCCGTCGCGTGTGAGGCGATAGGCTTTGGATTTGATTTTGGTGTCGGGCTGCAGCGGACTTTCGCGCTCGACTTCTGTCTGCGCAAAATTGCGCAGACGGTCATTTGGCATTGCAGTGAGAAGCTTTTCGATTGCTCGAAGGACATCACGATGCCGCTTGCCGAAATAGGCAGCCACGTCTGTCGAAAGTGTTGTGGGAATGTCGTCAACAAGTGTGACGATAGGAACCGAGAGCGTAGATACACTCTGGGAATGCAATTTGGCCGTCATAGCGACCTCCACGAGAATGATTGAAACACCTCGCTTCCGACGCCAATCGGGTGAGCGAGGTCCTGCAGGTTGGCGTACCGCCTCGTGGAAACGGCGCATCTTTCGATGCCCCGCAAGCCTCGCTCATAAGAGACTTTCGCCCTGGCAAAGCCAGAGTCAACGCGCGCAGACAACAAAAAACCGCACATCACGTGGTTTCTGCGGCTGCACGCCACGAAGTTCGGGACGCCAATCCCGATCTGCTTTTTATTTGCAGACGAAATGATTATGCGGCAAACGCCGAGAGAATGCAAGCTGCGCGCGGGCATGGCTAGGCTCCCCGGGCGCTCACGACCGTCACGGAAACGCCTTCGGTCGATCTATGGGTTGATGCACTGCGCATCAAAAAGATCTCCGGGTGGCGCACGACAACGCTGCCAGGCACATAGCCGCGCCTGACCCAGTTCTGCACGCACTGCTGCGTGACAGACAGCTGCCGGGCAAAGGCAATTTGGCTGCCCAAGCGCTCAATTTCACTCATCATGAGCTTGTAGGCGGCCACTTCAACAGGAGAGGGCGTCTTCATATAAATTTTGTTGATCGCTAAAATTGGATTCCGTGTATTATTTCCCGAAATATACACTTCCTCGAAGGCAAAAGCCAACAGAAGGCGATCACAAAAATTTGTAGTATCGGATAGGAAAACTTACAATGACCCGCATGACTAATACCACTAGCATCATCGATCGACTCCTTAAGCTTGCGGATAGCAAGGGCATCACGCAAAAGCAGCTCGCAAAGAGCATCGGAGTCAATCCTCAAACCATCACCAACTGGAAAGCCCGATCGGATGGAAAAGCCACATCGATCCCGGCAGACAAGCTCGCGCTCTGCGCTCAGCTCCTAGGCTGCTCGGCCGACTATCTACTGGGACTGACCACGCTGCAAAACATCAACGTGCCCATTCAGGCCATCACCATCCGCACCGACGGCCAAATCCTCGGCAAAGAGGATCCCAACAAGGTAGCCGGCATTCTGATTTCCACGCACTACTTTTCAGCCAAGGCCTTCGGCTACATTGTCCAGGACGAAAGCTCGCTGCCGACATTCAAGCCAGGCGACGAAATCATTGTGGATCCGGACATCCCTCCGGTGCCGGGCTCGCATGTGCTCGCCATCGTTGATGGCGCGGTTTACCTCAGAAAGTTCCGCAGCCCCCGCATCAGCAAGATCTCGCTTTTTGCCATCAACCTCGACTACCCCAGC
This sequence comes from uncultured Sutterella sp., assembly GCA_900545335.1. Lineage (GTDB taxonomy): Bacteria > Pseudomonadota > Gammaproteobacteria > Burkholderiales > Burkholderiaceae_F > Aphodousia. The sequence continues at coordinate 172,392 of UQYP01000002.1, read as the reverse complement.
TTTGAGGAACCTGAAAACCAAATCACCATCCTCGGCACCGTTGTCGAACACCGTAACCACCAGTAACCCCTTTCCTGCCGCGGGCGATCGCTCTTGATCGCCCTTTTCTTTCCCTTAATCACACATTTTCGTGCTCGCGATTCGCCAAAAGCGAAATTTTGCGCTAAGATAAAAATCAACATTTTTCGTTTTTCGTTATTCACGTTTTTAACTTGTGGATTTACAAATGCTTTTTCAACTGAACGCATCCGGCCGCGAGACCGTCCGAATCTTTTTGCACGCCAAGTGCCGCACCAAGCCATCAGCAAAGATGGTCGAACAATGGTTTGTCGCTGCCGAGGCAAGTTTCAACAACTCCAAAAAATATCTCCCTGAGCGCGCCATCCCTCAAGCCTCCGTGATGCTCGACGGGAGCATCTCGATCACAGGCGGTGCCGAGCTCATGATTTTGCAAAGCTCGCACTTCACTCAGGTTTCTTAAGTTCAATCCGGACACCTCTCGCGTGTCCGGGCACGGGAGCTCACCATGACAAAACGAATCGAACCCACGGTAACAATCCCCACGGCTCTTCTGGCCGACATCTGCGGCGTGATCGACTACCACTACGGTATGGCCGGCGACCACGGCCTTAGCAAAGAAGACGAAAAACAGCTTGAAAACTTGCTTGAGCGTTGCGAAAACGCCTTGCTCGAGTCCGACAAAGAAACAGAAGCATCCGGCGAAATGTGCCAGGTTCTCATCATCACTGAGCGCGAAGAGTTTCGAGCAATCAAGCGCGAGATCGCCGACAACCAGAGCGCCATGGTCGAAAACATCACGGATTTCGAAAAGACCAAAAAGATCGGTGCCACGCTCGATGAGCTCTACTCCAAACTCGGCGTGCTCTGCGCAAACCACTGTGTGGAAACCTGGATCAAATGAGGTCGTCATGAGCTGGCAGTGCATCAAAAACCCGGTTTTGCCATGCGGCGAAATCCTTGAAGTTTTCCAAAACTCAAAGGTGTTTTTCGTCACCCGGATCAAAACCGATGCCGGCGACGCTTTTGAAGTGAGCGAGCGCTTTGTCAACGTGATTCCGGAGCGCCGCCAGGAGGCCGTCTGCAGACTCAATCCGGAGCAATTCAAACGATGGCTCGAGGGCTGCTACTGGCGCTACTTCAACCGGCCGGAATAAGGAGAGACAATGGAAAGCACAAACGAAATGATGGCTCGCGCCAAGGCGGTGGCCGCTGTGAAGGCCCAAGATTTTCCGGAATACGGCCAGCTCTTTTGGGATCGGCCAACGGTGGCCAAAGTACTCGGAATCGGTCAATCGACCGTCACCTTTCTGACTCACGCAGAGCCGACGTTCCCCAAGCCTATCAAGATCTCAAACGCTACGCGCTGGAAGGCTGCAGAAGTGATCGCCTGGGCAAACGCCATTCAAACCAACAGCTTCGAGATCACCGGGCCGATCACTCCGAGCGCCAAAAACACGAAAAAAATAAACCGGCAGCCGGAGCCGCCGGAGTTCATAAAAAGAGCCATGCGAAAACGGGTCGCATGAGACGATTAAGGGCACCACGTGGTGCCCTTTGCTTTACTTGGGAAAATAAACTACTTACACTTCTGACAATTCAATAAATTAAGGAGTTTCCCCATGAAAGGATTGCCCCCCCCAATAATTGTTAGCCTTCTTTCTTCTGTCTTTCTGCTCGCCGGCTGCTCTGATTCCGATAGCTCTCTACTGGAAGATTTGTCCGGAAAAACGCTTCAAGATTTTCACAACGCTATTGAAGTTCGCAATACCACAGAAATCACGAAATCTATTGGCGCCTATTTAAGAGAAAATCAGCTACCCGATTCTGAAATTGATAAATTCCGAATCTGCCTTGGCGAATATGCCTACACAAAAAACGGATCGATCAAGATTCCTGAAGTATTAGGCTGGTGCGCCAATGAGTATAAAAACAATCCCAAAAGGTTTGCCTCCCACGTTGATATTGAACGCTTCATAAGCCTCTTTAGCGCATGGGACGGAGCATTCAAACCCACTGAAGATGCTCTTAAAAAGTCACTTAACGACCCTGACTCTTACAAACATAACGAAAGCCGGTACGTTTTGCACCTAACGCCTACAGGTGAGAATTTTGAGCCTTACGCTACCGTCGAAACTGTTTATCATGCAAAGAATCCCTTCGGCGCAATGATGAGAGGATCCGTCACCGTTAAAGTCAACCTAAAAACACTTGATATGAAAATTATCGAGGCCAAGTAGCCCCATCAAGTTGCGTACTAATAATTAAGGGCACCAGCGAGGTGCCCTTACTTTTCTTACCGTTTAGCTCTCTTTTTCTGACTATATCTGTCCATTTCCTTATGCGTAGCAATATCAAGCAAACGGTAAGTATCTCCGATGATTTCCAACACTATCTGCCAGCTTTTATTTGGCATAACATCCATTTTCCATAATGGAGGTCGAAAACCTGTCAGCCGATGCAATCGTATGCTTCCAGTTTTTCCTTCGAGCAAACTATCAATCTTATCTGCTGCCTTTTCTTGGATATCAATCGGAACCTTCGAAAGCGCCTTTTCAAATGACTCTGTTAGCTCCAACTTAGCCACGATGCTTCTCCAGCAGTCTATTGAAAATCTGATTACTGCTGCGAGTCAGTGGTTTTTCCAACAAAGCATTGCTGATTCTAAAATGCTCTGCTATTTGCTCTATCAGTGCACTTAGTTCATATACCCGGAGATTGACAGCGGACAGTTTTTCGATACATTCACCAACACAAGCTCGATTAATTCCTGATTGATCAAGCCTCTGTATCGTATTCTCTAAAGATCTTTCTGTTAAGCGCAGAACAAAAAGAGCCATATCGGACACAACATCTATACTGTCCCCTACATGTTCTCGTTTGAATGTTGGATCGTTGATTTGGGAAATCAATACCTGGTCTGCGTACTTTAGATTTTCGCAAAGTCCGGCAACTTCCTGCTCAATGCAAGAAAGTTGAGTGTTGATGGAACCAATCACAACATCAAATTGGTGGTCAACTTGAACCTTGATGCTCTCTTGTTTAAGGGCATCAACAACAGCCGTACTCACTCGTTCAGTTAGCTTGGCTGTTTTGTCAAGCACCTTTCTACCGACATTGAGATCTAGCTCAAATCCGGCATTGAAAGAATTGATGGCAAGTGCAGTCATTGGATAACCGTTAAAATCGGCACAAAGCGTACCGGCAACAGAACAAGGCCGAAGGGAAAAACCCTCAGCCGCCAAAAGTACTCGTGAGATACGATTTCATTTTAAAAAAACAAGGCCCTTTTATCAACTTTCAAGAATCTTAAAGCTGCTTTTAAAGTAACAACTCAAAAAGTAGCCCATATAACCCCTGATTTTATTATGTGTCGAATCCTCTCACCCGACCAGAATTCTAAAGCGATCGAATTTTCGATCGCTTTTTCTTTAAGAGTACTTTTCGTCCTGCAAATCCGAATTCAAAATTGTGCAGATTTCTACGTGGTGATCAATCTGCACAATTTAAGAAGAATCCGAGTTAAAAATACCGTTAAAGTCCTTCAAATACTTCTTCGCTTACACCGGCATCCAAACAGGTCTTTTTAATGACTTGCCATTCACCGTCGGCAATTTCCACTCCCAAACGGCTACGCTCTTCAGTACGAATTCTTTCGGGCTCACCCGGCATTAGGATCGGATGATTGATAGGATCGGCCATTGGAGCGGATTTGACGTAATCGACCATAGCGTCCATCTCTTTTTTCATGAACTCAATATTGCACAACGCCGCAGGATCGATAACAAAGGCTGTCATGTTATTGACAATTGAACCGTTTCTTTCATGCTCGGGCTGAATCGTTTGTCCACCGCTTAAGATCCCTGCCATTAATTCACAGGCAAAACACAGACCGGAACCTTTGTGCTTAGCAAATGCGAGCAAAGCGCCGGGGTGTTCCTGCCACATGACATTCGGGTCATTGGTCAAACGGCCCTGTGGATCAACAATCACCGGTTCATCAAATGTTTTTCCTGCGAGCATTGCGACTCGGGTTTTGCCAAGAGCAACAATGGAAGTTGCAAAATCCAGTACAAATGCGCCGTACTTGTCTGTGGCCGGCATCGCCACACAGAAAGGATTGGTACCAAAACGAGCTTCAGAACCACAGTATGGTGCTACAAGCGGATGAAATTGGTTAACGTTCACAAAATGCACACTCACCATACCGGCCTCAGCAGCCTGCTCCCCATAAGTACCAATACGGCCCAAATGGCAGCAGTTGGCAATCGTGTACAAGCAAATGCCGGTTTGCTTTGCTCGTTCAATAGCCATTTTCGTTGCTTCGAAACCAGCCCGCTGACCGTAGCCCAAATGTCCCTGAAACTGCAAAATGGCTCCCCGATCTTTGACCAATTCCGGTGGAGTGTTCGGATGGATCTGCCCTTTTTTCAGATATTGCGTATACATACCAATCATGCCGACACCGTGACTGTCGTGTCCGCGAAGATTGGCTTTAACCATGTGATCAGCAACCAGATTGGCCTCATAGGCATCGCTGCCGTTAGCCACCAAAAACGCATGAGCGACTTTGTAGAGTAATTCTTTGGAATAACGCATTTTTGACTCCTTCAATGATTTTCCATTCTATAGCGTTTCAGAAAGAGTCAAAATAAGCGACTGTGCTTAGAGTTTTTGCTGAATATTTCCCAATCTGCAAACTTCTTTTTTTTAACATGTACTGAGAAAACTGTGCCGAATTTTGCGTCACTGTTAATCCGCACAATTTAGGTCGGATCTTTTCGTCCCAACCAAACCGAAATCTGTTTGAATGCTTCAAGAACAGATCTTGGCAACAAGTTCTCTACAGGTTGAGCATAGGGATTTTGAGCAATGATGTCACCTAAAAAGCCTGAGTACTCAGCCTTGCGTTTTTCCAGTCGTCTCTTTAGGTCTCTGTCGGTCATCGAAGACAGTCGCTCATGCTGCAAACGCTTGGCTTTTGCCGAGGTATTGACTGAGGTGTTACAGAGCTTGAGCGCATCCAAAATCTCTCGCCTGAGTTGCGTTTTATAGACCAGCTCCCCTTCCATGGCTAAGCCCGGTGATAAAAAATAAACGCCGCTTTGGTAATCTTTGGCCGAACAATGCAATCGCCTTTCTGTTTCACTTAGCTGCTTTAAAACGACATGCCTGGCATCTCCGTCGTTATCACTGATCACACAAAAAGGTTTGTGAAGGCTCAACGCAAGCGTCAGAAACGGTGCATAGCTTTTCCCATCAACGCCTACAATACTGATTCCAAAGGTGCTCGGGTCATCTCCGAAATAGGCCTGAAACATTCCCCGAATCAACTGCTCTTCAGTCACTCCTTCAACAAATATCAAACCGCGGGCAAAAAGCGTCTCCCCTCTGAAACGCAAAATAAGCCTTTTGATCGTTCGGGTTTCAATCTCATCCATATTCTGTGGCAGCCATCTCACCTCAATACTTGGCCCAAGACGCCTCATGCTTCTGAACTCATGGGGCTCTGATACCGAGGCAATGTAGGGTGAGTGCGTCGAGACCACACACTGGTGAGATAACGCCTTAATCTGACTCATTAATGCCCGCTGGGCATTGGGGTGAAGATGAATTTCGGGCTCCTCGGCCGCCATTAACATGAAAAACGGCTGATGAGTGAATGCGGCCTGTTTAGCCAAAAGATCGACCAAAATAATAATCGATAAAATCGCAACACTTTTTTGGCTGCCTTTGCCCTGCAGTGTGGAATAGGGAATGATTTTTTCAGAGTCAGACTTTACTAATGAGAAAAACTCATTGATATTGTCTGCCGTTAAAGCCACATCGTCGGGCAGCCGTGCACCGGGACCTTCTAAACTTTGACACAAAGAATCCAGGAGTTTTCTCAAATCATCAATTGGTTTTTGAGCATAATCCGGGTGCTGCTCGAGAGCCAACCCCAAGCGCCGAACCATTACACTCACAAATGAATGCTCGTTTTGCAGATCCTCTCTGAGATTTTCCTCGGCATCTATACTGACAAAATAAAGTGAAGAGGGAAGTGCTGAAAGTTCTTTGCCCAATCTTGCAGCATCCCAGTGAATCACTTCATACCGTCTTTTTTCAATGGTACCGTCCTCCATTCTGCGAAAAACGGTTCTGAAGGCCACATACTCGCGACGGTACTGATCTCTTCTCACCACCCCGGAAAAGACCTTTTGCCACTGCTCCGAAAATAGTGATAAACGTTGGGATTGATCATTAATCGGAACAAATCGAATATCAACGCAGAGCTCCCGAGCGAAGCAGCCGGACTCATCCACGTGAAAATCTTCCTGCGATACAGCCATTTCATCGCTTAAGGCTAATTCCAAAGCTTTCAAAACAGTGCTCTTGCCGCTATTGTTTGTTCCGAGCAAAACGGAAGATCGCCCAAGCGGCATCTGAAGCGTCTGAATACTTCTAAAACCTTTAATACGTATGCGGTCAACAACGATCATGACAACTTATCCTGTTTTTTCTTATTTTAGCTTTTGCTTCGATCAGATATAGAGCTTTAAGAAAGACTTCCATACAATTAAATTATCCGATCAGGAGAAATTCAGTTATGCGCGAATACACAGAAATTGAAACCATCACTCAGCTTTTGGGACTCGTTACCGAACCCGGACACATTGATCATCATGTGTTCCAAAACATTGACTTTACCGACCTCGCGGATTTGGCCGCACAGTCCACTTACACCGATTGTCTCTTTTTAGGCTGTGTTTTGCCGGATAGTTTTACCAAAAAATTGGATAAATCCAATCTGATTTTCCCCAAGCTTGACGCGCCTTTTGACATTTACCGCAGCTATCTGTACTCCTCCAATTCTCTTTATTCCGGCTTTGACCTTCGCGATGAGAGCACTGTAGAGAACACCTACGACCGTCGGGTCTATCGGCACTATCTTCAAACTGGTGTTTTTTCCAAAAACATTAAAGAAACCCTTTCGCGCTACCTTCATGATCACTCCATGAGTAACGCAATTAAAGACTTTTTGTCCAATTACAACGCCCGACAAATCGTGGGCATTATGGGCGGACACGATTTACTGCGAACCGATCCGGTTTACCGTCAAATTGTTTTACTCAGTAAACGCCTAACGGAAATGGGATTTATCATGGTGAGCGGCGGCGGAGCCGGGGCGATGGAAGCCACACACCTGGGCGCTTGGCTTGCAGAGCGCACAATCGAAGAAGTGGATGAGGCACTGTCGATTTTATCGAAGGCACCCAGCTGGCAGGATGAAGGCTGGCTCAGCACGGCTTTCATTGTCAAACTGAAAATGAGGCAGACTCACTTTATCAGTTTGGGCATTCCCACCTGGCTTTATGGACATGAACCGGCCACCCCATTTGCGACTCACATTGCCAAATTCTTTGATAACAGTATCCGCGAAGACACGATCTTAAGCATCACCCGAGGCGGATTAATTTATACGCCGGGCAGCGCCGGAACTATCCAGGAAATTTTCCAGGCAGCCGTTCCGAATCATTACAAAACCTACGGCTACTCAAGCCTCATGGTTTTCTTCGGCACTCAATTCTGGCGCCAGGAACTGCCTGTCTACCCGCTCTTGGAACATTTAGTCAAAACGGGTAAATACAACGGTTTATTGATTTCTTTAACAGACGATATTGAAGAGATCGTACAGACGGTGAAGAATTTCCGTCCACAAAAAGGCTAAATTTTTTCACTCTCATGGGAGGCTTTCAGATTTTTTGACAGCAAAGAGCTCAGAAGACTCTACATTTCCGATGGCGGCGAAGTCTTAACCTTCTGAGAAAAAACTATTTGTCTGAATCACTTAACGGCAAAAATGCACTCCTGTCGCTGCCGCAATTGGGACAGGTGAAATAATCCGGCAAGTCATTAAAAGAGGTCTCCTGCGGTATATCCCATTCCTCACAACCTTTTTGAGGATCATAGATATACCAGCAGACCTTACACTGCATTTTTGTTTTAGGACCGATTCGTTCCCGATTCAGTCTGTCGAGAACCTTATCAATACTCTCGCCTGTCATAAGATGAATCCTATAGAGAGCCGCGCTGAAGATCGTCCTCAAGCCAGCGTAAAATCTCTTCACAATGCTGTGCACCGGAGCGCATTTCCTGCAAACCTTCACCAACCTCGGGTGGCAGCTTCGTCACTACATAAGCATCAAAGAGAATCTTTCCGGCATTATTGAAAATGCGGTTTCGCCAAATTCCCCTCATGGCTGTGCTCTGAATGTGTGCTGAAGCAAAGCCTGAAATACTGATGTCAATCAGACCCTTGCCCAATTTCTTTTCAATATAAGAGCCGTCAGTCGACGTTAAAGGCTGTCTGGAAATTTCGACGGTATAAGGGGGCTCTGATGATAAAACATCCAGATTTTCTGTTTTTTGTGCCTGTGAGAGTTCCTGTAAAACGGCTTGAGCAGCAAATAAGCCTTCGACAGTTTCATTTTTCATATCAGGTTCAAGCACCTGAGCAGATAAGCAGTCAAGTAGCACTGAGGGCACTTTTGTGACCTCGAAACGATCCACTCCCCGCTCCTGAATACGCCAAAGTCCCTCAACAGCACACTCTTCAAGCTTCACGTCATCTCCAACAGTTGCCCGCACTTCTCCGCTTCCCACTGTTGCGAGAATAAAGTCCAGGTGCTGCGGATTAAATGACGAAAAAGGAATGGTTAAAGCCGATCGCTCTTGGGTGAAATTTTCATTCTTTAAGGCATCTCGGATCTTTTTCAGAAATTCAACAGTCACCAAAGCGGCATCATGCTCAATTTGAGGATCCAGATTGACTTGAGCCCAACGATTTGAAGACATGGTTGGCATTTTTTACCTCTCTGAATGATTAAGCATCACAGTCTTCGCAAGAGCGTTCCGACATGATGGCAATTGTGCGGGTAGCAGGCTTATTGCGGCAAACAATTTCAGACAGCAATTGACAATATTCATCCCATGGCTTTAAACCCTGAACCGCCCCTAGGAAATCTGCATTAAGAAAAATAGCCACAGCAGGCAGTGATCTCAGCCCCCATCGGGCGGCAAGACTGCGGGCTTCTTTGAAGTCAGCCCAGGCTGTCTGACTCAAAGTACCGTTGAAAGCTTTCTTTAGTTCGGGGGCAATGACTGCCATATCCAATGTCGTTTTACGTTCATTGGGATCATCGGCAAAAACCAACATTTTAAGTCCTGAAGCAGCGAGGAAATCCTCTAGTTGAGCAGAACCGAGAAGACTGAAAGCTGCTTCTTCAAAAAGGCGCTTAAAAACCGGATGTTTGCCGATCTCTATTCGATTAATCTCTGCAGTCACAGCATTAAACGCTTTAACCATCTGATTGCTTCCTCAAATAACTTTTTTACCCACTAAATTTTTCAGGTGAGGCGGTAAGTTAACGGTTTCAGACTCCAAATCTTCAAAAGTCCTGTTAATTTCCTGAGCGTCTGTGCAGCCTTGCATGACTTTATCCACGCAGGCAAGCGCCTGCTCAATTTTTGCCGCCTCTACGGCATCGACTACTCTTAGAGCATTGCCTCTGAAAACCAGTACATAGTCTCCCGGAGAAACAGACTCTAACAATGAAATATCAACCCGCTCGATTTGCTCACCGCTTTGTACATCAGCACTCATTCCGCTGGCTGTGTCATGCACTGCAATCACTTTTCTAGGAATCGCTATACACATATCGCATCCTTCAGAGTCACCTTGCCTGAGCTTTTACGATAAACCTTAAATCGCCCAAACGGAATGCCTCTTTTTCACTGGGGCGGCCTTTTTCGTAGGAAACTCTTTCAAGCGTTTGATCACACAATGGCTCAACCCTCTCATCAATATTGCGTTGCTTAGGTTCTAAGCCCCAAGAAGTGAGCTCCTCTTGAGCCATATGGAGTGCCTCATCAATTTTTTGAGCAACAATTTCTGTGAGACTGCCGCCGTAATCATTTAATTCAAGCGGCTGAACCCCGACAATGCTGACGGCCTGCGGCTCATATCCTTCAAGAGCGGCCATTGCCAAAACATCATTCATACCGGCCTGATGGGCTGAAATTTTTGTTGATGACCAAAGTGCAATTTCCTTGTTTCTGAGAATCTTCAGTGTCCCGGGCTCATCTTTAAAGTCACAGCAATCAAAAATCAGAAGTCTGTCGGCATCCATGACTTCATTGATGAGATACGCGCCCAGCGTTCCACCATCGATCACCCGCACTCTGCTGTCTTCGGAAAACTTTTTGTGATAGGCCTCTACCGCTCTGACTCCGAACCCCTCATCGGCCCAAAGAATATTTCCGATTCCTATGACAAGCGCTTCGTATTTTGACATCGCTACCTTTCACCCACACTAAACTCAAACACGAAAAAGGCCTGAGAGATCCGATGTCCTCAAGCCTTTTTCCCTGGCGGTTAATGATGACTTTCTTTAAACATCCTCAATCCGGTAGACATGGAAGAAAGCGTCGTTGCTCCTCCCATCACATCTTCTCTGAAAGACATGTAAATGTGCGCAATGGAAAAGAGGATAAACACATACATACAGGCGTGGTGGATCGTTCGAACAGTCTGAGCGTCGCCCGCAAGACTAAAGACCCAACCGAACCAGCTCATCCAACCCGTATCCCACCCCCAGGCTTGGGCATAAAGCGCAAAGCCGGTAATGATCACGACGAAACTGCCCAAAACAAACATGGCAAACATCGCCAATTGTGCCAACGGGTTATGGCCGGCATACTCAGGTGCACTCTTTTTAAGAAAGAGATAGTAGAGAACCTGAGCCAATACGCCCTTCCACCACTTCAGAGACCAAAGCGGGGGAATAAAAATCATGCGCGCATAACGATTCCCGACAATTGCCCAAAAGATACGATAAATAAAGAGCACCGTGAAGATCATGCCGGCGATAAAGTGCGCAAGGCGGATGTAACCGAAGTCGTAAGTGACCCAGGTGTCCCCTAAATTCGCCACAAGCGGCGCACCGATCAAAAATCCGGTCACGATCATCACTGCCATGCATAGAGCCATCAGCCAGTGCCAGATACGCACCGGTGCTTCCCAGACGTAAATCGGGTGAGTTCCGCCTGAAGGATCGACCTCAAAAGTGACAGGATCAATTCTCATAGCTCTGTTTCTCCTAACGGACTCGAACACGGCAGAGTTCATGACCCTGCGGGTCCAAAACGTGCGTTGCGCAGGCCAGGCACGGATCAAAGCTGTGGATCGTACGAATGATTTCCAGGGGCTTTTCGGGATCTGCCACCGGCGTTCCGATCAGAGAGGTTTCAAAAGCACCCTGCTGTCCGTCGGGCGAGCGCGGCGAAGCATTCCACGTTGTCGGCACAATGGCCTGCCAGTTCTCAATGCGCGTATCTTTGATGACACACCAGTGCCCGAGAGCGCCACGGGGGGCTTCACAGAAACCGACACCACGGCATTCTTTAGGCCAAGTCTTCGGTTCCCAAAGCTCCATATTGGCGGCAACCTCATCACCGGACTTAATGTTGGCAATGAGATCATCAACATACTGCACCATCTTATGAGCAGTCCAATCACATTCCAATGCTCGGGCTGCATGGCGTCCCAAGGTGGAGTAGACCGCTTCAAGCGGCAAATTAAGTTCTTTAAGAAGTTCCAATGCCGGTTCTTTAAAGTGCTTCACATCCTTGGCAATGGAGACGATCAGGCGGGCAAGGGGTCCCACTTCCATCATGTGTCCCTTCCAGCGCGGGCTCTTAATCCAAGAATACTTTCCTTTCTCACCCAACCACTCAAACTTGGTCTTCGTGCCTACAGAACCTTCAGGCAGTTCAAAAGCCTGATCCGTTACGCCTTCCCAGGGATGAAGCCCTGTTTTGCCTTCCGGATATTTGTACCAGGAGTGATCCACGTACTCCTGAATTTGATTCAGATCACGCAAATCTACTTCCTGGACATGAGCCAGGTCGCCGTCAATAATGGCGCCCGAAGGCATCTGCAGAGATTTCTCTGACCAGTCGTTGGCAATTTCCGGGAAGTCCCCGTAGCAGAGCACATTCTTCTTAACAATGCCGCCGCCGTACTTGAACCATTCCGGATAGAAAGAGGCAATGGCTTTGATATCGGGCAGATAGACATTGTGAACGAATTCCACGGACTGTTTGGCAATGTCACGCATGTAGTTCATCGTGACTTCATTGATCATGTTGCCTGCGGCACCCGAATCATGCATATTGATCGGACAGGCGACACCGCCCACCAAATAGTTCGGGTGAGGATTTTTACCGCCCAAAATCGTATGAATTTTGATGATTTCACGTTGGAAATCCAATGCTTCCAAATAGTGAGTGACCGCCAAAAGATTCACTGCTGCAGGCAGCTTCATGGCCGGATGCCCCCAGTAGCCGTTGGCAAAAATACCCAACTGACCGGAAGCGACAAACTTCTTCAAACGATTCTGTACATCGCGGAAGTAGCCCGGAGAACTCAAAGGATGATGCGGACTGATCTTCTTTTGCAATTCGGACACTTCTCTGGGATCGGCCGACAGAGAGCTCACCACATCGACCCAATCGAGCGCAGACAACTGATAGAAGTGAACAATATGGTCATGCGTGTAAAGCGTCGCATTCATCAAATTGCGAATAATGTTGGCATTTTTAGGAATTTTGATGCCGATTGCATCTTCAACGCTTCGCACGGCTGCCAAGGCGTGAATACCGGTACATACCCCGCAGATTCTTTCAACAAACGCCCAGGCATCACGCGGATCACGTCCTTTTAAAATCACTTCCAAGCCGCGCCACATCGTGCCCGTACTCTGGGAGTCCGTAATGACGTTGCCGCCATTGCCCAACACCGCCTGAACGCGCAGATGACCTTCGATACGCGTCACCGGATCAACAACAATACGACGATCTGCCATTATTCTTCCCTCCCGAGATCCTTATTGTTTTTCTTCGCTCTGGCTTGAGCCACAGCCGACATTGCTGCATGAGCAATTGCAGCAGCGCCCACTACACCAACTGTTGCCAAGCCGACCTTATCGACCGTGGATTCAATTCCTCCGAAGCCCGGCGGCAATATCGTTGTTTCATGTTCGTAGAAGGAACCCTTATCGAAGAAATTCGGTTCAGAGCAGCCGATGCAGCCATGGCCGGACTGCACGGGCCACGAAAGACCTTCATTCCAGCGAATGGTCGAGCAGGCGTTATAGGTCGTAGGACCTTTGCAGCCGACTTTATAGAGGCAGTAACCTAATTTAGCGCCCTCATCGTCGAATTTTTCAACGAACTGACCGGCATCAAAGTGAGCCCGACGATAGCACTTATCATGAATGCGCTGACCGTAGAACATCTTGGGGCGTCCCAGGCGGTCTAGCGGCGGGATGCGGTCATAGGTCAGAATATAGGTCACGACAGCCGTCATCACTTCCGGAATCGGCGGGCAGCCCGGAACCAAAACAACGGGCTTATCGGTGATGATTTCCGTAATGGGAACCGCGTGAGTGGGATTGGGTTTGGCAGCCTGCACACAACCCCAGGCAGCACAGGACCCCCAACCGATTACAGCCTTGGCTCCTGCTGCCACGTGCTTAATTTTTGCCAAGAAAGTTTCGCCGGCCGGAATACAGTTGACACCGTCATCGTTGAGAGGAACATTGCCTTCAACAGCGAGGATATACTGACCCTTGTACTTTGTAATCGTTTCTTCCAAAGCCGCTTCTGCCTGATGACCGGCTGCCGCCATAATGGTGTCATCGTAATCTAGGGAAATCATCGACAGCACCAAGTCTTTCGCTACCGGATGATAAGAACGGATGAAAGATTCCGTGCAGCACGTGCATTCCAAACCATGTAACCACACCACAGGCATTCTGGGCTTTGTTTCAATGGCATGCGCAATTTCCTGCGCTCCTGCACTGCCCAGTCCCAAACTTGCAGCCGTTAGGGAACAAAACTGCAGAAAACTGCGGCGGCTGACACCCTGACGTCTCAGGGCTTCATATTGAGTTTCGTGCATAAATAAAATCTCCTTAGCCTTTTTGCAGACGCTTAACTTAAAAAGGCCCACCATTAAACGCTTACAGATTCCTGATTAGATTGTATTGCACGATAAGTCCGACACTTATAAGAAAAAGAGCGATTTCATTACCCTTAAGAGGTACATTTTGCTTATTTTGTTATATCCGTCTTTATCTTTCACTGATTTTTCCCAATCTTCTTTAAAAATGTCCAAAACGGTAATGTTTAACAGTTTAATTTCGGCTTATTTAGAGTACCCTAAAAAACAGAATCAATGAGGTGATAGCGTGCCGATTAACTCCTGCTGCCCTAACGATATTTTTGAAAAAGAATTCGAAGCGATTTTTCAAAAAAAGATGAAGGGCTTACCCATTTGCCGCAATGATTTGCGTGTCAGAGCGCTGGGATTTCAATCCTATCGCGGGCATTGGCTGGGGGCCTTGGTGACGCCGTGGTCTGTTTTGGTCGTTTTCAGTAGCGGCGACAAAAAGACTTGGCCCGCCGTTCAAGAAGGGAAAATTACGACCGTTAACCTTCCTGCCGGTCCCTTCAGTTTTTTAGGGATGCAAAGCGAACGTTTAGGGTCCTTTCTTGCCTGCTCACTCATGAGTCCGATTGAGCGAATGTTTAATCAGAGAAGCGTTGAAGCGTTTGCTCTTAAAGCACTCACCATGATGATGACGCCTTCCTCAGGAGTCACTCAAGACTTGGGAGCAATACCGAAGAAACTCTCCCGCAGAGATTTTTTCCAACCCTTTAACCAGGAGAGAAAATAAAGTGTCCTATCCTGATGCATCCACCGTTTCCCTGGTTATTGAAGAAAAGGGCTCTCAGCTTGACGTACAGCTGCGCAATCACCGTACAAGGGATATTGCGCTGGCAGCGCAAATGGTCGGGCCTGACAAAACCAAGGTCATCCTGCAGTCGCTTTTGGGTCTTTGCCCGATTGCACAGGTGAGTGCCTTTGATTTAGCCTGGCGGGCAGCAAAAAATCAAGAAGGAGAATCGGTCAGCGAAACCACTCAAAAACTGATTGAGGCTGAGGCAATACTGGAGACGATTCGGGTGCTCAGTATGGACCTTCAGCCCTATACGATCCACGGGAAAGTCAGTCCGGAAACTTTAAAAACCATAGGAGAATTGCGTTCCAGACTTTACCGGCTCACGCAAAACGATTCTGCCGACTATGCAGCGGTGCAGACACTCATTGAAGAGATCCGGGCTTTGGTGATTTTGTGGTTTACGCGCGAAAAAATCGCGATTAATGCCATTAAACATACCTTTGAGCGATTCGACGATATAACAATCGACGGCAAAGCACTGCTCTTTGCCGAAGAGATCGAAAATAAAGAAATTCTCAAGCTCTTTGTTCGTATCCTCAAAGACTATCCCGACTGGGCCTTGTGCCCACAGCTCGCGGGCGCTCGCGTGACCGGAGCATTGGCGCGGACTCGCAGCCGGAAAGACTCGGGCAGAAGGGAGTCATTTCGGATAAAAGATTTGATTCTCGCTCGGTTTGAAGAGCTGAAGTCTTTTGCTTCAGGCCTCGTGAGTCCGTTTACGGGTCAGAGTTTTTATCTTGACAATGGCTGGGGTGTCGGTCTGGTTGAGACCGCGCGGGGCTCATTAATGCATTTTCTGACTCTTGAGAACGAGAAGATGCAGTTTCATATTGTTGCCCCGACCGAGTGGGCGTTTCAGGCAGAAAGTCCGATGGTTGAAGTCATGAACGTTTATGCCAATCAAAGGGTTCATGCGGTGAAATCGGTTGTCACCGGACTCAATCTTATCGGCTGCGCCTTTGATCCCTGCACAAAAATGACGGTTTCTTGGCCTCAAAGGAATATCTAATGCACGAACTTTCTCTAGCCGAAGGCATTGTGGATATTGTTGAACGAACGGCCCAAGCCAACAACGTGCAACGGGTCAAAAAAGTGCGCATTGCCGTGGGGGAACTGGCGGGCGTTGATATTGAGAGTCTGGTTTTTGCCTGGCAGTCTGTCAGGTGTGGCGGCTGCGCCGATCAGGCAGAACTCGTCATTGAACGACCTGCCGGACGCGCCTGGTGCCTTGATTGTTCAAAGGAGGTCCCCCTGAAGCGTTACGGGGACCCCTGCCCGATTTGCTCGGGCTACCACTTAAGCGCCACTGCCGGAACAGAATTAAAAGTGATCGACATCATTGCCGAAGATATCGGCAATGATTTGAAATAAGGAGTTTTGATATGTGTACAACTTGCGGTTGCGGTGAAAAGCATTCCCATACTCATACGCACAGAGATGAGAACGGTAATCTTGTGACTCATACTCATGAGGACCACGTGCACGAACACGAAACCTCACCCCAACATACCCACGATAGCGCTATGGGTGCAGAACGTGCAATCAGCATCGAGGAAGATATCCTTGCCAGAAATAATGAAATTGCCAACGAAAACCGTCAGCTCTTCAGACAAAAACATATCTTGGCTCTTAATTTTGTCTCCAGTCCCGGTTCAGGCAAAACGGAGTTACTTTGCGCCACAATCAAAGCCTCTGAGGGTCAATTCACCGTTAACGTCATCGAAGGGGATCAGCAAACCAGTAACGACGCTAATCGAGTAAGAGCCACCGGAGTGCAGGCCCATCAAATCAATACGGGTAAGGGGTGTCATTTGGATGCGGAAATGGTTTGCCATGCGATCAGTCATATGGATTTAGCCGATTCGAGCGTACTTTTCATCGAAAATGTCGGCAATCTGGTTTGCCCTGCCGAATTTGACTTGGGCGAAGCCCATAAAGTTGTCATCCTGTCAGTCACCGAAGGCGAAGATAAGCCGCTTAAGTACCCGGATATGTTCAGAGCGGCAGATGTCATGATTATCAACAAAATCGACTTACTGCCTTATGTGAAGTTCGATATTGATGCCTGTGAAGAGTATGCAAGACGGGTCAACCCCAAAATACAGGTACTAAGAGTTTCTGCGACTACGTCCGAAGGCTTGGATCGCTGGATCACGTGGCTGCAGGCCCGGAAAACTTTGGCTGCGTTCTAGAGAATAATCAACCATGATCGCAAAGTTTTTCCGCATAAATGGCCTCGTGCAGGGTGTGGGCTTTCGTCCCACTGTCTATCGTATTGCGCTTGACTTGGGGCTCAAGGGAGAGGTTTTCAATGACGCAGAAGGCGTTGGAGTCTTTCTGGAAGGCAACGAAGAAGCTGTATTAAAGTTTCCGCAAGTGATGCGGAAAGAAAAGCCGCCCTTGGCAAGGATTGATTTCATCCGTATGAGCGATGCGGCTATTAAGGGCTACAAAGACTTTACGATCACCGAGAGCCAGGCAGGCCACGTCAAAACCTCCATCACAGCCGATGCCGCCACCTGTAAGGCTTGTCTTAAAGACATGTTTACGCGCAGCAACCGCCGCTACCGCTACGCTTTTACGAACTGCACGCACTGCGGTCCCCGCTTTACGATTACCCGGCACCTTCCTTACGATCGGCCTCAGACAACTATGGCCTCTTTTGTGATGTGCCCGGATTGTCTGGCTGAATACACCGATCCCTTGGACAGGCGCTTTCACGCTCAGCCTAACGCCTGTCCGGTCTGCGGGCCTCAACTTTGCTTTGAAGATTCAAAGGGCACAAAACTGACGGGAGACCCCATTGACAATGCCGTTGCGAAAATCCGTGAAGGAAAAATCGTTGCCGTCAAAGGACTGGGGGGTTTTCATTTAGTTTGTGATGCAAGAAATCAAGAAGCGGTTGAACGTTTAAGAAAACTTAAAGGGCGGCATGAAAAAGCTCTCGCCGTCATGATGGCTAATACGGTCAGCGCAAAACTGTATACACACATTAGCGAGGCTGCAGCGAAAACGCTCGAAAGTGTTGCGAGACCAATTGTTCTGCTGCCGAGAAAAGATCCGAAATCTTTGCCCGGCATTGCTGACGCTCTCACTGACATCGGCATCATGCTCCCCTATACACCGGTGCATTGGCTTCTTTTTCACAGCCTGGCAGGCAAACCCGACGGTGATGACTGGACAGAAAATCTCGCTCTCGATGAAGTACTCGTGATGACTTCTGCCAACTACTCCGGTGAACCTCTGGTCATCGGCAACGATGAGGCAAAAGCAAAACTCAAGCATATTGCAGATTACTTCCTGATGCATAACCGTGAAATTTTGGTCCGCTGTGATGACTCTGTTGTCAGACTGATCGGTGATACACCGATTTTTATCCGACGTTCAAGAGGTTATGCTCCTGATGCCATAAAACTACAGCAAGCAATACAACCGAGTTTTGCCGCCGGGGCCTATCTGAAAAATACCGCAGCTTTAACCAGGCAAGAAGATATATTTCTGACTCAGCATATCGGA
Source organism: uncultured Sutterella sp. (assembly GCA_900545335.1). Taxonomy (GTDB): domain Bacteria; phylum Pseudomonadota; class Gammaproteobacteria; order Burkholderiales; family Burkholderiaceae_F; genus Aphodousia. Next base: position 154,009 of record UQYP01000002.1, on the reverse strand, counting down.
GACCTGGACAATAGCAGCACCAACAATGCTTATCGTGAAGCGATAGAACATCTGTCTCAACTTTACGAAATCAAACCTCAGATTGTTGCAGCTGATGCTCATCCGGATTTCTTCAGTTCCAGATACGCAGAAGAAGTGGCTCGCAAAAACCATGCTCACTTTTTCCCCATTTACCACCATGCTGCTCATGTGGCAGTCGCCATGGCCGAACTTAATCGCGCAATACCGACCGTGGGGCTCGCTCTTGACGGTGTCGGTTTAGGGCCGGGTAACGCCATCTGGGGAGGCGAGCTTCTTTGGCTCAAACCAACAGGTTTCGCCCGCTTAGGAAGCCTCTTACCGATTGCCCTTCCGGGCGCAGACAAAGCAGCGTTGGAACCTCGCCGGATGGGTGCTTCTGTTTTAACAGCTTTAGGCAAGGGCGATCTTATTGCGAAGTTTTTCCCAAACCTGCCTCATGCCGAACACTTTGAGCAATTGATTGGCAACCCCTCGCTCTCGCCTTTAACCTCTTCGGTGGGCAGACTCTTTGATGCGGCAAGCGCCCTTTTAGGTCTATGCGAAGTTCAGCACGATGAAGCCTATGCCGCCTCACTGCTTGAGAGCGCCGCTTTCGGTCTCAAGCCCCGAGCCCACAGCGAAGGTTTTGAAATTCAAAATAACCGATTGAGCCTTTTGCCGTTTTTCAATGAGTTGGTTGAACACCGTCAGGGGTTCGACAGCGAAACGATCAGACAGTGGGCGGCAGACTTTCATGCAACACTCGCTCTCGGCCTAGCAACTCTGACTCGACAGGGCTGCAGCAACATTGATTACAGCGGTCCGATTATGTTAACCGGAGGCTGTATGGCCAATAGAATACTGACAGACTGTCTGGTTAAGCAATTACAACGCATGGGTTTTGAAAATTACTTTCCGCAAAAGGTCCCTGCGGGTGACGCAGGTTTAGCCTTAGGGCAAATTTGGCTAAGTTCGCTTGCTTTAAATGCCAAAGCGGATCAATACACTTATGAAGGAGACCGATAAACTCGGGAAAAACGATGTGCCTGGCTGTCCCTGCAAAGATTATTGAATTAAAAGATAGTGATAACGCCCTGTGCGACTTCAACGGAATTACCAAAGTAGTCAACGTCGCTCTGATCGAAGACCCCAAAGTCGGCGATTGGGTGATCGTTCATGTGGGATTTGCTTTAAACAGAATTGATGAAAGTGAAGCAATTCAAACTCAGCAGATTCTCAATTCTTTTGCCTCAAAAGAAGGTATTGTAGGATAAGAAATAAAGCATGCAGTACATCAGCGAATACCGTGACAAAGAAAAGGCGTTAGCGCTCAGTGAAGCCATCCGTAAGCTTGCCGATCCCCATAAAAGATATCGGTTTATGGAGTTTTGCGGCGGACACACCCACGTTCTGTCGCGCTGGGGGTTAACGGATCTGCTGCCCGAACAAGTCAAAATGATTCACGGACCCGGCTGCCCGGTCTGCGTTTTACCGGTGGGACGCATAGAGATGGCCATTGAGCTTGCGCTCAAAAAAGACATTATTCTCTGCACCTATGCCGATACATTAAGAGTACCGACTTCTAAAGGTATTTCTTTATTTAATTGCCGTTCAATGGGCGGAGACATCCGTATGGTTTACTCTCCCATGGATGCAATCAGTATCGCTCAAAAAAATCCTGATAAAGAAGTCGTCTTTTTTGCCATCGGCTTTGAAACCACAACGCCGCCAACGGCGATAGCAGTTAAAACCGCCCGAAAGCTAAAACTCAAAAATTTCTCTGTCTTTGTCAACCACGTGCTGACGCCTGCTGCAATGAATCACATTCTTCTTAGCGCCCAAAAGCGTGCCGGCGGGGTATCTTTAGACGGTTTGGTCGGACCTGCGCACGTTTCGACAGTCATCGGTTCAGATGCCTATGAACCGTTTGCCCGAACTTGGCATAAACCGGTGGTCATCGCAGGCTTTGAACCACTGGATATGCTGCTCGCTATTTTTATGCTTATCAAGCAGGTCAACGAAGGACGAGCGGAAGTTGAAAATGAGTTTTCCCGTGCGGTTACCCCTAAAGGCAACACCACGGCCATTACACTCATGAGCGAGGTATTCGAACTTCGGGAAAGTTTTGAGTGGCGTGGTTTGGGAGTTGTTCCTTTTTCTGCTTTAAGGTTAAAAGAAAGCTATTGTGATCTGGATGTAGAAAAACGATTCAATATGCCAGAGCGTCACAGTTCGGACAATCACGCCTGTGCCTGCGGAGCAATCTTAAGGGGTGAAAAGAGTCCGACAGAGTGCAAGCTTTTTGGCACCGTCTGCACACCGGCTCATCCGGTCGGCGCCTGTATGGTGAGCTCCGAGGGCGCCTGTGCAGCCTATTGGCGCTATGCTCCGAAAAATAAAGTAAGTATTTAAGAGAAAGATTATGTCTTCAATAAAACCCAATTATGTTCGCCATTTGGATCTTCGTAATGGTCTGATTGAAATGACACACGGAGCCGGAGGCTTAGCCAGTGCCCAATTGATTGAAGAAATCTTTGCCAAACACTTCACTAACGAATGGCTCGATGAAGGCCACGACGGCGCCGTATTGCCGCCGATCAGAAGACCCGTTGCCGTCTCCTGTGACTCGCATGTCATCTCCCCTATCTTTTTCCCGGGAGGCGATATAGGGCGCCTGGCCATTTGCGGAACGGTTAACGATGTTGCAATGTGCGGAGCAAAGCCTTTATATATCGCCGCAAGTTTTATTTTAGAAGAGGGACTGGCCCTTTCGGATTTAGACAAAATAGTCTCTTCCATGGCTGCTGCAGCCAGAGAAGCCGGTGTGGCCATAGTCACCGGTGATACGAAAGTGGTTGAAAAGGGCCATGGAGATGGAATTTATATCTCGACAACAGGGATAGGAGAAAAGCTGACTGATTTTCTGATTTCCGGTCATCAGGCCAAACCCGGAGATGCTGTTCTCATATCGGGCAGCATGGGCGATCACGGAACAGCCATTTTGTCAAAGCGCGAAAACATGTCTTTTTTGACTGAAATACAAAGTGATACCGCTGCACTCAATGGGCTGGTTGAAAAGATCTTAAAGGTTGCTCCTGATATCCACGTTCTAAGGGATCCGACCCGAGGGGGACTTGCAGCTACTCTTAACGAAATTGCACATCAAAGCAATGTCGGAATTTTCTTAAATGAAGACCAAATTCCGGTCAAACCCAGCGTTGCTGCGGCGTGCGAATTTTTAGGACTTGATCCGTTGTTTGTAGCCAATGAAGGCAAACTCATTGTAATCTGCGAGAAAAAAGAGGCCCAAGCGGTTCTCGAAGTCATGAGAACCCACCCTCTGGGTCAAGAAGCTGCCATCATCGGAGAGGTTACAGAAGAAAACGCCGGCTGCGTTGAAATGCAGACAATTTTAGGAGGTCGCAGAAGCGTCGACTGGTTAAACGGCGAACAGCTTCCGCGAATCTGCTAGCGATTGGTCCAAACCAGTCCTGCTCCGAACAAGGAGAAAAGAGCCCCTGCAACAGCGTCGATCCAACGACCTGCCTTTTTATAGAGTTCGCGGGGCTTTTTGCTGCCGAAAACCAGTGACACAAAGCCAAACCAAGCAAAAGACTCCAGCACAACAAAAACAAAAAGCCCCAGCTTGGCTGCATCCGTGACATCCGGCGTAATAAAGGTTGAAAAAATACTGCCGAAATAGATCACAGCCTTCGGATTGGCAAGGTTAGTGAGCAACCCGTATAAGAATGGGGACTTTATGTCCGCCACCGTATCACCGATAAATTCTTGAGCCTGATTCTTCTGATTAAAAGAATATCTCAAGAGATTGATGCCCATCCAGAGCAGATACAATCCGCCGGCGATGGCAATAAAGCGCTGCAGCCAAGAGATCGTTTCAAAAAGAATATGCAAACCCAAAATAGAAACACTGGCCCAGACGAAAATACCGGCTGCGATGCCCAGTACTCCAAGCATCGCCTTGGGACGGGATTGACTCATGGCTGTGCGAGTCACGAAGAAAAAGTCGGGTCCCGGTGACATCAGAGCGATCAAATGAACTACTGCAATAGAAAAAAACAGTGACATCATCGTCAGGTTCTCCTAAAAGAGGTGGCGATTCTAATGCCTGCAAAACAGAAAATAAAACCCACAACTACGAGCTCTTGCTTAACGGGAAGACAAAAAATTATTGATATCCATGACGCACTTTTTAAAGAACGTATAATTTCACGGATCAAACAATATTTTCTATAAAGGCTTCTCATGACATGGATTGTCGGTCTGACCGGCGGCATCGGTTCCGGTAAAACACAGGCCAGTAACGCTTTTGAGGCTTTAGGGGTACCGGTCATTGACACTGACCTCATCAGCCACGCCATTACCGCTCCGAACGGTTTAGCCATTGAGGCAATCCGTGAGGCTTTCGGCGACGATTTAATCAGTCCCTCTGGCGGACTGGACCGCAAAGCCATGCGGGAACTCGTTTTTCAAAATCCTGAGGCTCGGCACAAACTCGAAGCTATTTTGCATCCTTTGATCGCAAACGTGACGATGGCTTCTGTTGCCCAACACACAGATGCTCCCTACGTCGTCCTAGTGGTACCGCTTTTAGCTGAAAGTCCTCAATGGCTCAAGCGCTGCGATCGGGTTTTAGTCATTGACTGTGAGGTTGAAACCCAGGTTGAACGCGTTATGGCACGCTCGCATCTTTCTCGAGAAGCTGTGATGGCCATTATTGCTACACAGGCAACGCGTGATGCCAGAAAAGCCATTGCCAATGAAGTGATTGTGAACGAATCTACAGTGGAAGCTTTAACGCAGCAAGTGCGTCGTTTGCATGACTTCTACCTCAATATGGCGCGTCAGTCACCCAAAGCGGGAGAACCCGTATGATCGTCAAGTGTCCGATTTGCAAGAAGCCGGTTGAGTGGTCAGACAAGAACCCCTGGAGACCCTTTTGCTCGGAGCGCTGCAAATTAATCGATTTGGGCGAGTGGGCAAGTGATGCCTATGTCATTCATGGCAACTCCTATGCCCAAACTAACGAATCTGAAGCCGACAAACTCGCCCAAGAGCTTTTTTCTCATCTGCAGGAAGAGAAAAAAGAGAATACGGAAGCTAAATAGTTTCTATCCAACCGTTTGCCCCGTGCGGTCTTAATAATTTTTCATTCGTAATTTTGATGTTTGTGAGATAAAGCGGCACGGGGTTATCGCTCATCAATCTCAGCCAAGCACTGGAAGCCACACGAACACCCGGATCAACCCAAGCAAATAGTGCGCCGCTTGCCGCTATCTCGGTCCAACGATTGGGATCGGCTTTAAGAGCAAAGCGTTTATTTGAGATTTTCTCTATCTCTTGAGCGTTATCAACAAAAACGCCGTCAGCTTTTTGCTGAATGCATTCACAAGCCTCAACATCGACCCAAACTTCTTTTACGCCAAGCGCTTTCAGCGTTTCTCTCCACTGATCAATAGCCTCGGCATGCTCCGCGCAAAGAATCACGCCCTCAGGCTTTCTTTGCTTTAAAACGTCCAAGTCAATCGTTTCAGATTTAAGTTTTACCCAATACTTTGGCATATTGAGCCACTCTTGAATCGGTTTACTGGCCTCAAGCACCGGGCTTGGCCAAGATTGGGATTCAAAAAATCCGAAAGAGTTCTGCTTTTCCAAGGCTTTTGGGGTTCCTGACCAATTCCAGGAACGAACAAAATGAAGACGAACCTTAGCGTGCGGATACTCAAAAACAATTGTGACCCAAGGGGTACAGTCGTGCATATCTATGCCGAGCTCTTCCTTTATTTCGCGCTTTGCCGCCTCTTCTACGGTTTCCATCGCTTCAAGTTTTCCGCCGGGAAATTCCCACCAACCGGCATAAACCTTTCCTTGAGGTCTGGAGCTCAAAAGGCACCGTCCCTCTTCGTCCATCAATACTGCACAGGCAACAATTGTTTCAGTTCGCTCTGACATTTTTCATTCCTTTTAACGAAAAAGCGCCCGTCTGAGAGCGCTTTTTCCATTGAACTCACTATGGCTTAGTCAATGTGTCCGTGGCAATTCTTAAATTTCTTGCCCGAACCGCAGGGGCACAGATCATTGCGGGAGACGCCTCGCCAGTCGACCTTATCCAGATCCACTCCGGCAGGAGAAATACCCGTAAACGAAAGCTCTCTGCCTTCATCATCGTGCACCACCTTTTGCTTGGCCTGCTGCTGAGCCTTCGCTTGAGCTTGAGCCTGAGCTAAAGCCTGTGCTCTTTGAAGAGCTTCTTCCTGAGCGCGCTGCTGCTCTGCCATCACCTCTTCGCGAGTTTGAATACGTACGGTCATCAGGACACGCATCACATTTTCGCGCACGCGGTCAAGCAGCGTTTCAAACATGGAGAAGGCTTCACGCTTATATTCCTGCTTAGGCTGCTTTTGAGCATAGCCGCGCAGGTAAATACCCTGGCGCAAAGCGTCCAAAGCGGTAATATGAGCGCGCCAAATGCTGTCTAAGACCTGAAGCGTGACTTGCTTAGCAAAATTGTGCATTGCTTCGGGACCGGCCAACTCAATCTTTTCGTTATAGATGCGGTCAGCCTCATCAATCAAAGCCTTGAGCAAATCTTCGTCGGTCGTGGAATTGCTCTTTTCAAGCATTGCGGCGAAATCCAAATCAATGCCCCATTCGCTCTTAAGAATGGTCGTCAAAGTGTTCAGATCCCATTGTTCTTCAACCGTATCGACCGGAACATACGTTCTGAAAAGATCCGTGAAATAGCCGTGACGCAAATTGGTCACCATTTCACTTAAGTCATTGCTTTCCAAAATCTCGTTACGCAAACGATAGATTTCGCGGCGTTGGTCATTTTGAACGTCATCGAACTCAAGCAGCTGTTTGCGGATGTCGTAGTTACGGCCTTCGACCTTTCGCTGTGCGCTTTCAATCATGCGAGAAAGCATGTTGGATTCAATGGCCACGCCTTCTTCAAGCTTAAGCTTGTCGGCAATAGCTCTCATGCGATCGCCGCCGAAAATGCGAAGCAGCGGATCTTCCATTGACAGGTAAAAACATGAAGAACCCGGGTCACCCTGACGGCCAGCACGGCCGCGAAGCTGGTTGTCGATACGGCGGGATTCATGGCGTTCGCTGCCGATAATACGCAGACCGCCTGCAGCCACCACCTTATCGTGTTCAACCTGCCACTCGGCTTTGATTTTTTCAATCTGAGCCTGCTTTTCTTCTTCAGACAAATCAGGATTCGTTTTAATGTCATCAATGTGCTTGTTGATGCCGCCACCCAAAACAATATCGGTACCGCGGCCGGCCATATTGGTAGCGATAGTCACCACACCCGGGCGACCGGCTTCCAACACAATCTGAGCTTCACGTTCGTGCTGCTTGGCATTTAACACATTGTGTTTGATGCCTTCTTTGTCAAGAAGCTGACTCAACGCTTCGGAATTTTCAATAGACGTCGTACCCAAAAGAACCGGTTGCTGACGCTTGTTGCACTCTTTGATATCTTCAATAATGGCACGATATTTTTCATCAACAGTACGGAAAACCTTGTCCTGTTGATCATCGCGAATCATCTTCTTGTGCGTCGGGATAACAACCGTTTCCAATCCGTAAATATCCTGGAATTCGTAGGCTTCGGTATCGGCCGTACCGGTCATGCCTGCCAGTTTGTCATACATACGGAAGTAATTTTGGAACGTAATAGAGGCAAAAGTTTGGTTTTCCTGATTGATCTTTACCCCTTCTTTGGCTTCCACAGCCTGATGCAAACCTTCAGACCAACGGCGTCCCGGCATCAGACGACCGGTAAATTCGTCAACAATCACGATTTCGCCGTTTTGAACCACATAATGCTGATCGCGCTTAAAGAGCGTATGCGCTCTCAGAGAAGCCATTAAATGGTGCATCAAAATGATGTTCTGAGCCGAGTAAAGGCTTTGACCCTGAGGAATCAAACCGCGTTGAGTAAGAATTTGCTCAATGTGTTCGTGGCCTTGCTCAGAGATGTAGACTTGACGGGCTTTTTCATCGACCCAGTAGTCGCCCTCGCCTTTTTCCTTGACCTGACGACTCAAAAGCGGAGGAATATCATTGATCTTTGCATAAAGCTCGGTGTTATCGTCTGCAGGGCCGGAAATGATCAAAGGCGTACGGGCTTCATCGATCAAAATGGAGTCCACTTCGTCAACAATTGCATAGTGCAGACCGCGCTGACGACGGTGATTGATGTCGTACTCCATGTTGTCACGCAGGTAGTCAAAGCCAAATTCATTATTGGTACCGTACGTGATATCCGCGGCGTAAGCCTCAACCTTTTCTTCATTGGGCTGTTGGCTGTAGATAGTGCCGACAGATAAGCCCAGGAAGTTATAAACACGTCCCATCCACTCGGCGTCACGCTTAGCCAAATAATCGTTAACCGTCACAACGTGCACGCCCTTGGCAGGCAAGGCATTTAAATAAACGGCAAGCGTTGCCGTTAACGTTTTACCTTCACCGGTTCTCATTTCGGCGATCTTGCCGTCGTTGAGCACCATACCGCCAATGAGCTGTACATCAAAATGCCGCATCCCGAGCACTCGAGAACTGGCTTCACGCACTACGGCAAAAGCTTCGGGTAAAAGAGATTCCAGCGTTTCACCCTTGGCCAGACGGTCACGAAATTCTTGAGTTTTAGCCTTCAGTTCTTCATCACTTAAGGCCTTAATGGAGGGTTCTAATTTATTGATAACAGCGCATTGACGACGGTACTGTTTAATCAAGCGGTCATTGCGACTGCCAAACACTTTCGTTAAAAGCTCAGAAAACATCTTTTGATACCCTGCGTGCATATGCCTTGAGCACTGCACCTTTTGTTAAATTGAGACGACAAAATCAGTCGGTTCTAATAAACCACAGCTCGGAATTATCGCATATTGAAAGAGTGATTTCGCATTGAAATATCTTTGATTTTTGAGTTTTCGTCTCTTTTTGTAACTTTTTCCGTTTTTTGCCTTTTTTGAGTGCTTGCATGAGAAAATACGCTGAAGAGGAAAAAAATGAACGGTTTGGAAAATATTAATAAGCTTTTAAATTCTCTGAGTCCTGACAGCCTCATCGCCCAACAGATGTTAAGCGTCAGGATCGCCGGAGTGCTAAAACAGGCGTGTCTGGCAAGGCGCTTAAATATCGACTTTCAACACTGCGTCCACGTGGAGTGCTCTGCAGAGGGCATTGTCATCAATACCACCACGCCGACCTTGGCCAATCGCCTTAAACAAATTCAGCCTACGTTGGCAAAAGCGCTTTTTGACAGCGGTTTAAACTTCCCGATTCAAGCAATACGAGCAGGGAAAATTCTTCCTCTTCCCGACCTGGAGTCCTATCCTTTAGATCCGCCGAGAGTGGCTCAGCCGGGCGCTTCAGAGGCCGTTCGTGCCTGTGCCCAACGGGCCGAAGATGAAGACATCAGAAAAAGTTTGGAAAGACTTGCTGACGCTTTAGAGCAAAGAGGCTAGACAAAATTCCACAGAGCAAAGCCCAAGACCAAAAAACCGATCGCAAAAAACACGCAGGCTGTAGCCCGATTGATCATTTGTGAGCCGCGGGGACCGGTGAAAAAGCGACGCGCTTTTTCAGCGAGCATTGAGTACATCACCAAATTGACAAAAACCAAAACCGAATAAACAGAAATCATTAAAACAGCCTGAGCAACATAAGGCTGAGCGGGATCGACAAACTGAGGCAAAACACTGATACCGAAAATAATCGGCTGAGGATTGCACAGAGAAATCACGACGCCTTTGGTTAAATTGGAGAAACCGTCTTTAGGCACCCCTTTTGCTTTGATCTCGGGATGCGCCGGACCCTCTTTTTGAAAGTGCATGGCAGGCTTATGCCAGCTCTTCCAGCCCAGATAAAGAATGAAGAATGCACCGGCTATTTTGATAGCATTAAATAGTGTTGGGCTTGAGGCTAAAATCACTCCCATCCCCGACATCGCTGCCGTGAACAAAAGAGCAATGCCGATTGCCTGACCGAGGGCAAAAAAGGCTGTTTTGCGCCATCCCTGCTGAAGAGACAAAACAATGGCAAATATCACTCCCATCCCGGGAGAGAGGATATTTGCCAAAGAGGTGATCAGAAATAGGGAAAAGAGCGACATGTGCACCGATCCGCTTAAATGACACGATCAATGCTACGCCATTTTCTCAAAAGACGTTCGGGCTTTCTGCGGCTTTTTGAAAAGGATCAAAGGGCTTTGACTTTTTCAAAGGAGAAGTCTTTAGGAGCCTGCGTTTTTTCAAAGGTTGTCCACTCCCATGCAGAAGAGTCAGCAAGCAGTGCCCGCAGCAACTGGTTGTTTAATCCATGACCGGACTTATAGGCGCTGTATCGAGCTAAAAGCGGGTGCCCCAGCACATAAAGGTCACCCATTGCATCCAATATTTTGTGCTTTACAAACTCGTCCTGGCTTCTGAGCCCCTCAGGATTCAAAACGCGGTACTCATCCATGACGACAGCATTTTCGAGTGTTCCGCCCTGAGCCAAGCCGATCGATCGAAGCATCTCAACTTCCTGCACAAAGCCGAAAGTGCGCGCACGGCTTACAGCATGAGCATAGTCAACCTTGGAGAGGTCCACTTCGGTAAATTGAGAGGTACTGTCGATTGCCGGATGGCCGAATTTAATCGAAAAGGCTAAAGAGAAACCCTCGTGAGGCTCAAGCTGTGCCCACTTATCCCCGTCAGTGACCCGAACTGTTTTAATAACGCGTACAAAGCGCTTGGGAGCAAACTGCTCAACAATCCCTGCAGCCTGAATCAAGAAAACGAAGCTAGCACCGGAGCCATCCATAATCGGAATCTCAGGTGCATCGACATCAACATAGCAATTGTCGATTCCCAAACCATTAAAAGCACTCATCAAATGTTCAATGGTGGAAATCTTAACGGGACCTTCGTTGAGCGTTGTCGCCATCCGAGTGTCATTGACTCGAGTGGCTTCGGCAGGCATAGTCACCGGAGGATCCAGGTCAACACGGGTGTAGACGATACCGGTATCGGGATCGGCAGGACGCAAAGTTAAGTGCACCTTGCGTCCCGAGTGCAGTCCAATACCCACCGTACGGACGACTTTTTTAAGCGTTCGTTGTTTCAGCATAAGAAAAGCTCAGCTTACTTCGTATCGTGACGAATGGACCACCAGCCCGTTTCCCACTCATCGGCAGCCTTTTCTTCCTTCGGAGCTTCAGTCTTCGTTGCCTCGGGTGTCGTAGCTGTTTGCGCAGTTACTTCGGGAGCTGCCGGTTCAGAAACCTTTTGAAGAGCAGGTTCCGGGGCAGGCTGTACTGCTGCAGGTTGAGAAACCGTCTGAGCCTGGGCGTTCTGGCGCGGGCTCCAAGGATCCGTTTGCTGTTGCGGCTCGGCATAAGCACGACTGTTGCGCTCCCAAACATCACGCTTTTCATCGGGCTTATCGATCGGAGCAACTTCCTTGTCTTTGCCGCCATCCAAGCCGGTAGCAACCACCGTCACACGCATGGAGTCACCCATGCTGTCATCATAGGCGGAGCCGTAAATCACCTGAGCGCCCTTGGCGGTGAAGTTCGTAATGATGTTCATCACCGTCTTGGTTTCTTTCATCTTCATCGTTTCTTCGCTTGCGGTGATATAAACCAAGACACCTCTGGCGCCGTTAAGCGTCACGCCTTCAAGAAGCGGACAGGCAACGGCATTTTCAGCAGCAATACGTGCACGATCAGGACCGGATGCAATGGCCGAACCCATCATAGCGGTACCGCGCTCGCTCATCACTGTGCGCAAATCTTCAAAATCCACACCGATGAGACCCGGCGTTTGAATAATTTCCGTGATGCCGGCACAAGCCTTAAAGAGCACATCATCGGCCGCTGCAAAACATTCGCTCACGGAAGCATCTTCACCCAATTCATCTTCGAGCTTATCATTCAGAATAACGATCTGGCTGTCGACGCACTGCTTGAGCTTAACCAAACCTTCTTCTGCTCTTTGCATACGCAGAGCGCCTTCGTAGCTGAAGGGCTTAGTCACAACGGCAACCGTCAGGATACCCATTTCACGGGCAATTTGAGCCACCACCGGTGCGGCTCCCGTACCGGTGCCGCCGCCCATGCCGGCGGTGATGAAAACGAGGTTGGCTCCCTGAAGAAGTTCCCGAATACGGTCCTTGGCTTCAATTGCCGCTTGTTCGCCAACTTCAGGACGGGCACCTGCCCCCAAACCGGTCTTACCGATCTGCAGCGTAGCGTGTGCGCGTGAATGCGACAGAGCCGTGTAATCAGTATTAATTGCAATAAATTCAATACCTTGAGCACCACGCTCAATCATATGTTCGACAGCGTTTCCACCGCCGCCGCCCACACCGACAACCTTAATAACCGTTTGGCGGGGATCATTATCACTGAGTACTTCAAACATGGGAATAGGCCTCCAAAACCGATCCTCTAATTATGTATGAACATAGCGCTTTTTGCTTAAAAATTGAAAAAGATTTTTTCAATGTTTTCAAGAAATTCTTTCCGACAGAAGCTTCGGGCAAGCAAAAGCGGGAGACAAAGACGATCAGTATTGCCCGATAAAGAATTCGGTCATGAAACGCTTAAACTGAGACCAGCGTGAATTATCCGAAGTGGTCTGCTCGCCTTCATCTTCTGCCCCCTCTTTAAATCTCAGGGCTTCGTAAGCAATCAGACCCATCACTGCACTTTCTTTCGGGGAATTTAATCCGATACAGGCATCACCCGTATAGTGTGAATGCCCCAGTCTGGTGCTGAATGTATAGGCCATGGGACCCGGCATCTCTGAAAAAAGCTCAGGCATGCCCATTAAAAGTGAGCTTCCGCCCGTCAACACAATGCCGCCCGTCAAAGTATTGCAGGGAGCACCGTTTTGCGTGGTATACCACCCCTCTTCAAAGAGTTTTTGACCGATCGTCATGTTGAGGTTACGAACTTCGCGATAGACAACCTTGGAAATGTCGAGCTTAGAGAATTTGCGGTTACCTTCCTCAATGGGTGTCCGGTACAAAATGACATCAGCGTCTTCAGGCCGACACCTCAGATCCAACCTGGTTTTGATTTGTTCGGCTTGCTGCATCGAGCAGTGCAAATAGCCGCTGATGCGCTGGGTGATCTTTCGGCCTCCGTAGTTAAGGGTATAGGTAAAACGGGGGTGACCGGCGTAAAACACTGCCACATCCGTTGTCCCATCTCCGATATCAATCACAACAGCCCCGTTTTGGATTTCGTCCTGACTTAAAACGGCATAGCCGCTTGCCCACGCCTCGGGCAAAATCTGCGAGACGTCCATCCCGCTGCGTCTGATCAGATTGACTCGGTTTAAGGCACACGCCGAATTGGCAACAGCTGAGTGCATATGAGCCGAAATTCTGGAACTTTTGGCATCCAGAGGATTTTGTCCGATAAACTCATCTTCCTGGTTATCGAGCATGTAGTAAAGCAGTTCTGACTTAATCAACTGCTGATCGTCTCTAAGCTCCAGAGCATACTGGGCCATATTCTGGACTTTTTTCATGTCCATTAAGTTGACCGTACGGCCTCTTAAAGGCATCTCTGCGCTTGAATCTTTCCCCTCGACGGATTTGCCTGATATGTTCGTGCAAACATGAAGACTCGGCATTTTTCCTGCAATGCCGAATGCCTCCACCAAAGCGGCTTTGACCTGAGGCATAGCCTCTTCAATACTCACAACGTTGCCGTCACGCACACCTTGAGAGTCGGTCCGTCCCTGGGCCAGGACCCGGAATGTTCCGTCTTTATATATCTCGGCTACAACGGCAAGAATCTTGCTTGACCCGATATCCAGTGCAGTGATTACTTTCTTTGTTTCTTTCATCTAACGCTATTTTGCCTATTGGCTTCCGCGATCGATTCGGCCGCCTGTCGGCGTCCGGCCTGAGAACGATATGTCTTTAAACTTTTTTCAGGCAAAGTGGCCGAAAAAGCCAACTCGTACCTTGCATCAATACTCGAAGGCGGTCCTTTCATCAATCTCACAACATCCGAATATTGTACGATAACTACGCCGAAACGATCCTCAAGTGTCCAGTCTTCGTGCTCCACTCCGAGCTCAATTCGAGTGGGAGGAATCGTATCCGAAGCAATGGCCAAGGCCCAGCTGTCACGATCATTGACGCTCACTTCTGTGACTCTGGCTTTGGGCATGACAACCTGAAGCATTTTATTGAAGCGCTTATAGCGGCGCGTCACTTCCTGCACCATCTCTGCGCGACCGAAAAACTCAGGCAATGCCATCGGGTTATCGGCCTCTTCAGGATTGGCTGCGAAAAGTTCGCCATTTACCGAAACAAGCCTGCCGTCTTCCCACAGGGCAAGCGCCTTATATTCCGAAATTTCAATATTGATTTTATCGGGCCATACCCGCCTGACATTCACCGACTTCACCCACGGCGCTTTAAGAGCGGCTTCGCGAATCGCATCCAAGTCCACGTTAAAAAAAGTGCCTGTGGTCGTGCTGCCCAATGCTCGCCTAAAGTGAACAGAGGATATGTGATCAATTTCACCGGTCAACTCCACTGCCCGAATCGTAAAAAAAGACTCTGCATAACGCGGAAAGCTGCTTACCGCAACAGCAGCAAGCAGCAATACCAACGCCAGACAAATTAAAGCAGTCTTTAAAAAACGCTTCATAGTGACCGGTTAAAGGTCATGATTTACGGTTTGGGGAAATCAAGCTTGGCTTCCGATAAAACCTGCAGCACCAACTCTTTGTAACTCATTCCGGCATTTTTAGCCGCAAGCGGCACCAAAGAGTGAGCGGTCATACCGGGCGAAGTATTCATTTCCAAAAGACTGAACGAGCCGTCTTCTGCCAAAATCAAGTCAATTCGGCTCCAGCCTCTTGCACCCAGAGCTCTGTAAGCACTCAGACAGGCTCTGCCGATATCTTCACGAACATCATCGGACAATTTTGCGGGGCACTCATAGCGCACATCATTGGTGAAGTATTTGTTCTGGTAATCGTAATCACCGTTAGGTGCAATGATTTCGATAATCGGCAAAACCTTTGCATCCTGTCCGGCTCCCATCACGGCAACCGTCAGTTCCCGCCCGAATATGCGTTCTTCAACCAACACGTGATTGTCTAATTCAGAAGCCTTGACGATAGCGTCGCGCAACTCTTCTACCGTAGCATCTTTTAATTTTGTTAAACCGATGCTGGAACCTTCACGGGCGGGCTTCACCACCAAGTCACGTCCCAGCTCCTGCATAACGTAGTGCAGGTCGCTGTCAACCGATACCAGCATTCCTTTTGGCGTGGGGATTTGTCTTTCGCGCCAAATCTGTTTGGTCAGGTTTTTATCAATAGCAATTGCACTGGTTTTAACACCGGGGCCGGTATAGGGAACGCCTAAATATTCGAGCACACCCTGAATCGTGCCGTCTTCTCCGTAGCGGCCGTGAAGGGCAATAAAGGCACGATCATAAGCCCCCTTTTCCAATTCAGAGACACTTTGCTCTTTCGGATCAAAACGCGTGACATCCACTCCCGCTTCGGTTAAAGCATCAAAGACGCCCTTGCCGCTCATGAGAGAGACTTCACGCTCGCTTGACATGCCGCCTAAAAGTAAAACAACCTTGCCTAACTTTTCAGGCTTAATTTCATTTTTCGTTTCTTGCATTTATCAATCCTTATTATTGTGAAAGTCCGGCTCGTGCCTTCAGGCGCCCGGGCACGCCGCCCACGCTGCCTGCTCCCATCGTCACGACGACATCTCCGTCTCGAGCCAGTTTCATAATGGCATCGTCCATTTCAGCAGGCGTATCAACAAAAATCAGCTCCGTTTGACCGACTATACGGATAGCACGGGCCAATGAACGGCCGTCAGCGCCAACAATCGGAGTTTCTCCGGCCGGATAAACATCGGCCAAAACCAACGCTTCAACACCGCTTAAAACTTTAACAAAATCTTCAAAACAGTCCCGGGTTCTTGTGTAGCGATGCGGCTGGAAAGCCACTAAAACACGTCTTCCCGGATATGCCCCGCGAACGGCTTCAAGCGTTGCCATCATTTCGTGGGGATGATGACCGTAGTCATCAATCAGTGTGAAAGAGCCTCCGCCCGGCAATGCAATCTCGCCATAGCGGCTGAATCTGCGGCCCACACCGGTGAAACTGGCCAATGCCGCTTTAATGCTTTCATCAGAGACATCCACCATGGTGGCAATTGCAATAGCAGCAAGACTGTTTCTGACGTTATGAAGACCCGGCAAATTCAGTCTCACATCAAGCGGCTCATGACCTTCGCGCAGCACTGTAAAACACATCTGCGTGCCTTCGGCTCGGATATTAATCGCACGAACATCAGCTTTTTCATCCAAACCGTAAGTAATGACTGAACGAGGCACTCGGGCAATAATGGAGCGCACATTTTCATCGTCCAGGCAAAGCACGGCTTTGCCGTAAAAAGGCAGCCGAGTTAAAAAATCAATAAAGGCCTGCTTGAGTTTGTCGAAATTGTGGCCGTACGTATCCATATGATCGGCATCGATATTGGTCACAGCGGCGATCACAGGAGACAAGTATAAAAACGATGCATCGGACTCATCGGCTTCTGCCACAATAAATTCCCCACGGCCTAATCGGGCATTAGCGCCTGCCGAATTCAGTCTGCCTCCGATCACAAAGGTCGGATCGAGACCGCCAGCGGCGAGCAGACTTGCCACTAAAGAAGTCGTCGTTGTCTTTCCGTGAGCCCCTGCAATGGCAATACCGCTTCTGAAACGCATGAGTTCAGCAAGCATCACGGCACGCGGCACGACGGGGATTCTCAGCTCACGGGCAGCGACCACTTCGGGGTTATCCGGCTTAATCGCCGAAGAGATGACAACAACGTCGGCTCCTTTAACATTGTCGGCCGAGTGTTCATGAAAAATCTCTACACCCAAGCCGCTTAAACGCTCTGTTGCGGCATTGGTTGCCATGTCAGAGCCCGTTACCTTATAGCCCAAAGTCACCAGCACTTCGGCAATTCCGTTCATACCGGTTCCGCCGATACCAACAAAATGGATTTTATTGACTGCAAATCGCATGATTTTTGCCTTAAAAAGCACGAATCTGAAACTGTTATTTTGCCAAACGTTCAATCGTATCGGCTACTGTTTTTGCCGCTGCCCGTTTTGCAAGGCTTCTGGCGCGAGTGGCCATCGTGAGTAACTCGTCTCGAGACAGTGAATTTAACTTTTCGTAAAGTACTTGAGGGGTTAAGTTCTTTTGCTCAAGCAAAATCCCTGCGCCCTCATCCTGCATGTACTGAGCGTTGCCTAATTGGTGCTGAGTGGTCGAAACGACAAAGGGGACCAAAATTGCAGGGATGCCGCCAGCCGTTAATTCACTGACAGTCGTTGCTCCCGCACGGCAAACGACAACGTCGGCCTCACGATAGGCTGAAGCCATATCGTCAATAAAACTCACCACATTGGCTTCAACACCGTACTTTTCATAAAGAGCCTTGGCTTCATCAACGGCATTTTTTCCACACTGATGTGTGACGACAGGACGGGCCTGAGGCGTAAATTTTGCCAAAGCCGCAGGAAGCGTATCGTTTAAAACTTTAGCTCCAAGCGATCCGCCGAAAACCAAAAGATGAAGTCTGCCCGTGCGTCCCTGATAGCGCTCGGCGGGTTCAGGCAAAGCCAAAATGTCTTCTCTTACCGGGTTACCTGAAACAATTGCTTTGGCTCCTGCGCGATGAGCACATTCACCGTCAAAACCGCACATTACCGCCTGAGCCCAAGGCATCACGGCTCTCACACTCATGAGACTGCCCGCATCGCAATTCATCATAATGAGGGGCTTATTTTTGCTTCTGGCACCAAATGCCGCAGGAACAGCAATGTAGCCTCCCGTGGAAAACAGGGCACTTGCCTGCCTTTGTTCAACGATTTTCTTTGCAGCGAAACAGGCTTTAATGAGTTTGACTGCGCCTGCGATCATGTGCTTGAGGCCCTTGCCTCTCATTCCGGTAAAGTCGAGCGCATCAAATTCAATATGGCGCTGCCCCACCAAACGGGATTCCATTCCGACAGGCGTTCCGATCCAGGAGACGGTCCAGCCGCGTTTTTTCATTTCTTCTGCCACGGCCAAGCCGGGCATCACGTGTCCTCCGGTTCCCGCCGCAGCAATAATCAAGTGCTTATTTTGCATTTATCGTCTCCTTTTTCCTCTCATTAAGAGGCGATTTTCGTAGTCGACCCGTAAAAGTAACCCCAAAGCACATAAGGTCACCACAATGGAGGAACCGCCGTAACTCACCAGGGGCAGCGTCAGACCTTTAGTCGGAAACACTCCGATTGCCACCCCAATATTAATTAAAGCCTGAACGCCGATCCACAAACCCACTCCCTGTGCAACAAGACCAGAGTAGACTGACTCCAATCTGACAGCCTGACGGCCGATTTCAAATGAACGACGCACAAGCCAATAAAAAAGTAACAATACAAAGGTAAATCCTACCAGCCCCAACTCTTCACCGATCACAGCCAAAATAAAGTCAGTATGTGCCTCCGGCAGGTAGTGCATTTTTTCAACGCTCGCCCCCAAACCGACACCGAAAAGCTCCCCGCGGCCAAAGGCAATTAATGAGTGAGTGAGCTGATAAGCCTTACCCAATTGATTTTCAATGTCCCAGGGATTGAGGTAAGCAAACACACGAGCCGTTCGCCAGGGTGACAGGGCAATAGAGAGAACGATCACTGCAAAAATCACAATTCCGAACGGAACAATGATTCGCCAGCTGAGCCCTCCGAGAAATACCACCCCGAGCACAATAGCGCTGATCACAACGGTTGCCCCCAAGTCAGGCTGCAATGACAAAAGCATTGCCACCATGCCGATATAAAGCATGACCGGAATGAGCCCTCGGGTATAAGAGTGCATATAGGCCTGGCGGGTGACAACGAAGTGCGAAATCACTAAAACGGAAACAAACTTCACCACTTCCGAGACCTGCAGATTAATCGGACCTAACCCAATCCAACGGGTTGAACCATTGACTTCGTGTCCTAACCCCGGCACGAAAACGGAAACCAGCAATAAAATCCCTAAAAGTCCCAAGGGATAACTCAATAAATACCAGCGGTAAAGAGAGACTTTGAAGACAAAAAAAGCGGTTATCAGGCCGATGACAATGTAGATTGCATGCCGAACGGCAAAGTAGCCTTCCGAGGTTTGGTATTTCGGCGAGTCCCCGAGAGAGATGGAGGCTGAATACACCATCACAAGCCCAAGGACCAAAAGCGCTGCAATCGCAGCAATGACACTGTAGTCAATAGAAGAAATGGTCGCAAAAGCGCTCCTGGAGGTCCAATCCTCCTGCTTTGCTGGCTTTTTCTCAAAAATTGACTTCAGACTGATCATTGCTGGGCATTACCGGCTAATGCTTTGGCGCTGGCGATAAAGATAGCAGAACGTTCGGCATAGTCTTTGAACATGTCCCAGCTTGCGCAGGCCGGAGAAAGAAGCACGGCATCATGCGGCTGCGCGAGTTCACTGGCTTTACGCACCGCTTCAGGCATATCTTCGGCGTGAACAATCGGGTACGCTGCTCCTGCTAAAGCTTTTTCGATTAAAGGAGCATCCCTTCCGATGAGTACGGCTGCCCGAGCGTGGCGCGACATGGACTGGGCGATGGGGGCAAAGTCCTGACCCTTACCGTCGCCGCCTAAAATCACAACGAGTTTCGTTCCGTTGGCGCCGAGCCCTTCGAGAGCAGCCACCGTCGCTCCGACATTGGTTCCTTTACTGTCATCAATGTAGTCCACGCCGTTAACTGTCATCACGTATTCAACGCGATGGGGCTCGCCTCTGTACTCAGAGAGTGCTCTGAGCGCGTCACTCAAAGACAGTCCTGCCGCATAAATCAAAGCCAGGGCCGCCAGCGCATTCATGCTGTTGTGGCGTCCCCGGATATGTAAAGCCTCTTCAGGCATCAGGCGCTGCAAAACGTGTCCTTCCAGTACCTTGCGCCTGGTTAACTGAACGGAATCGTCTTCATTGAATGCAAGCCAGGTAATTGCGTCACTTTCAACCAGCCCCCATTCATTGGCCTCTTTAGGCTCTCCGGCACCGAAAGTAAACACTCTGCGATCGGCAGCCGCAAAATTCATCACAGTTGAATCATCGCGGTTAAGGATTCGAGCGGTTTTTTCATGCGAAAAGATTTTTGCTTTGGCTGCAACGTACTCATTCATGCCGCCATGCCAATCCAAGTGATCCTGCGTGATGTTCAAAAGTGCTGCCGCATCGGGCGCAAGTGTCGAGGTGGTTTCCAATTGAAAGCTTGACAACTCCAACACCCAAACATCGGGTAAGTCATCAGCTTCTAAATAGCGGTCGAGTTCAGTCACTGCATTAGGACCGATATTGCCCGCAGCAACGGCTTTCAGGCCGCCCGCAGCTGCCATTTTCGTCGTCAGAACCGTTGTCGTTGTTTTCCCATTTGTTCCGGTAATGGCAATCACTTTGGGCTTATAGCCTTTGAGTGCCCCTAGCCGATTGAGTTCTCGGGCAAAAAGTTCGATTTCGCCCACCATTTCAATGCCCATCGACAGTGCTTTTTGCACAAGAGGCGTAACGGCTGAGTGCCACGGGCTCACGCCGGGCGACATCACTAAAAGTTGAACACCCTCGAGTTGATTGAGTGCCTCGTCGAGGCTAAAAAACTTAAAACCTTCCAGTGCATTCAGACGCGCCAAAGCCGGTGGCGTTTGACGAGTATCGGTAGCCGTCACCGACCAATCACGCTTTAGTAAAAAACGAGCACAAGCTTCTCCCGAAGCCCCCAAACCGACAACTAAAGCTTTCTGTTGCATGATGCTGAGCCCTTAGCGAATCTTTAAAGTAGACAAACCGATCAGAACCAAAATAAAGGTAATGATCCAGAAACGGGTAACGACCTGCGTTTCCTTCCAACCTTTCAATTCAAAATGATGGTGAATAGGCGCCATCAGGAAAATGCGTTTGCCGCCTGAGAGGCGAAAATATGTCGTCTGAATCATCACCGAAAGCGTCTCAACGACAAAGATACCGCCCATGATGGCAAGCACCAGTTCCTGGCGCGTAATCACAGCAACCGTACCTAAAGTGCCACCCAAAGCAAGTGCCCCCACGTCACCCATGAAGACTTGCGCCGGGTGCGCATTAAACCACAGAAAGGCCAATCCGGCGCCTGCCAGAGCTGCACAAACCACGACTAATTCACCGGCACCGGGAATATAGGGAAAGAGCAAATAGTGCGCAAAGTCCGTACGGCCTTCGACATAGGCAAAAATGCCCAAAGCACTGCCGACCATGGCTGCAGGCAAAATCGCCAAACCGTCCAAACCGTCAGTCAGATTGACGGCATTACTTGTGCCCACAATCACAATAAAGGTAAGGACAATAAATCCGAATATGCCCAAGGGATAGGCAAAGTGCTTGAAAAACGGGATAATCAGGTCCGCATGTGAGGGCATCTGCATCGGAAATCCCGACTCAATCCAGCCCACAATCATGTGCACGACATGAATGTCATTGGGTGCGCTGATAGCAAAAGCCAAATAGACCGAAGCGATCAATCCGATTAAAGACTGCCAGCCGAATTTTTCTTTTGCGCTCATCCCTTTGGGATCATGATGGACGACTTTTCTGTAGTCATCAACCCAACCGATCCAGCCGAAACCGAGCGTGACAAATAAAACCACCCACACGAAACGGTTGCTTAAATCCATCCACAACAGCGTCGAAAGACCGATGGAGATCAGTATCAAAACCCCGCCCATTGTCGGCGTACCGTCTTTCACAATATGAGTTTTCGGGCCATTGGTTCTCACCGCCTGTCCCATCTTCATCGCTTTGAGGTAACGGATGGTGGCAGGGCCGGCCATAAAGCCGATCGCCAGCGCCGTCAGAGCAGCGAGCACTGCACGCAGACTGAGATAGTTGAAAACCTGAAAAGCCCGGACATCTTCACCGAGCCAACGGAACAATTCCAGCAGCATCCCTATTCCTTCTTATCCTTTGCCGCTTGCGCCTCAACAAGCGCCTTAACTACTGCAGACAGTTTCATAAAATTGGAAGCTTTAACGCTCACAGTCCGATAATTCTGACTTTCTTTGAGCACTGCTTCAGTAAATTTTTCACGGTCTTGAACCCAAAGCGAACGGGCCTTGGGAGCAAAAGCGCTGAATTTCTTGACAGCATACCTCATATGGTCACCGGTCGCCCAGAAGCCGTCAATATGCTTTTTGGCTGCATATTCACCGATTTCCTCATGGTACGTGATGCTTCTGGCCCCTAACTCTCCCATGTCTCCGACCACAAGCAGTCTCGGACCGGGATAACTTGTCAACAGGTCAATCGCCGCCTTCATGCTGTCGGGGTTGGCATTATAGGCATCGTCAATCACGGTGAGCGATCCGACGGTATGAACCTGACCGCGTCCTTTAATCGCTTCAAAGGATTCCAAACCCTCTTTAATCACATCCAGAGAAATATTAAAGGCAAGACATACCGCGGTTGCGGCGAGAGCATTTTTAAAGTTGTGCTCCCCTCTGACTTTCATTTTTGCCTCAAAAGAACCCATCGGCGTCTTAATTAAAGCCGTCATGCCATGATTGTCTGTTTTCATGCAGCCGTTAACATCAGCCGTAGCATCAATACCAAAAGTCATGACATTGGCTTGCTGAGCCATTTCCAACCAAATTGAACGGCAAGGGTCATCAGTAGGAATGACAGCGGTGCCGCTTGAAGGTAAAACTCTAAAAATTTCACCGTTTTCACGGGCTGTCGCCTCAACCGATTGTAAAAATTCCTGGTGTTCACGCTGCGCGTTAGTAACAACGGCTATGGTCGGCTGAACCAAACCGCTTAAATAACGCATTTCTCCCACGTGATTCATGCCGGTTTCAATAACTGCCGCTTCATGTGAGTCACGTAGTTGCCAAAGCATGATGGGAACACCGATATCATTGTTGAGGTTACCCTCAGTGGCCAATGTATGTTCGCCATAACGACGTTTTAAAATCGTCGCAATCATTTGCGTCGTCGTTGTTTTCCCATTACTGCCGGCCACTGCAGCTAACGGCAAATTACGTCCCCTTCTCCAATAGGCCGAAGTTACACCCAAAGCTAATTTAACGTCTTTGACCACAATTTGCGGCAAAGGACAATACACCTCGTGATCGACAACCACTGCGGCAGCTCCGGCCTGCATAGCTTGCGTAACAAACGCGTGTCCATCAAAACGCTCGCCTTTAAGAGCAAAAAAGAGCGCACCTTCTTTTACCTGACGAGTATCGGTACAGACACTTGTAAAAGGTACGTCGCTACCTACTAAATAAGAACCCGGTAAAAGCTTCGAGAGAAACTTCACATTTAAAAGCGTATCAGCAGGCGGATTTTTTAATTTTTGGGCATTTCTTGCTTCGATCACATCGCTAAACGGGTGCTTGACGCCATTGATTTCCTGATAGGTTTCATGACCTTTACCGGCAATGAGTACAACATCTTCCGGTTGTGCTTCTTTAATAGCAACATGAATCGCCTCACGTCTATCCACAATGACTCTTTGCTCAGAGGTCAATCCCGTTTGCATTTGACGCAAAATTTCAGCCGGATCCTCCGTTCTCGGATTGTCACTGGTCAGAATAACACTATCGGCGAGCTCTTCGGCCACGTGAGCCATGATAGGACGCTTGCCGGTATCACGATCACCGCCTGCTCCCAAAACCACCCACAGACGCCCCTTTCGAACTTTGGCAATGCCCTTTAAAGCTTCAAGAGCTTTCTGAACTGCGTCTGGCGTATGACTGTAATCAATAACGGCTAAAGCGGCGCCCTTGTAGGGCACTTTTTGCATGCGACCTGCAGGAGCCGCTAAAGAGGCAAGCTGAGCGACAATTTCTGCCAAACCGAATCCTTTACAAAGTGCAGCGCCAACAACACCCAGCAAGTTGGAGATATTAAAGGTCCCGAAAATCGGCATCTGAACGGTATGTCTTTGCCTCTGGAAAACAATGTCAAACTGCATTCCCTCATGCAACGGGCGGACATTTTCAGCAGCTAAAAGTTGCGTTCCAGGCAGAGCAATGGCCCCCTTCATCGTGGTCACAATGGTATGAATCTTGCGATGAGCACAGCGCTCGGTCATTCGAACACCGGCTTCATCGTCAATGTTAATCACCGCGTGCTTTAAGCCAGGCCAATCAAAAAGAATTGTCTTAGCCCGCTCATAACTTTGCATATCATGGTGATAATCTAAGTGGTCGCGGGTTAAATTTGTAAATACCGCTACATCAAAATGCGTTGCCTGAAGTCTGCCCTGTTGCAAACCGATGGAACTAGCTTCAATTGCAAATGCCCGAGCGCCTGCTTTCTGTAGCCTTTTATAGAGATCTTGAAGCGTGACAGCATCGGGTGTTGTCAGACTCGCTGTTTCAAAAGCCTTACCCTGCATAAAGCAACCAATCGTACCGATGGCGGCGCAAGGTTCGCCTAAGAGCGTAAACAGCTGAGACAACCAGTGCGAAGTAGTCGTCTTTCCGTTTGTTCCGGTAATGCCAACAGAAAATAAAGAAGAGCTTGGATCACGGTAAAAACCGCTTGCAAACTCACCCAAGTGTTTTCCCAATGAAGGCACTGCAATGGCAGGGACAGAAAATGTTCTGCGTATACCATCATCCTCATAAACCAAAGCACTCGCTTTTTGAGCCGCTTGCTCCAAAAAGTCTCTGCCGTCGTGGTGAATACCTGGCACTGCGATAAATACATCTCCTTCGCGCAGGTTTCGAGAGTCCAGAGTTAAGCGCGAAGCCTGGGGAGACAAGCGCCGTAATAAGCTCACATAAGATTGGATGTTATCGATCATAGGAAAATTGCAGTTTTGAATTTTGCAGTCAATGCCGTATATCTTATTCTGATTATCAGCAGTCTATCAACGAGATGTTCTGGCCAGTAAGCCACCCCCTGCAACCATCATCGGATCATCAGGATTGACCAACATCGTACGCAAAGCAGCTTCCACCACTTCACCGAACACTGGCGCAGCGACCACACCGCCCACGTGACCGGAATCCTTCGGTTCATCAATCATGACCGCGACCACCAAACGAGGCTGCGTTGCCGGGGCCACCCCGACAAAAGATGCAACATAATCTTTTACATACTCACCGTTTTTCACCTTGTAGACGGTTCCAGTCTTGCCTGCGACGGTATAACCGGTCACTTTAAGCCGAGAAGCCGTTCCTCCACGGTGCACGGTTGTCATCATCATCGCCCGCATCTGACGGGCCACTTCAGGCCGATAAATCTGTTCACCCACAGCAGGATGATCCTGCTTCATAAGCGTTAGGGGAATGACATCGCCGTTACGGGCAAAAACGGTATAGGCCTGAGCAATTTGCATAAGCGAGGTGGAAAGCCCGTAGCCATAGGAAATGGTTGCCTGCTCCACCGGCCCCCAGGTCTTTGCAGGACGCAGGCGCCCTGCCACTGCTCCCGGGAATCCAACCTGAGGCGCCTGACCGAAACCCAAACGACTGTAAGTTTCCCAAAGCGTCTGAGCAGGGATCTGCATGGCAATCTTTACCGTGCCGACGTTGGAGGATTTGGCAATGACCTGTGAAACCGTAAGCAGTCCGAAGTCTCTTGTATCACTGATCTTTCTGTCTGCCACGCGGATACTGCCGGGCGCCGTCTGAATCAGACTGTCCGGACGGACAATTCCCATATCCAAAGCTTTCGCAATGGCAAAAGGCTTCATGATTGAACCGGGTTCATAGGTATCGGTCACAACCCGATTGCGGATTTTTTCAAATGCAAACGTGCTTCTGTCATTGGGATCAAAACCCGGCCAACTCACAAGCGCCAGAATTTCTCCGGTAATGGAGTCGGCGACGACTACAGCTCCGGCCTTAGCCTGATGCTTTTCGACAGCACTTCTGACTGCACTGTAGGCGATGTATTGAATGCGAGAGTCAATGGACAGATGTAAATCCTGACCCGGAACGGGTTCCTGAGTCCACATTTCTTCAATGACGTGGCCCAATCGGTCACGAATCACACGTCTGGCACCGTTCTGACCGGTCAGAGTTTTATCGTTGGCGAGTTCCACACCTTCCTGACCGTGATCTTCGCGATTGTTAAACCCGACGATATGGGCGGAAACTTCGCCTCCCGGATAGTGGCGTTTTACGTCAGGAGAAAATGTGAGACCTTCCAAATGCATCGCCTGAACCTGACGAACGACATCCATGTCAACCTGACGCGCTAAGTTCACAAACGCATCTTTTCTCGCCAGTCTCTTTTGCAGCGTTCTTTCAGAAACACCCAAAAGGTCAGAGAGCTGACTGATCTGCTGAGGAGTCGCTGTGACCAGATTGGTGGTCGCCCAAATACTGCGGGCAGGCAGCGAGGCAGCCAGCACGACGCCGTTTCGGTCATAGATTTGTCCGCGGCCGGCTGCGATTTCAAGCGTTCTTGCGTAACGCACCTCGCCTTGCTTTTGCAAAAACTCCGTATTAAAGCACTGCAGGTAACCTGCCCGTAAAAAGCAAACCACAAAAATCCCGACCAGGGCGCCGAGTACCATGTGTGAGCGCTTCTGCGAGATTTCGAGCGCTCGCCACTCTTTATCACGTTCCTTGGAGCGCTTTGGCATGCGAGGAGCCGTATCTTCATTCCAAAACTCTTGGAATCGATTTTTCAGGAAATTGAAGAAGCGCGTCCAAAGGGAATCTCTCATCATGATCGATCCCCTTCTTTACGAGTGACAAAACGCGGTACGGGCTTGGGCTGCAAAAGCACCGTATTTTCATTGCGCGCTGCTTCCAGTCCCATTTCGTGAGCACCGGAAGCGATATAGCCCGGCAGAGTGACTTTTGCCAACTCAATGTTGATTTCGCGCTGCTCATCGAGCAGTCGTCTGGAGACTTCCTGCTCCTGCTCTATTTCAGAAATGAGTGCACGAACCTTGTACTGATTATTTACGATGAGTAAGGCCACCCACACTACTGCAATAAGCAGTGCAGCAATGGCTATAACATTGGCGTTCTGACGAATACGGCTCACGAACTCAAAGCGACTCATAAGCTCCTCCGTGAGCGTACTCGAGTCGCAACCCGCAATATCGCACTTCGTGCGCGAGGATTGGATTGACACTCCTCATCGCTTGGCAATACACGTCTGATGTCCGTCAGTTCAGGCGGCGGCAATTCACTTGCCCTCAAGGGCAAACGGGAATCGAACTGCTTTTCCGGATGGGCTTTCTCATCAAAAAAGCGCTTAACAATCCTGTCTTCCAACGAATGAAATGTGATAACGGCGATTCTTCCTTCATCATCTACCAATTCCATCGCGGCTTCCAGAACCTGAGACAACTCATCGAGTTCACTGTTGATGTGAATGCGAATGGCCTGAAAAGTCCGAGTGGCGGGATTCTGAGAAGGATCCTTTTTATTGGCCGGAACCACCTGGGCCACAAGTTTTGCCAGCTGCTGAGTTGTTTCAATGGCCCGGTTTTTGCGTGTCTGCACTATGGCATGGGCGATTTTTTTAGCAAATCTCTCTTCACCCAAAGTGTGAATCACACGGGTAATTTCCGTTTCCGGGGCTTCTGAAAGCCACTGAGCTGCTGTTTGACCGCATGTTGTATCCATGCGCATATCCAAAGGACCGTCCATACGGAAAGAAAAACCTCTGGCAGCATCGTCGATTTGAGGACTGGAAACACCGATATCCATGAAGACACCGGCAACATGTTCCACTCCCCGCGCTAAGAGCTCTTCTCTCATTCGGGAGAAGGGCGCGTGAATGGCAACAAAACGAGGGTCTTGAATTTCTTTTGATGATTCAATAGCTTGCGGATCTCTATCAAACGCAAAGAGTCTACCTTCTTGGGACAGGAGCGAAAGTATGCGACGCGAATGCCCGCCTCGACCGAATGTCGCATCAACATACGTTGCATTCGGATCCGTTACCACCAAAGGCGGAGCCACCTCAGCCATCACGGAGAGGTGAGCGAATCGCTTATCCATTCACTCTCTCCTAAAGCACTAAATCAAACACTTCTTGCGGCAATCCCTTCTGTAATTGCGCCTGTTCAAACTGCATGTACTGGGCCTGATCCCACAGTTCAAAGTGGCTGCCCATTCCGATCAAAGTCACTTCCCGATTCAAACCGCACAGACTGCGCAAATCACTCGGAACAAGTAATCGTCCCGCAGCATCTGCCGTGATGTCTTGTGCACTGCCCAGCATGACGCGTTGCAGCGCACGGGCTGAATAAGGCAATGCCACCAATTTGTCGCGCAGTTCAATCCAGTCTGCCCTGGGGTAGATCAACACACAGCCGTCCGGATGCCGGGTAAGCGTTACCTCACCCTGACAGGGTGCAAGAAGCTCCTCCCGATACTTCGACGGTAACGAGAGACGACCTTTTGCATCGAGCACCAATAACGATGTGCCTTGAAACATCCGTCCACCCAAGACAATTCACACAGATATAAAAAGCAGTTTGCACCTTTATGGCACAAACTTCCACTTTTTCCCACTTTCTTACACTGAAATTTAAAAGGAACTGATAACTAAGTCAAGGAATTTCAAATATTTTTTATCAGCCAGGATCTCTCAGACAAAATACACAGTCAGTGATACATACACGATCTAGTTGCCAACGTTAGGAAATAAACTATAAGTGGCACTAATATTTATTTTGTTATGCATCGGATGATTTTTTTGGCGCCATTGCGGCGCCAAAAAGTTTCAGAGCTTAAAGTTTTTGCAAATCAACTTTAATACGTCCGTCTACTGCGATCCCTTCACCGCTTTTCTCACTGATAATCAACGGGTTGATATCGAGTTCAGTGATCGCCGGGAAATCCTGAACCAATTGAGAAATTCTCAACAGGCACTCCCGGAGCTGATCCAATTGTGCAGGCGTCGTCCCACGGGCTCCTTGGAGCAACTGATAGGCTTTGACGCCCCGGATCATTTCATCGGCATCAATATCTGTCAGAGGTGCCATGCGGAACGTGACGTCTTTCATCACTTCGATGAATACGCCGCCCAATCCGAACATCACCATCGGACCGTATTGAGGATCGGTGGCTACACCGCAAACCATTTCACGCGAGCCCTTCACCATTTCCTGAATGATGACCCCTTCAAGACCATCGAGCAGATCTTTTTGTTTGAGCTTTTCGATAAGGTCGCGATACTCGGCGCGCAATTGATCGGCATTTTGAATGTTGACCCGAACGCCACCGACGTCTGTCTTATGCGACGTTGTCTTTGAAGTCATCTTCATAACAACGGGATAGCCCACTTTCTCGGCAACCGACACAGCCTCTTCTTCATTGAGAGCAAAGCCTGAACGGCAGACGCGGATTCCGTAAGCATCCAACACATCGATGCTTTCTCGTGTCGTGAGCTGCTCGCGGCCCTGCGAAGCGCTTTGCATCATGATTTCACGGGCACGTTCACGGTCAACCTCAAACTTCGGGAAACTGCCCACAGGCTTTTCAGTCCAGATGCGCTGCTGATTGAGGCGATTTAAACCGTCAGCGGCCTGTTCCGCGTACATAAAGAACGGAACATTGACCTTCATGTCTGACAACTGAGAGAAAAATTCGCTCTTAGTCATAAAGACGCCGATGATGGGCTTTTCAGGGTGCTTAGCCTTGATTTCCATAACCGCCTGAGCCACATCAATATCCTTTAGTCCCAAGAACGGCAGATAAATCACGATGACCATATCAACGTTTTCATCTGCTAAAACGGTCTCCAATGTTTGCTTGTAATGTTCAATCGGGGCCGATGCAATCATGTCAACCGGATTTTTAACGGAGGCCGCTGGCGGCAGGAAAGAGCGAAGTTTTTCTTTCGTAGCCTCTGTTAACGGAG
Source organism: uncultured Sutterella sp. (assembly GCA_900545335.1). Lineage (GTDB taxonomy): Bacteria > Pseudomonadota > Gammaproteobacteria > Burkholderiales > Burkholderiaceae_F > Aphodousia. Next base: position 124,064 of record UQYP01000002.1, on the reverse strand, counting down.
CCATTTTCATTCCGTATTCACAGACAGCATCGGTTGCCATAATGCCCGGACCGCCTGAGTTCGTGATAATCGCCACTCGATCACCCTTAGGAATCGGGCAGTTATCGAAAACTTTTGCGGTCGCAAAAAGATTTTCAAGAGAGTACTCGCGAATAACTCCGGACTGAGTCAAAAGAGCATGCGCGGCTTTATCAGCCCCGGCTAAAGATCCGGTATGAGAAGAGGCGGCGCTTGCCCCTGCGGCACTGCGGCCGGCCTTTAATGCCAAAATCGGTTTTTTCTTCGACACTCGCGTAGCCAACTGTCTGAAATTGGCCGGATTCTGAATGGATTCCATGTAAAGCAGAATTTGCTTTACATCGTCCTCGTTTTCCCAATATTCAATGGCGGTTTCTGCATTGACATCAGCTTGGTTACCAATAGAAATAAATTGAGCGAAACCCAAATTTAAGTCTTTGAGAATATTAAGAATACCGCCGCCCAAAGCACCCGACTGAGATACAAAGCCGATTCCGCCTCGTTCAGGTAGGCTTTCAGCAAAGCAACCGTCCATTCTGACATCAGGATGAGTATTTACAACACCTAAGCAATTGGGGCCTACACAACGCATTCCATAGGCTCTCACTTTTTCCAGTAAAGCTTTTTCAAGTTCAGCTCCTGCAGCCCCAGTTTCCTTGAAGCCCGCACTAATTACACACAGTCCGCCCACTCCTTTTTCATGACACTGATCAATCGTTGACAAGACAAATTTAGCATTGACAACAATAATCGCTAGATCTACTTCGCCAGGAACATCCAAAATTGTCGGGTAAGCTTGTAGCCCTTCAATAACACCACCTTTGGGATTGACCGGATAAATCGGTCCTTTGAAGCCATACTCCTGCAATCTCTTCATAATATCCGAGCCAATCGTATGCGCTTTCGTAGATGCACCGATTACGGCAATTGCACGGGGTTTCATAATTTTGTCTAGGTTTTGCATGTCAAATCCTTTAGCAAGCTATAGCGCAGAAAATTCCCTCATATCATACAGAGAGCAAATTAAAAAATTAACCCTATTTTTGTATCCATTTGAGCAGAGTTTTTGATGGGAAAACAATATGTTTCAAAAACTTTTCATGCCAAAGCTTGAATTAATTGCGCTCAACGCTAGACTTGTTAGACATGATCTTTAAAGGCAGACCTATGACGGAATCAACTAACTGGACCTATTTGACAGAGCTATTTCAAAACGCCGCCGAGACGGTTGTTTTCGAGGTTTCTCAAAACGCTTTTTGGTATCAGGTTCTTGCTATTGTGAGCGCAGTCATTTTGTCGCTCATTGTCTCCAAAGTACTGGGAAAGAAGTTACAGACGTGGGAAGAGTATTTTTCGAAAGAAAAGCTTTCACACAAGCTTGGAAAATTTTCTCTGCAGTTAATGAGACGGCTTTTCTTTTCTGTTTTTGCAGCGTTATTCCTATCGTTAGGCGCCTCGGTTATAGCTGATCAGAATTTATTATCTGAAAAGAGCTTTAACCTTATTGATTTGGGCTACCAAATTTTCTATGCATGGGCCCTTCTAGTTCTGCTTGTCCAGATTTTCATTGTTTTTGTCGGTTCCAAGAGCGTACTGCAGCAAATTAAAAAACCGCTCTACATAGTTTTCTGGATTTTGGCTATTTTGGAAATCGTCGGCATTTTGCCGAAGTTTATCCTAGCCATGCGGGCGATCAACTTACCGATCGGTACAGATTCTTTAACGCTATGGGCGCTCATTGTCGGAATCATTACGGTTGTTATATCGCTTTTAGTTGCGCACTGGCTCTCAAACCTCTGTGACAGTGCCCTTCATGCGGCAAAAGACATCGACAATAACCTTAAAATTGTTCTTTCCCGCCTGATACACATTTCTTTTATGGCGATAGCCGTTTTGATTTCGCTATCGGCCATGGGACTTGATCTCACGGTTTTGAGTGTCTTTGGCGGCGCAATCGGTGTCGGTCTGGGCTTCGGATTACAAAAGATTGCTTCCAACTACATCTCGGGTTTTATCATCTTATTTGACCATTCTGTCAAAATCGGCGATACGGTGGAGGTAGCGGGCTTTAACGGAAAAATCACGCAGATTAAAACCCGTTATTCAGTCATTCGCAATTTTTCCGGCGAAGAAATGATTATTCCAAACGAAACCTTCGTCACTCAAAACGTCAAAAATTTCACTTTCACAGATCGGGCTTCTGTTGCCACGGTTGAAACCAGTATCGGTTATGAGTGTGATGTCAATCGCGCATTGGCTATTCTTGTTGATATCGCAAAAAGACAGGCAAGAATCCTATCGAGTCCGGCTCCCTGGGCTGTTGTTTCGGGATTTGGTAATGACGGGATCAATCTGAAACTGAGCTTTTGGGTAAAAGATCCGGAAAACGGTACTTCGGTTTTGCGCTCAACCATTATGAAAGAGGTGTTGGAGCGCTTTAATGCCGAAAATATCTCTATTCCGTACACCATCCGCGATGTTACTTTGAAAGGTGAATTAAAAATTAAGGCGGCTAACGATTCAGCCTCCTGAAGCAAAACCGCACTGCATAGACTCACTCAGCAGTGCGGTTTTTCTATCCGAAAAGGACTTTTTTAGAAGTTGTGCACAATACCGATGCCGGCCTGAACACTGTCTTGCTCAAAGTGACCTTTTTCGCCATCGATGTCCTTGCTGTCGAACTCTTGGCGATCATAGCCGATACCTGCGTAAAGGCTCGTACGCTTGCTGAGTTCATAGTTATGGAACAGAGCAATACCGTAGCGCTTGGTGTCTAATTTGACAGAAGAGTCGCCCTCGAGACTGTAGCCGTAGGCATCACCGTCGCCGTCAGCGTAGTAGGCAGATACCTGCAGTTCGCCGCCCCAAAGCGCAAAGGCAGAACCGACAGCCACTGCATAACCGTCCAAGTCACCGACGTAGTCCACGCCTTCGTCCAATTCAAAAGCAGGCACGCCGCCGATCATTTGTTCGTGCTGACCGTATTGAACACCGATAAAGGGCTTCATGAAGCCCAAGTCATAGTTGGCACCAAAGCTGAAAGCCATGGCATCATCGATTTCGCTGTCGTAGCCGCTTACAACCTGACGGTTCTTCATGACGGTATCAACCACTGCGACTAAAGAGAGATTGCCGGCAGTATAAGTAGCACCCAAAGCGGCATAACGTTCTTTATCGCGAGAGGGCACCATGTCGTCACCGGAAGTACCGAAAGAGTACTGGGCAAAAGCCGTGAAACCGCCAAATTCCGGCGTTTGATAGCTCACCATGTTGTCATAGATGCCGCGATCCATCCAGTAGCCTGCGCCGATATAGTCAGCGTAGCCGCCGTCCATCGCATCGCCGTTGGCCATGAAGATATCATAGGTACCTTCACCGGCGGTCAGTGCACCCATGCGGCCCATGCTGAGAGTACCGAACGTGGAAGACACAGAAAGTTGAGCTTCCTTATCAAAGAAAATACCCTGTTCACTCCAGCTGCCGTCGTCAGAATTGAAGCTATTTTCCAAAACGAAACTCACAGTGAGATTTTCATTGATTTCTTCAGAGCCTCTTAAACCGAAGACGCTCGCCGTGTTGGTGCCGCTTGCCAAGCCCCAGCTGTGGTTGCTTTCATGAGACTTTTCTCCCAGGTAGTGCTCATCGATTGACTCGTGGGTGTAGAGCAAACCCGTATCAACGGTACCGTAGACTTCAACAGAAGCGGCCTGTGAAGAACCAGCTGCGAGCAAAAGTGCTGCAGCCAAAGAAGAGAATTTGAAGGATTTCATTTTGATTCCTTAATGAGATTAATTCTTGTTTGCGAAATTTAAACCTATTATTCTCAATTTTCAATAGAGCAAATTCTGAAAACATAAAAATAATCGGTTGATTAATAGGGAAAATAAGCACCTTTACTTATTAATTTATTAAAAATTTTATGTTTTAAATCAAGATATTAATTCTTATTTATTTTTACTTTCAACACTTGCTTTATTACTTATCCTATTGTTTTTATTATTATTTTTCACTTGTACATTTAGATAATAAATTAACTCATCCTTATTCTCAGCTTTTTGCCTCTCTTGATATTGATAACAATTCCTATTACGATTGCGCTTAATTCCAGCGTTCATCCTGATCGTTGGTCCTTGTTATGAAGAAAACTATGTCACAAATTCGTCCTCTTACTGAATCTGAATTAATGGCAGAAGTCACTGTCGTTCAGATGAAACTTGATGCGTCCGAACAAGAAAAATTATCTCAACTGGGCTTGCACCGAGGAGGAACCGTCCGCGTTTTACAACGCGCAATGAACGAACCCCTGCTTTTGGCAATCGGCGATGCCCGCATCGGCGTGAATTACCAAGTAGCACAAAAGATTTTTGTTTTTTAAACAAAGGAATCTCTCTTATGCAACTCAAAGACATGGCTATCGGGAGCAAAGGTCGTGTGAAGTCTATGAATACTTCCACTCCCGAGTACCGCAGACGTCTGCTGATGCTGGGTGTCACCCCCGGCTCGACTCTTGAAGTGATCCGCGTCGCCCCACTGGGCGATCCTATTGAACTGCGTATTCGCGGCTGTCTCATTACTGTTCGCAAGGATGAAGCCGAAATCCTTGATATCGAACCCATCGGTCAATAGGGAGAATTGCAATGAGTCAACATATCATCAGCCTTATCGGCAATCCTAACTGCGGTAAAACAACAGTGTTTAATGCACTGACCGGTTCGCGCCAACGCGTCGGCAACTGGCCGGGTGTGACGGTCGATAAAAAGACCGGCAACTTCTCCTACGATGGTCACGATATCGAAGTCGTGGACCTCCCCGGTATTTACTCGGTGACGCCCACCTCTGTTTCCGGTGAAGATGAAGTTGTTGCCCGCAACTATTTGTTAAGCGGCGAAGCTCAGGTCGTTGTCAACATCATTGATGCTTCCAACCTCGAACGCAACCTCTATCTCACGAGCCAATTAATCGAGATGGGCGTTCCCGTGCTTGTGGTCGTCAACATGCTTGATATCGCCAAGCAGCATAAGATTAAGCTTGACCTCAAGGCCCTTGAAAACCAATTGGGCTGCCCGGTAGTCGGTCTTATTGCCAACCGCAATAAGGGCGTTGACGAACTCAAAAAAGCTTTGGTTAGTTTCTTAGACAAACCTGTCATGACCAAAGTGTCGGTTCACTACAACGAAGTGATCGAAAAGGCTGTCGCAGAGATTTCCGCCAAGTTATCACTCGGCGAAAAGAGCCGCTGGTTTGCCGTGCAGTTACTTGAACACACCCCCGGCATTGAAAGTCTCTTTGAAGAGGAAAAACTCAAAGATGTCTTAAAGATCGTTGAGGAAACTGACAAGCACTTTGAAGGCAATACCGATATTGAAATTACCAATGCACGCTATCAGTTGGTCTCTGACATCGCCGAAAAAGTGATTGTCCGCGAAGGCAGCGTCGGTGCCACATTAACCGACCGCATTGACCGCGTGATTCTGAATCGTTGGATGGGTCTGCCGATCTTCCTTCTGATCATGTATATCACCTTCCTCTTTACACAAAATTTCGGAGCTGTCTTTATTGACTTCTTCGATATTTTGGTGGGTGGAATTTTTGTTGACGGCTTGGGTCAGCTGCTTGCCTCCTGGGGTACGCCCGAGTGGCTCACCGTGTTCCTTTCCAACGGTATTGGCGGAGGTCTGCAGACGATTTCAACCTTTATTCCGGTTGTCTTCTTCATGTTCCTCTTCCTGGCTATTTTGGAAGAATCCGGCTACATGGCCCGTGCCGCTTTCGTGATGGACCGTCTGATGCGTGCCTTGGGCTTACCCGGTAAAGCATTCGTGCCGTTACTGGTCGGCTTCGGCTGCAACGTGCCGGCCATTATGGCTACGCGCACGATGGATCGTGCAAGTGACCGTATCATCACCGTGATGATGACGCCCTTTATGAGCTGCGGCGCACGTCTGCCGGTTTACGTTTTGTTTGCAACGGCTTTCTGGCCGACAAACGGTCAGAACCTGGTGTTCGGTCTTTACCTCATCGGTATTGCCGCTGCAATCCTGACGGGCTACCTCTTAAAACGTACGGCTTTGCCGGGTGCTGCGGGCGCTTTCGTGATGGAAATGCCTCCGTATCACATCCCGACATTAAAAGGCGTGATGATTCGCACGTGGGATCGTGTCCGCACGTTTATGTTCCGCGCAGGTAAAGTGATTGTGGTGATTGTTGCCTGCCTGGCTTTCTTAAACTCCATGGGCACGGACGGCACATTCGGTAACGAAGACAGCGAAAAGTCTGTTTTGTCTGAAATCGGTAAGACGATTGTTCCCGTGTTTGAACCGATGGGTATTCAGGAAGAAAACTGGCCTGCCGCTGTCGGCGTCTTTACGGGTATTTTCGCTAAAGAAGCTGTTGTCGGTACGCTCAATTCTCTGTATGACACCTTAAGCGTTGATCAGGCTCAAGAGGCTGCTGCCGCTGCTGAAGAACCCGAAGGAGAAAGCTCCTTCTCCTTATCGGATACCTTCTCTGAAGCAGTAGGCACCATCGGTGAAAACTTTGCCGGTTTGGCCGGTGCTTTCTCCGATCCGTTAGGCATCAGCGTCGGTGACTTGTCCGATGAAGCTGCCGCAGCTGAAGAGCAAGGCGTCTCGCTCGGCACCATTGACACGATTAAGACTTTGTTCGGTTCTACTTCTGGCGTTTTTGCTTACCTCTTGATGGTTCTGCTTTATGTGCCCTGTGTGGCAGCTGTCGCAGCTATCTACCGCGAAGTAGGCACCAAGTGGACGATCTTTGCCTGTGCGTGGACCTTAGCTCTCGGCTACTCGGCTGCAACGATTTTCTATCGCGTAGCTAACTTTGCTGCGGCTCCGGTTTACTCCATCGTCTGCATCGTCATTGCTTTGGCTATCCTCTACGGTATGTACTGCTGGATGAAGAGCATGGCTAAGAAAGATGCCGGCAAGGGTCCGAAGATTATTCCGATTATCCCTGTAGCTTAACGTTTATTTTCTTTCTCTGAACTTGGCGAAGATGGGCACCTCTTCGCCACCTTGCCCCGGAAGGTTTAAACCTTTCGGGGATTTTTTATGCGTTAAAAGACAGAAAAAGATAAGAATTCAGTTGAATCACATAAAAAATCACCCATATTTAAAAGGACAATATAAGTACCCGTGAATCTGCTCAAATTACTTAATATTTGGAGTTCTTCATGCTGACCCGTAAAGAATTTCTTAAAGCACTGCTCATTTCTGCGCTCGGCGCAGGTTACTCAATTGCTCACGCACAAGCGGCAGGAAACAAAAGCTTAATTGTGTACTACTCCTGGTCCGGCAATACCCGCGAGATTGCTCTGGCAATCGCCAAAGAATTAAAAGTGGACATTTATGAAATCCGTCCCGTGACGCCCTATCCGAGCAACTACAGCAAAACCGTGGACCTCGCTAAAGAAGAGCTTGAAAAAGGCGCCCGTCCGGCAATTGTCAATGATGCGCCCGATCTGTCTCAATACTCAACCATTTTGCTGGGCTCGCCCAACTGGTGGAGTCATGTGAGTATGCCAGTCTTTACTTTCATGGATCAGCATGACTTAAGCGGTAAAGTCATTTTGCCCTTTATCACCCATGGTGGCGGCGGGTTGTCTGAATGCGAACGAGACATCCGCAAAAAGTATCCCAACGCTGATGTTCGAGACGCTTATGTCTGCTACGGCTCATCTTATTCACGAGAAGACATTCAACAATGGCTCAAAGCCAATAAGCTCCTTTAGCTTTTCATTCGACAGAGGCGCTTTAAGCAAATAGAAAAACGCGGATGAAAGCATTGACCGATACCTTCATCCGCGTGCGACCTAACGAGAGATCGTTGATCAGTTCAAATTTTTATTTTTGAAAATTATTATTTTGTAACTGGACAATACTACTCCGAGTCATCCCAACCGGCGCAAAAGATTCCATCTTTTTTTAGCAAAAGGCAAAAGAAAACTCCCGACTGATTCTGTGGTTTCAATCTAAGAGCGCTTTTAGGCATTTTCTCAGCAGATTTGAAGCAGCCTTTTTTAGTCAATAACGATACGATTAATTCAGTTGAAGGATTTTTTCAAAGAGGTGGATCATGGAATATACGACTATTGGAAAAACCGGAATCTCAGTTTCCAAAGTTTGTTTGGGCTGCATGAGCTTTGGCACTCGCGGCCTCATGCATGATTGGACATTAAGCGAAACAGAAAGCGAAAAAATTATCACTCATGCGCTCGATTGCGGAATCAACTTTTTTGATACTGCCAACGGCTACTCTGCCGGCACGAGCGAAGAATTTTTAGGCCGCATTCTCAAGCGTCATACGACACGAGACAAGGTGGTCATTGCTTCCAAAGTCTACTTCAATCCCGGAAGGCTCTCGCCTCAGGCCATTCTTCGCGAAATTGACGGCAGTCTTAAACGCCTCGGAACCGACTATCTTGACCTCTATATCATTCATCGCTTTGACTACAACACGCCGATCGAAGAGACGATGCAGACGTTGGATGAGCTTGTCAAGGCCGGGAAAGTTCGCGCGCTCGGCGCTTCTGCCATGTACGGCTATCAGTTCTACAACATGCAGCTTGTTGCCAGAGATCATGGTTGGACAGCTTTTTCTGCCATGGAAAATCACTACAACCTTCTATATCGGGAAGACGAGCGCGAACTCATTCCCATCTGCAAACAAATGGGCGTCATGCTGATGCCGTACAGTCCTTTGGCGGGCGGCCATCTGACCAGACCCACCTGGGAGGGATCGTCTCTGAGGGGCCAAACTGACAAAGTCGTCAGAGGTAAGTACGATCGCATGCAAAATGCCGATATTAAGATAGTCGACAGAGTAGCTGAGCTAGCCAAAGAAAAAGGCTGCACCATGTCACAAATCGCCTTGGCCTGGCTTTGGGCTAAAGGTGTCGAGTCGCCTATTATCGGAGCAACTAAGACTAAATACATTGACGATGCAGTAGAGGCACTAAAAATTACGCTCTCAGCTGATGAAGTGGCTCACCTTGAAGAGTGCTACGAACCACATCCGATTGTGGGCGCCATCAACGCCAATCCACCTGAAGGTGTTATGCTTCTTGACGAAAAGAAATAGGCTCTTGGGGTGACAGTTGGTGACTCTGCCTGAATGGCCGACGCTGTTCGGGCAGACTTTTTTTTAATAACGAAAAAGCAAAGTCCGCCGATAAGCCGGATTATGTTCTGAAAGGTGATTTCAGCCGACGACCATTCATCTAGAACAAGACTCACGCCTTGTCTCAAGCCATCTACCCGCAACCTCCCCGAGCAGGATCGACAGTTGCCTATTTGATGTTGCTCCCCGTAGAGATTGCCCGTTTCACCCGACCCTAACGTCGGCTCGTCTCTGTTGCTCTGATCCGTGCCTTGCGGCAGGCAGCCGTTAGCTGCTACGGTGCTCTGTGGAGTCCGGACTTTCCTCGTGGATAAATTATCCCCGCGATCGCCGTGGCGAACTTTGCCGGCGCTCATTTTAACAGCATTGATTAAAAACAACCTCAAAAGAAGGCATAACATTCGGTATCCATTCTGAGAAACAAACGTCAAAAGACTTGACCGAAAAGAAGAATGTCTTTATTACGAGAGACCTCCGACAAGGAACTCAGCCGATCTGTTGGAGAAAGATTTTCAAACATGAAATAATTGTGTCTTTTCCAGTAGTTAATGGATCTATAAGGATTTGACAGTGTCCTCATTAAAAAAGATTGCTTTAGCCGCTTCGCTCCTTTCAATGGCTTTCGGAGCACAGGCCGGTCTCATTGACCGCTTTGTGGAAACGCTGCCCGGCGCAGCCTCCCCTTACCCTGATGCCGGTTTTGTCGGCAACCAATTAAACGGTATGCATGACATCATTGAGCGGGGCAGTACCGGTGTACTCATCCCCGCTTATACCAACCATCCCCGTTGGGATTACGACAATCGTGATGAGGAAAACGCCTATCCGTTCGGTGCCGGTTTATCGCGCGGAATTATCGATGAACGCGGTAATGAACGTTTGATGTACTTGATGTTCTTCCGAGATTCTCACTACGAAGTTGAACCTATTTTCGGTTATGCCTGGATCGCGCGCTACCCGATTGCCAACACGGGCTTTCATTTAGGCGCAGGCTATACGGCGGGTCTAACCTTCCGCCAGGACTACAATTGGCTCCCCATTCCCGTCCCGCTTCCTTTAGTGAGTGCCGGTACCGATTGGTTTAATGTTTACGGTACTTACATTCCGGGATCCAACGTCTTTTTCTTCTTCTCAAAAATTGATTTTGACGATCAAAGCAGACGTTTTGCTCCTTGGCCGGATAGCGCAACTTCCGCCTGGTCCAATACCACCGAAATCTATGCCCAGGGCTCTTGGGTGAAAACGGACCTCTCAAGCGGTGACGGTGATTTCCCGGGACACTTTACACTCAGTTCCGACGCCGGCTTTAAGATCGGTCTGCGTCACTTCATGGATCGTCACTGGGCTTGGGATTTAAGCTACCAGCAAAGCGAACACGACTTAAAGTCTTCGGGCGACACAGTCAATGACTATCGTCTCACCAACACTAACCTCATGCTTCAGTACCACTTTGAAGTGGCCGATACCACGCGGGTACATGTCGGCGCCGGTGCAGCCTACTCGAAACTGGAGTCGCAAGGCGAAGCGAGCTACAAAGAACACAGCATCAATCCGGTCGTTCAAACCGGCTTTACCTGGGCAGTTACCGACCATTTGCGCCTGATGGGTGACATGACTGTCAACTTCCCCTTCTTCCGTGATGTAAAGTATGGGGAAAACGGTGAATTGGACGGTCGCTTTAAGCCGGCTAACACTAGCTTTAACCTGGGCGTCGGTTACGCCTTCTAAGAGAAAAGAAAATGGATATTAATGATTCTTTATTTGAACGGGCCCGTCAAAGCATTCCGGGCGGCGTCAACTCCCCTGTCCGAGCCTTTGGCTCAGTAGGCGGCGCTCCCCGCTTTATGAAAAAAGCCCAAGGTCCTTATATGTGGGATGAAGACGGCAAGCGCTACATTGATTACATCGGCTCCTGGGGTCCGATGATTTTGGGCCATAACCATCCCGAAGTGATCAAAGCCGTGCACGAAGCGGTCGATATGGGTTTGACTTTCGGCTGCGCCACTCAAAGAGAAATTCTTATCGCAGAAGAAATTAAGAAACTGATTCCTTCTATCGAAGAAGTCCGCCTCGTGAGTTCCGGCACAGAAGCCGGCATGAGCGCAATCCGCTTAGCCCGCGGGTTTACCGGCCGCAATAAGATTATTAAGTTTGAAGGCTGCTACCACGGTCACAGTGACAGCTTGTTGGTCAAAGCCGGCTCCGGCATGCTCACCTTCGGCAACCCGAGTTCAGCCGGCGTCCCTGCCGGTGTTACCGAACACACGCTCGTGCTTGAATACAACAACTGCGAGCAGCTTGAAGATGCCTTTAAGCGCTATGGTGATGATATCGCCTGCGTGATTGTTGAAGCCGTGGCAGGAAACATGAATATGGTTCCGGGCAAGCCGGAATTTATCCGTGCGATGCGCGAACTCTGCACCCAATACGGTGCCCTTTTGATTGTCGATGAAGTAATGACGGGCTTTCGTGTCGCTTTGGGCGGCGCTCAGAGCCTTTATCACGTCACGCCTGACATTACGATGTTCGGCAAAGTGATTGGCGGCGGTATGCCTGTTGCGGCTTTCGGCGGCAAACGCGATGTGATGGAAAAAATTGCTCCCTGCGGCCCTGTCTACCAAGCAGGTACCTTGTCCGGTAACCCCGTTGCCGTTGCCTGCGGTCTGACCACTTTAAAGTTAATCCAGGAGCCGGGCTTTTATGAAAAATTAACCGCTCAGACTCAAAAGCTCACTCAGGGTCTCACTCAGGCAGCAAAAGATGCCGGTGTTGCCTTTTGTGCTCAAAGTGTCGGCGGCATGTTCGGTCTTTACTTCCTGGATCGTTGCCCGCAAGGCTTTAACGATGTTATGAAGTCAGACACGAAACGCTTTAATGTTTTCTTCCACTCCATGCTCGATCAGGGTGTTTATTTCGCACCTTCAGTCTTTGAAGCGGGATTTGTTTCTATTGCTCATACTGATGAAGTAATTGAACAAACGATTGAAGCGGCAAAGAAAGCATTTGCCGAAGTGGCACAAATGTAGTGCTTAATCCATTCGTTTGAGTGTTTTACCGGACCGGGAAATTGCCTTTTCCCGGTCTTTTTCTATGTACCGATTTGCAGCAGATTAGCGTAAGCTCAAAGAAAGAGCACGGAGTTCGATAACGATGAGAAAGCTTTCCTTACTGTTAATCAGTTTCTTTAGTCTTCTTTTTGCAGGCCTAGCCCAGGCACACGGTCATCACAACTATCATCATGACGGCCGCTACTACGATCGAAGCGGAGCCTATGAAGGTCGGATGGATAACGGTCGGATCTACGATCAGTCAGGGCGTTATCAGGGACGGATGGACAACCAGGGGCGCCGCTATGACAGCTCTGGGCGTTACCTGGGTCGTATGGATGATTCAGGCCGAATGTATGATCAGTCGGGCCGTTATTTAGGACGAATCGATGCCAACGGCAGACACTATGACCAATCGGGCCGTTACATGGGACGCGAAGACTCTAACGGACGTTTTTACGACAATACCGGACGCTACCAAGGTCAGGTTCGTTAGATTCTCAGACGAGGCACCCAAAGTGCCTCTTTTTTAAGCAACAGGTTAACTCCCTGTTCCATTTAGGTTTTCTTACAAAATTGTTAAAGTTATTCACAATTTCTGTGGATAACTCTGAATAACTTCTACCCAAAAGTGGGAAAGAACCTTCAGAACTTTCCCAAGAAATGGCAATTTTTTAACTTTTTACGTTATTTTTTGGACTTTTAGTGGGAATTATTCTACTTTAGGTAGTGGTTCGATATAGCCCCCTGTACCATAAAGCGGGATAGCTGAAAGGGAATGATGGAAGCTTCCGCTCGTCTCTTTCGTAGAGTAAGCCACATATAAGAGCGTTTGAGCTTCAGCGTCATAAATTCGCCGAATTTTCATATTTTTCAGTAAAACGCTCTTGGAACGGGTAAAAATCACTTCTCCGGATTTGCTCTTATCAATCGCTTCAATCATTTGACGGGTAATCGGTCCGGTACGGTGACACTCGATGGAGTTATTCGAGGGATCGCTCAAGGCCAAATTGGCTTCGATACTTGCCACATGGCAGGTCACTCCCGTGACAACCGGATCCACAAAACGGTTAATCTTAATGTCCTGCAGCGTAAAAATTCCCAAAGAGACATCTCCGACGTCTTCCTCACCGCAGCCGCTCAGTCCCAGCACAGCCGATAGAATCAATAAACCCGTCTTCAATTTTGAATGTCTCATTACTCCATCTCCATCGTTACTTGTTTCTGAATATAGTACTTGAAAAAGTGACCACTACCAAAAAAGCGGCCAACATCAAAAATGCTGTGGATAAACTCGTTGCCTTAGCAATAAAACCGATTAAAGCAGGACCTGCGAGCTGACCGGTATAACCCAAAGTGGTCACCGCTGCTAAAGCCAAACTCATTGGCATTTCGTTTTGATCGGCCGTGCTCGCAAAAGCGATCGGCACAATATTGGCTAAACCGATCCCCAAAACAAAAAATAAGCCGATCACAAACCAGGGCTCTGAGAAAAAGACGCAGCCCACTAGCATCAAAGCACCTAAAAGAGAACCGTAGCGAACGCAGTTTCTGGGGCCCGCAGATGCGATCAGCTTATCTCCCAACAGACGCATCAAGGTCATCGCACTAGAAAAGGCTGCAAAGGCAAGGCCTGCATTTTCAATTGCTGCGTGCTTTTCTTCTACTAAAAAGACCCCACCCCAATCCAATACCGCGCCTTCTATCATGAAAAGAAGCAAACAAATAAGCCCCAACCAAAGTACAAAGCCCTTTGGCAGCACGAATGACTTGGTTGGTCCTTGGGCCTTCCCGGCATCGGCAAGCAAATTGGAAGAAGTAATTAACCAAAGCAAAAGACAAAAAATTAAAAGGGCGCCTATTGCATAAATAAGTTCCACGGAAGCATTTAAAAGTGCCGCAATTCCCAGCGCCCCAACGACGCTGCCCAATGAGTAGAGCGCATGAAACCCGGCAATCAGACGCTTTTCACTTCGGTGGTCGACTTCCACGGCGTGCACATTCATTGAAACGTCTACTGAGCCAAATACCATCCCAAAGAGAAATAAGAGAGCCGCCGTTAAAAAGACGTTTTCAGAAAAATTAACTGCAAACAAGATAAAGGGAATGACAAAAAGCGCTTTTCTGAGCAAAAACTTTGCTCCGTGCTTTGCCACAATACCGCCGCAAAAAGGCATTACCACCAAAGCGCCCAGTCCGACACAAAGAAGCAGCCCTCCCAAGTGAGCCTCGTCTAACGCAAGGTTTATTTTGACAAAGGGCACCATTGACGCCCATAGCGCCATGATGAAACCGGCCAGGAAAAAGGAGGCACGTGTCGCAGTATTTTCAGGGGGAATTGAAGCCAGGTATTGACGGATAGTTTTGCTTTGCGTCATGGCAGAAATCCTTTCAACAGAAACGAATCTCATTGAATCAGCAACGTCGCATTTTCTCTGATTTTCAAATGATTTTCAACAAAAAAAGGGCCCGAAGGCCCCAAATTCTCTGAGCAGAATTATTTGAGCCAAGAGGGCTTCTTGAAGTTTTCAGAGATGACTGCATCTGCCGCAGTGAATCCTTCTAAGCTAGCTGCTTTTGCCTGAATGCAAAGATAGCGCAGACTGCTGTCTTCTGCCGCTTTCAGACAACGCTCGGCTTTCGGATCAACTCTGATGCAGTCTCCTTCGGAAACGCCGAACTCATCACCGTCAACAAAGAAAAAGCCTTTGCCTTCCAAAACTATATAGAGCTCTTCGTTCTGGGTATGAGCATGTACAAAAGGAATGCTCACACCTGCCGGCAAATTATTTAAAGAAGCTTCAGTAGCCGTTAAAGCCAAAGCATCATGCAATTCAGTACGAGCAGCCGTAACGTCAATATGCACTGTTTGATAGTTAGTCATTTTTTACTCCTTTTGTTCGATATCGAACTATTTAAATAAAAAAATTTGAAAAACTTCAAAAGTCTTTCAAAACCAAAATCAATCAACACACTTTCGAAGCAGTTTATCCAAAATAGCCGCTTCTTCAGCACTTAACTTTTGAGAAACTAAAGCAACCAATCCGTCTGATATCCCCTCAAAAACCGGTTTTAATGCCAAGCCTTTTTCGGTTAACTGCACCAAAACACCTCGGCTGTCAGACTCATTGGGGACACGACAAACGTAACCCTCTCTTTCGAGTTTTTCTACCAATACCGTCACCGTTGATTTCGTTCGCCCGATTGAACGGGCAAGCTCAGTCATGCTGCAAACTTTTTTATCGAAAAGCTGCTTCAAGAGATCTCCGTGACTTGGAACAATTCCTTTCAAACCCACTTTCTCAAGTGAGTCGATCACAAAGGCGTTACCCAGAGCACGGAGCTTGGCGGCATTGGAAAAAATAGATAAGGTTGCTGTCATTTTTTGATTATTTTGTTCGATATCGAACTATATAGTAACAAACACGTCTTTGTCAACAGGCAAAAGCCCGCTGTTGGATTGTGTTCTTTCAAATTCAGCGGGCCAGATAAAACTATTTTTTAACAATCGGCGTGATGCTCGGCTCCTCGCCCTGCTCAAACACAATGTTGGCCCGACCCACAATGAGCGGATCAACGGGACCGATAGCCTTTTCATTTTTATTGGCGTAAGGCAACAGATGCAAGACGTAGCGCATGGCGTTCAGTCGCGCTCTTTTTTTGTCATCACTTTTCACAACAATCCAGGGGCATTCCACCGTATCGGTGTTTAAAAACATCATTTCCTTTGCCCGTGTGTAGTCATCCCATTTTGAAAGTGACGCTACGTCGATCGGAGAAAGTTTCCAGCGCTTAAGCGGATGAATTTTCCGTTCTTTAAAGCGGCGGCGCTGCTCATCACGGCTCACAGAGAACCAAAACTTAATGATGTAAATGCCGTTATGGACTAAATTGCGCTCAAATTCCGGGCACTCTTCCATGAAGCGCTCATACTGATGTTGATCGCAAAAACCCATGACGCGTTCAACGCCTGCCCGGTTGTACCAGGAACGGTCAAAAAGCACCATTTCACCCCGTGTGGGCAAATGCTCGACATAGCGTTGAAAATACCACTGCCCCAGTTCGCGATCGTTGGGCTTTTCCAAAGCGACCACTCGAGCTCCGCGGGGATTGAGGTGCTCCATAAAACGCTTAATGGTGCCGCCCTTGCCTGCCGCATCTCTTCCTTCAAAAAGAATGACCACACGCTGTCCCGTCTCTTTTACCCAGGCCTGAAGCTTTAAGAGTTCAACCTGAAGCGCAAACTTTTCTTTTTCATAAGTCTTTCGGCTCAGACGGTTTTTGTATGGATAGACGCCTGTTCGCCAGTCCTTCACCAAAATATCGTCGGGATTGTCATCGCGCGAACTGATAGCTGCGTAATTTAAGCGCTCCTGACGCAGCAAAAGCCGCAAAAGCCGAATGCGATCGGCCGGGGCTTCGCCTTTTAAGATCGTACCAAGCGCTTCGAGCTCTTTTTGATCGGCCGCCTGTGTTGTTTCATCGGTGACAATATCCTGCACATCTTCAGTAACACGCGCATGAGATACATCACCGCGAGAAACCAATTGGCTACGATAAGGGCCTCGTTTTTTATTTTGATCGGTATTTTTTGTGTTATCGGTCATGAGAGGATCCGTCCTAGAATTTGAGAGAACATCTATTAATTGTGATACTAATTTACCCAATCATCAATACATAGTATCCATGAGAAAAAGAGCGCAAGGCAATTGAGTTAAAAGCCTAGAGTCTTTAAGATTCTTGCGAATCAATTAAAAATCAGGAAACAAAATGTCTCAAAAAGTTTTCATCGGTATGGCCGGTTTCGGCACCGTGGGTCAAGGGGTTTATCGCGTCTTAGAACGTAATGCTGAAGTTATTTGCGATCGATGTGGCAAAAGCCCCAAAATCAAAACGATTGTCTGCAGAAATACCGATCGTGCTCGCCAAGCACTGCCCGATCAGATTTTTGTCTCTGATGATCCGATGGTGATCGCTAAAGATCCTGAGATTTCAATTGCCATTGAAGTAATGGGCGGAATTGAACCTGCACGTTCTTTTATTTTGGAAGCACTTAAAAACGGCAAAGATGTTGTCACTGCCAATAAAGCGCTTTTGGCCACACACGGAAAAGAAATTTTTGAAGCTGCACGCTCCTATGGGCGATCAGTCTTTTTTGAAGCAGCGGTCGCTGGCGGCATCCCCATCATCAAAGCTCTGCGCGAAGGGCTTGCTGCCAATCAAATCTTAAAAGTCCAAGGGATATTAAACGGCACCTGCAACTACATTTTGTCGTCCATGCATGAGTCACCCGTTTCATTTGAGAAAGCTTTAACGACCGCGCAAAAACTTGGTTTTGCCGAAGCCGATCCGACTTTTGACATCGAAGGGCTGGATACCGCACACAAATTAACGATTCTGACCTCTCTTGCATTTGGAGTGCCTCTGACTTTTGAACCCAAATTCGTCTCTGGCATTACTTCTGTCACAGCAACCGATATCGCCATTATTAAAAAACTCGGCTTTGCCATCAAATTGCTGGCACAAACAGAATTAAAAGGACAATCCATTGACTATCGGGTGGCTCCTACCCTTCTGACTCAGTCGTCTCTTTTAGCCCAGGTTTGCGGTGCGATGAATGCGGTTGAAGTGGACAGTAATGCGGTTGGGAAAACTTTCTACTATGGAGCCGGTGCCGGGGGAGACGCTACGGCCAGTGCAGTTTTGGCCGACGTCATTGATAGTTTAAGAGGACACCGATCGCAATTTGTTTCGGGCCCCTCTAAAGAAGCTCTTACTTTTACCACACTTTCGGAACAAACGAGCCGCTTTTATGTGCGGGTGCAAGCAAAGACAATTGAACAATACTCAAAGGAAATCGAGGCTGCTTTTACCCAAAATGAAATCGAAGCCGATAAGGTTTATACCGACGAGCAAAACGCTGTCTATTTCACCCTTGCATGCAAAAAAGGTGAACTTGATGAAGCGCTCGAGCAAATCTCTCAGTTGAATTCAGCTGAAATCACAATCAGTACCTTTTTTATCGCTGATTAACACAACTGTATTGGCAAAATGCCGGTTGAATTGAACCGGCATTTTGCTTTTAAAGCACTTGATAGATCAAATGAACGGCACCGTCTTCGTAGGCTTTCACAGTTTTGAGTTTTAACTGAGTCGGAAGTCTTTCCATCGACAATCCGTCAAAAACCGCAGCCATGGATCCGCGACCGTCAATGCCGGGACCGATTAAAAGACTGATTTCGTCCAAAAGGCCGGCTTCTAAAAAGCCTGCATTAATATGACCGCCGCCCACGATTGCCATGCGCTTTACACCAAATTCCTCGGCAAGGATTTCACAGGCCCGGGGCAAATTAATACACTCTTTTCCCACCGCTATCCAAGAAATATTTTCCGAGTCCAAATAGTCCAGATACGCTTTTTTGACATGCTCAATGGTAATCACTATGAGGGGCAAATTCAACTCTTTGGGTTGACTCCAAAGAAGCGTTCCTTTCGTATCCACGACAACGCTATAGGCTTCTGCGTCTGTCTTCTTGGAAAAACCTTCTTTGCCGAAAACTGCAGAATCTGTTGACTGAAATTCTCCGTCCTGAGCTAATTCCAACTGCGCAGTAACTCGGCCGCTTAGCGTTGTCGGCGTATCAAGCGCTTTTAAAGTTTCGTAGTACTCATTGACACCTTGGATTTTTTCAGTCATTCGACAATCAATTCGACCGTCAATAGAAGTCATCATATGGCATACGATGTATGGTTTTTTCATTTTTCGTCTCCTCAGATCTGATTGTTTTTGAGAATACCTCAAAGAAATTGAATTAACCGCTTTAAAAAGAAACATTTCTTGCCCATTCTTCTCTTGCATTTAAATGAGAAAAGCGTTACTCTATTTCCGACATATGTCGGATATAGTAAAAAGGAAAACAACGATGCCCAGACCGAGCCGCTGTCGTCGAGTGTGTGCGGAACCCATCTTCCGAGCATTTAACGTCGATCAAAATGAAAAAGATCCCGTGAGGCTTTATGTGGATGAATTTGAGGTTATTCGACTCGTGGATTTTGAGAAAAGAACTCATGAGCAGTGTGCCCGGCAAATGTTGATTTCCCGAACGACCGTCACCGAAATTTACGAAAAAGCCCGCTACAAAATTGCAGATGCTTTGGTAAACGGCAAACCATTGTTGATTGCAGGCGGTCACTACAAAGTCTGCCGGGGGGAAGGCGCTCAAAACTGCCCCGGCCACGGTTGTTGCCAACGACGCAATCAATTTCACATGAACTTAACCATCAAGGAAAACACCATGAAAATCGCAGTACCAGTCAAAAATGACAATATTTATCAACACTTCGGCATGGCTGCCGCTTTTAAGATCTATACGATTGAAAATCAGGCAATCGTCTCCACGGAAGTGGTTGAAACAAACGGACGCGGTCACGGCGCCATGTTGGACCTGCTTTTAAATCATCAGGTCAATTGTGTGATTTGCGGAGGCATTGGAGAAGGTGCCATTGAAAACTTAAAACAAGTCGGCATTGAACTCGTGGCAGGCATTAGTGCTCAAAGCGACGAGGCTGTAAAAGCCTATTTGGCAAGAAACTTACAAAGTGACCTGCAGGCTGCGTGCGACAAGTCCCTGCATCACGGACAAGGACATGGTCACGGTCACTGCGGCGGCGATCAATGCGGCTCAGATTGCGACTGCCAAGGTCACGCTCATCAGCACTGCCACTGCCAAAATCATTAATTCAATTTAAATCCCGGCGGCAAAAGTAACGTTTTGCCGCCTGATTTTTCCCTTTTTTTAACTATCGCATTGATAGATTTCGATCACAATTTCTTTAAAAAACAAAAAGATATCCTTTCGGACAATTTTTAATTCAGTTATTGATCCTTATATTTAAAGTAAATAGATTGACTATTGATTCTGGAGGTCCGATATGAGTTTTGTGTTTGAAAAAGAATATGGTCTTTTGATTGACGGACAATGGGTGAGTGCGGAAAATCATGCGACTTTTGAAACGCACAATCCTGCCACCAATGAACTATTGGCAGTGTGTGCAGACGCGTCCGCTCTCGATGTCGATAAAGCTGTGAAGGCTGCTCAGAAAGCATTTGACTCTTGGTCTAAAACGAGTCCTCAAGAGCGCGCTCAACTTTTACTCAAGGCAGCCGATTTGATTGATGAACACGCCGCCCAACTCGCAGAAATCGAAACTCGTGATAACGGGAAGCCCTTGCGTGAAACGACGCTTGTGGACGTTCCCCTTTCTTCTGACCACTTCCGGTATTTTGCGAGCGGCCTCAGAGCCGAAGAAGGTTCTGCCGTGATGATTGACGACAATACGCTCTCAATTGTTTTGCATGAACCGATCGGCGTTGTGGGACAAATCATTCCCTGGAATTTCCCGTTACTGATGGCCGCTTGGAAAATTGCTCCGGCACTTGCCGCAGGCAATACCCTTGTTATTAAGCCCTCTTCCACCACCCCGCTCTCGATTCTTTATTTAGGCAAATTATTGAATCAAATTTTGCCTCCAGGCGTAGTAAACGTGGTGACAGGTCGCGGCGCTCAAAGCGGACAAGCCATGCTCGATCATCCGGGCTTTGCCAAACTGGCCTTCACGGGCTCCACCGAAGTGGGCTACAGCGTAGCTAAGGCTGCTGCCAATCGCTTGATTCCCGCAACGCTCGAATTGGGCGGGAAGTCAGCCAATATCTACTTTGATGATTGCCAAATGGATAAAGCCATTGAAGGAGCGCAAATCGGCGTTCTCTTCAATCAGGGGCAGGTTTGCTGCGCAGGTTCCCGCATCTTCGTTCAGGAAGGCATCTATGACGAATTTGTCGAAAAACTCGCTGAAGCTTTCCGGACGGTCAAAGTGGGCGATCCCATGTGCATGCAAACCCAAATGGGCTCTCAGATCAACCAAAAACAACTTCAAAAGATTTTGAAGTATGTTGAAATCGGTAAAGCTGAAGGTGCACGTGTCTTAACGGGCGGAGAAGCGGCGAAGGTTGAAGGCTGTGAAGGCGGCGCTTTTATGCAGCCCACTCTATTGGTTGATGTCACCAATGATATGCGCGTCGCTCAGGAAGAAATCTTCGGGCCGGTGGCTGTCGTCATCAAATTTAAGACCGAAGAAGAAGTCATCACCATGGCCAACGACAGCGAATACGGTCTGGGCGGAGCGGTTTGGACTCGCGATATTAACCGTGCTTTGCGCGTTGCGAAGTCCGTAAGAACCGGCAGAATGTGGGTCAACACCTACAATGAACTGCCTGCTCACACTCCGTTTGGCGGATACAAAAAATCCGGCATCGGGCGTGAAACCCACAAGATGATGCTCGCTCACTACAGCCAAACGAAGAATATTTACATTTCCATTTCCGAAGCTAAACGCGGCTTCTTCTAGTGAACTTCAACCAGACCGAGCAGTTTTAAAAGCTGCTCGGTCTCTTTTTCCTCCTCAATTCGAACAACCGGTGAGACAATATGTCTATGCACAACTCTTTCGGTGAGGAGTCATCATGGGAAAAGATTTTGACAGCGATATCGTTGAAACAATTGAAAAGTTAAAGGCCTGTGAAGACGTTCAAAAGGCCCTTCAATTAGTCAAGCAGCAACTGCCTGAGATCATCGAAATTCAAAAAGAACTCACACTCATTGAAGCACCGACCTTTCACGAAGAAAATAAAGCCAGACGTTACGCTGAGCTTCTAACCGAAGCCGGTCTTGAAGAAGTCAAAATTGACGAACATTTCAACGTCTGGGGACATTGGCCCGGAGTCGGCAAAACAGGAAAATCTGTTTTGTTGGAAGGTCACTTGGATACGGTCTTTTCTTTCGGTGACGTTAAGGAACTCAAGGTGGACGATGAAGGACGGATTCATTGTCCCGGCATTTGCGATGATACTCGAGCGATTGCAGCCAACTTGTCCGTATTGAAAGCCTTCAAAGCGTTGGGTATTCGCCCTTATCACGATATTATTTTCGCTGCGACCGTGTGCGAAGAGGGATTGGGCGCCATGCTCGGTATGAAGACACTCCTGCAGGGTCTTGAAGAAGAAACAAAAGTACTCGCGGCCATTTCTATTGACGGCCCGAGCAATAACGTTTTTTATGCGAACGCAACCGGAATGGTTGACTGGTCAGTGACCCTTAGGGGACCCGGCGGACATGCTTGGACCGCCTCTGATATGCCGAGCGCCTTACATGCTGCCTGTCGGGCAGCCTCCATCATTGCAGACTTTAAGTTACCGAGTGTCCCAAAAACAATAGTCACAGTGAGTCTCATTGAAGGCGGTCAAGCCATTCACGGAATTGCGCAGCAGTGCACAATGAAAATCAATGCACGTTCCAACAGCCAGGAAGAATTGGAAAAACTCAATACCCAAATGATTGAGGCTTTTGAAAAAGGGGCTGAACTGGAAAATTCGTACAAAGGAACTCCGGGATTGATTAGAGTGAGCTACGAAAAGCTCATTGATATTCCTGCCGGAAGCCAAAACGAAGACTGCCGCATGATTCAGGCAACAAAAGTCGTCACTGAGTCGCTTGGAATTGAACCTTGCCTGAAGCCGGGCGGCTGTACAAACACTAATATGTCTATCGCCAAGAAAATTCCCGGAGTCTGTTTGGGTCGCGGCGGCAAAGAATACGGTACTCACACATTAAACGAATGGTTTGATCCGCAAGGCGTTGAAGCCTGCGAACAAAAATCCATTCTTTTGCTTTTAACTTTAGCTGGGCTTGACGACAGAATTAAGGCACTTGGAGAAACTCTCTAAAAAGGACATTCAAGGCCACGTCAGATGTGATGTGGCCTTATCTGTCTTCTTCAGGCTTCCACAACGCGTGTCTGTGCTTAGCGTAATCTGCGTCCACAAAACCTGAAAACATAGCCGGAATCAAATGGCGATTAGCCTTAAAAATAAAAGCTGCCATGTGACCCAAAAACAATAAAATGGTGAGCACCATGCCGGCATTGTGAAGCTGAGCCAACCAAAAAAGAAACGGATCCGGCAGATCTAATCCTGATAAATTTTTTAGTGTCTTTAGCCACCCTGTCACAATGACCAGGGCAAAGACAGCAACAAAAGCGGCCCAAGCCAGACGCTGCTCCGGGAGGTACTTTTCTGAAGGCGGCTCTTCTGCCCCGATTAAAAGTGCCTTAATAATTTGCACACTTTTACCGAAATCTCCTTTTTTCGGAACAATATCAAACGAGCCTTCAAAAGCATGCACAGTGAGGTGAAAGACGCAAAGTACCGTGAAAACAATCGCGAAGGCGTAGTGCCATGGCAAAGTGATAAAAAAGTCTGCGGTGGACGGGAAAACCGCCGTAATACCATAGCGTTTGGCAACCGGCATCTGAAGGATGCCCGTCACGATTAATCCGAAACAGGAAATAGCAATTCCCCAGTGCACCAACCGGTTTCGAAGGCTCTGCCTAAAAACTTTATTCATCGGCACCCTCCTTGCCTTTTAGCGCTCCCTTCTTTTTGCGCCTGGCAACAACATAACCCAAAGCAACCGCAACAAAAGGAGCGGCAAGCGTTGCTACTGCCCAATCAGAAGATTCTTCAAGTTCTGCCGTAACCTTTTGAAAGCCAGGCCGTCCGTCATTACCTTTTGATGTTTTACTTTTCATCAGCGCTGCATGAAGCGTTTCAAAAGAGTGAGAGGAAACGTACCAAGTGGCAGTGCCACCATTTTCATTAAACCCGTAAATATGGCGATTTTTTGCAATCAAGCGAATCTTTTTTAACGCCTCAGACAAAGGCAAAAAAAGCATCGCTTCGTGAGGACAGGCCTTTGCACAAGCAGGAGTGTCACCCACCTCAAGACGGTCAGCACAAAAGTCACACTTATACATCACGCCGCCTCCGGCAAATTTCGGAGCAACATCCAGGTAAAGACCAACACCGGCCTGTCGTTGAGGAATTTCCCACGGACAAACATCTCGGCATTTTGCTCCGCCGAAACAGACATCCGGATCAATCTGAACAGCCCCTTGGTGACTTTTATCAATGGCGCCGAATGGACATATTTTTCTGCAGGGTGCATCAAAGCAGTGCATACAGCGCCTTGGCGCAAAAACTACTTTCCCATTATCCAAGAGAATTTCTTCAACAAAAATCCAGTTATATGGCGTCAAACGATTAACCTGGTCGCGTTTATCAGAAAAGTCTTCATAAGACTTTTGAGGCCAGTAGGGCTTAAGCGGTTTTTGAGGATTGGGGAACCTTTGAGAATTCTTTTGCTTACAGGCTTGAACGCAAAGCGGAAGTTCTGCGTTTTTACATCCGTCACAACGATCTAAATCGATGATGCTCACCCACTGTTCAGGCGCAAGCGATTGCTCTGATGCCTCGCTCTGAACGGCACCTAAAGCAACTGCAGAAAGCAGAGAACTTTTTAAAAATGATCGGCGATTGGACATAAGACGAAAATTGTAGTAACCCAAACAACTCTAATAAAAAATCGCGGTTGAAGCAATGAGCTCTTCGGCTAAAAAGAAATTACTAAATCCAATTAGAAAAAGATTTTTAGCATCTTTTGAGATTTCTCATTTATTCGCCCTGTTTAAGAAACGTGGTGCTTAATTCCATTCCTCTCGCGATTAATCGCAAGTTTCCTTGGCACATACTATGAACTATATGAGTTCGTCTAAATTTTGTTTATTAAATGTCTAAAAACATCTGAAGCTATCTTATTGTTAAATATGACTATTTTTAAAAATCAACTTAAAAAATGTCTAAAAAATGGCTAAAACGTCTAAAACATATTTACCGTGCGAATAAATGAGAAATCTCATGATTCAAATGAAAATAAGTTCCAAAAAATTTATCTAGGTGCTATCAAGGGTACTATAAAAATGCGGATTGGTAAACTCTTTGTCGAACGTGTAGAACGCAAATGCCTGGGAAAGGAAGGAAAGTAACTGATAGATAATAAAAAACCGTACGGTAACAAACGCGTACGGACTATTGTTTGGTGCCCGGGGAGAGACTCGAACTCTCACGGCTCATCACCGGTGGATTTTGAATCCACTGCGTCTACCATTCCGCCACCCGGGCAACTAACTGATTGTCAACTCTCTCACTGGTGCGCGATACAGGGTTCGAACCTGTGACCCCTGCCGTGTGAAGGCAGTGCTCTACCGCTGAGCTAACCGCGCGCTTTCGCAAGCGAGGATTGAAATTATACCGAAGTTTTCCAACCTGTCAAATATTTTCTTCAAATTTTTCCACAAAAGTATCTCTCTACCTTATCTTTAATTATTTGCCGTCAATTTTATGAAAACTCCCGACATTTTTCTTTAATTTAACCAATCTTGCAAATACCCTGGTCTTTTACTTTATCCAAAAAGTCTTCAGCCCACCCTTTTCCGGGAATCAATGTATGTGAACTGATTTCACAAAGCGGAACCAACACAAAGGCTCTTTCATGCATTCTGGGGTGAGGGAGCGTTAAAAACTCGGTTTGGTACACTTCCTGACCGTACAAAAGCAAATCCAAGTCCATTGTGCGAGGGGCGTTATGAATACCGGCGGGTCTTTCGCGTCCAAACTCTTTTTCAATACCCAAAAGTGTTTGCAAAAGTTCCGGCGCACTTAAAGAGGTTTGCACTTCAGCTACTGCATTGATGTAATCGGGACCGCTGGAATCAATGGGATCAGTTCGGTAAAAAGAGGAGCACTTCGTGACTTTTATCTCTTTTTCCTGATTGATGCGAACGATCGCATCAGATAAGGCTTCTCTTGCATTGCCCAAATTCGCACCGAGTGCAATAAAAGCTTTCTGCATCATTAATCCTCAATCTTAATTTTCTTTCGGCGAATCGGACTGCGACGCCGTCTGGGACGAGGGGCAGGCTCGGTAAAAGCCTCTTCATCATCAATTAGATCCACCGTCGGATCCTCTCCGGCAGGTGCACTTAAATCACGAACAAGCTGCCAACTGTCGGCTTCTAACAGCAATTGTTTCTTAATTTGGGCTTTTGACGGTTTCTTGGGCTCCCCTTTTTTAGGTTTTCTTGCCTGAGCATTAGCTGCTGCCTGCTCTCGAACCATACCCAAGCGAGTCTCTTCATCGACTTCCTGGAATTTTGTCCACCACTCTACAATACTCGGATCAACAAACTCCAACTGACTTCTTAAAAGCATGAAGTCGTAGCCGGCTCTGAACTTCGGAATGTTCAAAAGTCCCATCGCCGACTTCGTGCCGCGTCGCAACAGTTTAATTTGCAAAAGCCAAATCGTGAGGATGTCTTCGACAAAACGCTTTTGAATGGCTAGCTTCTCACACTGCTTATCAAGCACGTAGCGCCCCGCTTCGATCATGGCCTGAATCTGACTTTCACCGCGAGAAATCCGTTCTTCAAAATGACGGTAAGTCAATGGCCACAAAAGTGTGGCAAACAAAAAAGACGGTGAGACTTTTTTACCGATCGCGATACGCTCATCGGTGCGCTTCATGGCAAGCATCAAAAAGCGCTCGCCCTTTTGCTCTTTCAGAGCAACTTCCAAAAGCGGAATCACGTTACGGTAAAGCCCTAAATGACGCAGCTGCTCCATGCAGTCAATGGCGCGACCGCAAGTCAACAGTTTGACCGCTTCATCAAATAACCGGGCTTCTGGCACATTGGCCAAAAGCGGTGCGAGACGCGTGATCGGCGCAAGCGTTGCCTCATCAATTTTAAATTGCAGTTTGGAGGCAATTCTTACCGCCCGAAGCATTCTCACCGGATCTTCCCGATAGCGCTCTTCCGGGTCACCGATCATCCGAACGACACCGTCCAGGATGTCCTGCATCCCGTTGTGATAATCGATGAGTTCTTCTGTGGTCGGATTGTAGTAAAGGGCATTGATGGTGAAGTCACGTCTGGCCGCATCTTCCCACATTTCACCAAACACGTTATCGGAAATCACGCGACCGAATCGATCTTTTCTGACTCCTGCTCCTTCCAGCGCACGGAAAGTTGAGCATTCAATTTTTTCCCGACCGAACATCACGTGAACCAAACGGAAACGCTTACCGATAATGATGGCGCGCTTTTGACAGCGCTTAACTTCTTCAGGCGTCGCATCGGTCACGACGTCAAAATCCTTTGGTGTTACGCCCAAAAGAAGGTCTCGCACCGCTCCTCCGACGACATAGGCTTCGAAACCTGCCCGCTGAAGATTTTTTACCGTGCGCATAGCCTCCAGGCTTACTAACCGGCGGTCAATTCCGTGCTCATCTCGTTGAATAATCCGCGGCGATTTAACATAGTGAGCCGGCAGAGTCTGTGTTTTAGAAGAAAATAATTCCTTTGTATAGGCAATAATGTTTTTAAACATTGTCCATCCTTGAAGGCCGACCACTACCCGAAATCAAAGGACTCATGCTCTATCGAAAAGCTTTAAGAGAGCCCAACCGCTTTTTTGCGCTTGTTCTTTTAATTGGGGATCCGGATTGGTCGCGACCACATGACCATGAAATGATTCGACAAATTGTAGCAAGGGCAAGTCAGTAATGGAGTCCGTGTAGGTGACGCTTTGAGCTAAGTCTGAAAGCGCAATTCTGTGTTTTGCACAAAATTCCTTCAATCGGTCAATCTTGTGCACTCCATAGCAAAATCCGCCTGTGAACTCTCCCGTAAACTCTCCCCTAACATCTTCAACAGGCCGAGTAGCCAGGAGATGCTCGATACCAAAGGCTTGCGCAACAGTCTCAGAAATATAGGATTGGGTACCGGTTGCCATGACGGGCGTATAGCCGTCTTCTTTCATTGCGGCAACGAGACTCTTTGCTGAAGAAGTGATATTGGGAAGAACAACGTCTTTAACGAACTGCTCTCTTAAGCGATCAAGATTTTGGCGGGAAAAGCGTTTGAGCAGCCCCATATGAAAATACATAAAAGGTTCAACCTGAAAGCGCCCGCAATAATAGTCCTCAAGATACTTTTGCTTTAAAACCAACGCATCTGACAAATCGGCCCCGCTTCTTTGAGCGAGAAAATCCACCCACACGACGCCGACATCAATCGGCATCAGTGTTCCGTCCATGTCAAAAATTGCAAGCTTCAAAGTACCTCTCCGTGTTTATTGAGCCATGCCTTCAGTGCCGGGACCGTCACCGCTGCTTTTTTCTTAGCCAAAAGCTCTCGATCCATTTCGCTTAAAAGATGAGAGAGCGTTTTAATGTTTCTGGGCAGGTAATTTTTCATCCAGTTTTCAGCCTCAGGCGTCACCTCTATGCCGCGGGCTCTGGCTTGAGCTGAGAGCGCCTGCCACATTTCCCCTTCGAGCGCACGAATATGAAAAACAGCTCCCCAAGTCAATCGGGTACAGATATCCGGTCGAACAAACTTTTCTGCAGGGGATTTTTTCCCCGTCATCACTAAAGTCGCTCCGGGATGAATTCTCACTTCATTAATCAGGGCAAAAAGACGATCCAAGCCGTCTTCGGTTAAAGTGTCGATATCGTCGACCGCATAGCGCAAACGCTCAGCTGTAAAAGCCGGGACATCAGAGTCTTTGAGCCCCATCGCCAATGCCAAATGAGTTTTTCCGACGCCCGACTCGCCCCACAAATACACGAGCTGAGGCTCACCTGTCTCAAGCATTTGTCTCAGGCAGGTAAGCGCACTTCCGTTCTCGCCGACCACAAAATTATCCAGTGTGGCGGCGGGTTCCATGGCGATGTCTAACGGCAACTGCTCAAATAACATAGATAACTTTACGTGAAGGTTTTGATCCCTTGCTACAATGACTAGATTAATGCGGATACGCAAGTGTACCGCCACCTTCACTTTTTTGGGCAATTACCATGACTCAACTTTCTTACGCTGCCGCCGGTGTAGACATTGACGCCGGTGATGAACTCGTTGAACGCATCAAGCCGCTTGCCAAGCGCACCATGATTCCCGGTGTTTTAGCCAGTGTCGGCGGCTTCGGCGCCATGTTTGAAATTTCAAAAGAATATAAAAACCCTGTCTTAGTGACTGGAACGGACGGCGTCGGCACGAAGTTAAAGCTCGCCTTCACGCTCGGCCGCCACGACACCGTGGGTCAGGACTTAGTGGGCATGAGCGTCAATGATATTCTGGTGCAAGGCGCTAAAAGCCTCTTTTTCCTTGACTACTACGCTTGCGGCAAGCTTGATGTTGACGTGGCAGAGCGAGTCGTAGCCGGTGTTGCCAAGGGCTGTGAATTAGCTGGCTGTGCGCTGATCGGCGGCGAAACCGCTGAAATGCCCGGTATGTACCCGGAAGGCGAATATGATTTGGCTGGTTTTGCGGTCGGCATCGTGGAAAAAGACGAAGCAATCGACGGCAAGTCCATCAAAGCCGGTGACGTTGTCTTGGGTCTGGCCTCAAGCGGCCCGCACTCCAACGGTTTTTCTCTGATCAGAAAAGTAGTGGAAGTGACGAACACCCCCTGGGATATGCCCCTTGACGGCCGCACCTTGGCCGATTGTGTGATGGAACCCACCCGCATCTATGTCAAACAGGTCTTAAATGTCATGAAGACCGTAAAGATTAAGGGCATGGCTCATATCACGGGCGGCGGACTTATTGAAAATGTGCCGCGTGTTTTGCCTGACAATACTCAGGCTGTCATTCACGCTGACAGCTGGACTCGTCCCGCGGTTTTTGATTGGTTGCAAAAGGCCGGCAACATTGACTCTCACGAAATGCACCGTGTGTTTAACAACGGTATCGGCATGGTTGTCATCGTTGATGCTGCAGATGCCGATCGTGCTGTAGAAGCCTTTAAGGCTGAAGGCGAAAAGGTCTTCCGCTTGGGCGAAATCGTCGAGCGTCCTGAAGGCCAAGCCGGCTGCGTCGTCATCTAAAGCTTGAAACTTTTATAATTCTGAGGCGGTGCTTTCACCGCCTCTTTTTATTTTCTCGGAGATTAATTCATGCGTAAAGACAACCCGGCCTTCGTCCCGGACTCGCCCTTTGCCCGTCCCATGACAGAAGAACACATGGAATTTTTCAGAGCAATTCCTAAAACCGAATTGCATTGCCACCTCTTGGGCACGACTCAAAAAGCCACTTTTGAAGACTTGGTCAAAGAGTCCGGTGCTCCCGTCACGCAAGAAGAAATCGACGGCTTTTTTACCCGCGGCGATAAGCCCGTCGGCGTACTGCGCATTTTCCGTGCGCTTGAAGAGCATATTTTGATTAAGCCCGAAATGCTCAAGCGCATCACTTATGAGTATTTGGCCGACTGCAAAAAGCACGGCATCCGCTACACGGAATTTTTCTGGAATTACACGGGTCTTGCCCGTCACTACAGCTACGCCGACGCACAGGCTGCCATCATTGAAGGCATTCACGAAGGCGAACGTGATTTCGGTGTGATCGGCCGCCTGATTCCCTCTATTGACCGCGAAGACTCGCCTGAAGCGGCTGTGGAATTGGCTCGTCAGATGATTGCTCATCGTGCGCCTGAAACCATCGGTATCGGCATTGATTACCGCGAAAATGACCATGAACCGGAAAACTTCTGGAAAGCCTTTTTCATGGCTAAAGAAGCAGGCTTTAAGGTCACTATTCACGCAGGCGAATTCGGCTGCCACTGGCGCAACATTGAAACGGCCATGAAGCTTTTAAAAGCTGACCGCCTGGATCATTGCTATACGATTATCGATAATCCCGAATTGGTTGAAGAGGTGAAAAAGGCTGGATTAATCATCACCGTGGTTCCGACCAATTCTTACTATTTGCGCACCTTCAGCGATGAAGAATGGGCCTTAAAGCAACCCATCCGCAAGATGGTTCCGATGGGGCTTCGCGTGCATCCGAACACTGATGATCCCACGATGCATCACGTCAACGCAACTCAAACCTGGATGCTCATGTATAACTTCCTCAATTTCACCGTGGCTGACCTTAAAAACTTCATGATTAACGGCATTGACGGAGCCTGGATTGATGAAGAAACCAAAGAAAAATGGAAGCGTGAATGGAGTGAGGAATTTGACCGCTTAGCCGAAAAATTCCCGGGCTAAAGGATCGTTTCCTTTCTGTTTTATGACGCTCATCGGCAAGACTGATGAGCGTCTTATTTTTCCTTTAAGCAGCAAAGATCGGTTTTTCTCCTAGTCAAAAAGGACTAGACAATAGAAAATTTTTTCCCTCATCGTGATTAGGCTCTGCTAGAGTGTAAACAAGTTCGGTGAGATTACTACCGTTCGAGTTTTTAGGAGAGTCATCATGCTGGTACGTATAGAGCGATTAAATGCCTTACGAAAGTGTTGTAAACCGTTGCCTGACTTCGCACGTGCTTTGACCTCCTCCTCATCCTCTACAACCTCCTCCACTACATCAACGGGCTCATCCCTCTAAGGTGCCCGTCTGATAAAGGCTTCGTGATAGCCCACTCCCCCAAAGAGTCAAACATCACAACATCCGACATTTAACAATTAACGTTTTTCAAGACTTTGAAGTCCTTTTTGAGGTTTTGCATTCATACCTCTGAAAGTTTCTTCATCTGCCACCCTAAAAGGATTTTTGTATGGGTCAGTGTCTTGAGAAATCCGCAAAGGCCTTTATACAAAAAGACCCCTGCGATAGATGAAAGGAAATCATCATGCAAAAGATCGCAAACCTCAAACTGCACATATTGGCGCTAATTGTTGTGGTCATCGCAGAAGGCATCGGCACCCAAAAATTCGGGCTTGTTGTCATGCTGCCGCTTTTATTTGCTCTCGTTATCGGCGGCATCATCAGTTTGCCCCGACTTCATATTCTCAATACCGCTCAGATGAACCGGGCCGCGAAATTCATGCCGATTGCCATGCTGGTTCTGATTGCCAAAATCGGGCTTGACATCGGTCCCAACCTGGAGATTTTGCTCAATTCCGGCTGGGCCCTCATCATGCAGGAGTTCGGCCACTTCTTCGGCACCCTGATCTTCGGTCTGCCGGTTGCGCTTTTACTGAAAATGAAGCGTGAAGCAATCGGCGCATGCTACTCGATTGACCGTGAAGCCAATGTTGCCATTATCGGTGAAAAGTTCGGTTTGGATAGCGCTGAAGGGCGCGGTGTGATGGGCATGTACATTTGCGGGACGGTTTTCGGAGCCCTTTGGATTTCGCTTTTAGCTGGCGTTATTGCTCAGCTTGACTGGTTCCACCCGCACGCTCTTGCAATGGGCGCTGGGATCGGATCGGCCAGCATGATGGCCGCAGGCGTTGGCTCGATCGTTGCCTCCTACCCGCACGAAGCCGAACTCATACAAGCTTATGCCGCAGCCGCGAACTTAATGACTTCGATTCTTGGAATTTACTTTGCACTCTTTGTCTCGCTTCCCGTGACAATCAAGATCTACGAATTCTTTACCGGAGACAAGCGTCGGGAAGAAGCTCAGGAAGCGGTTTTAAATTAACCAATGCAACGAAACGAATTTTGAAAGGAAAAAATCATGTTGGCTTACTTAGAAAAAATGAAAGACATCCTTTTCATTCTGGTTGTCACGGCGATCTATTCGGTCATTGCTCATTTTGTAGGAAGTAACGGGGACCTCGCTGCGGGCTCCATCGGTGCATTGGTCTTAGTGATGATTACGGTGGTTGGCATTGTGATCAGTTGGCTCCCCGGATTCAAGCTTTTACCCATGGTCTTTTGGGTTTCGATCGTTGCAGTGGTCGTTTCCATGCCGCAATTTCCGTTAAGCGATTGGATTCTTGCTCAAACGAAAAATGTCGGATTCCTCTCGATTACGACGCCTATTCTGGCCTATGGCGGTTTATGCTTAGGAAAAGACTTGGAAGCCTTTAAACAGCTTTCCTGGCGAATCGTCCCCGTTGCACTGGCAGTGGCAGCCGGCAGCTTTATCTGCGCAACGGCTTTGGCTGAAATCATGCTGCATTTGGAAGGTATTTTCTAAAGATTCTTTTTTAAGGGATAGAAAAATGAATAAAGCACAATTAAAAGAACTCGTCTGTCAGGCCATTGATGCCCGCTGCTGTGATATCGAAAAAGTCGCAATGAATATTTTTGCCGAACCAGAACTTGGCTTTAAAGAAGAGAAAACTTCTGCAAAAGTTAAAGCTGCTTTCGATCAACTCGGCATGAATTACACCGACGGCTGGGGCATTACGGGGGTTAAGGCACGCATGAAAGGGCGGCAATCAAAGAAAACCGTTGCTCTGCTCGGTGAATTAGATGCCATCATTTGCCGCGACCACCCTAACTGCGACCCGGTGACGGGAGCCGCGCACTGCTGCGGTCACAATGTGCAGATCGGCAATTTGCTTGCTGTCGCCATGGCCTTTAAAGATACAAACATCATGCAGTATCTCGATGGTGATGTGGTCTTTTTTGCTGTGCCCGCTGAAGAATACGTAGAAATTGACTACCGCAACAGCCTTCGCGAAAAAGGAAAACTGCGTTACTTGGGCGGCAAAGCTGAGATCATTGCTCAAGGCGGCTTTGATGATGTCGATATGGCGATGCAAATGCACGTCGATCCGACAGACAATCCCAACGGAGAATTTCAGGTAGGAGCCAGCTGCAACGGTTTTATCGGTAAATTAATTGAATATCGCGGAAAGGCAGCTCACGCTGCCGGGGCTCCTGATAAAGGTATTAATGCCTTAAATGCTGCCATGATGGGTGTGATGGGTGTCAATGCCATCCGCGAAACTTTCAGAGACGATGACTGTGTGCGCTTTCACCCGATTATTAATGCCGGAGGCGACCTCGTCAATGTCATTCCTGATCGCGTAAAAATGGAAAGCTACGTGCGTGCTGCGCGCCTTGAAGCCCTTACGGGCTACAACAAAGCCATCAACCGGGCTTTAAAGGCAGGAGCCGACGCGATCGGTGCTGCCTGTGAAATCAAAGATCTGCCGGGTTATCTGCCGCTTCGCCCGGATGAAAATTTCCGTGATGTTTTGCGTGCCAATGCTCAGGAAGTGTTTGGTGCAGAAAATGTTGTCGAAGGTGAGCATTCTGCCGGTTCCACCGACATGGGCGATGTTTCTCAGTTAATGCCTGTTGTGCACCCGTGGGTGGGCTGCGTGAAGGGCGTTTTGCACGGCGCAAGCTACCACTTTGACAATAAAGAGGCAGGATTAAAGAAAACCGCAAAAGTGCTCGCTATGACGATTATCGATTTGTTGGCAGACGATGCTCAGGAAGCGCAGCGCATTTGCAGTGAGTTCAAACCGATCTTAACCAAAGAAACGTATTGCAAACTGATGGACTCGATTTCTGCCCAATAGTCCTTCTCTGATATTGATACGGCCGACAGAATAACCTCTGCCGGCCGTTTAATATTCTCAATTAGAACAGATAACTGAACCGACCGGACATCAGCCAGGTATCTTCAGTCTTGCCGCCGGCAACCTTTTCAACATCTAACTGAAGACCCAAGCGGTTCTTCCAGACCCAGGAAGTACCGACACCGAAAGAAGCCCAGGTACCCGTGTCACCCCAATTCACATCCAAGCAATGGTCCTGCTTGTCACGGAACACGGCATCCTGACCGTCAGTGAACTGATGGTAGACATCAGCTCTGGCATAGAAAGATCCGTTAGAGCTTGAAGTCGCAATTTCCCGACCTGCACGAAGTCCGACTCTGCCGATTACGCTCGTTTCACCATCGACGTCCACTTCCATACCGCGTTCGCTGTCATAGTCATAGCCGTCAACGTAGGCTACCTGCATTTGCAGCTGCGGTTCAATGAAAACGCCGTTTGTATCCAGTAACTGGTAGCCGTATTCAGCAGAAAGCGCTGCGTAATCCTGATCGAAATCGCCGGACGTACTGTATACC
Organism: uncultured Sutterella sp.; assembly: GCA_900545335.1. Classification (GTDB taxonomy): domain Bacteria; phylum Pseudomonadota; class Gammaproteobacteria; order Burkholderiales; family Burkholderiaceae_F; genus Aphodousia. Next base: position 89,084 of record UQYP01000002.1, on the reverse strand, counting down.
TCATTGCCGACACTGAAGTCACTCGAGACTCGGCCCACACGGCCGACAAAGTCAAAGTAGTGTTGTCCCAGTTCTAAAGTATCAAACACGGCTAATTCGTAGCGCTTCATGTCACCGTCACCGCGAACATCTAAAAATTCAGTGTCGCCCTGTGTGTAAGTGAAGTAAGCACCTAAGCGATTGTTTTCTGTGACTTGACGATCAATACCAACTGTTGCCCCGGTGCGATCCCAACGATATTGGTTATCAGCTCCGCTTCTGCCGTGATGAACACGAACCCACAGACCGTTATCAGAATTTTCTGCATCGCGAACTTGTTCAGACAAACGACGATCGCGTCTATCCATTTCGATTGCAGCGTCGTAGCTCGCATAGCCCGCCCCCGTCATACCGACAGCGGCAGCAGATTCTTTGAGCGTCACTCTTCGAATAAACCAATTGGTACCGTCCAAGAATTCGCTCATATCAATTTTTCTGGCTAAGTCAGTCTGATCAGCATTTTCAGCAATGATATCGGCAGTTTTGTCCCAGTAGGCATTATCGGGATTAGCTAAATCCGCTTCCGTAATTCCTTCTTTTTTAGCGATTTCCAATTCGTAATCGACAAGAGCCTCACCATGAATATTTTGTTTGTCTCTGAATTGAACAGAACTGCCCTTAGCCACTAGAGCAAATGTCAGAGTATTTTCAGGAGTAATGGATTCAAGCAACTGAAGGTTATAGGGTTCAAAGTAGTGCGTACCTTCACCGGCTTCGATGTAGACCATATCACTTTGTGTTTTGTCGTCGCCGTTGAGGTCCAAGCGGAAGATGCCGCCGTTGCCCTTTAAATTACCGATACGGACATAGTCGTGAGTCTGCTGATGGTTCATTTCGTATTGACCGTTTTCCAAACGCGACCATAAGCCAATTTCATTCCACGTTTCACGGATGTTGTCATCAAATAAATTAATTACACCACCGTTTAAAGTAATGGAACTGATGCGTTTAGGCACCATATCAATTCTTTCACCGTGATCCCCGTACGCAAGCCGATAGTTGTCAATGCCAAAATAAGTCCATTGAGCTCCATCATTTAACTCCAGTTCAAAGATGTCTTTACTGGTTTTTCCCCAATCTGCATACTCTTCGGTCGTTCTCCATGCTGAATTCATCCATGTTTTCTCATCCCCAAACCAATACGATGTTGGCCCTGATAATGTCAGATGAACATATCCAGGCTTGCCTGCGCTGCCGGTTGTTTCTATCGTGTCAGTCATATCAATTGTTCCAATTAACTGATTTTTGACTGAATTAAAATAAACTGTGCTACCCTTTTTTGAACTCAATAGATCAGGTTGACCTGCAAGAGCCCAAAGTCTGACATTAGAGTTTTTGTCTTTGCCAACTGTAATTGTTGATCCGCTACTGGCGTATAACAAATTCGCACCAATAGAATCTAGCTGCCTGTCTGATTCGAGACTGTGACGTATCGTTAGATCTATATCACCATCCAAAGTAACTAAAGAATTCCCCGTGGCATATATCAAATAAGTACCACGATCAAACGTATCTTCGACATAGCTATGGTCGTCAGAATAAGACTCTCCAGATATAGGACCTGAAATTTTCAACTGGCTGGAATTTTCAACATAAATTGAAAATTGGCTATTTGTTATCGGAGCATAGTGCTTAATATGAAGTGAATCGTATGACTGTTTTTCACCATCAATGTTTATAAGAGTTTTACTGTCCCCTGTTGTATCAATCAAATTTAACACCTCAGCATATGCCAAGTCAGAAACAGATATCAACGAACAAGCAAACGTACTTGCCACCAACAAAGATACTTTTTTAAGAACTAATTTAGTTTGTCGCTTTTCTTTAAGTTTAAGGGGGGGGTAAATCTGATCATATGTACATCCTCTAATCTGTCAAAAGACCTACCAGATTTTTTTAATTTAACAACAAATCAATTGTGAGACATTTAGTACTTTTACTACTATTTGTTTTTTTGAGAGTCCTCTAAAAATATTTTGAATAGCTTTCTATGAAACTAATCAAAACCACTTAAGAATTAGGGTTATTAATCATTCACAGTCCTCCATGATTGGGTCAAGATAACTTATATTAGAACGTGTGTGTCACGTTTATATCCTTTTTCTCCGCTTCTCAATAGGAGTTCCACGATGACCGGTATTGTTATCGTTATTCTTTCCGTTGTGGCAGCGGCATACCTCATCGTTAAGAAGTACTACGCTCCGGGTGCCCTGCTGTTTGTAGGCCTCATCACACTGGCTGTGGTGGCTGTTATCTCTCCTGATCCGATTCTCACGGGTAAAAAAGCCACTCACCTGGAAGGCTTGGACGTCATTCAAATCATGACCAACCTCTTGCAAAGCCGTGCTGCTGGCTTAGGCATGAACATCATGATCATCGGCGGCTTTGCCTCTTACATGGACCGTATCGGTGCTGCAGGCGCCCTGGTTCGTTTGAGTGTTAAGCCCTTGTCTTATTTGCGTTCACCGTATCTCATCATGGTCTTAGGCACCATGATCAGTATTGCCTTGAACGTGTTTATTCCGTCTGCTGCAGGTTTGGCCCTGTTGCTCATGGTCTCCATGTACCCGATTCTTTTGGCGGGCGGCGTTTCCCGTCAATCAGCTGCGGCCAGTATCGTGATGAGCGGCTGCGTCTGCTTGGGACCGTCCGGCGCCAACAACCTCTTGGGTTCGGAATTAACCAATATGCACGTGATGGACTTCTTCTTAAACGTGCAATGGATCATCGCCTGGCCCGCTTTGATCGTGCTCTTTGTTTCTCACTTCTTCATCCAGCAATGGTTTGATAAGCGTGACTTAGCAAGCGGCAAGATCACCAAGGAAGACTTCCTTGCAACGGCAACGCAGGCTGATAGCAAGCAGCCCGATGCTCCGGCTTTCTACGCTTTCTTCCCGCTTATTCCCGTGATCATGCTCTTTGTCTTCTCGCCTCTGATGTACAAAGGCATCCGCATGGAAGTGGTGACGGCTCTTATCTGCTCAACGCTTTTTGCCTTAGTGATCCACGGCATCCGTACGCGCAGCCTCAAGGAATGCCTGGCCTCCCTTAAAGCCTTTGCTCAAGGTATGGGTAAGGTCTTTACTTCGACCGTGTTCCTTATTGTGTGCGCCGAAGTGTTTGCCCAAGGCTTAACGAAGTCGGGCGGTATTGACACGATTATTCAGGCGGTCTCCGGTATGGACGCCGGTGCCGTTGCGCTTTACACCGCAATGGTTGTGATCGTTGCTTTGGCAGCCTTCGTAACGGGTTCGGGTAACGCATCGTTTTTCAGTTTCGCTCCGATGATTCCGGACGCAGCCCTTACCGTTGGTGCTAACGCTGCATTCATGATCTCTCCGCTTCAATTGATCAGCGGCATCATGCGCTCCTCTAGCCCCGTGGCAGGCGTCACGATTGCGGTCTCAGGCTTAAGCGGTCTGGATCCCTTCGTGGTCGTACGCCGTTCAATCCCCGTCATGTTCCTGACCGGTATTGCGGTTTACTTCAGCGCCATGATTCACATTTAGGGAATTTTCGATATATGTGAAACGAACCACCACCCGAAGACAAAAATGCTCTCGGGTGGTGTTTTATTTCAGACTACCAAATAGGACATAAAAATGGATAAAGCGATTTTTGACGAAATGATTGCAATGCGTCGTCATTTGCATACGATTCCGGAAGAGGGATGGACCGAATTTGAGACAACCTATCTAGTTGCTGAGCGCCTCAAGAAATTAGGCTATACAGACATCCGTTTGGGTACTCAGATTATTAATCCCAAGGCTGTTTTGGGACGCAATGAAGAAACCGTTCAAAAGGCTATTGCCAGAGCAGAAGCCGCCGGCGTTCCCCATGAATTTATTGAAAAAATTGAAGGCTATACGGGCTGCGTTGCCGTTTTCAATACAGGTCGTCCGGGCCCTGTCACCGCTTTTCGCTTTGACATGGACTGCAACCCCGTCGAAGAAACCGATGACCCGGATCATGCCCCCAACCGCCAGGGCTTTCGTTCCAAACATCCTGGCATGATGCATGCCTGCGGTCATGATGCCCATACTGCCTTGGGGCTGGCAATTGCCCGCTGGATTATGGAACACAAAGATGAACTGAAAGGAACCTTTAAGCTTGTCTATCAACCGGCAGAAGAAGGCGTGCGAGGGGCCGTTGCTATTGTCGCTTCGGGCATTCTCGATGACGTGGACATCATCGTGGGTTCTCACTGTGGCGGCAAGGTGAAATTGGGCGAAGTAGGGCTTATTCACAAAGGGATTCTTGCCAGCACCAAATTTGATATCTACTTCAAAGGAACGCCTTCTCACGCGGGCAACAACCCGCACAAAGGCCACAGCGCACTGCTTGCAGCAAGCGCCACAGCCATGATGATTGTCGGTATTCCCCGTCACGGTGACGGCGCCTCCCGCGTAGCAGTGGGCAAACTCATTGCAGGTGAAGGCCGTAATGTCACGCCGGTTCATGCTTACATGCAAACGGAAGTGCGAGGAGAGACGGCAGAAATCAACGATTACCTCTGCCAGAAGATTGAGCACATCGTCAAAGGCAACTCAGAGGCCTATGAAGTAGAAGGTCGCATTGAAAAAGTGGGCGACGCCACAACGATTATTGAGTGTCCGGAAGTATTAAACGACTTGAAAGAAATCGCAGAAAATATTCCCGAAGTCACAAAAGTCGTTGATCTTTGCTCGCCTGCGGGCAGTGAAGACTTTACGATGATGTTGCGCCGCGTGGTCGAACGCGGCGGCACGGGCGGCATGTTCCGCTGGGGCTGCAACCATCACGGGCACCACCGTTCAGATTTCGATTTGCAGGACACTCAGTCTATGCCGATCGGTTTTGAAATCTTCACGCAATATGCAAAGAAGGTTAACGGTCTTTAATTGTCTGCATCCGTCCGAAGTCTTCTCTGATCGTTGAGAAGACTTCAAGAGACAAAAACGCCGGTCATACTCATGGCCGGCGATTTTTTTAGAGAAAAGTTTTTATTTTTTCGGGAAGTCTTTTTCATCCAGATGGCACTTGCTTTCCACAAAGCACTTGCGCTCGTAAAACTCCCCTTTTTTACCTGTATTGAAAGAGGACACTGGGCGATGGTAACCCATGACTCGAGTCCATACTTCACAAGGTTGACGTTCACTGTCCTTCAGTTGTACTTGTTCAGCCATCTTCGCCTCCGCAAAACTCATTCTTTCGGTCAGATCAATATATCACAACAGATGGTGTTTTGTTCAATACTTTTTATCAATATGTACGATAGTCTATGGTCTAACCTTCAGATAGATTGCAAAATTAGCAATGACTTTTGCTCTTTTTCGCTCAAAATGACCGAGAAATTCATGCCTCGAGAAATACGACGATATACAATAACGGTATTCACGGTGCCGCTCGGTCTCTTCGGTCGGTCTTTTTCTTCTTTTTTCTCTCGGATGAACCATGAAATATTTTGATTTCGAGCTTTTGGGCATTAAGCGCAAGCTTCCTTTCGTTAAAGTTAAAGGCCGTCTGTCATTGGCGAGCTTTGTTGTGATTTCCGATACCGAGCTTGTTCAGGCTGCAGCTCCTGAATTGGTTAAACGCTTGCCTGAAGTGGACCTTTTAATGACGGCAGAAGCCAAAGGCATCATTCTTGCTTATGAAATGAGCCGCATCATGGGCATGAAGGACTTTATCGTCGCTCGCAAGAGCTATAAGCCCTATATGCAAAATGCGCTCTCTCATACGCTTAATTCCGTAACAACACAAAAGCAGCAAACACTTTGGTTGGATGGGCACGATGTAGAGCGCATTAAGGGTAAGCGCGTGGCTTTGATTGACGATGTGTTTGCGACCGGTGAGTCGCTTGCTGCCATTGAAGCCCTGGCAACCGAAGCGGGCGCTAAGGTTGTGGCTCGAGCTGCCATTCTCGCAGAACTCGAATCAGTGGGGCGCCCCGATCTGATTTATCTTAAAGAACACTATGTGTTCCGAGCCGAAGATGACGGCACATTTACGCCGATTAAGACGCTCAAAGATATGGAAGAAGCAAAGAACGCCGAATAGCATTTCAAACCGGCCCCGATTAGAAATCATCGGGGCCGAGTTTTTTCTCAATTATTTGAGATAAGTCTTGTAGAAATTCTCGATCTTATCAAACGGGATCTTCTTATCATACAAATCCGTATGATTGGCGCCCGGAATAATCATCAGCTCTTTATTGTCACCTTTGAGTTTCTTGAAAGCGTCTTCACTAAAGTAGCGAGAGTGCGCTTTTTCCCCGTGAATCACCAAAACAGCGCTTCGGATTTCGTCCGTGAAACTCAATAGGGGCATGTTGATAAAGGACAAAGATGAAGTCTTATTCCAGCCGCCGTTTGAGTTAAGTGAACGTTTGTGATATCCGCGTTCAGTCTTGTAGTAGGCATAGTAGTCTTTCACAAACTGAGGGGCATCAGACGGTAAAACATCCGGCACACCGCCCGCTAACTCATAGGAAGCGTTTTTATAGTCCTGAGTGCGCTGAGCATTCAATTGCTCTTTGAGCTGATAGCGGGCATCAGCATCCATGGAATCAAAGTAGCCTTTCGCATTGACTCGGCTCATGTCATACATGGTTGAGGCCACAGTCGCTTTAATACGCGTATCCATTGCCGCAGCGTTAAGAGCCATGCCACCCCAACCGCAAATACCGAGAATACCGATACGGTTGGGATCCACATTGTCCTGAACAGATAAGAAGTCAACGGCAGCACTGAAGTCTTCCGTATTGATGTCAGGAGATGCAACATAGCGCGGGGAACCGGCGCTTTCACCGGTAAAGGAAGGATCAAATGCAATCGTTAAAAATCCGCGCTCGGCAAGCTTTTGCGCATAAAGTCCCGAAGATTGCTCCTTAACAGCTCCGAAGGGGCCGCTTACGGCAATGGCAGGAAGTTTTCCTTGGACATTTTTAGGAACATACATATCGGCTGCGAGTGTGATGCCGTAACGGTTAACAAAAGCGACCTTTTTATGCGTCACTTTATCGCTTTTGGGAAAAACCTTATCCCACTCCTGAACCATTGTTAATTTTGCGGTTTCCATAGAACTTCCTTTAATCGGGGCGGCATCTGCCGACACAGAAAATACAGAACAAGCCAAAACTGCAACGCACATTGCTTTCAAAGATTGTTTCATGAAACGCTCTCCTTACAACTTCAGTCTGCTTAAAAACCTTGTGTTGTCAAAGAATTACCTTTGCTTTAATGCAAGTCTATGGTTTGCCTCACTCAATAGCAAATACTTAATTTCAATGGTTGGCTATGCTTTTTATGTATGAAAAAATCGGGCAACTCCGTCGCTGAAGCTACCCGATTGTGTGTATTTAATTCGGTTTGAAAACTAATGGTCTCTCGCCTCTTTATGACGCAGGTGGCGCTGCAAACCTTCCTGCGTATGTTTGGCTTCTTCGAGTGCCCTTTGCTTTTCCTGACGGGTGAAGTAACTCGCCAAAATACCGGCCACAACAATCATGACCATACCGCCGATTACAGCGGTGCTGACGCTATCGCCAAAGACGAAAACACCCATTAACGTGGAAAACAAAATAACGGTGTACTGCAGCGCTCCGCTTAAAACCAAATTTCCTCGGCTAAATGCGCGGGTCAGGAAGAATTGAGCGCAGGTCGAGCAAATCACAAATCCGGCAATGGCAGCCGCTGCTGTCCACGTCGGCATCGTAAAGCCGCCATTGAGAAGTGAGCCAACAAAACCGCAAAGCGTTCCGACCAATACGAAATAAAAAAGAATTCTTAATTCCGGCTCTTTCATGAGACCCAAGCGCTTCACATAGGTCGTTGCCACGGCAGTGAAGAATCCGGCCGCCAAACCCACACCGGCCGCAAAGTACTCATCGGGCGTGATTGTGGGTGAAAGCATAATGACTACACCCAGGAAGCCTAAAAGCAAAGTGGAGAGCAGCTTCCAGTTGATCCCCTTGCGCTGCGACATCATGATGCCGATCGTAAAGCATCCGATAAATAAAGGAGAGGTGTAGTTAAGGGTCATCGCCAATCCCACGTTTAAGTGAGAAATGGAATAGATGCCTGCCATCACAGCACCCGCCCCGACAAATGAACGGATCATATGATCAATCGGGTGAGCGGTATGCACAGTAATGTGCTGCATGCGCATCATTGTGTAGAAAATAATCAATCCGAATATGGATCGATAAAACAAAACTTCAAAAGACCCAATACCTTCCATGCTGGCAAACTTGATGCAAACAGCATAGAGGGCAAAAAACATGGCCGCAACGACCATCCACAATGACTGCATAATCAGACTTTTACGTAAGGGTTAACGATTAATAAAGTTTAGACCCAAAAAAAAGGGGCCTCAAGCCCCTTTTTTAATCAAACGCAAAAGATATTCTCAGCGAATATCACGACTCTCAACTTCGTCACTTGTGACAAACTTCACGCCTTTGGCTTTCAGAAGATCTAATCCGACCTCGTCGCCTGCCGTCAGTCCGGCCACGGCGTCAGTCACCCAGTAGAGCTGATACTCGTAGTGAATGGCATCCAGTGCCGTTCGAATTAAAGAACCGTTTCGAGAGAGCCCACACAGATAGAGGCGGTTGACAAAGCGATCTTCGCAGTAGGACTGAAGACCGGTTTGAGTCTTTCGGTCTGCTTCAAGAAATGCCGAATAGCTGTCTACCTTCTCATTGGTCGCTTTCAAAATGGCAATGACGCGAGACATCGGTAAACGCAGTCCTTTCGCGAAATCAGCCCCTTGAGTGCCTTCAACACAGAATTTCGGTGTGAGCTCAAGCTCCTGTCCGTCGATTTCCACCTTATCGCCCGGCTTCTTTCCCTCATGGTTATCAGCAAATAAGATGTGACTTTCGGGCCTGAACTCCTGCGTTGCGATGACGCGGTCAAAGGTTGCTGCCATCTTCGAAATAGGAGCCAATACCGCTTCGGCGCCTTCGATAGGCATTGCGCCTTCTTTCACAAAATCGTTTTGCACATCCTGCACCAAAAGGGCAGTAAAAATCTTAATCGGCATCTCTACTTACTCCACAGACACTTTAAATCTTCAAACAATTGAGTAACCACTTCACTCGTACGGCCTCTCGGGGCGCCTTGAGCAGCCTGACCTAAAGGCATTTCCAAAAGATCAGCTCTGTTTTGTAACACTGCGGCCCGATAAATCGGCTCAAGCACCCTTAACTGTCCCGGATACGCACTCACAGGCAGTCCGGCATCCGTCAACGCTTCAATGATACCGCTTGGGATATTTCGGCTCGGGCGACCGGTACCCACAGCTGAAAGACGCGTTGCCGCATCATCACACCAGGCAATTTGATCCTTTAAGGCCAAAGGCCAGGCCGACTCTTCCGTTCTCAGTAAAACAGAACCCAAAACAGCGCCACAGGCTCCCAACATCATGGCAGAGGTCACAGCCTGAGCGTTCATCATGGCGCCGGCTGCCACAACAGGCGTTGTTCCACAAACACGAACAACCGGAGGAAGCAGCGCCATTAACCCCACTTGAGAGGCTTCAAGCGGATTTTCAAAATACTGTCTGGGGCCACCCGCTTCAGTCCCTTGGGCAATAATGACGGAGCAGCCCGCCGTTTTCAGAACCTTGGCTTCGCGCGTTGAATTCACGGCCCCCATCATCAAAATATTTCTGGCTTCAAGCGCTTCGGCATAAACCTCGCGCGGTCCACCGAAACTGAAACTCACGACAGGAACGTCAGCGGTCAAAACAGCCTCAAATTGCTCATCAAAAGAAGGAATCGACTGCAGGCTATGCGCGACTCCCAACTGATCCCGCAAGGGCTCCAAGGCTTCAAAAAGCTTTTGCGTCGCAACCTTATCTTCTGGCTCTCTGGGTTCAACACGCAGATTTAAAGCAAAGGGCTTGGAGGTTAAAGCTTTTATCTTTTTTGTGGTCTCAACAATTTCAGAGGCATTCATAATGCCGCACGGCATGACACCCAAACCTCCGGCATTGCTGATTGCCGCCACCATCTCCGGCGTCGTTGCTCCCATCATCGGAGCGCCGATTAAAGGAGCCTCAATACCCAATAGAGCCGTTAACTGATCGGCCTGTTTTTTTAATTGTTCCTGAATCGACATAAAAATTAAGACGTTAAATTTCTACCGAAAAATTAATTCCGTTATTTTACAGACTCCGGCTCACACTATAATTGCGCAGTGAAAGCTAATTGTAGGGTGAAACACTATGGGAAAACGTGTAGTTGTGGGCTTATCCGGGGGTGTTGATTCTTCGGTTTCGGCTTATTTATTAAAGAAGCAAGGTTACGATGTCATCGGACTTTTCATGAAAAACTGGGAAGACGATGATGACAGCGAATACTGCTCTTCACGCCAAGACTTTATTGATGCAACGAGCGTTGCCGATGTGATCGGCATTGACATTGAAGCTGTCAATTTCGCTAAAGAATATAAAGAGCGCGTTTTCTCAGATTTTCTGCGTGAATATTCGGCCGGCCGAACGCCCAACCCTGATGTGCTTTGTAACGCCGAAATTAAATTCCGTGCATTCCTAGACTACGCCATGAATATGGGCGCCGAATGTATTGCAACGGGTCACTATGCGAGAACCCGTGTCACTGCAGACGGTAAAACGCAACTTTTACGCGGTCTTGATGAAACCAAGGATCAAAGCTATTTCTTACACCGCCTGACCCAAGAGCAAATTTCCAAGGTCATCTTCCCTGTGGGTGAACTGCGTAAGACAGAAGTGCGCCGCATCGCCGAAGAAATTGGCTTACCCAATGCAAAGAAAAAGGACTCCACCGGTATCTGCTTTATCGGTGAGCGACCTTTCCGCGAATTTTTAAACCGCTACCTTCCCACTCACCCCGGCCCCATGAAAACAACTGACGGTCGCGTGGTTGGCCAACACATGGGATTAGCTTTCTACACCTTGGGACAGCGCAAGGGAATCGGTGTGGGCGGCAGCCGTGAAGGAAACGGTGAACCATGGTTTGTAGCCAAAAAAGATATGGCCACGAACACGCTTTGGATTGCCCAGGGGCACGACCATCCGTGGCTCTTAAGTCACCACCTGACAGCAGTTATGCCCAGTTGGGTAAGCGGCGAAGCCCCAGCAGAAGGAAGTCATCTGACTGTTAAAACACGCTATCGTCAAAAAGACGGTGACTGTACGGTGAGAGGTATTTCTGACGGAGCCTTTACACTTGACTTCCCGCAGCCTCAGTGGGCAGTCACACCCGGTCAAAGCGCTGTGATTTATGATGGTGAAGTTTGCTTGGGTGGCGGATTTATTGACGTCATTGATCAGCACTGACAGCCAAAACTTTTTAGATGACGGGCATAGCCGCTTCAATTTTTGAAGTACTATGCGCTATTTTGAGCTCTACAATTCTTTGTAGTGATTTCTCAAAACGGATTCTTTAACGAATGCAACCATGGCTAACCAGTCTTAATCATGAGCAGGCGCTTGCCGCCACACTCACAGAAGGTCATATCCGAGTTATAGCGGGACCCGGCACGGGCAAAACCCGAACGCTCACCTCCCGCTACTGCTACCTCACAGAAACACTCGGCGTGTCGCCGAGAAACATTTTGTGCGTCACCTTTACCAATAAAGCTGCAAATGAGATGAAGCAAAGAATCCGTGCCTGGTTAGGCGACATGGATTTAGGCTACATCTGTACGTTGCACGCTTTTTGTGTTCAGTTTTTAAAAGAAGAAATTCACCACCTGCATTACCCGAAAAATTTCGTCATTTTGGATGTGGAAGATCAGCGAACACTTCTTTTAAAAATCTTTGAAGACATGGGGCTCACGCTTCGCGAGGCCACCATAAAGCAGAAAATTGACGAAGTACTTGAAGCCCGAAAACTTACGGCTGATGGCTACATTGATGAGATTTTTACGCTCGACAATGCCGGGCTTGAAAAAAGTATCGCTGAGGCATCCGACACTAATGACGAAATCTTTTGGCGCTACCTCTACGAGCAAAAGAAAAACTTTGCCTGTGACTTTAACGATCTGATCAATTTCACGGCTTACATTCTGAAGCACTTCCCGGAAACGCTCGAGAAGTGGCAGGAACGAATGCAATATGTGATGGTCGATGAATTTCAGGACGTAAGCGCCAAACAGTATGCGATTGCCAGAATGCTCGCGGGCAAACACAATAACCTTTTTATTGTTGGGGACCCGGATCAAACGATTTATACGTGGCGCCATGCTCACGTTAAACTCTTTTTGGATTTTGACAAAGTTTTTCCTGACGCAAAAACGATTGTTCTTCAAACCAACTACCGCTCAAGCCCGGAAATTTTGAAAGCCAGCGACTCGCTTATTCAGAAAAATGTTTTGCGCTATCCGAAAAATTTAGTGGCGACTCATCCCAATGGTGCCCGCCCACTCTATTTCCATGCCCAAACGGAAAAAGAAGAGGCCCAATGGATTGCAGACGAAATCAAAAAGCTCCTTGCTGCTGGCGCCACAGCTGATCAAATTGCTGTGTTATACCGCTCCCATTTTTTAAGCCGTAGCCTGGAAGAATGTTTTATGCGGCAGTCTCTACCCTACAAAATCTATAGCGGTGTGGAGTTTTATGGGCGACAGGAAATTAAAGATTGTATTGCCTATTTGAGAATGCTCACTTCTGCCGATGACGTGGCTTTCCTGCGAACAATCAACAGTCCTTCGAGAAAAATCGGTAAGAAAAAACTTCAGTACTTAAAAGAAGTTGCCCACACTAACAACATCTCTTTGTATGAGGCGTTAAAAAGAACGGTCGATCAAGATATCTTTAAAGGAACCGGAGCAAGAAAATATCTGCTGACGATTGAAACCGTCAAAAAAGAAATTAAAACTCTGCCTTTGGGCTCGCTTTTGCAAAAGGTGCTCGACTTAAGCGGATACGAAAATTACCTGCGGCTACAGTCCGATCAGGAGCGCCTCGATAATGTTGCTGAATTAAAGCGTGCGATTGAAGAAGAGGGGTCAGATCCTGACGCAACGCTGGAAGAATTTTTAGCCAAAGTTGCGCTTTTAACCAACTGGGACAAAAAAGACCAGCGTGAGGCCGTGAAACTAATGACAATTCATACGGCCAAAGGTATGGAATTTCCCTTTGTTTTCATCTGCGGATTAAATGAGGGCGTCTTTCCGTCCAGAAAAATCACGACTCCGGAAGAAATGGACGAAGAAAGGCGTATTGCCTATGTTGCAATGACTCGGGCAATGAAAAAACTCTATCTTTCAGATAGCGAAGGCGTGAGCAGTGAAAACGTCTTTAAACTCCCCTCCCGCTTTATTTTTGATATCGGACGGGACTGCCTGGATTACGTTCGGAAGCTCCCGAAAAGCTTTGAAGGACGAGTCAATCGGCTACAAAAACAGTCTGCTTTAGGACACTTTAATGTCGGAGATCGGGTAGTTCATCCCGTTTTTGGAACCGGTGTGGTGCAAGAGGTTAATGTCAAGGATCTGATCTACAGAATTCAGTTTGACAATCTTGCAACCGGCCGAGACATTCAATTTCGAGCGCCGCTCACAAAGCAATAATTAAAGCGGCCCGATTGGGCCGCCCTTTGATTATTTGGACTGTGCTTTCGGCAGAGGTCTGCTTCTTAACACAATTTCCGTAATTTCAGAAGGATCCATGACCCGCAAAGCCATACCGGTCCAAAGGCCTGTGCCGGGCGAGACATAAAGCTGCATCGTCTGAGACACCTGATAGAGCCCGCGAACAAAGCCGTCATTGAAATAAGCCACCACGGGCTGCATCAAAGCATAAAGTCCCCCGTGGGTGTGGCCTGAGAGCTGTAAATCCACACCGCTTACTTCTTTAGCGCCTTTGGGCTGGTGGGCTAACAGAATAGTCGCAGCATCCGGGGCACCTTCGAGTGCTTTTTTCAGGTCCGGTCCCTGATCACCGTAGCGCAAGGCAGAAAGATCGGTTGTACCGGCAATAACCAACTGAGCGTTACCTCGGGTGATGACACTGTGCTTATTTTCCAGCATCGTGACACCATGATCCTCAAAGAACTTCACCCAAGGGGCAGCTCCATGGTGCCATTCATGATTGCCGGTCACACCAAAGACGCCGTCTTTGGCTTTAATGCTTCCATAGGCCTGCACTTCAGAGGCTAAGGAGGCTTCCGGGGCTTCGATCATGTCTCCCACCAAAACCACTGCATCGGCATCCAATTCATTCGTTGAGCGAATGACCGCTTCAAGCCAGGGACGTTTTAACAATTGTCCGACGTGAAGGTCAGCCAACTGGACAATTCGATAACCGTCAAATTCCGGTGCCAAACGATCAAGCGTAATTTCGATGCGTTGAACGGTGGGCACCGTAAGCGCATAGTGAGTACCCGAGATGGCGGCTGCGACCGAGAAAATCAAAATCAACCAGCGATTCTTGGCTTCTTTCAGGGGCCAAGGGATATTAGAATTGGTCGCTTTATTGAGAACCTTCACCAGGATAAATAACGCATCTTTAACGACCAAGAGCGGCACCAACACCAAGATGATGTTAAAAAGCGTCTCCCAAATAATGAGCGTATTTTCGGGCAGCTGGGGATTAAACATGTGCCCGCCCACGTAGTAGTAATACGTGAACTTCTGGCTGATGGCAATGAAAAAGACCGCCAGTCCCAGCTTGACTGACCATTTGGTTTTAAAAGGCAGGGCAAAACTTAAAATCGCGTAGGTCGCCAACACCAAAGAAATGACCATGAGAATACTGATCACTCGAAATCCTCTTTTAATCTGTCAAATGAAACGAGAATTTTAGCCGATTACTGCAGCATCATTTCAGAAGGCGCTTGCCCCAGTTCACGCTGCTGCTTAATATCACGATACGGAGGCAATCCGAACTGACGCTTGTACTCCCGATTAAATTGACTGGGGCTTTCGTAACCCACCGCATAGCAGGCTGTTGTTGCATCCATCCTTTGAGTGAGCATCAGGCGCTTAGCTTCATGAAGCCGCAGGCTCTTATGAAACTGCAGTGGGGTCATGCAAGTCACTTCTTTAAAGTGCCGATGGAAGGTGGAAACACCCATGTGAACATTGTCAGCTAGTTCAGCCACGCTAAGAGGCGCTGCATAGTTTTCTCTTAACCAGGCAATGGCTTTAGCGATTTGAGCGCTTGCCCCCTGCTTAGCGTTAAAGTCTCTTAAAGCGGCGCCCAACGGACTTTGCAGAACGCGGAAATAGATCTCACGGATAATCATGGGCGCCAAAATCTTGGCATCGACCGGGCGATCTAAAAGACGCATTAAGCGCAGGACCGACTCCCAGACATCGACTTCAACTTCGCCGACACAAAGTGCCTGCTGCAGAGAACGGTTGGGTAAGGCCCGAATCTCTTCAAGCTGCATGATTAATTCTGAGAGCACCGAACGGTCGATTACAACACTGATCGATAAAAACGGATGCTCGTGAGTTGAACCGATCGTGCAAAATGTGGCGGGAACATCAACGCCAACGACCAAACAATCATTTTTCCCGTACACGTACTCTTTGTCACCGATAATTGAGCGCTTTTGACCGTCAACAATGAAGGCAAGACTGGTTGAATAAATGCTTGCGCCTTCGCAGTTGCCCTGCTCACGGCGTGAGAGCATCAACCCGGGAATCGCTGTCGGGAAAGTGCCCAACTGATGAACCTTGTCAAACATAATCTGACGCAGTTCTTCATTGATTTTTTCAAGTCGTTCGTTTTGCATAATGACACCTCACTAGTGTCAATTATCGGCAAGAATCACTTTCCGTATCAAGAAAAATTTAATCAACTTATTGCCTATTTCTCTCACATTACATATTTTTACAGATACTTTTTTCATGATTTTTACACAAAGCCTCAAAAACCGGTTAATTCTTAATTTTTTAACTATTTCCACATTTAGGCAATTATTTGCTCTTTAAAAAGAAGTATCTGAAAAGCATCAATCATAGACTTTAGATAAAGGAAAACCTTTTCGGAGTAATTTTTATGAAAAGAAGGACTTTACTGATGAGCGGTTCTATTTTACCGGCGGCCTTTGCGGCTCAAACTGTTTCGGCTCAAACAGCTGCCAATCCCCTGACACAAACCGATCCGGATTTCAGCGCAATTGAAGAGTATCTGCTTAAAGTTGAAATGCCGAAAGTGGGGCAAATGCCTGCCAAAACCCGCTGCATGGTAACTTTGGCAGTGTTGACAACGATCGGAGGTCTCACCCGTTTTGCCGAGGCCACTGAAGAAGCTCTCAAAGCCGGCATGAGCACCGTTGAAATTAAAGAAACGCTTTACCAATGCGCGCCTTACATTGGGATTACCCGAGTGGAAACGGCACTTGATGCGGTCAATTCTGCATTAAAGGCACTAGGACAAAATCCCACACCTGCTTCTCAAAGCACGGTTAATGAAAACAACCGTTTTGAAAAAGGACTGGCAGTCCAAAAGGGTATTTTCGGGGAAGCCATCGACAAAATGCATGCGAGCACACCCAAAGAGCTCGAATACATCAATAAGCAGGCGCTCACCGCTTATTGCTTCGGAGACTTCTACACCCGCAAAGGCTTAGATCTCAAGGCCAGAGAAATCATCACCTTTACGGCCATTATGTGTTTGGGAGGGTGTGAGCCGCAGCTTCGCGCTCACACGGGCGGCAATTTAAGTGTCGGTAACACCCGTCAGAATCTGATCGATACCATCATGGTTGCGATGCCTTACATCGGTTTCCCGAGAACGCTCAATGCCTTGGCTGTCGTGAACGAAATTGCCAAGTAATATTTGCTCAAAGACGCCCCGCAAGGGACGTTTTTGCACCTGTAACTAAAGTTAAGACTTTGCTCAAAAAGATTTCTTTGATATATCACTATCTTATTGAAATTACGTTTCTTTTTAACTAAAAAACTCATTTGTCTAAAACTTTATTAACAGTTGGAAAATTTTATTTTTCTCCCGAAATGAGACACTGGAAGTACTCAAAAGAGAGGAACAAAAAGATGCGTTTTCAATTCAAAAGCGAAGAAGCTCAATCGATCCTATTGGCTTGCGAAGGTCATACATTTGAAGGCACCAAACCCTCATGGCTTACCCAATTTCAAAAGCGTTTAACGTTGTCAGCCAAAGAATTTCGCGAGTTAGTCCGATATCTGAAAAGTGTTGCAATGGCAAGCATCAACAATGGTGTTGTAGGATGTGGACTCGCCTATCGGCAATATCTTCAAAGCACTTATTACGCCATGCGGGCTTTGGATATCTGCAATACGGTCAAAATGGCTGCGATTCAAAATCAGCAAGTTTGATATACTCTGCGCTTAGCGGACGACCGCTCTGTGTACCACCGGGGACGGCCCCATATGAGATAACCGATGGCTTGGCTGTTCCTATTTTTAGCCGGACTGACTGAAGTCGGTTGGGCAATCGCTCTTAAATATTCCCACGGCTTCACGCGTCTTTTCCCTTCCATCATTGCCATCGTGGTGATGGTTGCGAGCTTTTTTCTATTGGCCCAATCGCTTAAAACCATTCCCATCGGCACGGCTTATGCGATCTGGACCGGTATCGGTATTTTAGGAACCGTCATTTTGGGCATTTTATTGTTTAACGAACCGGTGAACATTTCGCGAATTGTTTTTTTAGGGCTTATTGTGATCGGTATCGTCGGTCTGAAACTGACCCAATAGCGGAGATGAAGATGTTTCCTTCTATGCGCAGACACTTGCAGCAACTTTCTGATGACCGGGCTGTGGAGATTTTTAAAAAAGCCTCTAACGCTGTTCTTGCTATTACTGATGACGTCACCGGCTACAGCTATGCAGTGCCTGTAAGCCCCGTCTATGACAACAATCACCTCTACATTCACAGCGCTCCTATGGGACACAAAATTGCCGCTCTCAAAGCGCATCCCAAAGTATCAGTCTGTGTCATAGAAAAAGACGAAATTCACCCGGAAACACTGACTAGCTATTTTCGCAGTGTGATTGCTTTCGGCACAGCACGTTTGATTACAGATCCGAAGGAAAAATTCGCTGTGCTCGAAAAATTGGTTGATAAGTTTGCACCGGACTTCAAAAAAGAAGGCGAAGAAGAAGCCCGCCAAAAGCTCAATTACATCGCCATCATTGATATTGAAATTGAGCATTTGACCGGAAAAGAAGCCATCGAATTAGTCGGGAAACACTGAAAAAAACAGTCTCATTCAAAGCGTGTTTTGCAAAATTAAAGCCCTACCAAAATCTATTTGGTAGAGCTCCAATCAAATCTTAAAGCCGAGCTAATTGATAATTTTTAGCAGGAACTTAGGCTTAAAGCACCTTCGACAAGAAAGCCTTAGTGCGATTGTGCTGAGGATTGCTGAAGATTTGCTCAGGCGTTCCCTCCTCGACCACACTGCCGCCATCCATGAAGATAACGCGATCACCCACTTCACGGGCAAAGCCCATTTCGTGAGTAACGACCACCATGGTCATCCCTTCTTTAGCCAACTGCTTCATCACATCGAGCACTTCTTTGACCATTTCAGGGTCCAGAGCTGAAGTCGGTTCATCAAAAAGCAAGGCTTTCGGTCTCATCGCCAGGGCTCTGGCAATGGCCACGCGCTGCTTTTGGCCACCCGAAAGCTGAGAAGGGTACTGATCGGCCTTGTTGCGCAAGCCCACCTTATCCAAAAGCCGGTAAGCAATTTCTTCAGCGGCTTCCTTACTCATTTTTCTTACCTGAATCGGAGCCAGAGTGAGGTTTTGGAGCACCGTCATATTCTCAAAGAGATTGAAGTGCTGAAACACCATACCGACTTCAGCGCGAATCTTATCGATATTGGTATTGTCATCGACTTCTTCACCGGCAATGATGATCTTGCCTGCCGTGGGTTGTTCCAAGTGCGTGATGCTGCGCAAAAGCGTGCTCTTACCCGAACCCGACGGACCGATAATTACCACCACCTCGCGTTCTTTGATTTCCATATTCACGCAAGGCAAGACGACGTGATCGCCGAAGGCCTTCTTTAAGTCTTTAATTACGATCATTTGACTTGAACCTCTTTTCCAAATAAGCGACCAAACGGGTAATCGGCATGGTCATGAGTAAGTAAATCAACGCGACAGCAGTCCAAATTTCCATGGCACCATAGGTACTGGCGATGACCAACTGACCTTGACGTGTCAATTCTTCAAAGCCGATCACGGACACCAAGGAAGAATCCTTCAACATGGCGATAAATTCATTGCCCAACGGCGGAATGATTCTCTTGAAGGCTTGAGGAATAATGATAAAGCGCATCGTCTGAGACCAATTCAAACCCAGAGAGCGCCCGGCTTCCATCTGACCCTTATCAATCGACTGAATGCCTGCGCGGAAAATTTCCGCAATGTAAGCACTACTGTTGATACTGCAGGCCACGATTGCGGCAATGAACGGATCGATACGGGTGCCGATCAGAAGCGGCAGCGCGAAGTAGATCATGAAGATCTGAACCAAAAGCGGCGTGCCGCGCAAAAAGTCCACATAAACCTTTGCAGGGACTCTGAAAAAAGCGACACGGGAGATTTGGGCAATTCCGATGAATAGACCGAAAAACAAACCCAAACCCACACTGATCGCCGTTATTTGTACGGTGACGCAGGCCCCTTGAAAGAGCAAGGGAAGAGAGTCGATGATAAGTTGAAAGTCAAACATTTTTTCCTGTCTGTTTTATTAATAAATTAATGAGCGCCGAACCACTTGGCGTAAATCTTGTCGTAAACACCGTTGGCACGAATGCGCTTGAGTCCCTCGTTGAGTTTTTCCACCAGGACCTTATTGCCCTTTTTAACAGCCATGCCGTAATGCTCGGCATCAAAGACCTGAGGCACCGTGGTCACCGTTTTGTCTCCGCGACGCACGAGGTAGTAGTCCACGACGGGCTTATCGTTAATCACCGCTTCACAGCCCTTTGTTTTCAATTCCATGAAAGCTTCGGTGATGCTGTTGAATTCGGTGACTTTGGCGTTTTTCACGCGCTTGGCCATCATGGCGCCGGTCGTGCCGATCTGGGCGCAAAGACGGGCGCCTTCAAGGCTCTTGAAGTCTTTGTACTTACCGGTGTCGTCCTTACGCACCATGATGACGAGGCCTGATTGGTAGTAAGGATCGGTGAAATCCACTCTCTTTTGGCGCTCAGGCGTAATCGTCATGGCTGCCACCGTCACATCGATAATGCCGGTTTGCAGTGACGGAATGAGTGCATCAAAGCCCATATTGTGGACTCGCACATCGTCGCCCATTTCTTTTGCCACCGCCTTGATAATTTCCATATCAAAGCCCGTTAAGTCCTTCGTTTGCTCATCCATGAATTCAAACGGAGCAAAGGTGGCTTCAGTTCCGACATTAATCGTTGCTGCTTGAGCGGCACCCGCCATCAGGGCGCTTACTGCCAAAGAAAGTAAAACTTTTTTCATCATTTTTAAATCCTTACCACAAAAGTGTCGGCGAGCTTACTTTTGTGCTCCGAACCACTTTGTGTAAATCTTGTCATACTCGCCGCTTGCTTTCACCTTTTCAAGTCCGGCATTGAGCCAATCGGCAAGCTTTTGATTGTTTTTAGCCACAGCAATACCGTAGTCTTCCGCCGACAGGATTTCAGGCAAACGGAACACACCCTTGGTGCCGCGACGAGCCATATAGTAATCCATTACGGGCTTATCATGCACTACCGCTTCGCAACCGCCCGTTTGCAATTCCATGAAAGTTTCCGGTGCATTATTGAATTCTTTGACGTTTTTACCCGAGAATTTACGGGCGGTGATCGCACCGGTTGTACCGATCTGAGCGCACAGGGTCTTACCCTTGACGCTTTCAATCGTGGTGTACTTATCTTTATCGGCTTCGCGCACCATCACGGCCAAACCCGATTGATAGTAGGGCGTTGAGAAAAGCACACGGCGCTTGCGCTGATCGGTAATCGTGATGCCGGACATGGCGATATCGATGGCTCCGGTTTGAAGTGACGGAATCAAACCGTCAAAAGGCACGTTATTTAACTTCACCTCAGCACCCTGCGCCTTGGCAATGGCCACAATTAGTTCCATTTCAAAACCGGCCGGTTTATTATTTTCATCAACAAATTCAAACGGGGCAAAGGCCATATTGGAGCCCACGTTATAAACTTCAGCTGCCTGAGCCTGAGCCAAAACACCGGTTGCGGCAAGCACGGCTGCCAAAGCGGTCACTTTTGCCTTAAAAGTCATTTTTTCTCTCCCTTTTACATTGAGCCGGTGATTGGGTCTTACCGTTTTTTCCTCGTGCCGTCACCGCCAGTCCGTTATCAGTACACTGCGGATAAAAGCCGTCGCAGTGGTGGGAAGACAGTTTATTGATTCCCAATACCTTAACAAGGAAGATAACCTATAGATTTCATTAGAAAAAAGTCGAAGACATTCGACAAAAAGCCGACAATATAAAACTATAAAAAGAACAAATAGCAACAACGAACAAAAATAATCGGCAAAGTTCTGTCTTTGCCGAAAAATTTTCAAAAAATTCTCAAAATAAGCCAGTCAAAGCATTTAGGTAAAAACTCTGAGAAAAACTGCATTTTTCCCAAAGAAAACAGAAAATACAGAGCATTAATCGGACAAAAGAAAAAAGTAAATTGTTTTTACCAATAAATTCAATGGGTTAAAAATTATTTGTAAGCATCTATTTTTCTCATTTGATAAAAGTTTTTTGTCGACTAAACTTTCTTTTGAGTTAGCTCAAAGTTTTTGCTTTTTAAATAATCAGAAAAACTTAATAGACAATCATTTCTTTTGATTAAATCAAGCTAGACTTGTGCTCTTAATCGTGATCTTATTCTTTTAACTGGAAGGTTTTTTACTATGGCTACGAAACGTGTTCTTGCCATTCATGATCTTTGTTCTTTTGGACGTTGTTCGCTCACAGCAGCGATTCCGGTTATTTCTGCAATGGGATCTCAAGTCTGCCCCTTCCCCACTGCGCTTTTCAGCAACAATTTCACATACGGCGACTTCACTTTTTCCGACTTCAGCGAAAAAATGACGGGCTTTATGGATAAATGGCAGCAATTGGGTTTTGCCTACGACTGCATCTACAGCGGTTTTTTGGATGACGTAAACCAAATCGAAATTGTTCGTGAAGCGATTCGCCGGTTTGCATTGACTAAAGGTAATAAAGCCCTCGTTGTCGTCGATCCTGCGATGGGTGACGACGGTAAGCTCTATCCGACACTAAACTCGGACTTTGTCTCACACATGAAGTCTTTAGTAGCTGAAGCCGATGTCATTACACCGAATTTCACCGAGGCCTGTCTCTTGCTCGATCGCCCCTATCAGGCAACTGCCCCTGAAACAGGCACCCTCAAAGATATCTGCCGTCAATTAGCCGCCAAAGACAATCAAAAGGTGGTGATTACGAGTGTACCCGGCAACGATGCCAATCAAATTAAAGTCGTCTGTTTTGATGCAGGCACCGAAACCTTTGCCGAATACTCCACCGTCAGAATCCCCTTTGCCACCTGCGGCACAGGTGACCTATTTACAAGCGTTTTAACGGGCGCAATGCTTCAGGGTAAAACTTTGAGCGAATCGGTGCTCGTGGCGATGAAGTTTGTAAGCCTGGCTATTGACTACACCTATCAATCCGGCAGCGACTATCGCGAAGGCGTACAGGTCGAGCCCTGCCTGCGTCATCTTTTCGATTAAACACGAACATCATAAGCTAAGGCAGCAAGCCTGCCTTAGCCGTTGAAATACACCCACTCAATCAACCGATCAATCGGCGCATCCGTTTGCGTTGCGCCTTTGCCCTGAACCACTGCGTATAGAGCATAACGTTTGCCGCTTTTTGCCTGCACGATGCCGCCCGCTGATTTCACATTATTTAAAAGCCCTGTTTTCATATAAGCGTGACCGGGTGCCACTTGGCGCTTTGACATCGTTCCGTCAACCGCAGAGATCGGAAATGAGCTGATCCATTCGGGCATTCGAGGGCTGCGCCAGCCGTAAGCAATGAGTTTCGTCATCGCCTGCGCTGTGACACGGCTTTGTCTCGATAGCCCCGAACCGTTATCAATCACGATGTCAGCGGGCGAGACTTTTACGCTTTGCTCAAGCCAGCCGTAAAGAATCGCTCTGGCTCTTGCGTAGCTTGCCGCAATACCGGGACTGTCTTTGGCGGCCAGCGTCAAGAGAATGTGTTTGGCCATGACGTTATTGCTGAATTTATTGGTTAGCCTCACAAGTGACCCCAAATCCTCCGACCAGACATCAAAGAGTAATGAAGCCTGAGGCTCTGCCACACCGCTTACTGCCCGCCCCAGCCAAATCACTCCGACCTGAGCGCTTACTGACTGCAGATAAGCCTGCCAATAGGCATCCGCATTATTTACCCAATAGGCAAGCACCTTTTCTTCGCAGCCCGAAGGCAAGGCGCCGGAAAATTGCGGGCTCCACGGGTCACTCACATCAAGTTCAAGTGCCTGACGCCACCTTACACACGCTTTTTGTCTCGAAAGTTTTACAAAGTGAGGCACCTTAAGACCCGGCAGTTCAGGCGTCACCGTAATACGTGCACGCTTTTCGCTCGCCTGAGGCGAAATCGTCATTGCAATGGATTGATAATTTAAAAGTGCGGCATCGGCCGGTGCCGTATAGGGTCTGTCCCAGTCATCACGAAATTGCGGATCCTGATGGTCTTTTTCAAAATAGCTTCTGTCAATAACAATATTGCCTCGGATTTCCCGAATCCCCAGAGCTTTAAGACGAGAGAAATCCCGCCAGAGGTTTTCGCTTACGTAGTGGGGATCGCCGCCTCCTTTAATGAAGAGGGTGCCGAAAAGCACGCCATCTTCAATGTGGCCTGAATAAAGGTAAGAGGTTTTCCAGCGCCAGTCTGCTCCCAAAAGTTCTAGACCGGCTAATGTTGTAATCATTTTTTCGGTCGAGGCCGGCAACACCCGAACGCGGTCTCGCCAACTCAAAGAAATCCTGCCCCCGTCCAATGCAACCACGCTTGCGGAAAATTGCGACTCGGAAAGCTTCGATTGCAACAAGGCACTTTTCACCAAAGGGGGCAGATAATTTTGCGCGAAGGCATAACCCGTTGAAAAACAATGAGTTAATACTAACAAACAAAATGAAAGGAGGAGTTTTTTCATCTTTTTTTCTTTCGCCCCTTGAAATCGGAAAAAGCATCCCCATATGAAGCTTAGTTTTAGGAGGCAAGTGATTCGGTTGCGCATATTGTCCCGCAATCGAAAAGAAATTGCCCGAAATATGACCCCTGGCGGGTTTATTTAGAATCGATTTTGAATTATTTGTTAGGAGACATTCCAAATGCAAATTCGTCCTCTGCACGATCGCGTGATCGTTAAGCGCCTGGAAAGTGAACGTACGACCGCTGCCGGTATTGTTATTCCGGATAGCGCCGGTGAAAAGCCCGACCAAGGTGAAGTGTTGGCTGTCGGCCCCGGCAAGCGTGATGAATCCGGCAAGATCATCCCGATGGATGTGAAGGTGGGCGACCGCGTGCTCTTCGGTAAGTACGCCGGCCAAACCGTGAAGGTTGAAGGTGAAGAATTGCTCGTGATGCGCGAAGAAGACATCATGGGCGTGTTGGAATAAGTTTTCCACCTGTACAGATTTAATTGTTGGAGTAATAACCCATGACTGCTAAACAAGTTCTTTTTGGTGATGACGCCCGCGTGCGCATGGTTCGCGGCATCAACATTTTGGCTAACGCCGTTAAGGTGACTTTGGGCCCGAAGGGTCGTAACGTGGTGTTGGACCGCAGCTTCGGCAGCCCCTTGGTCACGAAGGACGGTGTGACGGTTGCCCGTGAAATCGAATTGAAAGATAAGTTCGAAAATATGGGCGCTCAGATGGTTCGTGAAGTGGCTTCCAAGACCAATGACAACGCTGGCGACGGTACGACGACTGCTACCGTGTTGGCTCAGGCTATCGTTGTTGAAGGTATGAAGTTTGTGGCCGCCGGCATGAATCCGATGGATTTGAAGCGCGGTATCGACAAGGCTGTCGAATGCGCCGTGGCTGAATTGAAGAAGATCAGCAAGCCCGTGACGACCACCAAGGAAATCGCTCAGGTCGGTTCTATCTCCGCCAACAGCGATACCGAAATCGGTGAAATCATCGCCGAAGCCATGGAAAAGGTCGGTAAGGAAGGTGTGATCACCGTTGAAGACGGCAAGTCCCTGAAGAACGAATTGGATGTGGTTGAAGGTATGCAGTTTGACCGCGGCTACCTCTCTCCTTACTTCATCACAAATCCCGACAAGCAAGTGGCTGTGCTTGAAAACCCGTACATCCTCGTACACGATCAAAAGATTAGCAACATCCGCGACTTGCTCCCGATTCTCGAACAAGTGGCTAAGGCCGGTCGTCCGCTCTTGATCATCTGCGAAGACTTGGAAGGTGAAGCCCTTGCTACGCTCGTTGTGAACAGCTTGCGCGGTATCCTCAAGGTTTGCGCTGTCAAGGCTCCGGGCTTTGGCGATCGCCGCAAGGCTACGCTCGAAGATATCGCTATCCTCACGGGCGGTACGCTTGTGACGAAGGATATCGGCCTCACGCTCGATAAGGCTACGCTTGAACACTTGGGTCAAGCCAAGCGCGTTGAAGTCAACAAAGAAAACACCACGATCATCAATGGTTCCGGCAATCCCGAAATGATTGAAGCTCGTGTGAAGAACATCCGTACGCAAATCGAAAGCGTGACGAGCGACTACGATCGTGAAAAACTTCAGGAACGTGTGGCTAAGTTGGCCGGCGGCGTTGCCTTGATCAAGGTGGGTGCTGCTACTGAAGTTGAAATGAAGGAAAAGAAGGCTCGTGTGGACGACGCCTTGCATGCTACCCGCGCTGCTGTTGAAGAAGGTGTGGTGCCGGGAGGCGGCGTTGCTCTCGTTCGCGCTCAAAAGGCTGTGGCTCAATTGAAGGGTGACAACGAAGAACAAACCGCCGGTATCAAGATCGTCTTGCGCGCTATGGAAGAACCGATGCGTCAAATCGTCGGTAACGCCGGTCTTGAACCCAGCGTCGTGGTGAACGCCGTGGCTAACGGCGAAGGCAACTACGGCTTTAACGCTCAAACGAGCCAATACGGTGACATGGTTGCCATGGGTGTCTTGGATCCGACCAAGGTGACCCGTACGGCCCTGCAAAACGCTGCTTCTGTCGCAAGCTTGATCCTCACCACCGACTGCATGATCGGTGACATCCCTGAAGACAAGCAACCGGTGGCTCCGGCCATGGGCGGCATGGACGGCATGCCGATGATGTAATTCATTCGGTGTTAACCGTATGATCTGACAATTGGCCCGAGAAGGTTGATTCTTTCCCGGGCCATGTCTTACCCAGACCATGGCTGATCGATATAACGTACCAGACCTTGCGGCAGGACAAATTCACCGTGCCGAAGAGACCATTCACCGCTCGCGATTTATCGTGACGATGGCTCGAGTCTCGTCGCCTGAAGAAGCCAAAACTTTTATTGAGGCGGTTCGCCAGGAGCACTCACAGGCCACGCACAACTGCTGGGCCTATGTGGCTGGAGAGCCCGGCAGCACCGCACAGGTTGGCGCAAGCGATGACGGTGAACCCAAAGGTACCGCCGGCCGCCCCATGCTCACCGTTCTTTTGCACTGCGGTGTGGGAGAAATTGCAGCTGTGGTCACCCGCTACTTCGGCGGAATATTGTTGGGAACAGGAGGCCTTGTTCGAGCCTACCAAGGCTTAGTGAAATTGGGTTTGGAAACACTTCCCATCACAGAGCGGGTCCCGAGCGATCGCATCAAACTCACGCTCGAGCATTCTTTCGTTAATATCGCCCTTCGGGAATTTGAAAATCATCAGGCACGCATTCTCGAAAAAGAGTTCGCAATGGATGCGACTTTCACACTTTCAGTGCCGCAGACACAATCAAAAAACCTCATTGATGTTTTAACGCAAAAGACATCAGGAGGTTTGCTTATTGAAAAGTTGTAGGGAAAACCCGTACAATCCTAGACGTTCGTCAAAATCTGACGTTCTACTTTACAACCCCTGTGGGCTTCTGATCTCACACATTATTAAAAGAGATTGAAGTACCCGCCCTTTAAGAAAGGACGGATATGAAAAAACCAATTTACAAAGTTCTCTACTTCCAGGTGATCTGCGCGATCATTGTCGGTGTATTGCTGGGTTATTTTTACCCCGATATCGGCGCCTCCATGAAGCCGTTCGGCGATGCCTTTATCAAACTGATCAAAATGATCATCGCTCCTGTGATCTTCTGCACAGTTGTCACTGGTATTGCCGGCATGGAAGATATGAAAAAAGTGGGCAAAACGGGCGGCCTGGCGATTCTCTACTTTGAAGTCGTCAGCACCATTGCGCTTGTCGTGGGTCTTGTGCTTGTGAATACGTTTGGCCCGGGGCGCGGCATGCATATCGACCCGGCGACCCTTGATGCGGGCTCCGTTGCCATCTACACCTCCGGCGACAAGATGGAATCCACGGCCCAATTCTTAATGAACATCATCCCCAATACGGTGGTAAGTGCCTTTGCCGAAGGCAATATCCTTCAGGTTCTCTTTTTCTCGATCCTTTTCGGTATTGCTCTGCATAAGTTCGGCGGACGCGGTACCTTAGTGTTTGATGTCATTGAAAAGAGCTCTCAGATTCTGTTCCAAATCGTCAATATGATCATGAAGGTCGCCCCGATTGGTGCATTCGGTGCCATGGCCTTTACGATCGGTAAGTACGGCGTGGCCTCCCTTTTGCCTCTGGCTGAACTGATGGGTACGTTCTACCTTACGTGCCTGCTCTTTATCTTTGTGGTGCTGGGCGCCATTTGCCGCTATGCAGGATTTTCCGTCTGGAAGTATATCTGCTACATCAAAGAAGAACTTCTCATCGTTTTAGGAACCTCGTCTTCCGAGTCGGCCTTGCCCAAGATCATGGATAAGCTTGAAAAAGCCGGTGTGAGCAAATCTGTTGTGGGTCTTGTGGTTCCGACAGGCTACTCCTTTAACCTTGACGGTACGGCCATTTACCTCACGATGGCCTCGGTTTTCATCGCGCAGGCTTGCGACGTGGAAATGACGCTTATGCAGGAACTCACGCTCTTGGCGGTGCTGCTTTTAACGAGTAAAGGTGCGGCAGGCGTCACGGGCTCTGGCTTCATTGTTCTGGCTGCCACATTGTCTGCCGTGGGTCATGTGCCGGTTGCAGGCTTAGCCCTGATTTTGGGTATCGACCGCTTTATGTCTGAAGCACGTGCTCTGACCAACATCATCGGTAACGGCATTGCTACGATCGTGGTCGGCAAGTGGTGCAAAGAGCTTGATGAGAAAAAACTGCACAGCGTGCTTGGCAAGTCCGATGCGACGATTCCCGATATGCCGGAATTGCCTGAACCCAAGGTTTTCCGCGATACTCAGGAATTGAAGTACATTCCGATTGACGATTATCAGAACCGATAATCTAAAACAAAATGGGGTAGAGAAAGTTTCTATTAAGAAAACCTCTCTACCCCATTTGTTATTCAAACGCTGAAACAGGAATTGGTACAGAAAGTACCTTTCCAGCCAAGTTTCAATCAAAAATCGAAAATCAGTCGGGATAAGTTGGAGAATCTTTGAAAATTGCACAAGAGTTTTATTGTTTTTTTGTGTCATTATTGAGCTATAGTGTCTTTCGTCTACGCTTATTTTAAGGAGACCGTGATGAGAAAAATTCCCCTCGTCTCACTTTTAATCGGCTCAATGCTGCTCTCAGGCGCCGCTTTCGCACTCGAGCCCGTTGAGCCGCAACCGGCGACTCCTTTGACATTTGAAAATCCCGCTTACCAGAAAGTGGTCCCTGCTCAGGCTCGTGAAATGATTAAAGAAGGAGTGGTCATCATTGACGTTCGTAATCCTATTGAACGCTTGACCGAAGGTTACATCAAGGGCTCAGTCAATGTTCCGCTGCCCACGCTTAAAGTCGGCGCGAAACTCACTGCAGCGCCAGACTTCAATCAAAAAATCCTTGTGCATTGCCGCTCCGGCGTTAGGGCTGAAAATGCCTCCAAGATTTTGGTTCAAACGGGCTACAAGCACGTCTACAACATGTACGGCATTCTTCAATGGCCCTATGAACTTGAAAACGCTCCGAAAAAATAGCTGAATTTTCCTCGGGCAATTCTTTCAATCCGAATTGCCCGAGATTTTTCCTCAAAGCAGGCCGTGCTTCTGATTAAATTTCTCTAAAGACTCTTTTGTTAAGTGTCCTTCGGTGAGGATTCCCTCTTTTTCAAAGCGCTCATACACTTGGAAAATATCTTTGTCGCCTCGGCCCGATAAGTTAACGATGAATTTTTGTTCCTGCTCTGGATTGGTTTTGGCTAATTTAATGGCATAAGCCAATGCGTGAGAACTTTCAAGCGCCGGGATAATACCTTCTTCAAGACTTAAGAGCATAAAGGCCTGCAGGGCTTCGGCGTCCGTCGCTCCGACGTATTGAGCTCTGCCGATTGACTGAAGGTAGCAGTGCTGGGGACCGACAGAGGGGAAGTCAAGACCCGCGGCAATGGAGTAGGACTCTTCAATTTCGCCTTTGTCATTGACCATATTTAAGGCATTGGCGCCGAAAAAGACCCCTTCGGTTCCGGTTTGCAACACGCAGCCGTGTTTGCCGCTTGAAATACCGTACCCTGCCGGTTCCACCCCGATTAACCGAACACTTTTTTCTTCAATAAAGTCATTGAAAAGTCCGATTGCGTTCGATCCCCCTCCCACACAGGCAATGACGGCATCGGGCAACACTTTTTCTGCTGCGAGGAACTGCTTTTTCGCCTCTTCACTAATTACCTTCTGAAATTCGCGCACAATCGTGGGGAAAGGATGGGGACCGGCTGCCGTGCCCAAAAGATAATGAGTTGTTTCAACATTTTCAATCCAATCATTCAGCGCCGCTTCGCAAGCTTCTTTCAGAGTTTCCGATCCCTCAGTCACAGGCACGACCTTTGCTCCCATCAATTCCATTCTGAAAACGTTGGGTTTTTGTCTTTCAACGTCTTTGGCGCCCATATAGACCGTGCAGTCAAAGCCCATTAAAGCACAGGCTAAAGCCGTTGCCACACCGTGCTGCCCCGCTCCCGTCTCAGCAATAATGCGTTTTTTACCCATACGAGGCGCTAAAAGCGCCTGACCCAAAACCTGATTGGTTTTGTGAGCTCCGCCGTGCAGCAAGTCTTCGCGTTTTAAATAAATTTTGGTCTTTGTCCCCCGTGTCAAGTTTCGGCACAAGGTGAGCGGCGTGGGACGCCCGGCGTATTGCGTCAAAAGTTCATGAAGCTCAGCCTTAAAAACAGGATCTTTTTGAGCTTCACAAAATGCAGCCTCGAGCTCTTTTAATGCCGGCACAAGCGCTTCAGGTACGTATTGACCGCCGAACTGTCCGAAGAAAGGATTTAATTGAGACATAAGTCGCTCCTCAATGTTGCTTTAATTGAGCGGACTTATATGATGAAAATAGAAGGTTAAAAATAAACCCGCATCAATTAAGGCGGGTTTATGAAAAATCGTAACAACCTCAGGCACCCGCTTTTAGGAGTGCCACCACCAAGAAAGTGAAGGTTGAAAATAAACG
Organism: uncultured Sutterella sp.; assembly: GCA_900545335.1. Classification (GTDB taxonomy): domain Bacteria; phylum Pseudomonadota; class Gammaproteobacteria; order Burkholderiales; family Burkholderiaceae_F; genus Aphodousia. Next base: position 58,446 of record UQYP01000002.1, on the reverse strand, counting down.
ATCATGATTAAAAATCTTCAATAAGAATGGGTTGAGTTTAGCACACGAATGCTCTTTTTCAAACTGACCACTAGTTAAAAGTCAGTACCAATCGTGCTTTTCATGACGATCCAAGGTCGCTATCTGTCTCATTTCCTCAACTCGCAGAGAAAAATCAAAAATCGAAATATTTTCTCTCATGTGCTTAGGACTCACTGATCCGGGAATCACAGCCACACCTCGCTCTAAATGCCAGCGAAGCACAATCTGAGCGACAGTTTTTCCATGATTGCGGGCAATGTCCAAAAGTGTTTTATCTCCAAAAAGTTTGGCTGCGTGTCCGCGACCTCCGAACGGATACCAGCTCTGAACCTGTATGCCCAGGCTCTGAATATGCTCGATGACCGAGCTATCCTGATACAGAGGATGGATTTCGTTTTGAATGAGGATCGGTTTGACTTCAACTTGAGGCAAAAAGCGGTTGCATTCGCGCACGTAATAACACGAAATACCGGCCGCACGGACCTGTCCTTTTTCAATCGCCTTTTCAATTGCCCGATAGGCTTTCACGTCATTGTCTGCCGGGTGATGCAGCATCAGAATATCGATGTAGTCCAGATCGAGTTTCTGCAGGGCCAAATCAATGGCCTTTTCAGCTTCTTCGTACTGATCGGGATAAAGCTTTGTCTGAATAACGATCTGATCTCGGCAGACACAGGACTCTCTCACCGCTCGGCCAACCTCTCGTTCATTGCCGTAAAAGGAGGCCGTGTCAATGAGTCTGTAGCCCAAATCAATCGCCGATCGCACAGACTCAATACATTGAGCGCCTCGCATCGCCCAAGTGCCTAAGCCCACCATCGGCAAAACAAAACCGCTGGCTAATTTTTTCTCTAAAGCAACCGTCATACTCTTTCACATTGAAAAAGGGCGCCTGATAAAAGCGCCCACTTTTCGGTTATTTACTTCTTAGAAATATCGGTTCCGAAGAATTGGACAGAAAGCCGACTGAGCTCTCCCGAGGTTCTCAGCTCTGCGAGAATCTTATTGAGTTCAGTCTGAAGTTTTTCAGTACCTTCCTTTTTCAAAGGAATCCCCACAGAGGTTGTTTCATCAGCCACTGCGGCGATTTTGACGGCAGCTGTCGGATGCACTTTTTTGTAATCGTAAAAGACCACTTCAGCATTAAGCGTTGCGTCGATCCGACCGCTTAAAAGCAGCTCAAAAGTCTGATTCAAATCATCAACGCCATTGACCTTAGCCCCGTACTTTTCAGCCACTTCCGCATAAGTACTGGAAATGGTGTTGGCCGTGAGCTTTCCTTTGAGATCGGCCATCGTTTTGATCGTCTCGTTATTTTCAGCCGTCATCACCACAGTGCGGTTATAGGCATAAGGTTCCGTAAATCGATAGGCTTTTTCGCGCTCGGGCGTCATATCAACGCCGTTAATCATGATGTCGTAACGACCGGCCGAGATCCCTGCAAGCAGACCATCCCACTTACCTTCAACAAACTGAGGTTCAACCCCCAACTTTTTGGCAATCAGGCGACCCACTTCGATATCGTAACCCGTGAGTTTCCCGCTTTCATCATGATAGGTCCACGGAGACCAGGTTCCTTCAGTCGCAATCACAATTTTGCCTTTGCTTCGAATCTGATCCAAAAGGTCGCTTGTTTGTACTGAAGCTGAACTTTGGGTAACCGGTTCTTCTTTGGAGCAGGCACTTAAATTTATTGCGGCTGCCAAAGCCACCACGGGTAAAGCCAATTGAAAAATACGACGAGTCAACATAGTTTCATTCCTTTATTTGTGTTCTTGCTTAGCCGCTTCTTCTTTCGCTAAACGCAAAAAGGCCTGTGAACGGGGGTCTTTCGGGTGGGCAAAAAATGCTTTTGCATCACCGGACTCCACCATCACACCTTTATCCATAAACCAAACTTTATTGGAGACATCACGGGCAAAACTCATCTCATGCGTGACAACCAGCATCGTCATGCCGTCGTCGGCCATTTCCCGCATTAAATTTAAAATCCCCTGCGTGAGTTCCGGATCCAAAGCTGAGGTGGGTTCATCAAAATAAATAATTTCAGGTTCTGCAGCCAACGCTCTTGCAATCGCCACACGCTGCTGCTGGCCGCCCGAAAGTTCAGACGGGTAATAATCTTCCCGATCTTCAAGCCCCACACGCTTTAAAAGTCTGCGGCCGATTTCCACAGCTTTTGCCTTTTCAACCCCGCGCCCGATAATAAGTCCCTCGGTCACATTTTCAAGCGCTGTTTTATTAAAAAAGAGGTTGTAATTTTGGAAAACAAACGCGGTTTTCTTTCTGATAGCCAAAATATCCTGACGGTGCATACGATTCATTTCGTACGTTTTCCCGTCAAAAGTCATCTCCCCGGCGTCAGCCGTTTCCAAAAAATTCATGCAACGCAAAAGGGTCGTCTTCCCTGACCCGCTCGGGCCGATAATGGAGATGACATCTCCCTTATTGATCTGAAGATCCACCCCTTTGATCACTTCAAGGGTGCCGAATGATTTACGCAAATTTTTCACTTCAATCATGATTACCCCTGAAAATTTAGCGTTTCCCGTAGCGCTCAAGACGCTTTTCGCCTGCGGTCTGAAGTTTCGTGAGCACCGTGCAGAAAATAAGATAAATCAAACCCACTTCCACGTAGAGTAAAAGCGGTTCATAGGTTCTCGCCACAATGCGCTGCGTGGTCATAAACATTTCAGTGACCGTAATGTTGGCAGCTAGCGACGTATCTTTGATCATGGAGATCAAAGAATTCCCTAAAGTGGGGAAGGCGGTCCTGAAGGCCTGAGGTAAAACAATACGGCGAATGGTTTGAGTCCAGCTCATCCCCGCGCAAAGACCGGCTTCCAACTGTCCTTTAGGCACCGATTCCAAAGCTGCGCGCATCGTTTCCGAGCAATAGGCTCCTTCGTTAATCGAAAAGACAACAACCGCAGCCACAAAAGGATCTATCAGAATGCCCACATGAGGCAAGCCGTAAAAAACGATAAATAACTGAACTAAAAGCGGCGTTCCCCGAATAATCCAAATGTAAAACCGTGCTACCTGAGTCAATACGGGGACATTGGCAAATTGAATCAGTGCCACAATCACAGCGATCACGAGCGCAAAGGTAAAAGAAATCGCTGTCAAAGGGATGGTTACCAACAGACCCGGCAACAAAATATCCCAAAATGAATCCAGGAAAAGGTCCAAAGCCGCGTTCACAAATTGTCCTCAATATGAACTGAAAATAACTGATAGGAAGAAGCCATCGGGGCAGAAATTTCACCGATTAATTTGAAGCGTTTTGAGTATAAAAAGCCTTTTGCCTAAGCGTCAAATACTTATTTTCTTTTTTCCCAATACTTTTTTTCTATAGGCAAAAAAATGATGTAAGTAGGCAAGTCTGATGCGCTCAAGTACAATCATTGCAATACATTTGGAGCCTGCTATGACATTTATTGAAAAACTCAAAAACCGTTGGTCTGAAAGTCAATCTTTACTTTGTGTGGGACTCGATCCTGATATCAATCGTTTTCCTGCCGCTCTCAAAGAGAAAAAAGACGCTTATTACGAATTCTGTACGGCTATTGTTGATGCCACAGCCCAATATGCCTGTGCTTTTAAGCCGCAGATTGCTTATTTTGCCTCCTGCGGAGCCGAAGCTGAATTAAAAGCCATTATTGCCTACATTCACGAACACTATCCGAGTATTCCGGTTGTGTTGGATTCCAAGCGCGGTGATATCGGCTCAACAGCCAAACATTACGCAAAAGAAGCCTTTGAGCGCTATGGAGCCGATGCAGTGACGCTTTCCCCCTACATGGGCTTTGACTCTGTACAGCCCTATCTTGAATATGAAGACAAGGGCGCAATTTTACTTTGCCGCACCTCCAACCCCGGCGGCAACGATATCCAGATGCTTGAGGTTAACGGCAAACCCATCTATCAGCATGTCGCGCAACTTGCCTCCGGTCCCTGGAATCTTAACGGACAGCTGGGTCTGGTCGTGGGCGCCACCTATCCCAATGAAATCGCTGCTGTTCGTGCTATTGTGGGCGACATGCCGCTTTTGGTGCCCGGCGTCGGCGCTCAGGGCGGTGACATTCATGCCTGTGTGACTGCCGGTATTACCGGTGAAAAAAACGGCATGATGATTAATTCGAGCCGTGCCATTCTTTATGCTTCAAGCGGTGAAGACTTTAAGGAAGCGGCTGCCCGCTTTGCCAAGGAAACGCGAGATAAGATTAACCAAGCACGAGCTTAAAGAGCCCTGCTTTCGATGAGCCTGATCGCATTTTGCTTTCAGGCTCTTTTTTTGTCAGACCATCGCCGATTCGACCAAAACCGACTCCAGGGCCCGCAAATTAGCGGAATCGTTATGCCTGAGGTAAACGTACTCCACCTGAAGGGATGAAAGCGATTGAGGCAGCTCGTGCACTGAAACCATACTGAGACAATTGAAGTGCTCAAGCCAATGCAAAGGTACGACTGCAATCCCAAGCCCCGCAGCTACTGACCCAATAATGGCCGAATAAGAAGGCAGTTCAATGACCCGCTTCGGTGCAACCCCATGACGGCTAAACCATTCCAGACAGCGATCATGATAGGAACCCGTCACATGGAAAGCAAAAATGGTTTGATCCAAAACGTCTGACGGACTCAAAATAGGAGAATGCGTTTTTTCAGCAATAATGCTCACTTTTTCTTTAAAAAGCGGCACTTTAAAGAAACGGTCATCTCGCCCGTGCCTCACCATCAATCCGGCATCCAATTTTCTTTGCAAAATCGCTTCACTGATCTCATCGCTTGAAGAGACCTTCAATTCAAGATCGATATTGGGATAACGCTTGATTAACTTAGATATGGATTCTGTGAGCCGCGTGCCTGCCAAACTGTCTGTTGCGCCTAAACGCAAAAGTCCGCCCGGCTCCTGCTTTTTCACTTTGCCCTCTGCCTTGCGGATTAAAGCAAGAATTTGACGCGCATCCTGAGCCAACTGCAGCGCTGACGAGGTCGGATAGATATGCTTTCCGTTTTTAACGAAAAGCTGTACCCCCAGTCGGCTCTCAAGACTTTGAATCCGCATACTGATGGCTGACGGCACACGATGGAGCACCTCCGAGGCTTTATTAATGCCGCCCGTCTCAATCACAGCCAAAACAGTTTGGAAATCATCAACTTCTATCATTCAAAATTTTTGAATTAACTAATCAAATAAATTTCATTGTATTGAATAATAGAATTTTCTATACTTTTTTCAAACTTCATTGGTGAAGATCCAACTCCTGCCCCCTCGGAGTCCTATTCAGTCCTGACTTTGGCTCAGGACTTTTCTTTACTCAAAATCAAGCTGATTAAGCAAAAATCCGCTTCTCTTGAGGCAGATTGGAGTCTAAATCTGCACTAAGCTTTCGGCATAAGAATCATGAAGGAGAAAGATCATGAGTGAAGAAAAATTCGGCCCCTTTGCAAGAGGCGGTAAAAATGAAGCCTACGCCCAATACTTTGTCGGTCAGAGCTACCTCAACATGCTCACCACAACAGGTGTAGTCACAGCCAACGTCACGTTTGAGCCTGCCTGCCGCAATAACTGGCACATCCATCACAAGGGCGGACAAATTCTGTTGGTCACGCCGGCCGCGGTTACTATCAGGAATGGGGAAAAGAAGCTCGTGAATTGCACCCGGGCGACGTCGTCAATATTCCGCCTGAAGTCAAACACTGGCACGGTGCTGCACGCGACAGCTGGTTTGCCCACATTGCCATTGAAGTTCCTGCTGAAGGCGCTAAAAACGAATGGTGTGAACCGGTAAGCGATGAAGAATACGGAAAGCTTGCCTAAAATAACTTTCGATAAGGCAGGTCATCTGACCTGCTCTCTGTCTTAACCCAATTGTTCCAATTTCCAGGGCGGTGTAGCATGCAGTTTTCTTAACTTCTTATTCACCAAGGCAATCGGGCGATCAAGTGCCTTCCAGTGTTCTACCCAACTGGCAAAATCTTCTTCAGAACCATAGCCCCAATTATCGAAATAAGATTCGTCGTATTTCCCGCTCTCAAGAGCCTTTATCGCTTGCTGAAAGATTTCATAGCCCGTTTCCCCGCCGATATCTTCAGGTGGTCTTAGACCACTTGCTGAGAGCAGCTCAGGATAATCCTTTGTTGAAAAGAATACTTTTTTGAATTTGATAGTATGAAACCAACCGTCACCGAAATCATATATGTATTGAATTCCGGGAAAAACACTAAACATTTGGGATAGGAGAACCGTATCCTCAATCATGGGTTCTTCATCATCGGACACGTCAATGAAATCATCATCAAAGGAGCGCATTTTAATCTGACAAATCGCTTCAGTATGGCGTTTGGTCAAATTGCGGGGATTTCGAGGCACGATAAATTCATGTAAGTGAGCATTATCCCAATTAAAAACTTCCTGAATAACGTCATGCAGCTCTTCAAACGTAAAAGATGCCGGTACCTCAATTTCCCGTTTAATTTTTTCTTTATTAACGTGAAGCGTTACATCCAACTTAACTCTCTGAAATTTTCCATGCAACCCATCGTGATAAATCGAATAGAAAAAGCGTAATTCCGTCATATACGCAATTAAGTTCGATTCTCCTTTTTCATTTAAAGCCTGATTAATTTCTATCAGTTCTCTTTGCTCATCATAATTTTGCTTAACCACAGTAGAAATCAAGCTCTTATACTTCTGTTTCCAAGCAGCAGAAGTCATCGGAGAGCGCCACGGAATAATCATAGGTCCTGCAGTTTTTATCTGATCTAAGTAGTCTGACAAAGCCTCCGGTGTTAATTTGGTCAGCTGAGTTAAAAGAACTTGCATCGCTTTAGAAAAATCATTAAAAATCCTAAGCTTTTCGTCTCTGACCGGAAAAATAATTCTCGAATCGGTGAAATCATTTTCAGCAACTACCCAAATAGTTTTCCCGAGTTTTTCTGGATAAAAAGTCCACCAAAAGAGATAACCCATGGAATGATGGAAATCCAATTCAAATTCGAATTCGCTCTGAAGCGTCTTTTCTGGAAGCGAAAACATTTCGGCTTTTTTTCTATGAATTTGAATTTGCATCCTCGGTACCTCCTAGGTTTTAATTAAATCCACTAAAGCTCAGGATTTTCCGTCGCTTTGTCATTTTCCTCGATCGATGAAACAAGCACCTTGTCAATTCGGCGTCCATCCATGTCCACGACCTCAAAGCGCCAGTTGTCCCACGTCACCACGTCGCCGGTTCGCGGTAAATGTCCCGTCATCCAAATGATCATGCCGGCTAAGGTGTTATAGCGCCCGTCGGCTTCATTGGGCAGTGCCTTTAAATTAAGTTGGTCTTTGAGTTCCGGCACAGGCATCATACCGTCAACCAAAAGCGAGCCGTCTTCACGCTTAACGGCCCAGTCTTCTTCTCCGGGAACATTTTTAAATTCCCCGACGATGGCTTCCAGCACGTCTCTCGGACTTACAATCCCCTGCACCGAACCGTACTCATCCACAACCACAGCCAAAGGCACATCGTTTTTCTTAAAGTTATCCAAAAGTTCAAGCCCCGTGAGTGACTCCGGCACGTAAACGATAGGAATCATATGTGCGGTGAAATCAACTTTGCCCGTATCAACAATCTGCTGCAGCAAGTATCGAGTTGAACACAGACCCTTAACATCATCGAGCGATCCGTCACAGACAGGCAATCGAGAGTGCTTCGAGGTTAAGAGCTTTTTGATATTGTCTTGGGCACCGTCTTGCATATCAATCCACTCGACTTCGTTGCGCGGCGTCATGAGTGTGCCGATGGTGCGATCATCCAGACGGAAAACGTTACGAACCATGTCACGCTCTTGCTCTTCAATCGTCCCCGCTTCACTGCCTTCAACCACCATCTGGTGAATTTCTTCTTCTGTTACAGCATTTTCTTCAACATTTTGCTTACCGGTGAGTTTTAACAGTAAGTCGGTTGAAACCGATAAGAGTTTGACAAAGGGGGCCATTAAAACGGCTAAGAAATTAATCGGCGGCGCAATGCGGCAAGCCACACCTTCCGGATTCATTTGTCCCAAGCGTTTCGGGACCAGTTCGCCTAAAACAATGGAAAAATAGGTAACGAGGACAACCACCAAAATTAAGCCCACAGCACGGGCTGTATTGATTTCGACTCCGAACTCGTCATTGAGCCAAGCAGCAACCGGTGTAGCGAGTGCGGCCTCACCCACAATACCTGACAAAATACCGATAGAGGTGATGCCGACCTGAATGGCCGAAAGTGCCCGAGTGGGCTCCTCATTGAGTTTCAAAGCTACCTTGGCACCGGAATTGCCGTCATCAATTTTGATCTGCAGGCGCGCTTTTCTGCTCGTGACCAGCGCAATTTCGCTCATGGCAAAAACGCCGTTTAATAAAATCAGTGCTAAAAGACAAAGTACGTTAAACCAGTTATCCATTTTCTTTCCAACCGTTATTTCTTAAGCTGTCTTCTCAATTAATTGAACCAAACCTTCAAGAGCTGTACGAATCGTCGCTTCCCGCACGGCATTGCGGTCACCCGCAAATTGATGTCTTTCGACTTGGGGCATTTCGCCCTTTTTGCACCAGGCGAGATAAACGGTTCCCACAGGCTTTCCGGGTACAGCGCCGCCCGGTCCCGCAATGCCGGTGACAGCCACTGCGATGTTTGCTTCAGAATGAGCCAGGGCCCCCTGCACCATTTCGGAAGCGGTTTCTGCACTCACTGCACCATGGCTTTTCAGTGTTTCATCGGCTACATCCAACAAATCTTTTTTAGATTCATTGGAATAGGTCACAAAGCCTCGGTCAAACCATTCGCTTGAGCCCGCAGTCTGAGTAATCGAACAGGCAATGCCGCCTGCGGTACAGGACTCTGCCGTTGTAATCACCGCTTTGTGTTTTAATGCACAAAGCCCCAATTTTTCAGAAAGATCTGCAAAAAGTTCCATATCAGTAGAGCAGCCACTGTGCGGCCACTAAAACAATCCAAGCGTAAAGCGCAGCAATGGCATCATCGAGCATGACACCAAAGCCGTTTTTCATCTTGGTATCAAAATAATCAGCCGGCGGCAATTTAACGATATCAAAGAAGCGAAAAGCCACAAAAGCCGCCGCCTGCCAGCCTAAAGAGGGCGGCATCAGAGCAAGCACCAACCAAATGGCAAAGACTTCATCAATCACAACCGAGCCGTGATCTTCAACGCCTAAGTCTTGAGCGGTTTTCTGGCAAGCCCAGGCGCCTACAAAGAAAGTAACGGCCACAATAAAAAACCAGGCACTGTAGGCGATCCACGGCTGCAGCAATACGAAAACAATCCATCCGGCAAGTGTCCCCCAGGTGCCGGGGGCAGGGCGAATCACGCCGCTGCCGAAAAAGCTCGCGATGATATGAGCCGGGTGACTAAAGGCGAAAGACCAAGTCATTCGCACTTTATTGACGGGATTATTCTGGCTATATTTTTCAAACATCTTCACTTGCGAAATGATCAAATCCTTTATAAGTATTTTTCACTTCATTCCCGTTTTTATCAATGAGTTTTAATCCATCGGGAATCACTTCCCCGACTCGGGTAAGTTTCAGTGCACGCCCTTTACTTTGCAGCGATTGCGCAAAATCTGCAATCGCTTTCCTTGAGGCAACCGGCGCAGTCCAAACCAACTCGTAGTCATCGCCTCCGGCTAACTGTGCTTTGCGTCTTTCTTCGGCTGAGCGCTTTGCGAGAGCAGCGCTTACAGCCAAATCATCTATGTAAACACGAGCGCCCGCCTGAGAGCGTGTCAAAATATTGCCCAAATCCTTTAAAAAGCCGTCAGAAATATCGGCGCAGGCCGTTGCATGGTGACTTAAAAAGCAGCCGAGTTCGACTCGAGGCGTGGGAGTGTCCATCGCTTTGGCAGAATGCTCATCACAGACACCGGTCCAATGTCCGGTTCTTAACATCAAAGCTAAGTAAGCGTCTCCTACAGTACCGCTCACCCAAATATCATCGCCGGGCTTTGCTCCCTGTCTGGTAAGCCCCTTTTGCACTTCGCCGATCGCAGTAATCGTAATACTGAAAGGCGCCTGATTATTGCCGATTCGGGCGGTTTTAGTGGTGTCTCCGCCCACCAGGGGGCAATGGAAGGTCTGAGCCATTTCAGATAACCCGCGGCTAAAGGCCTCAAGCCAGGTCAAATCCATCTGCGGCAGAGACAATGAAAGGAAAAAGCAGCGCGGATCAGCCCCTGCAGCAGCCAGATCAGACAAATTGACAGCTAGGGATTTTTTCCCGACGGCATAGGGATCGGCGTTAGGAAGAAAATGCGTAGTGCCTGCAACCGTATCGGTTGTGATCGCAAGGCGGGCATCGCCCACCTGAAGAATCGCACAGTCATCCCCGATCCCTTGGCAAGGCCACTGACCGGGGATGTTGAAATGAAAGAAACGAGAAATGAGCTCTGTTTCGCTAAGGCATGGGCCCATACAATTACTTTTTCGCACCCACCTCAATGGCACGCACATCAGCGGCCACTTTATCAAGAACGCCGTTGACGTAGCGGAATCCGTCCGAGCCGCCGAAGAGCTTGGCTAATTCAACCGCTTCGTTGATCACAACGCGGTACGGAATTTCAACATGAAACTTCAATTCATAGGTTCCGAGCAGCAAAACCGAGCGTTCCACCAAGGATAAGCGTGAAATGTCACGGTCGACGTGCTTGCTGAAAATAGCCTGTAAGTCTTCAGCGTGTTCAATGACGCCGGCGAGCAACTCTGAAAAGTGCTTTTTATCGCAGCGCTCAAAATCAGCAGCATCGATAGCGGCTCCGGCAATAGGTTCACCGTCATCGCTTAAAACGCTCAAAAGCGTGCGTTCAATCGTCACGGCATCTGCACCGCTCACCAACCATTCGTAGACTCCCAAGAGGGCAAATTCACGCGAAAGTGAACGAGCGCCGCGGCTCGGACGATGGGGTTTTACTTCTGTCATTTGTTACTCCCCGTCACCCATGTCGTATTCAAACTCTTTGCGCAGATTGGCCATTTCAACGGCAACCTGGGCAGCATCGGTACCCTTTTGCTGCAAACGGGCCTGTGTCTGTTCATCATTTTCAGTCGTAAGCACCGCATTGGCAATCGGGATATCAAAGTCGAGTCCCACCTGCATGATGCCCGAGGCTGATTCGTTGGAAACGATCTCAAAATGGTACGTTTCACCGCGAATCACTGCACCGATTGCAATCAAAGCATCGTACTCTTCGGTGGCAGCCAATTGCTGCAAACCGAAGGGAATTTCAAGAGCACCGGGCACACGCATAAGCGTAATGTCTTCTTCAACCACGCCTAAACGGGCAAGTTCAGTCAGGCACGCCTTTAAAAGACCTTCGCCTGCATACTCGTTAAAACGCGACTGAACGATACCAATGCGCAATCCACGCCCATCTAAAGAATTCTCAATAATGTCCATGGACATTGTGTCTCTCCAAAAGAAATCTTTTCCTTTTATAAATTCGTATATTGTACCGTGTTTAGCTCTCTGAAACACTGACGTTTTTTGCATCTATCCTTTGTCACATCATTAATGCCTGAAGAAAGACAATTTCTCTACTTTTTCGTCTTATAATCCATTTTTATCTAGATATTTTTGGATTATATTTAAGAAATGCTAAATTTTGACTATATCTCCAGAAAAATTGAAAAGACTTTGTCAGAAAAAAAACAAAGTAACCGAGCCGAGGTGCTTTTCGGTCCGAGACAGGTCGGGAAAAGCACTCTTTTGGCTCATATCATGGAGAATCAGTCAACACACCTATTAACAGGCGATGATGAAAACGACGTCAAGATATTGTCGGAACCGTCAAGTTATTTGCCGCTATTGAAAGATTATCCCAATTTAGTTATTGATGAAGCGCAATACATCCCGAGCATAGGGCGCGTCATTAAACGAATGGTTGATAACAATGACACCGGCTGCCACATCTTTGTAACCGGTTCCAGTTCTCTTGACCTGGCAGGAGGCGTGATGGAATCAGCCGCCGGTCGTATAAACACTTACAGTCTTTGGCCATTTTCTCTCGAAGAGCTGGCCGAAAACTCTTCCTGGCTTGAGGTCAAGCGAAGCATAAATGAGCGCATGATTTACGGCTGCTATCCAACTGTCATTAATGAACCTCAATACGCACGCGAATACCTTAGAGATTTTGTCAGCAGTATTCTGTACAAGGATCTCTTTAATTTGGCTGAAATGAGAAAACCGACAGATTTAAGAAAGTTAGTGACCTACCTTGCCTATAACGTCGGTTCAGAAATTAAATATGCAACTGTTTCAAATGAACTGGGGATAAGTTTCAAAACGATCGAAAGATACGTAGACCTTCTGCAATCTTGTTTCATTGTAAAAGTTGTTCCCTCTTTTAGCAGAAACCCACAATCAGAAATTAAACTTGGGAAAAAAATTTACTTTGTTGACAATGGAATCCGCAATGCCTTAATCAGCGGCGGTTTTAATCCCCTTGCATCAAGAACGGATACCGGAGCATTGTGGGAGAACCTATTTTTCTCAGAACGACTCAAAAAACTCAGCTATTGCAAAGATGGTACGGAAATCTATTTTTGGCGAACCCGTTTCCTTCAGGAAATGGATTTCATAGAAGTGACTGACGGTCAAATGAAAGCATTTGAATGTAAGTTCACGCCAAGGGTAAGGGGAAAGTCTATCCGAGCATTCAAAAACGCCTATCCCGATTGTCCCGTAACAGTAGCGTCGCCTGAAAATCTTGAAAAATTAAATTTGCTCTGAAAATTCTGCATTTGATACAAAAATCCTCAGTCAACTAACGTTTTTTGATACAATTTTCCTCAGTTAACTGATGATTTTTGCATATGAAAGACTTTATTGAACGTGATCTAAAGGAAGAATTATTGAAAGATACGCCCCCACGGGCAGTGGTTCTTTACGGGCCACGACGCATTGGAAAGAGCACCTTGCTTGAGCATCTTATTAATCAGTCATCCTGTCGATGGTTTAACGGCGACTTACCGGGAGTCGCGGAAGAGTTAAATTTTCAGACACAGGGCGATGTTTTAAACGCCTTATTGCAGTCTGAGTCAATTGTCATCGATGAAGCTCACAAAGTTCCTAACATAGGGCATATCGTCAAACTTTTAGTTGATGCAAACGAAAAGCTTGAAAAACCGCGTCAAATTTTCATCACAAGTTCTTCTGCTTTTTATTTAATTGCGATTAAAGAATCTGCTTTAGGACGGGTAGTCTCACGACAAATGTGGCCATTTTCCCTTAATGAAATTGCCTCTTTTTCAGGCTGGGGAAAAGTGAGCGAAACCATCGACAACAGGATTGTGTACGGAATGATGCCTGTTGTCTATTTGCAGCCGGAGCAAGCGCGAGCGTACCTGCTGGATTACTGCGAGGGATACCTGCTGCGGGATTTCTTTGAAGAAAACGTCATCAAGTATCCGGCCAAACTGAGAAATCTGCTGAAAATTCTTGCCTATAACATCGGCTCTGAAGTTTCCTATGACAGTCTTGCCCGTGAAGTCGGTCTTAATCGATTAACAGTGGAGGATTACATTGATCGGCTACAGAAAGCCTCTCTCATTAAAGTGTGTCCTTCTTTTTCACGCAACTTAGCAAACGAAATCAAAAAAGGAAAAAAAGTTTATTTCTTCGATACCGGCATCAGAAATGCTCTAATTAATAACTTTTCTCCATTAGCTTCGAGAGATGATGCCGGAGCTTTGTGGGAAAATTTCTTCTACATGGAACGAGTGAAACTGCACGACAGTCAAAGAGACTTCACAGATACTTATTTTTGGCGAACCAATGACAGAAAACCCAAAGAGTTGGATTTTGTTGAAGTTTTAGATAATCACGTCAAAGCTTTTAAGTGCAAATTATCGGGCTCAATCAAAACGACTCCACACGCTGAAACCTTTATCAGGGCTTATCCGAAAGCTACCGTTGAGGTTGTTTCACCCAAAGACTGCTTTAAAATTTTTGCATCTGAAACTGTAGCCAAATAGGGGCAAGAAGCCGATCGAAACTTCTAAACTCACAAGTGGCAAAGCGACCTAAAAGCTTTGCCACTCATTTCAGATCTCAAAGGTGCATCCCTCGGGCATAGGATGGCGGGAAATCCACCTTTTCACCCAACTCAAGCGCCGCTTGCCAGCCCCAATGGGGGTTTAAGAGCATCTGCCGGCCGACATCAACGAGGTCTGCCGTTCCCTCAACCAAAACACTTTCGGCCTGTCTGGCATCTTTTATTAATCCGCAGGCTATGGTCGGCAGTCCCGTATGCAGGCGCACTGCCCGGGCAAAAGGCAACTGATAGCCGTAAGAGACCGTAATCTTTTGACTCGCGTGAAGTCCCCCCGTTGAAACATCAACAAAAGCGCAGCCGTGAGCCTTCAGGATATTGACAAAGTCAATCGTCTCTTTCAGATTCCAGCCCCCTTCAATCCAGTCGGTCGCAGATACTCGAACTCCCAGTTCGACCGAAGGAGCGGCTTTTTTCATCGCTTCAAAGACAGCAAGCGGAAAACGGATGCGATTATCAAAACTGCCGCCGAAGTCATCGGTGCGCAAATTCGAAATCGGAGAGAGGAACTGGTGCAGCAAATAGCCGTGTGCCATATGAATTTCAATCGCATCGACCCCTGCCTTCTCAGCGCGTTCTGCAGCATTGGCAAAAGCCTGAACGATGGCATCAATGCCTCCGGGAAGCATTTCCCTTGGCATTAAACTTGTACCTCCGGCGCCCACCGCTGACGGCGCCACAGGCTCCCAACCACCTTCTTCTTCGGTTAAGCATCCACCAATCCACGGAGCCCGCTCTGAGGCTTTGCGCCCTGCATGATTAATCTGCACGGCAATTTTTGTGCTCGGATCAATGGCGCGCATCGTTTCGACCACTTCTACCAATGAAAGCCCCAATTCATCAGACCAGAGTCCTAGATCATTGGCAGAAATCCGACCGTCAGGTGTCACCGCCATCGCTTCAAGGCAAACAAGTCCTGCCCCCGATCCGGCGAGCTTTCCGTAGTGCACTTTGTGCCAAGCCGTTGCTTTTCCGTCGTGCGCCTGATACTGACACATGGGCGGCACGCTGATGCGGTTTTTAACCGTCATCTGCCCGATCGTAAAGGGCGTAAAAAGCTGCGTTTTCATAAGTCTTCCTTTTTTAAAAAAGACCGTCGTTATCCTTTAAGCTCATCATCCGCTCAACGTAGCGGGCAATCGTATCGATTTCAAGATTGACCCAATCCTGGGGCTTTAAGTGCTTCAGTGTGGTGACTTCCACCGTATGCGGAATCAAATTAATGGAAATGCGGGTGCCGACCGGCGTATCTTCCACGTCATTAATCGTTAACGAAACACCGTTAACCGTCACGGAACCTTTATAAGCCAAATAGGCAGAAAGCTTCATCGGCGCACGCACCACGAGGTGCCAGCTCTCAGCCTTGGGTTCCATCACTTCCACCTGTCCCACACCGTCCACGTGCCCGGAAACAATATGACCGTCCAAACGGTCGCCCACTCGCAGCGCTTTTTCCAAATTGACTTCTCCCCAGGTATCAAGCCCGCAGGTTTTAGAGAGACTTTCAGCCGAGACTTCAATTTGGAAGGTATCGCCCTCTATACTCACAACCGTCATGCAGGCGCCGTTGACAGCAATGGACTCACCGATTTCGGTTCCTTTTAACCAGCCTGCCGGCGTGTCAATCGTCAGACGCACGCCGTCGCCCAATTTTTCGGGCTCACGCACCTTACCAATCGCTTCAATAATGCCTGTAAACATGGTGTTATTTCCTTTTTCTCAGAATCATTCGAACATCATTGCCTAAGAGGGCTGTCTCAACAATTTGCCACTCTTTGCAATCTGAAAGTTTTTCAACCGCGGGCAGCCTAAAGGCCGAACGCCCTGCGCCTAAAATTTTCGGGGCAATGTAACACAAAAGCTCATCCACAAGCCCCTCTTTTACCATCTCACCCGTCAGAATGGCTCCCGCTTCCACGTGCACTTCATTGACTTCGCGCCGAGCCAATTCTGCCATTAAAGCCTTAAGATCAACCCTGCCGTCTTTACCCGGCATGGACATGACCTCTGCGCCGATTTGACGCAGAGCCGCCGCTTTGTCAGAGCTTTCCTGAGCGCAGACAACAAGGACTTTACCTTCTTTAAAAAAGGGATTCTCAGGATTGACGCGTAAGTCTGAGTCCAATAAAACCTTTATGGGTTGGCGCTCCTGTAGAAGGCCGTTTACCCGAGCTGTAAGGGAGGGCTCATCGGCCATCACCGTTCCGAGACCGGTCAAAATGGCACCTGCCTCACAGCGCCAGCGTCTGCCGTCTTCCCGGGCAGCTTCTCCCGTAATCCATTGGCTCTCGCCGTTTGCCAAGGCCGTAAAGCCATCAAGGCTCATCGCCACTTTTGCCCGCACCCAGGGACGGTGCTCCGTCATACGGGTCATGAACCCTGCATTCATCTGCCAGGCTTCTTTTTGAAGTACTCCGGCTTCAACCTCAATGCCGGCCTCTCTCAACATCCCGATGCCGCGGCCTGCGACTAAAGGATTGGGATCCAAACACGCCACTACGACGCGAGCGACCTTTTCTTTAATCAGTCGCAAGGCGCATGGAGGCGTGCGCCCATAGTGCGAGCAAGGCTCAAGCGTGACATAAACCGTTGCGCCTTCAATATCAAAGCCATTGGCATTGGCGTTTTTAATTGCCTGTATTTCGGCGTGATCTGACCCTGTTTTCTGCGTAAAACCCTCTCCCAATATGCGATCGTTGCGCACAATCACACAACCCACAGACGGATTGGGAGGGCTGATCGGACGGGCTTTGCGTGCGAGCTCAAGCGCCCGCTTCATGTAGTCGAGGTCTGAGAGCATTGTTCTTTAAACCTCACGGGCCATATCGGCAAACTTCTGAACGTCTTCAAAGTTGCGGTAGACACTGGCAAAGCGCACATAAGCCACTTTGTCGAGCCCGCGCAACTCTTCCATAACGAGTTCCCCTAAACGCTCACTGCGAACTTCTCGCTCACCCAAGGCGAGCATTTTCTGTTCAATACGATTAATGGCTTCATCAACTCGTTCTCGGGAGACAGGACGTTTGCGCAAAGCAAGCATCATCGAAGCACGAAGCTTCTTTTGATCGTATTCACAGCGACCGCCCCCGCGCTTAATAATGGAGGGCATAGAAAGCTCAACACGCTCATAGGTTGTAAAGCGTTTGCCGCAATGCAGGCAACGCCTGCGGCGACGAATCGTCGTACCGTCTTCGCTCGTGCGGGAATCAATCACCTGAGTTTGCTCGTGCTTACAGAAAGGACAATGCATACACCCATCTCCTTTTATCTATGGAATTGTCAATCTTTAAAACCACAATATATGGTGTCAGATTATTAAGGATTGATTCTACTCGTTTAACCACTATCTGTGGAAAATTTTTGTCAAATGAATAACAACTTGTGCAAAAAGAGCGCTTTAGAGAAAGTTTTTTTCTATAGAAATCTTAAAGGCGAAAACACGATCTTGTATTTTGGTATGACAAAAAACCGACCCTGACAGTTTCTGTCATAAAAAAAGTGATGAGTTGTCGTGCCTGAGGTTCGCTCAGACACGACTTTTTGATGCTTAGCGCTGCAATCTCGGATTGAGGCTGTAGATTCCCTGGATGGTAGCTGAAGCCAACACGTGCGGCGCCATACGCTGACGCACTTCAGCCCAACGGGCTGTATCGGGCAGACCCAAAGTTTTCACGTCCAGCGCAAAAACTCTGAATTCGTAGCCGTGCATGCGGGCATCAAATCCCGGAGGGCAGGGACCGTCATAGCCGCGGTGAATTTGAGATTCGGACGTATAGTCGTTAATCGCTTCAATGCCCATGGGGTTGGCAAAGCGCTTACCGGTATTTTCATCGCCTACGCTTGCTTCGCCCTTTTTCACTTCAGAGATTTCGGGCGCCATATCCCAAACGAGCCAATGCACAAAATCACGCCTGGGCTGATCGGCAGGGATTTCTCCGTCTTCATTTAAAGCCTGACGATCCGTCGGAACGTCGGGATCAATACAGGCCAAGACAATTGACTGCGTACCTTCCGGAACGCCGCTCCAGGAAAGCTGCGGATTTAAGTTTGCTGCCAAGGCAAATTTCCCGTCAACCAACTGCCCGTAGGCGCATTCGCTCGGAATCCATTGACCGTGTTCAAAATCCTGACTGGTAATTTTCATGCGCTTCTCCTTATGAATCTTTAATCTATTATTTGATTCAAAGAGATGTTTTGTCAATCTAGCATTTCAACCAAATTGTGACAGGTCCATCATTGACGAGCGAGACCTGCATATAGGCACCAAACTCCCCTGTCTCGGTTCTCAAGCCGCTTTGCTTTACCGTTTCCACAAAGTGCTCATAGAGCTTTTTACCGGTTTCAGGGTCTGCCGCAGGCGTAAAACTCGGACGAAGCCCTTTGGCGGTGTCTGCTGCCAACGTAAATTGAGAAACAATGAGAATGTCACCCTGAATATCGGTAAGGCTTTTATTCATCTTGCCCTTTTCGTCTTCAAAAATCCTATAGGCCAAAACTTTTTTAGCTAATTTCTCACACTGCTCTTCGGTGTCACCTTTTTCAGCGCACACTAAAACCATGAGCCCTTTGCCTGCGCTTCCGATCACCTTTCCTTCTACCGTAACCGATGCGCTTTGCACTCTTTGCAATAATCCGATCATGACAAATTCCTACGAAAAAAGCCGCGGGGAAAACAATTCGGTTTCCTGCGCGGCTTTTTATCAACTACATAACGGCTTAGTGAACCGTCACTTTAGCCCACTTGCGTTTGCCGACTTGAATCGTATAGGTGCCGGCTTTAAGTTTTAGACCGCGGTCGGAGACACGGTCACCATTGACGCGTACACCGCCCTGATCCACATTGCGGTTGGCTTCGCTCACGCTAGCCACCATGCCGGCCTCTTTAATGAGCTTACCGATACCGATTTCTCCGTCCGCAGCAGCCACATTGACTTCCGGAATTTCAGAGGGCATTTCACCCGCACGGAAACGATTGTTAAATTCCACTTCAGCGGCTTCTGCTGCCGTCTTATCGTGGAAGCGTTCAACGATTTCCTTAGCCAACAGGACCTTCGCATCGCGGGGATTGCGGCCATTGGCGCACTCGCTCTTAAGCGTCGCGATTTCGCTGTTGCTCTTTAAGCTCAAGAGGTCGTACCAATTCCACATCAATTCATCGGAAATACTCATCACCTTGCCGAACATATCGTTAGGCATATCGGTAATGCCGATGTAGTTGTGTTTGGACTTACTCATCTTGTTGACGCCATCTAAGCCAACGAGCAACGGCATCGTCAAAATGCACTGCGGTTCCTGCTCATACTGGCGCTGTAATTCGCGACCGACAAGAAGATTGAAGCGCTGGTCAGAGCCGCCCAATTCCATATCGGCCTTCAAAGCCACGCTGTCGTAGCCCTGCATCAGCGGATAGAGCAATTCGTGCATGGCAATCGGAGCCTGTTCGGCGTAGCGCTTGGCAAAATCATCGCGCTCGAGCAAACGGGCAAGCGTATAGTGGGAAGCCAACTTAATCATGTCGGTTGCCGTCATCTTGTCACTCCACTCGGAGTTGTAGCGAATTTCGGTCTTTTCACGATCCAAAACGAGGCTTGCCTGATCCAAATAGGTCTTGGCATTGACCTCAATTTGTTCGCGGGAAAGAGGCGGGCGCGTGATGTTGCGGCCGGACGGATCACCGATCGAAGCCGTAAAGTCACCGATTAAGAAAATAACCGTGTGACCCAAATCCTGCAACTGGCGCAGTTTGTTTAAAACTACTGTGTGTCCGATATGAATATCCG
This sequence comes from uncultured Sutterella sp., assembly GCA_900545335.1. Taxonomy (GTDB): domain Bacteria; phylum Pseudomonadota; class Gammaproteobacteria; order Burkholderiales; family Burkholderiaceae_F; genus Aphodousia. Next base: position 38,547 of record UQYP01000002.1, on the reverse strand, counting down.
GAGCCGTGGGGTCAAGCCCGAGCTTACAGCGCAAAGGCGTGCCGGTTGCCTGAGAGCGGGCAAGCTTTTGCTCCAAATCTTCTTCAATCAAAAGCGTATCCACACCACGCTTAATCGTTGCCATGGCCTCTTTGACTTCTGAGGTCACCGGGTATTTCTTTTCAATGTCGCTCATAGATTTTTTTACAAAATAAATACATAAAAAAGGACTCTTCAATCGGAGGCCAGGCGTAATTCGGGTAAAATACATGCCGTTTTCCGATTGCGTATCGGCTTATTGTAACCAATCAAATCCTCAATGTCTGCGCCCAGTATCCTTGCAAAGAATTTACGCTCTATCGGCCGGGGCATGTGCCTTGCTGCCCGGGGCTGCGCGCACACTTGGGAAATGTTGGTCAGAAGCCCCTACAGACGCTTGGTTTTAGGCATTACTTTCGGGGTTTTGCCCGCTTCTGTCGCAATTGCCACCTATACGGCCTATCCGTCTGACGATGAGCAATTGGCCAGAAGCCTTCAAACTCGCATTGAAGCGCCGCTTCCCATTCCTTCAATTGCCGATCAGATTACGGTCGTAACCACTCACAGTGCCGTGACCACTCACACGACCATGATTCGTGTAAACGACACGCTGGGCGCTATTTTCTCGCGCTTAAATATTGAAGACGGTGCTCTGCAGCGCTTTATCCGCAGACAAACACTCGCGCAGCCCCTCTCAACGCCCAGAGAAGGCGTTTATGTTCAGGCTAAAGTCACCGCCGATCAAAAAGCACAGTCGCTTAAAATTTTCTTAGAAGCCCGCTCAGACAAAGAGAAAAATTCTGTTGTGACGATCACTCGGCACGGTGAGCGCTTTACCATTCAGTCTGAGCCCTTCGTTTATGAAACTCAGCAGGCAATGCGCGCAGGCATCGTTCGGGATAACCTCGTTGATTCTGCGATTGCGGTCGGCGTGCCCAAAGAAATTGCCGAAGATATGCCCCTTGCCTTTGAGCGGGCCATTAATAACGGTCTGAAAATTACCGATGGAGATGATTTCCGCATCATCTACGAGCGCCAATACATGGAAGGCGACTTCGTGAGAAACGGCAAGATTCTGGCGGTCTCTGTCACCCATCAGGGCAAAAACTATGAAAGCTTCTGGGCGGCAGACGGCACGCGCTCGGGCAGTTTCTACAGCTTAGACGGCACCTCCAACCGTACCACCTTTATCCGCGTGCCGGTTGAAGGGGCACGAGTGACTTCTAGCTTTATGCCGATGCGCCGCCACCCAGTCACAGGCGTTCTGCGTCCTCACCAGGGAACAGACTTCGGTGCTCCCCGAGGCAATGAAATTTATGCTGCAGCCGACGGCGTCATCTCACGCCGCGCCTTTGATAAGCGCGGATTCGGCAACTATCTCATGATTAAGCACGATGAGTCGCGCACAACGCTTTACGGCCACATGTCAAGAATTGCCAAGGGCATGAAAGTGGGCACGCATGTAAAGCGCGGCCAGGTAATCGGCTACGTGGGTGCAACGGGCCTGGCAACCGGTCCCCATTTACACTATGAGCTTCGTGTGAATAATCGCCAGGTCAATCCCCTTAAGACCCGAATTCCGGATAAAGAGCAGCTCACCTCAGAAGAAAAGCAGCAGCTCTTAGCCGACGCCCGTCCTTTGATGACGCGTCTTGCGATGCTCAACCGCATTCAATCTGTTAAACCGTTGACTTCCAAAGAGGCTCTCGCTCAGGGTCAAACTGCTGAGAAGCCTCAGTCTTAAGCTATGCAAAAGTCTTCCGATATTTTCATCGGTGTCATGTCCGGCACAAGTCTGGACGGAGCCGATGCTGTGGCTTGCCGGTTTAAAGGCAACGATGTTCAATTTTTGTCCCACGCCCACCTGCCCTATTCTGTCTCGCTCAGAAAAGCGCTTTTATCGCTTCTGAGCTCAGGCGAAGATGAAATCAATCGCTGCGGGCGCACCGCCATTCAGCTTGCGCATTTTTATGCAAAGGTTGTTGATAAGCTTCTTACTCAGATGAATCTTTCTGCCGATGAGGTCAACGCCATCGGTGTGCACGGTCAGACGATCCGCCATTGCCCTGACTCCGGCTTTACCGTGCAGCTCAATCACCCTGCTCTTTTGGCTGAATTAACCGGTATTGATGTGATTGCAGACTTCAGAAGCCGCGATATGGCCGCAGGCGGCGAAGGCGCCCCTCTAGTGCCCGCCTTTCATGCTTGTGTTTTTTCAGGCGACGCTCCCCGCGCCATCGTTAATATCGGAGGCATCGCCAATATCACGCTTTTAAACGGAAAAGACATTTTGGGCTTTGATTGCGGTCCGGGCAACACCCTTATGGATATCTGGGTGCAGAAACACTGCGGCCTTCTTTTTGATGAAAACGGCCGCTGGGCAATGAAAGGAAAAGTGATTCCTGAATTGTTAGAAGCGCTGCTTGCCGATCCTTATTTTTCAAGAAAGCCTCCTAAGAGCACGGGACGGGAATACTTCAACGAAAAGTGGCTTTTCGAGCGCTATCCCCTTCTCACTGACTTAGCGCCTCAGGACGTACAAAGAACGCTTGTAAGGCTTACTGTACGAGGAATACTGGACGCGATTGATAAAACGCAGCCTCAGACAGAAGAGCTTTTTGTCTGCGGAGGCGGCGCGCTTAACCCCCTTTTGATGCAGGAACTCGAAAAGGGGCATTATCGTGTGAGTTCCACTGCGCGCTTGGGCGTTGATCCCATGCACGTGGAATCGATGGCTTTTGCCTGGCTTGCGTTTCGCTTTGTCAATAAAAAAGCCGGGAATCTCCCGGCTGTCACGCGAGCTCGAGGCGAGCGCATCTTAGGTGCGCTCTACCCTGCCCACTAAACAGAAAAGGACGATCCGCAGCCGCAGGTGGTCACCGCGTTGGGGTTGCGGATTACAAATTGAGCACCGGTTAAATCTTCCTTAAAGTCGATTTCTGCGCCGACCAAATATTGGTAGCTTAACGAGTCAATTAAAAGAGTGACACCGTCTTTAACCATCTTGGCATCGTCTTCGTTTTCGTTTTCATCAAACTGAAAACCGTATTGAAAGCCTGCGCAGCCTCCGCCTTGCACAAAGACGCGAAGCTTCAACTTATCGTTACCTTCTTCTTCAATCAGGCTCTTGACCTTAGCCACCGCCGCATCCGTAAAGTGAATCGGTTCGGGAGCCAGGTTCGTTTGATTTTCTTCCATGGTATTTTCTTCCATCCATCAAAAACGAGTTGATTATACGTTCTTTTTCGAGGTTGACAATCGACAAAAGGTCATTTCAAAAAGAGGGCGGATCCCGAAGAACCCACCCTCTATCGCTGCTTCCTACGGAGGAAGAAAGCTAACGATTAGAAGCGATAATCCACACGGATTTGGCCGAAGAGACCGGTCGTGTCTTGAGAGCCCACAACGCCGCCAGCTTCAACACCAATTCCGAAATTATCCTTTTGAGCCTTTAAGCCGATCGACGAGCGAACGACGCTTTCAGCCCAAACATCCATCGTGGTACTGCCGACAGCACCCACATGGGTCTTGGCATCAACGTCACAATCGCTGAAGGCTGCTACGTAGCCGATATCCAAAGAAGGCGTCCAGGCCCAGCCGGAAGCCGTTTGCATGTCGCCTGCGTACTTCACGCCAACCGGAACCGTAAAGAGGTTCTGATCAACGCTGTCGACCTTCACGCCTTGGCTCGTGGTGTAACCGTCAGTACCCACACGCAAGTAGTTAAAGCCGACATAAGGCACTAAGCGCGTATTTTCCGTGAGGTCAAAGCGCATTTCACCGCGAACACCGGCCATGATGACATCAGCGTCCACATCGGCCTTATTCAATGCCACCGTGGAGTGAGAAATTTCGTTACTCGTAGCCAAGTAACCCAATTGACCCACAACGTTAAATTGACCGAAGCGCTTAGCGGCATAAGCTTGAGCACCATAGTAGTCGACATCGTTTTCAACGCCGTCGTTATGACCCAAGCCCTTCACAGAGCCCGTACCGACGTTAGCCAAAGCGCCGAACGTCCAGTCGCCGGTCGTGTATTCACCGCCGACCACAACGCCGCCCAATTCAGCCTTGATTTCACCGAAGTCGGCGCTGCCGCCCATTTCCGTGCGACGGCCGGAGGCTTCAGCAAAGAGCACACCGCCTTCTTCAAATTCGTGGATCATAGAAGCACGTTTGTTGGCAGCATCCATTCCGATCGTGGCGCTATCGATTGCAGCGGTTTGCACACCGGCAGCCGTTGCCAGGTTCACAGCAGCATTTAATTGCTGGCTGCGGTTAGCGTTCGTGACGCCGGTATTGCGTTCATCGAGGAACTCTTCGACAAAGCGGGCACCGTCATTGTCATGATTGTGAAGGTCGGCTAAGAAGTCGGGATCGTCGAAGTCATCCAAGCCGACAGAACGCAGTTCTTTACCCTGGCGTTGAGCGAAGGTGTAGACATTCTCGTTCTTCACAACCTTATAGAGAACGTTATCAACGCTTATGGCTGTTTCATCAGCAGCTGCTACGGTCACTTGAGCGCCGTCTTCAGCAACGCCCGTGAAGTGGATCTTACCCTTAGCCGTATCAGCTTCACCCTTCACTTCAGATTTCGCTGCAGCATCAGCGATGAGTAAACCGTCAGCACCCAAGTAAAGGCCTGCAGCCGGAGCTTCAACGTCACCCACTGTAACCGTATGACCACTTAAATCTACTTGACCCGTAACATAAAGAGCGGCTTCTGCGGAAGCAAGCGGCAAGCTAGCCAATGCCGTTTCAGAATCAGCATTTAAGCTCATCAAGCCCTTATTGACGTCAATCGTAAAGGGAATAGAGGGTGCTCTTGCTGTTTCCGGTTGACCGAATAAATTAGCGGTGTCAATTGAGGCAACGCCGGCAGTTTGATCTTCACCAATGACCAACGTATCACCGGCTCGATACCCAATGCCTGCAAAATCAATCACGCCGCCCGTTACAACGGTTGTGTGCGTATCTTCACCGAAGCTGTATTTCAAGCCTTTAACAGTTGCGCCGTTGGATCTGATCGCATCAAAGCCGATAACTTCCTGATCGCTCAAGTCAAATGTATCTGCAAAGAACTTCAATTCAGAAGAGTTTTCAGCACCGGAGCCGTCAATTAAAGTTCCCTGGAAGACGCCGTCACGATACAGTTCAACGGAAACATTTTGAACTGTTGAAACAGCGGTTTCGTTGCCTAAAGCTTCATGAATGAAGCCTTCAGCATAAATGTTGCCCTTAACTGCACCATCAACTAACTGAATGGTAGTGGATTTAACCGTTGAGCTCGGAGCATTATAAATACCGGCTGTACCGTTGCGCTCGCTTCCAGCTAAGCCGCCGGCATAGATGTTGCCGTTAACTTCAGATCCATTGACAGAAATCGTAGCGTTTTCGACATGGGTTTTTCCGGCCATGGTGGCAGCGCCGCCTGCAAAGACATTACCCGTTACCTTGCCGCCTTCTAAGTTAATTGCGACAGTATCTACATTAGCCTCTGCACCACCGCCGGTTGCAAAGCCACCGCCCAAAATAGCAACAGAATTGTCTTCAATCAGACTAATGGTTTCTTTAATCCCTTCTTCAGGATCAAACTTACCCCACAAGTCTTCTTCTGCACCACCTTCTTGGTCAACAAGTTCGTAAAGTGCTCCTAAGTTAGCTTTATTGACATCACCACCGGTAACGTTGATGAGGCTGTTAGTAACATTAGCTCTTGCGTTGACTGTACTGGTAGCCGTATCGTCAATTGCAATACCGCCGCCAAAAAGACCGTCAGCAGAACCACCTTTCATATTAATTTGAGCCAGACCGGTCACATTGGCCTGTGCCTGGACTTTGTTGTTGATACCGGTAACACCTGCGTCTTGCTGCTCTTGAGTTAAATGAACTGTTGCAAAACTCAAACCACCGGCAGCTGTGAGAATATTTTCACCACCGCTGATTTCAATAAGAGTATTCTCTGTGTCGGCATGAGCCCAAACTTGACCCTCTCCGGTCTCAGCAGCTCCGACACCGACAGCAATACCGCCGCCTAAATTACCGACGTTATAGCCGCCGTTAATGAACATTTTTGCTGTGCCGACTGAGGAGTCAGCTGTCACAGCTTTTTCATCCTGACCATTCTGATAGGTGGTATAAGCAACAGCTAAACCGGCACCGAGGTTTGCGACGTGAGCACCGGGAACATTGGCTTCTTCAATAATCGTACGCAAAGATGTGTAGAAATTTTCAGAAATTCCACCGCTAAGCAAATCTTTAGCTAAAGCCATAGCGTTCGTGGCACCGGAAACCAAGTTGCTTTTATCGGTATCAGTGAACTTCCCTAACTCGGGACCGTTAAGAGTTGTCTGAACAAAATTCGTATGAGCCGTAGCGTTAGAATGGGTCTTAGAATCGCCGCCGGCAGCCAAAGCCATATTGCCGCCCATCAACATAATGGTTGTTGCATCGGCACCGACTTCAATGGTGACATTGTCCATCTGAACATCGGCAGAACCACCGGCTACTCCATTTTCGCCTAATACAGTATTGATTAAATCACTTTGGATGCCAGCTGCAGACAAAATTCCATTGGGATCCGTTACAGCAGAGATACCGCCGCCAACTGTTGCCACCACTAAACCTTTATCAATAGTGATAGTGCTTTGTCCGTTCACTACTGAATGAGATTCACCATTCATCATACTGGCAGATAAACCACCACCGAACAAACCGACCGTAACACCTTCGTAGCCGCTTCCATCAACATTGGTATTGATCGTTACGTTACTGCCTTGGGTAACCGTAGAATTTGCTGTACCACCTAAAGCAATGGCGGAGCCGCCACCAAACAGTCCGACATTAGTTGAGCTCTCACTAATCGTAATGTTTGTCGATCCATCGAGCTTAACATTAGTGAAACTTGAGTCTGCCGTTAAACTTATGTCGACTGGCACAAGGATATCTACACTCATATCTACCGATAACCCACCAATGTTAATAGCTGAACTACCTCCAAGAGTCATCAGACTATTACCAGACTTCATTTCTAAATCTGTGCTCCCAACACGGGTAAGATCATGACTGGGAGAAGAAAGTCCAAATTGCACATCCTCTCCGATATTCCCGCGTAACCCTGTACCAATTACACGATCACCAGCTGTAGTTGCGATCAAGAGTGGGTTTGTTTTTTCTCCACCAATAATAATTTTTGTTGAACCATTAACTTTTTCAGTAGCTCCATGCACCAAAAATTGCTCGGATACATTACCGATTTTCTGGTTTAATGCTTCAATCCCCAGTTTATTTCCAACTAGTTGAGTTATAAATGTCAAATTTCCATCTTTTATTTGTTGGGTTACCTCTCCCAGACCAGCATCCCAGTAATTCTGTCCACCGGCCAATCCAACCAGGGTTACTTCTTTTTCTGTGTCATCAACCCCAAGAGCACCTAAAATTTCATTAGGATCTTTTTTAAGTATTGCATCAATAACTTCGGTTAAATCACCATTTGTTTTAATTTCCAATGTATCGCCTGCACCGGAAATAAACTTGGTGCTACCTTCGCTTTTTATGGTGCCATAACTAATTTCTCGAGCCTGAGCCGAGACACCCACAGCCATCAAACCGGCCACAGCTGCTGCCACAATCGTCTTAACTGCTTTACCAGGTTTACCATGCGTTACCTGAGCTTCAGAGGCCACGACGTAAGAACCTCTTACCTGATTCCAAAGAACTTTGAATGCTTTATTCATTGTGAGACCTATGAGGTTAACAAACAAGAAAAACTCTCCGGACAGTGCGTTCGGATGGCCTCTAGGCTACTCTGCCCGATACTCATATAGCCCCAAGGGTTATTGAGTGGCACTTTGGATAGGGAAGAAAAAGCGAAAGACATTTGACGAGTTACCCACCATTTTTCTTGCTACGGCCCATTATTGAGGATGAGCGCTGCGAAAAATCGTGGATAACTCTGCTGCAGTAGCTGATGGGTTACGTCATCAAAAAAATCAGATACGAAAAAAGGCCTACTCGATAAACTGGAGGTATACCCAAAACTCTAGAATCGGAGGCCTTTTATGTATGGTACAACAGTTTCGTTAAATCCTACATACTTCATTGGCATGGATTTGCACTCAAACAACGTTGTTATCTGTGTCTTACAAAATGCAGCCAATCAAACCGGACAACTCGTTAAGAAAGTTATTAAACGCAAAAAGATTGCTTTAAGTCCAGAATTGGAAGAACTGCAGCTCTTCCTTAAACCTTACTGTTGTGCACAGCATCAAGCTACTGTCGAATCTACCTATAACTGGTACAACATCGCCGATCTATTTGAAGACAACGGATGGCATTTAAAGTTAGCTGATCCAACCACTGTAAAAAACAACAAAACGAAATTCTCTGATGACATCACTGATGCAGAGTTTTTAGCTGATCAGATGAGACTCGGTGCATTAAAAGCCGCCGATATCACCCCCAAACAAGACCGTGCTTTCAGAGACCTTGTACGGTTACAAGTCGATCTCGTCCAAGATCGGGCTCGATACCGTACGATACTGAAGAACTTATTCAATAATCAGCGCTACATGAAGATCACCACTGAGCGTCTTGACCGTATGGCCGAGCAATACTGTAACGGTGACTTAACAGAATTAGTGAGTATTTTTGATAATGAGAATACTCGCTTAAAAGCCGGTCATTATTTAACGGCTATGCATCATCTGAGTTTACAAATTCTACAATTGGAAAAACAAATCGAAGCTCAGGAAGCCAAAAATTACTTAACCTGTCATCGATATTTGCCACGACTGTACTCGATGAAAGGCTGTGGGTTTATTCTCGGCTCAATCATTGCAACCGAAATCGTCAATATCAACCGATTCCGTACCGAAAAGGATTTTGTTTCGTACTGCCGGTTATCACCGGCTGTACGCTTATCCAATGACAAAAAGAAAGGCGACGGCAATCGAAAAAACGGTAATGCATACCTGAGTTGGGCAATGACGGAATTAGCTAACCTGATGGTTTTTCACAATCCGGCGATTAAGAAAAAGTATGACCGTCAATTTAAGAAAAGCCAGGTACGTGCGAAGGCAATTCGATCGATTGCTGCCAAGTTGGCTCGTTGTATCTGGCACATGTTGAAAAAGGATATAGATTTCCGGATAGATCTGGCTTTTAAGTAACTCCTCCGATCAAGGACTGTGAGCCTGAGGTGGGGGGGGGATGGGGCCACGAGCCCGGGCAAGCCCGAGTAGGTCACAGTCACTTGATCCCCGACAAAAGATTTAGTCAGTAAGACGAGACGTGTTATGATGTGCTTCGGCCGATTCCTGAGCCTTCGACAGGGTGGGAGCCGACTTCCGTCGGAGAGCCCGAGATGCCTGATCACAGACTTTGGGCCAGGAATCGGACCAGATCAAGTGAGTGGCTGACCTTGCAAGGCAATGTGTCAGTGGGGCTGATACAGTGGAACTGTCCTTTGGGCAGTGTGATCAAGCCTAGATCCAGATGTGCGCCTGTCCGAGCATGTTTCAGGACGCTAACGAGCACTTGTCGATCGAAGTCAATAATCGTCCGTTAAAGAAAATCGTTTGTTTGGAATGAACCTTATGGCTGCCGGGAACCGGTGCCAGAGTTTTTATTGGTTACGCATTTATCACTTGACAACATGGGCTATATGTGCCCCCCCCGAAGTATTGATCATCATCAATGAAGGCAATTGTTCTCAATATATTTATATCGTTATTTAAATAATAGAGCTGATTTTTCAAAGAGTTGTATGAAAATTTGGGTATTCAGGGAAAACCCTTTGTTGCATTAAAGCAACTGAAATTTGATTCAAGAAAAGGGAATTTTTGCCATTTGCTGGCAAAACCTATCTGAAAATAATCTCACTTTACTGTCGGGATTAAACTTCGATTCTTAACCTTCCAGTCCAACTAAAATCACTCCGAGCGTCATCCCGATCACACCGGTTAATCTTGTAACCGAGAGTTTTTCTTTTAAAAGCAGTCCGCCCAAGACAACTCCGATCATCATGCCGACTTCCCTGCTGGGTGCCACATAAGCTAAAGGCGCCATCGTCATCGCATAAAGAACGAGGATATAAGCCAAAGGAGAGCCTACTGTCACTACAGCGAGCGCCTTCTGTAATCTTGGCGTTGTCAGAATTTCTTTAGACTCTTCTTTCCAATTAGCGTGCATCACAATAAAAGGTGCAAACACTAAAGCTCGCACGGCAATCGAAGGAAAGTAAAAACTCAAGGGAGTGAGGCCCGTTGTCTGCTGCACGGCCCAGGCATCACAAAAGGAGTAACCTGCGATAAAGCAGCCTGTCAAAGCGCCCCAAAAAATTCCGGCCCTAATACGCAGCTCCTGCGTATTTTTGTCTGTCTTTTGAGGCATTGCCAATAAGACAATCGCTCCCAAAATCAAAATAATGCCCACCCAGCCCCAAAAAGAAGGTCTGTCACCCAAAATCAAAACGGCACTCAAAACAGTAATCAATGGTCCCGTGCCTCTGGCTGTCGGATAGACAATGGAATAGTCAGACTTTTTGTAGCCCACCTGAAGGACCTGGCCGTAAATCACATGAATGGGAGCAGAAAGGATAATGACAAGCCAACCAATGGGCGTGATATTTTTAAGAGAGTCGGGATCGCAGAGAAAGAGTACCGGAACGGTAATGACTGCCGTGATGATATAAACAATCCACCAAAAAGGCCGCGTGGCATTGGCCTTTTTTAAATAGTAATTCCAAGTTGCGTGCACCAGTGCTGCTGTAAGCACCAACACCAAAGCCAAGAGTGACATTTCTTCCGTCCTTATTGTTGTCTTGGCATTTTAGCGCATAACAAAAAAGGCCCTCCGAAATAAGAGAGCCTTCTTCGGGGCCGTTCCCGCTGAAATAAAAAGCGGGAACCGGCAGCGGCAATCGTAAAAACGATTAGCGCTTGGAGAATTGCTTACGGCGACGGGCCTTGCGAAGACCGACCTTCTTACGTTCGACTTCGCGAGCGTCACGGGTCACGAAGCCCGCGGCGGACAACTGGGCCTTCAAGCCTTCGTCGTAGTCAATCAAAGCACGGGTGATGCCGTGACGCACAGCGCCGGCTTGACCCGTTTCACCACCGCCGCGCACGTTGACCATCACGTCAAACGTTTCAACGTTTTCGGTGAGTTCCAACGGTTGCATCACGACCATACGGCCGGTTTCACGGTGGAAGTATTCATTCAAAGGACGACCGTTGATCACGATCTTGCCGGAACCACGCTTAATAAAGACGCGGGCCACGGAGCTCTTGCGACGGCCGGTGCCGTAATTGTAATTGCCGATCATGCCGAATCCTTATTAGATGTCGAGGTTCTTAGGTTGTTGAGCCGTATGCGGGTGTTCTTCACCGGCATAGATCTTCAACTTCTTAATCATGGCGTAGCCCAAGGGTCCCTTCGGGAGCATACCCTTAACAGCGATTTCAAGGGCACGGCCCGGGTGGCGTTGTTGCATCTTTTCGAAAGTCGTTTCGATGATGCCGCCGGGATAACCCGTGTGGCGATAGTAACGCTTGTTCTTAGCCTTGTCGCCACTCATCTTCATCTTGGAAGCGTTGATCACAACGATGAAATCGCCCGTGTCAACGTGCGGCGTGTATTCAGGCTTGTGCTTGCCGCGCAAGCGGGCAGCAATTTCAGCGGCGAGGTGACCGACGATCTTATCGGTGGCATCAACCACGTACCATTCGCGAGTCACTTCGAGCGGCTTAGCCGAGAAGGTCTTCATTATGTATTCACCTATCAATGAAAACGCACGACTTCACTATGAGTCGCGCGCAACCGGATTGTCGCTTAAGGCCGCAAGCACCAGCGACAGAGTCCAAAAATTCGTTCTCCCGCTGCCTGAAATGGCGACAGAGAAACACCCTTCAGAACAGCAAGACTGCGGATTTTACACAAAAAATTGAAAGAAAACAAACCTCTAAGCGCATCACGGGGCTTCAATCACTATTGAAGCGACAGATTTCGATTATATGATGGGATTTTTGGTGCTCTGAGAAAATTTCTAAGCGCTTTATTTTATTTTTCGCAAATATTTTTCAAGACTAAGAAAGCAAAAATATCAATAAGTTATTTTTATTCTCCTATTGTCATTCCAGTGTCATATTTCCAACACCGCTTTGTCATTTTCCAGGCGCATACTGCACGCAACTCTTCTCTGAATGACTGCTGTTTTGTTTTGTGATAAAAACTAGGACAATCGGCTATGGAATATTACTTTTTGGCTCTCTTGGCTTTCTTAGGGTTAGTTGCCGTTTTTGATATTTTTGTCGGTGTCAGTAACGATGCCGTAAACTTTTTGAATTCAGCACTCGGCTGCCGAATCGCCTCATTTAAAACAATCATGCTTATGGCAAGCATCGGTGTGATGCTCGGCGCCACCTTTTCATCAGGCATGATGGAAATTGCCCGCTCGGGCGTCTTCAATCCCCAGATGTTCTCGTTTTCAGAGATCATGGTGATTTTCTTTGCCGTGATGGTCACAGACATTATTTTGCTTGACCTCTTTAACTCTCTGGGGCTGCCTACTTCTACGACCGTTTCCATCGTATTTGAACTCCTGGGCAGTGCACTGGCTGCTGCAGCTTATACGCTTCTCATGGAGGGTGCCTCTCTGACTCACGTCATCGAGTACATTAATAGCTCAAAGTCCCTTACGATTGTCTCTGGCATTTTGATTTCTGTTGCCGTTGCTTTTGTCACGGGGGCCGTCGTTCAGTATGTCACGCGCCTCATCTTTACCTTTAATTTTGAAAAGATGTATCGCCGAGTGGGCGGCATTTTCGCGGGCATTGCGCTCACAGCCATTTTCTACTTCCTCGTGATGAAGGGCGCCAAAGGGGCAAGTTTCATGCAGCCCGAGTGGATCCAATTCATGGATGTGAATACGTGGCCTATCGTGGGGACACTTTTTGTCGTACTCTCCATCATCTTTCACGTGCTCATCATTGCCTGCAACATCAACATTTTCAAAATTGTGATTTTGGCGGGAACCTTCTCGCTTGCCTTCGCTTTTGCCGGTAACGACCTCGTGAATTTCGTGGGCGTGCCGCTTGCTGCGTGGGACTCTTATCAGGAATGGACCGCTTCGGGTGCTGCAGCTGAAACCTTCATGATGGGCGGGTTATTAAAACCCACAGTGGCTGCAACAGGCTTTTTGCTCTTTTCGGGTCTCATCATGGTGCTCACCCTGTGGTTTTCCAAGAAAGCCCAGATTGTGATTCAAACCTCGATTAATCTTTCTTCGAGTAACTCCGGTGAGCAGGAACAGTTCGGCAGTTCCCTACCCGGCCGCGCCATTGTCCGCGCCAGCATGGCATTGGGCAACGTCATTCATCAAATCGTCCCGATGTCAGTTCAAAAAGGTATTGACCGTCGTTTTGAGCCCAAGAAACTTGAGCGCGGTGAAACACCTCTGCCTTTTGACTACGTCCGCGCCTCGATTAACCTTGTGGTAAGCGCCGCATTGATTGCTTCTGCTACGAGCCTTCAGCTACCGCTTTCGACGACCTACGTGACCTTCATGGTGGCGATGGGTTCTTCTTTTGCTGACGGTGCCTGGGACCGTGAAACGGCCGTCTACCGTATTTCAGGCGTTTTAACTGTGATCAGCGGCTGGTTCCTCACGGCTTTAAGTGCCTCTACCATGGCAGCTATCGTCTGCGGCTTTACTCTTTGGGGCGGACCGATTGCCGCTTTGATTTTAGCCGTTGGCTCGACCATCCTTTTGATTCGCTCCAACTTAAAGGCCAAACTCGATACCGTTAATATGCGAGCTGACCTTGATACACGCTATGACGCTCAAAAGGTTCAGAAATTGGTTCAAAGCAAAACGGATGCAAGTTTTGATAAGTCGGTTACCGTCTTTAACCGCCTGGTGCATGAATTCTTAAACGACAACGAATCGGCTCTGCGCCATGTGAAGACTCAAAGCTCGGAACTTTTTGACGAAATGAGTGCTGACCGCGGTCTTTACTACCGGATGGCAAACTCGAGCTTTACACCGACCAAAAACGACTTTGATGCCCGTTACTGCTACTACCGCATTTTCACGAACTTGCGTGAAGTCGGACGCTCCTTGCAGGCATTGACCAAGCAAGCGTCGGATCACGTAGCAAACCGCCACCGCATCTTCCAAGGCGATCTCAAAAAGGATCTCTTGAGTCTCGTGGATTATTTGGAAAAGATTTCTGAAGGCAAAGACAAAAAGCGTGATATTCACTCGGTTCTTGCTCACTCCAATGAAGCGATTGAACTCATTGACCACATGCAGGCAGAGCTTTTACGCCGCATCCCCAATACCGGACTTTCCGTGAGAGGCAGTGAGCTTTACCTCAACTTCCTCGTCTTTGCCCGAGAACTCGTTAACCGCAGCGCCATTGCCGCTGCGCTTGAAAACCGTCTCAATATTATTGTCTCCAATCCGTCCTCGAAGTAAGAGCACAAGTGCTGTTACTTCTTTTCTCCACGTTGGTTCGCCAACGTGGAGCTTTTTTTATTCTTTTTGCCCGTCCTATAATTGCTCGTTTTCTTTGATTTTTACGATTTATGAGCTCACATCGATTAGGCATTGTGGTTGAAGGCGGCGGAATTCGCGGCATATACGCTGCGGGCGTTTTGGATGTTTTAAGTGATCTGAAGCTTCCCGTCAAAGGCGTCATCGGTGTGTCAGCGGGCGCCATCCACGGCTGCTCTTTTGTCTCCGGACAAAAAGGCAGAAGCCTTCGTTTCTATAAGCGCTTTGTCGCTGATGACCGTTTTTTCAGTCTCAAAACCTTAATCAAAACCGGCAATATCGTCGATACGCAATTTTGCTATCACGACATTCCCTATATCTACGATCCGTTTGATAATGATGCCTTTATGCGCTCCGGGATCGACTTTTTTGTCACCTGCACCAACGTCGAAAACGGGCAGGCGGAGTATCTTCATTTAACGGATATGGATAAAGAAGTGGACGGCCTGAGAGCATCTGCGTCTTTACCTTATGTCTCTCAGATTGTTCACTTTCGGGGCAAAAAGCTGCTCGATGGCGGCTGCTCCGACCGCATTCCTTTAAAAGCTTTTGAAAAGTTAGGCTTTGACCGCAATATCGTGATCTCCACTCAGCCCAGAGAACATAAAGTCAAAGATCGCGATGCTTACTTAGCCCGCCTTTTTTACAGAAAATATCCCCGCTTTTGCGAAACTTTTGCGCGTTCTCCGCAAACTTATGAAGAAACGCAAAATGAGATGGATGAGGCAAGCCGCACGGGGCGCGCTTTTATTATCCGACCGCAGACTTCTTTGGGGATCAAGCGGCTTACGCACAATCCTGATGACGTTCAAAGAGGCTATGACGCAGGAGTGCGGGATGCACAGGCCTTAATCCCTCAGTTAAATGCGTGGCTTAATTCGGATTAAAGTCTGGGCAAGTCCGTCAATGCTATCAAACTGCAGCAAGCCATTGACCTGCGGTTTTCTTTTGAGCGATCTTAAGACTCCATGTGTGCTTTTGTGAAGCGTTAGGCTTCAGACTGAAATCCTTCAAAAGTCCGTTTCTAAAGACGTGAATGCGCAAAGACTTTTGATCTGCATAGCGCTGAAGGATTTTCTGAAGGTTACTCTTTCTGACTTCAATGCCGTCAATTGCCACGAGTTCATCGCCGACACAAAGACCGGCTTTTTCGGCCGCCCCCTCTTCGTCTAACTGAGCTACAGTCAATCGGTCACGGCCTGTCAGTTTTGCACCCAAGACACGGTGCTCGATTTCATCGTCTTTTTCCTCGACGCTAAGCCCCAGGGTTTTAAGCGCAGCTTTGTAATCGGGCTCCTCGGGTTGATAGACCCAGCGATCAAGGCACTCTGTTACGTCCACGGCGGTTGCGTCCCACACGAGTTCGCTCATCACTTCTTCATCAAGCCCCGCATAGGCGCTGCCTGCCTCTTGATATTGCTGCCAAGCCAGACGCAAAACATCATCGAGCGACTTTTTACCTTTTGATTTCTGCCGAATATAGGCATCAAGCGCCAGAGCAACCAACGCGCCTTTGTCGTAGTAGCTTGTTACCGAACGAGAGCGGTTAGTTCTTACTTTGTAATACTTAATCCACGCATCAAAAGAAGACTCGGCAAGACTTTGACGCGTTTTCGCTGTACCCGAGAGGTGGCGATTAAAGGTTGAAGCCAGGGACTTCAGATAGGTTTGAGTGTCAATTGCTCCACTGCGGGCAGTTAAAAGTGCATCGTAGTAACTCGTAAAGCCCTCAAAAACCCACAAGAGTTCCGTGTAGGTTTCTGCGCTTAATTCATAAGGAATAAAGGCTGCAGGCTTAACCCGCTTAACCCACCAGGCGTGAAAATACTCATGGGTGAAGAGTTCAAGAAGCCTTGCATAGTCTGAACTCACCTCTTTTTGACTTTCTATCGGCAAATCATAAAAAGAGGCTGCCAAGGCTGTACTTGCACGGTGCTCAAGACCGCCATAAAGATTTTCCAACAGATTTAAAAAGAAGGTATAAGAGGCAAAAGGCGCCTGATGCGTTTCAGGTTCAAAAAAGGCAATGACTGTTTCTGCGCAGCGCTTAACGTCACAGGCCAGACGTTTTCTGTCAAAAGGCGGGACTTTTCCGCTTAAAACGATTCGGTGCGGCACATCAAACGCTTTAAATTCAATTGCTTCCCATGGACCGACTTCCATCGGCATGTCGATTAACTCATCGTAGTCCCGCGCTTGATAGATACCGAAACCGTCTGCATCGGTTTTAACGGGCGTGAGTTCCGTCGCCACTTTCCAGTCGCAGACAGCTTGCGGCTTTTTAATGCAAAGCTCAATTGCTTCAGATTCACACCCCAAAGGACAAAGGCAAAGGCTCGAGAATGTCAGAAAGGCACGTTCTGCATCCAAATAGGCCCGTCTGACAGAAGGATCCTGAGCAAAGACTTCATAGCGAATAGAAAGTTTTCGCTCTTTGTCGCCCACGTGGACCCGCCACGTGCTTTTATCAATTTTGATTGCAGGAAGAGACGTTGAGCCGCTAAAGACTTTCATCGTCTGAATTTCTGCGGCCATATCACGAACCATGTAACTGCCCGGAAGCCATGCGGGCAGCCTCAGCAAAAGTTCATCTCGGGCACGCAGGCTTAGCTCTACAAAAAAAGTTGCCGATGATGGAGCAAGTTTTACCGTATAACTAAGCATTTTCCTTCTCCCAGAAAGCTAACCCGAGATGCTTCTTAATTATTCGTTCTTTTCACCTTCGACGGGCAAATCGAACCATTCTTCCACTTCGTCGTCTTCAGTTGTTTCGACTGCTTGGGCGGCATCTTCTGCCGGGGCCTGAAACTCTTCTTTTTCTTCGACTTCTTCGGCTTCTTCAGCTTGAGGCGTCTTTTGAGATTCAAGGACAGCCTGCTTCATTGCGTCTTCACCCATAATGCCGGCTAAAGCAATCAGGTGGCGCAAAGCAGCGTTTACTGCTTCGCTCGTGCCAAATACGCGTGCGACATCGGCATCCAACGTAATCAGAGCGTTTCTGCTCGGAGCACTTTGACGGCGCTCGACGTTTCCGCGCCCCGCCATCGCAGCACGGGCTCTGGGACCGGAGCGGACTCCGAAATATTGATCGGAAAAGTCATCACGGCGACGGCTGAAACCGCCTTTTCTGTCATCGCGGCGGCGGTCACGGCGTCCGTAACCTTCGTCACCGCGTCCGAAACCATCTTCGCGACGGTCAAAACGGCGATCCGAGCGACGCTTAAAATTGTCACGGCTCTCAAAACGACGATCAGATCGACGCGGACGATCCTCAAATCCGAAATCATCACGATGGCTGCCTGATTCTTCCCAAGGTTTACGCATTCTTTATTTTCCTTTTGTAAAACGCGCTTTGTAATCAATCGGTTGCGCGCAGATGTTATTGAAGTTTGGCGCGATCTTAGCAGAAAAAGCCCGAGAAAACGCGAAGCAAACATTAATATTTTCTTTCATCTTTGTGAAAACATTTGCTTTAAAGCACACTTTCGACTCGCTAACTTCAGTACACTGTGAATTAGGAAGGGAAGAGAGCCATCTTCCCACTCTTACTCATAACCACAACAAGAAGAGGGTTATTTATGGCACAAGCATTACAAGTTACATTCCATGGAATCAGCCGTTCAGAAGCGGTAGAACAAGCGGTTCAAAAAGAATTAAATGATTTAGGTAAATTTGACCGCAACCTGGGTCCCTGCCACGCCACCATTACTCAGGAAGGACACCAGACAATGGGCGCCTATACTGTGCGCGTCACGATTGTCGCCTCCGGTAATGACCTCGTGGTCTCCCGCACCAACACCGACGTGATGCTTGCCATTCGGGAAGCCTTCGATACGTTGCGCCGCTCGGTGAAAGATGCCGCCGAAAAACTTCGCGGCCATTAATCATTACTAACTGATATTGAGGGGATCTTTAAAAAGATCCCCTTTTTTCTGCGCTACACTTATGCGGTCTCACAATTTTTTCGTCAAAGGAATTTAAAAATGGCCTGCATTGCTCGCATTGAAGAATTAGCGCCTGAATTCACCCGCATTCGCCGTGAATTCCACGCTCATCCTGAACTTAGCAATCAAGAATTTGAAACTGCCAAAACCATTGTCCACTACCTCACAGAATGGGGTATTGAGGTGCACACCGGAATCGGCGGCACGGGCGTGGTCGGCGTTCTTAAAAACGGCACGGGCACAAAACGCATCGCGCTTCGCGCTGACATGGATGCCCTCCCTATTACAGAAGCCAATCACTTTGCACACGCTTCTAAAAATGTGGGCGTGATGCATGCCTGCGGCCACGACGGTCACGTGACAGGACTCCTTCTTGCTGCCCGTTACCTTGCTGAAACCAAGAACTTTAACGGCACCGTCAATTTTGTCTTCCAACCGGGCGAAGAAGGCGGCTTTGGCGCTCAGCACATGATTGCCGATGGCCTCATGGAAAAGTTCCCTGCAGACTTTTATCTTGGCTGCCACAATTGGCCCGAAACCCCGGCTATGAAAGTCGGTATCAATAAAAAAGCCATGATGGCTAGCGGCAACGTTTTCAGAATTGATGTTTACGGACGCGGCTCTCACGGCGCAATGCCCAATTTGTCCAAAGACCCGGTCTTTACTGCCATCCAAATCTGCCAGGCGATTCAAGGCATCATCACCCGCATCAAGCGCCCGATTGATCCGGCCGTATTGAGCATTTGTAAGATTGAAGCCGGCACCGCTTATAACGTGGTGCCCGACCATGCATCGATTTTGGGTACGACGCGCACGTTTGATAATGAAGTGACAAACCTCATTGAACGTGAACTCGATCAAATCAGCCGCTGCGTGGCCGAAGCTTTTGGCGCAGAAGCTAAACTCACCTTTACGCGCCAATACTCTCCGGTGATTAACTCCCCTGAATGCGTTGACCGCGTGCAGGATGCCGTTCGTGAACTTTTCGGTGAAGAAAGACTGCATGAACAGGAACCCGTCATGCCTTCCGAAGACTTTGCCGATTACCTTGAAACGACTCCGGGCGCTTTCTTCTTCGTGGGCTCGGGCGACGGCTCTCACCGCTTGGAAGGCCACGGTGACGGTCCGTGCTTGCTTCACAACTCTTCTTATGACTTCAATGACGCATGCCTGCCGATTGCCGCCAGCGTCTTTGCCAAAGTCGCAGAAAACTACCTGCGGTAAACTTTAGCCGTTATTCATTTCCCGATCCCCTCGATTTTTTGAGGGGATTTTTTATCCGTTTGCACATAAAAGTCCAAAAAGTTCGCCATTTCTTGAGCTTAAAATTTCCTGTCGTTGATGATTTACGATTTTGGAGCGTGCAATGCGGATTTTGATTGCTTTGGGTGGAAATGCACTTTTAAAGCGCGGCGAGGCGATGGCTTATGAAACAGAACTCAACAATGTCCGAAAGGCCTCGCACCAAATCCTCTCTCTTTACCGAAATAACGAATTAATTATCACTCACGGTAACGGCCCTCAAGTCGGCCTCATCGCTTTGCAGCAAGAGGCATTTAAAGACGTCACTCCCTATCCCTTAGATGCCATGGGTGCTCAATCCATCGGGCTTATCGGCTACATGATTCAAAAAGAGCTCACCGGGCTTTTGGGGGCAGACTCTAAAATCGCAAGTGTTTTGACACAAACAGAGGTTCTCCCTGATGACCCGGCTTTTACCCATCCGACCAAACCCGTGGGACCTGTTTATGACAAAATCACGGCAGATCAATTAGTCAAAGATCACGGCTGGAGCATGGCCCGAGATAACGATCATTATCGCCGAGTCGTTGCAAGCCCCGATCCCAAGCGCATTTTGGGGCTGTCGGCTCTGAAGACCTTGGTTGAAAGCGGACACTTAGTCATCTGTTGCGGCGGAGGCGGTATTCCGGTCTATTTCGGAAAAGATGGAGAACTTCTCGGTGCCGAAGCGGTTATTGATAAGGACCTGGCTTCTTCGCTTTTAGCCTCTTCTCTTAGTGCCGATCTTTTTATCATCGCCACTGACGTTAAGGGCATTTATCATCATTGGGCCCAGCCCGATCAAAAACTGATCAGACAAACCTCTCCTTCATTTCTGAGAAAAGAGCATTTTGCTGCGGGCTCCATGGGCCCCAAAGTGCAAGCTGTATGCCGCTTTGTCGAAAAAACCGGACGCACAGCAGTGATCGGTTCCCTGGAAGACATCAATGACCTGGCTCAGGGGCGTGCCGGGACCCGCGTGGGCCCCGATCTTGGAACGGTTTTTGCGTCTTAAAGGGGGTAGCCCACTGTAAAAGCCAAAATCGTCTCTGAAGTCTCCGGCAACTGCATCGCCACTCTTAATGTTTCATGATTCAAAGACGCTCTGATGCAGCCTGCCAATCCCAGCGCTGTGCAGGCCAAGTAGGCATTTTCTGCCATTGCTCCGGCGTCAACACTTAAAGTGGTGGCAGGAAGTTCCGGAGCTTTTGCGTGATTCGCCACAAAAATAATGCTGACGGGAGCTTTGCTCACCCACTCGGGTTGATGAGTTGTAGAGTCAACTCTGACGTCTCGCTCTGAAATTTTCTCCAACGCATGCTCTTGAGCCACATAGTGCCAAACACCGTCAGCCCGCAAAACATAAGCGTCTACGGCTCTCATGTCTCTAGCCGAAGGCGCCGTGCGTTTGCCGTCTTCGGAAGTGATTCCTGAGCAGGCCCAAAGAAGTGTCGCAAGCATATCATCGGCTAGCTCTGCGCTTTGACAGCAACGATTGGTCCGTCTTTTTTCCAAAGCCTCTCCCAACGAAACGGTCAGGGGCAGTCTGTCAGGCAATTTTTTCAGCATTTCCTAAACCTTTTAAGCATTTGACTGTCTTTCAGGGTAGTCCTTTTTCTATCGATTTGAAAGAAAAAAACGATTGGTTAAACACTTTCGCACTATTAAAATTCATCTGGTTCAAAAAATCTTTTGAGTGACTGACTTTTCTTTTGCGAGCGCTTCAATGGATCAAAACATCAAAATCTTCGGTGCAAAACAGAACAATTTAAAAAATCTTGACGTTGAATTTGAAACCGGAAAAATCACGGTTGTCACCGGTGTTTCGGGCTCGGGTAAGAGTTCCCTGGTTTTTGATACCTTGTACGCCGAAGGTCAGCGCCGCTATGTTGAAACGTTCAGTCCCTATGCCCGGCAATTTTTAGACCGTATGGATCGCCCGCAGGTCGAGCGCATCGAAGGCGTGCCGCCTGCTATCGCCATTGACCAAACCAACCCAGTCCGTACCTCCCGCTCAACCGTGGGGACGATGACGGAAATCAATGACCATTTAAAGCTCTTTTTTGCCAGAGAAGCCCGACTTTACTGTGCCCGATGCGGCAAGCTCGTTCATGCCGATACCCCGGCAAGTGTTTACGAAGCCTTAAGTACCTGGAGTCAGGAGCTCTCCGACCCGCGCTTATATATTCTCTTTGATGTTGCCGTGCCTGAAAAAATGACGGCAGAAGAAGTCTCCGAGGGGCTCACGGCTCAGGGTTTTACCAAAATTTATCGGGAAAAAACCGTCAACGGCAAGCATTTTCTTGAAGTGATCGCTGACCGTTTCCGCTTTTCAAAAGCCGAGAAAAGCCGCGTGATTGAAGCCCTTGAAAACGCTTTTAAGTTCGGTAGGGGCGAATTAGCTGTCGTTGCTCAAACGGATGAAAAAGAAATCATCCGACACTTTTCTAACCGGCTGTCCTGCGCTGACTGCGGCATTGATTATCAAAAGCCGACCGATGCGACTTTCAGTTTCAACTCTCCCCTTGGCGCTTGTGAAACCTGCAGGGGTTTCGGGCGCGTGATCGGCGTTGACTACTCATTGGTGATTCCCGATGAGTCTTTGACGCTTGAGGGCGGCGCTATTAAACCGTGGAATACCAAAACCAACGAAGAATGTCTCAAAGACATGAAGCGTTACGCCAAGCGTGACGGCATCCGCTTAAATGTCCCCTATCGGGATCTCACCGAAAAGGAAAAAAAGTGGGTGATTGAAGGTGAGCCAGGCTGGAGCGGAAAGTGGACGCGGCAATGGTACGGCGTCAAGCACTTTTTTGAGTGGCTTGAGAGCAAAGCCTACAAGATGCATGTGCGGGTGCTTTTGTCTCGCTACAGAAATTATCAGGAGTGCCCGGACTGCCACGGAGCACGGCTCAAACCCGAGGCGCTTTTGTGGCGGGTCGGTTCAGCAGAAGCTGCCCATAAAGCCACGGAAGGGTTTGAATTTAAGCGCCACAAGCCCTCGATTTGCACCTACTCTGATGAGGTTCTCAACGCTCTGCCGGGGCTTAATTTATATGATCTCATGCGCCTGCCCTTATCCAGACTTCTGAGCTTTTTTGAAGTACTCGAAAAAGAACCCATGGACGAAGCGGGCAAAATGGTGGTCGAAGAAATCCTGACTCGGCTGCGCTACCTCGTTGACGTAGGAGTCGGTTATTTAACGCTTGAGCGCCAAAGCCGAACGCTTTCAGGCGGCGAAGTGCAGCGTGTGAATCTCACGACAGCTTTAGGCACGTCGCTTGTCAACACGCTTTTTGTGCTTGATGAACCTTCCATCGGTTTACATCCCCGTGACATGGACCGCATCAATCGGGTAATGCAAAAACTGAAAAATTCCGGCAACACCTTAGTCGTCGTCGAACACGATCCACAGGTGATGCTTGCGGCAGACACGCTCTTTGATATGGGGCCCGGGCCCGGTGAAAAGGGCGGAGAAATCATCTTTAAAGGGACGCCAACCGAAATTCTTAAAGCCGATACGCTCACGGCTCACTACCTGTCGGGTAAAGAAAAGGTAAGCAGTCAGAAAAGCCAGAGAAAGTTCACCAAGAAAACACCTGCTATTGAGCTTAACGGTGCCCGTGAACACAATCTCAAAAGCATTTCGGTGCGTTTCCCGATCGGTGCACTCTCTGTTGTGACCGGTGTTTCAGGCTCGGGCAAATCGACACTTATTGAAAACATTTTGGTGCCGGCTCTTTATAAAGCCAAAGGGATGCCCACTGAGTCACCCGGCTATTTTGAGTCATTAAAGGGTGCCGATCTCATAGAAAACATTCACTACGTCGATCAGTCCCCGATCGGCAAGACCACACGCTCCAATCCCGCAAGTTATGTGGGAGCATTTGACGCGATCCGCAATCTTTTTGCTCAAACGGATGCAGCCAAAGCCCGTGAATACAAAGCCGGTACATTCAGCTTTAATTCCGGCGACGGCCGCTGCCCCGTGTGCGGTGGAAACGGCTTTGAGCATATTGAAATGCAGTTTCTCTCGGACGTGTACCTGCGCTGCTCGGCCTGTAACGGCAGCCGTTATCGTCCGGAAATTCTTGAAATCACGATTGAGCGGGACGGAAAGTCGCTCAATATCGCCCAAGTCCTGGATCTCTCGGTGTCAGAGGCCTGCGAATACTTTAAAAATGATTCGGCAGTGGTCTCTAAATTAGAACCCCTGCGCAAGGTGGGCTTAGACTACATCAAACTCGGCCAGCCGGTGCCGACCCTCTCGGGCGGTGAAGCCCAGCGCTTAAAGATTGCAGGCTTTTTGGCTCAAAAAAATTCTCAGGCAAGCAAAAACGATCTTTTCATTTTTGATGAACCGACAACCGGCCTTCACTTCGATGATATCGATAAACTCATGCAGTCTCTGCAGGAACTGATTGACCGGGGCAACACCGCCATTGTCATCGAACACAATCTCGATGTCATCAACTGCGCTGATTGGGTAATTGATTTGGGACCGGAAGGCGGTGACGCAGGTGGCGAGGTAGTCATCCAGGGAACGCTTGAAGATTTAATCGAAACCGAGCGCTCTTACACCGGCCAGGCACTCAAAACCTATCGCAAGACGCTCGCGGGCGGCGACATTACCCGCTACTTTACAAAAGAAGCTCAAAGCCGCAGTGATGAAAAGGCTGTTGTTGCTCCAGCTAATGACGTCATTGCCATTAAAGGCGCAAAAGAGCACAACTTAAAAAATATTTCTGTCGATATTCCCCATGACCGCTTCACAGTTGTGACCGGAGCCTCGGGGTCAGGGAAATCCACTTTGGCCTTTGATATTGTGTTTAAAGAAGGTCAGCGCCGTTATCTGGAATCCTTAAATGCTTATGCCCGCTCAATTGTGCAGCCTGCAAGCAAACCCAATGTGGATTCCATCACCGGTATCGCTCCGACTGTGGCGATTGAACAGCGAACGTCGCGCGGCGGCCGCAAGTCAACGGTTGCGACAATGACTGAGCTTTATCACTTCATGCGTCTCATTTTTGTGAAGCTCGGCCATCAATACTGTCCGGACTGTAATGTCGAAGTGGAGCCCAAGTCTTTCCCCGCCATTGTTTCAACTGTCATGAGCCGCTACAAGGGGCAAAGCGTACATGTCATGGCGCCTCTTGTGAGTAAACGCAAGGGGATTTACACCGATCTTGCGAAATGGGCAAACAAAAAGGGCTACCCTCAGCTTTATGTTGACGGGAAATTTGTGAGCACAGAAAAATTCCCGAAACTTGCCCGCTACAAAGACCATACGATTGAATTGCCCGTAGCTCGAATCGATGTCAGAGTCGATGATGAAAAGACGCTCAAACGGGTGCTGCAGGAAGCCATTACGATCGGCAAAGGTGTTGTGACCGTTTTGGATGAGGAAAATTCCGAAACCATTTTCTCAACGCATCGCGCCTGCCCCATCTGCGGACGAAGCTTCCCGGAACTCGATCCCCGGCTTTTCTCTTATAACTCCTCCATGGGGTGGTGCCCGACGTGTTTTGGCACCGGCCTTTTAATCGAAGGCTTTGATGAAACGGCCACGGGAGAAGAACGGGTTTGGGCCGATGCTCAAAGCGAGCCTTGCCCGACCTGCCACGGAGAGCGCTTAAATGAAGTCGCAAGAGCCGTTCGCTTTGCGGGGCTCAATATCGCCCAGATGGCGCACATGACGGTCACAGAAGCTTCAGCGTTTTTCAAAAAGCTGAAACTCACGGGGCGCGAAGCCGATATTGCCGAAGATGCACTCAAAGAAATTCGGCTGCGTCTGCAATTTTTAGAAAAAGTGGGCTTAGGCTACTTAACGCTTGACCGCTCCTCTCCCAGCCTATCGGGGGGCGAAGCGCAGCGCATTCGCTTAGCCTCTCAATTGGGTAGCAACCTTCAGGGCGTCTGCTACATTCTCGATGAACCGACAATTGGGCTTCACCCGAGAGACAACCGGCTGCTTTTGGATTCTTTAAAAGCACTCGTGAAAAAAGGCAATACGCTTTTAGTGGTTGAGCACGATGAAGAGACGATTCGTGAAGCCGATTATGTGATTGACGTGGGTCCCGGAGCGGGTATGAGAGGCGGCGAAATTATCGCAACGGGCAGCGTTAAAGACATTATGAAAAATAAGCGTTCTTTAACCGGACGTTACCTTTTAAAGCCCATTGAGCACACCTTTATTCCCAAACGGGCTGTGGACAGTGACACTCAGTGGCTTAGCATTGAAAAGCCGAGGCTCAATAACCTTAAAGCCAATGAGATCCGTATTCCGCTCGGACGCCTTACTGTACTTACCGGGGTCTCGGGCTCAGGCAAAAGCAGTTTTGCTCGAGGGGTGCTGCTGCCCGTCTTAAGCGAAACACTATCGGAGAAAAAGCCTTGCAAAGGAGCGCTTTGCGAAGCCATTCACGGTTTTGAAAATGTCGACCGAGTGCTCGAAGTGGACCAAACTCCGATCGGCAAAACGCCTCGCTCGTGCCCGGCCACTTATATCGGCTTTTTAGATGCCATTCGCAGGGTTTTTGCCGGCACTAATGAGGCACAGGCAAGGGGTTACGGCATTTCACGGTTTTCATTCAATATGAAGGGCGGACGGTGCGAGCTTTGCGAAGGACAAGGCGTTCGCACAATTGAGATGAACTTCCTGCCTGACGTGAAAATCCCCTGCGAGGCCTGCGGCGGTCTTCGCTACAACACGCAAACGCTTGAAGTGCTCTGGAAAGGTAAATCCATCGGGCAGATCCTTGCGATGGATGTTGATGAAGCGGTTGACTTTTTCAGCACTCAACCCTCGATTGCTCACGCGCTAAAACTCATGCAGGACGTGGGGCTCGGATACCTCAGTCTGGGACAACCTTCGCCTACACTTTCCGGAGGTGAAGCTCAGCGCATCAAACTTGTCACCGAACTCATTAAAGCCCGCGATGATATTAAGCGCCGAGGCTACAGAGTGCCCAGAACACTCTATGTATTGGATGAGCCGACGGTCGGTCTTCATATGGCCGATGTTGAAAAGTTAATTGCCGTGCTGCATAGGCTAGTCGACGCCGGCAACACGGTAGTTGTGATTGAGCACAATCTCGACATAATGGCTCAGGCCGATTGGATCATTGATATGGGACCTGAAGGCGGTGTTAACGGAGGTGATGTTGTCGCAAGCGGTGCACCATCAGAAGTGATAAAAACTACCTCGCACACAGCTCAAGCTTTAGCAGCTTTTAAGCGCGAACACGACAAAATTAAAAACCGCTCTAAATAGAGTACAGAAAAATCCTATAGTCCACTATGGAATTTTTCTATAGTGGACTATAGATTTTTTCATTTCTCTTTGATACCATCAAAGTCAATCCATCCATTTTTTTCTGCTGCAAAAATATGTATCTGCCAAGAACTGTCGAAAAAGAAATTCCTCAGCTGTGCAAAAATTTCAAAGTCCTGTTGGTGACAGGAATGAGGCAAGTAGGAAAAAGTACTTTACTGCAGCATCTGTCGGAAGCTGACAGAGGGTATGTGTCTTTAGATAACTTTGATGATTTAGACCTGGCAGAACAATCTCCCGGTGCTTTTTTTCTTCAGCACCCATTGCCTCTATTTATTGACGAAATTCAACGTGTTCCCAAATTGTTTCGCCAGGTAAAGTTCGAAGTCGATAAAAAAAGCGATAACGGTCAGGTTTGGTTATCAGGCTCTCAGCGCTTTTCACTCATGAAAGGGGTCGGGGACTCTTTAGCCGGCCGAGTTTTCGAACTCCACTTAATGCCATTGAGTATTTATGAAAGAGAGGGAAAAGGCGAGTTGCAGCAGCCCTACCTTCCCAGTGCGACGCCGTCCGGGAATCTGACTCAATGCGCGACTGAAAAATTATGGGAAATTATTTGGCAGGGAGCTTGGCCTGCGTTAATGGGTAAGAGTGCAAAAGAGCGGGAACAATATTTCGAAGCCTTTATATCGACTTTTCTGGAAAGAGATATCAAAACGCTAGGCAATGTCGATAAGCTTCGCGAATTCAGAAAGTTCATCTTGGCCCTTGCTCTCAGAACCGGGCAGGAATTGCGCTTAAATAAACTGGCAGAAATGACCGGAGTCACGGAGCTGACCGTTCGTCGATGGCTTTCAGTCGCAGAGACAAGCGGGCTGGTCTACCTGTTACCTCCGTTTTCGAGTAACACTTCTAAAACTTTAACCAAGTCCCCTAAGGTTTACTTTACCGATACCGGTCTGGCTGCCTATTTATGCAAGTTTTCAACACCGCAGGAGATGCAAAAAGACACGAACGCCGGTGCCTTTTTTGAAACATTCGTCATAACCGAAATCCTTAAAAGCTGGCGCCACAACGGACTGGAGCCTGATTTTTACTATTATCGGGACGCTAAAAAACAGACAGAAATTGATCTCATCATTCATAGAAAGGGGCTCTATCACCCCATCGAAATTAAGATGACCTCGCATCCCAAAATTGACATGATCAAACATTTTTCTGAATTGAGCTCTATGGGAGTATCCGTGGAAATGGGGGCCGTTATCTGCAACTGCGAAACTCAACGCTTTTTAGCAGACAACGTCGTTGCTCACTCAATTTGGCAAATCTGATCTCAAACAGAAAGATCCCATAGTCCACTATGGAATTTCCCTATAGTGGACTATGGTTTTTTTGACCTCTTTGATAGGCGCCCTAGGGAAAATATTCAAATCGCCTTTTCTTTTCGTTGATAGAATGTTCAATTGAGTATGGTCTTTGATGGAAACGGCTCTCTTTATTGAAAGCCCAATCTTTTTTAGATCGTGCTTGTGCTCTAATCAATAAAACGAAAACTTCGAGGATCCATTATGTCTAAGAAACTCTCTGCGCTTCTGGCAGGGCTGGTTGTGCTTTCTGTTTCGGCAAACGCCGCTGAACTCAATGCCTACACCATCATGCCTGAGAAGTATGCGTCCCAAATCTTTGCCCAATTCACAAAAGACACAGGAATTAAGGTGAACTTCCTTCGCTTCTCTACGGGTGAAGCGCTAGCAAGATTAACGGCTGAAAAAGGTAATCCTCAAGTTGACGTCTTATTGGGCGGACCGGCAGACATGTACGCCGCAGGCATCAAGGAAGGTATTTTGGAAGCTTATCGCCCGGCCAACTCCGATGCGATTTCTTCTGCTTACCGCGATCCCAATAACTACTGGACCGGTATCGGTTTGATTCCTCTTTGCTTCCTCTCCAATACCAAATTCTTAGAAAAGAACAAGATGCCGGCGCCGACCAAGTGGGCCGACTTGCTCGATCCGCGCTACAAGAACAACCTCCAGATGGCCGATGCTCGTACATCGGGCACCGCAACAGAGCGCATCTATTCGCTCGTCAAAGTCATGGGCGAAGACGAAGCCTTTAAGTTCCAAAAGAAGATGAATGCCAACGTTCAGATGTACACAAAGAGCGGTGCGGGCGGCGCAATGCCGATTGCAACCGGTCAGTGTGCAGCCGGCATTTTCTACATTGTGGACGCTTTGGATATTCAGCAACAAGGCTATCCCGTGACGATTACCTATCCTGAAGACGGTGTGAGTTTCGGCATCGAAGCCACCGGCGTCGTTAAGGGCGGCAAGAACAACGCTGAAGCCAAAAAATTTGTTGACTGGGCAACGTCCAAGAAATTTGCTGAATTTATCGTTGCCAATAAGATCAACTACGTGCCGACACGCAATGACGTGAAGACCAGCAACCCCATCTTAGATCTCACCAAGATCAAGACCATCTCGGTAGATGTGACCTGGAAGGGTGAAAAGCGCAAAGAATTCACCCAACGCTGGATCAATGAAGTGATCAAATAATTTCACGCATTGACGCTTAAAACTCCGGAAATAGGGTCACAAAATGCTTGATCCTATTTCCGGCATGTGTATTTTCTGTCGGTTACATTCTCCATGAGTTCGTCCGCATCCTCTGCCAATAAGGACATGGTCACACGGCTTACGGTCGTTATGCTCTGGCTTTTGCTGGGTGTATTTGTCCTTTATCCGCTCTGCCGCTTATTTGCCATGACTTTCTGGGTCGATGGCAGCTTCACCTTTGCCAATTTGCGCCCCTTCCTGGATAACTGGTATGACAGACAATCGGCTGTCAACAGTATCCTTTTAGGCTGCTCGGTCGGTGTAGCAGGCACTGCGCTTGGATTTATTTTTGCTTTTGTCACCACGCGCTTAAATCTGCCGACGTGGCTTAAATTTGCGTTGAGCGCCATTACGATTCTGCCTCTGATTTCTCCGCCCTTTACGAGCAGTATTGCCCTCACCCTTTTACTGGGTCCCAACGGCATGGTGCTGCAGTTTTTCGGGCTGGATAACTTTAATTTTTATGGTTTCTGGGGAACATTTATTTCTGAAACGCTCACCTTTTTCCCCGTTGCCTTTATGACAATTTCCACGATTTTGGCTCGAATTGATCCCAATCTGGAAGATGCCGCTTATTCATTGGGCGCCTCAAGCTCTGAGGTTTTCAGAACCGTCACTTTACCCTTGGCCGCACCCGGCATTGCCAATGCTTTCCTTTTGGTTTTTTCCTGTTCTTTGGCAGACTTTGCAACGCCTCAGGTTTTGGGCGGTCACTCATTCCCCGTGCTGCCTACGCAAGCCTACCTGCAGATTACCGGTATGTATGACTTTAAGGGCGGCGCTGCGCTTTCTTTCATGTTGCTTATTCCCGCTCTCGTTGTCTACGCACTGCAGCACTACTGGGTAAGCAAAAAGAGTTTCGTCACTGTTAGCGGTAAGGCCGGCGGCAAGAGCAGTATCAAGGGACCGGGCTTTGCCTTAACAACGATTATGGGCAGTGTCGTGGCTATTGTTGTTGCCTTTATCATTGCTATTTATGCTGTGATCCTCGTGGGGTCGCTCGTGAAGGTGTGGGGCGTTAACAACACGATTACCCTTGATAACTACCAATACGTACTCACGCACGGCATGAAGGCGATTAAAGACACGTTGATCATTGCCTGTATCGGTACGCCTTTGGGCGGCTTACTCGCTGTTCTTGTGGGTTATGTCACCACGCGCCTTAAAATTCGCGGACACAAGACGCTTGAAACCGTCTCGCTTTTAAACTACACGCTGCCCGGTACCGTGGTCGGTATCGCTTACATCATTGCCTTTAACGATAAGCCGATTGTTCTCACCGGTACGATCTACATTTTGATTGCAGCCTACCTCTTTAGGTATTCGTCTGCCGGTATTCGTAATGTGATTGCCGCTTTGACGCAGATTGATCCTTCCATTGAGGAGGCGAGCCGAAGTCTGGGCGCAGGATCAACGCGAACCTTTATCTCGATTACGATTCCGCTTGTGCTGCCTGCGATTTTGGCCGGTATGAAGTATCTCTTCATTCACTCCATGACGGCTATCAGTGCCACGATTTTCCTGGTATCGGTTAACTGGACACTGATTACGACACGCATTCTTGAGTGTATGACCGAGCTGCAGTTTGCTCAGGCCTGCGCGTTCTCAGTGATCTTAATTCTGCTCGTTTTTGCAGCCTCAGGCACGATGACGCTGCTAGCAAAAGTACTTTGCCGTAACGGCGACAATATTGGAGCCTAATAAATCATGTCCGTCTCACTTACTTTGAAAAATATCTCTCGCCGCTACGTCAAGGACAATGAAGAGTTCATGGCGGTCAATAACGTAAACCTTGAAGTTATCCCGGGTGAATTTTTAACGTTCCTGGGCCCCTCGGGCTGCGGCAAAACAACCACTCTGCGTATGATCGCAGGCTTTGAAACCCCAACAAGCGGTCAGATCCTGATGGATGGAGTGGACATCACGAATGTTCCTGCCAATGAGCGCGGTTTGGGATTTGTGTTTCAGAACTACGCACTCTTTCCCCATATGAAGATCTTTGACAATGTCGCCTATGGGCTCAAAATTCGAGGTGAAACCGGAGAAAGTGCCGTGAAAAAAGTGCGTGAAGCGCTCGATATGGTGGGATTAACCAAAGAAGAGCAGCGTTATCCGAATCAGTTGTCGGGCGGTCAGCAGCAGCGCGTTGCCTTAGCCCGCGTATTGGTACTGCGCCCCAAGCTTTTGCTCATGGATGAACCGCTTTCAAACCTTGATGCAAAGCTTAGGCTTCATATGCGCACGGAAATCCGCCGCATCCAGAAAGACTTGGGCATTACGTGCCTATACGTGACGCATGATCAAAAAGAAGCCCTCACCATGTCTGACCGCATCATGGTGATGAATCGAGGGCATATTGATCAATTAGGCACTCCAATGAAGCTTTACGAGGACCCGGCTACTGCCTTTGTCGCTGACTTTATCGGTCAGGCGAATTTGATCCACGGAAAACTTGAAAGTATTGACGCTCAGGGGATGGGGCATTTTACGGTCGGCGGGCAAACACTTTGCGCCCGTATGGGTCAGCAAAATCCTCCTGCTGTCGGAGAAAACGCTTTGTTAGTCGTTCGACCTGAAAACCTTCGAATGAACGAAAAAGAAAACGGCATTGCAATGCGCATTGTTAATCGTCTTTTTGAAGGTGACCGCATTGACTATCACGTCGTCTTGGAAGGAAGCGGACAAGAAAAAACCTTCAGTATGTCTGTGCCATTTTTGCCCGGCACCGAAATTGTCGATACTGACACCACGGTCAATGTCTCCTTTAATCCGCAGGCAGGGGTCATCATTAAGGGTTAAAAATAGGCGCTCTTTTCAGCGCCCCTGAAGAAGTCCCCGGCCAAAACCGGGGACTGTCTTTACTCTTCAGTTAGAAGTTATAGCGAACACCTAAGTTAACACGCCACGGCTCTTCGATTTCTCCGCCCGTGGTATGTTCGACATCAGCGTAGAAGTATGTGCTGTCAGACACACTGACATTAGCACCGATGCCGAATTCACCCCACGTTCCGCCAAAGTCATTGCTGACCGTACGAGACATATGAGCGTTGCTGACCTTGACGTCCGTTTCGCCCATAAAGTCGTGCACGACGGAAGCTCTCACGTAAACATTGCCTTTATTGTCCGGGCATTGGATACCTGCCATGAAACCGGCTCGGGCAATGAACGAATCCGTTGATTGCAGTTCGTACTTACGATCGGCATAGCGGAAACTGTCCGAATCAATGTAGCTGTACGTAGCTTCAACCTGCGGTTCGATAAAGAGGTTATAAGGCATAGCAAATCGCCAACCGGCCTCTGCAGACAGTGACAGACCGATGTTATCCATCTTGCCGTCGTAGGCATTGCCATGACCGGTTAAGCTTCTGGCGCTTGCATCATTTTTAATGGAAGCCATGCGGCCGATAACGTCAATGTATTGTCCCTTATCTCCTAGCCATGTACCGTACATAGCCAAGCTGTATGTATCCAAATCGGCGCTGCCGCCATCAAAATCTGCATCACCCTTGGTGTAGCTAAACGCAGTACCGAAGCGGGCATTATTTTCCGTGGGCATCGTATCGATACCGACCTGAATCATGTGGAAATCATTTTCCAGATCACCGTCGGACCACTTCAATTTACCGCCGTTGTAGCGCACCCATGCGCCGCTCTTATAAGGTGTTGCTCGAAGATCGCCCATGCGTTTGTAAAGATCGTTTAATTCGGCTCTCCAGGCAACAACAGGGAGATTGGCAACAGCGGTCAAAGTATTGTTCGTTTCATTGACTTCTTCCGTTTGGCTGAGTTTATTACCCTGGGCATCGTAGAGAGCTTCAATGCGACCGGTCATGTCATTGGCATCAATGACAACTTTCAAACCTTCGGTGCTCTCTTCACCCAGATCCATTGTTCCGGCCAAATCTGCAACACCCTGATCCACGCTGCTCATTGAGTTACCGTAAGTGGGATCGGAGCTTGTAACAGTTAAACCACTGCTCTTATTGGTCAAGATGGAGATCTGATTCGCTGCTGTATCGGCTACTTGGAACGTATTGTTGGCTCCCGTCATTTCCCCGATGCCAATTTGACCCCCGGCATCATTTCTAATCGTTGCCTGATTTCCTTTAAGGTGCTCAAACGTCAAATTCGTGAAGGCTCTTTGTTCTATTCCTTGGCTACTGGGTCCGTTATTAACGTTTTCAAGAACAGCGCCTTCCCCGAGTTCTACAGATCCGAATGCAACAGCACTCTCATCAAACTTTGTTGCGTTATCCAAAGTTACGATTGCTCCATCTGAAACCGCCATCTCCTTAATATTCAATCGGGCCGCTTCGGAGCTGTCGCCAAGACCGTACAATTCAATCAAAGAACTTCCATTGGCTTTCACAGAATTAATAGTCGCATTACCCGCCCAGGACTGAATCTTGCTTTCAGAACCCTCCATGGAAACTGCATTGACTCCAACTTCATCTGCCGTTTCACGAATACGAAGTTCGCCATCCTGCAGCGTAACCTGATTAACAGTGAATTCTTTCGTTTGCAGAGCAATCGTTGCTAAATCTTTCGCTATAAGTTCTTCAGCTTTAAAGTTTCCGTTAATAAAAGCCGCAGAATCTTTTTCTAAAGTTAAAGAACCGGTTGAGTCATACGTTCCATTAACTGTTAAGCGTTTCCCAATCAGAGATAAATTCTTTGTTACGTTTAATGTAGCCCCTTCTTTAACTAAACCGGTTCCGATGATTTGCCCATCATGAACAGTTAACTTGCCGGCGCTTAATTCCATTGCTGTATTCACAGTCAGATCATTAATGGAAATCTCATCCTTAGCATTGTTCAACCAAATAGTATCTGTTAGAACCGTTCCTAACTGTGCCTTAGAACCATTACCGTCTTTATGGAACCTGATATCGGGAGCGATTAAAGTACCGTTAACTGTAAGTGCTCCCCCTTTAACCAACACACTATTAACACTGCCTTTAACAGTTAAATCGCCTGTTACCGCTAAGTCACCGGAAGTAATTTCGACCTGTTCCTCAACTATCGCACTACCAACATCAACATCTGCTCCGCCAAGAAGGTTTAATTTATTAACTAACAGTTCACCGACATCTACATCATACTTTTCCGTTGAATTCTCTTTACCTACCGCAACTAAGTCTGCATCAAGCGTTCCAATCACAGATAACGAGGCATCGTTTGCTTGAACTCGGATTTCAGATTTCTTTGCGACGAAATCTTGAGTCACGTTTAGTTTACCTGCGTCAAGATAAACCTTTCCGTTTTCAACCGTTAATTTATTAACGGAAACTTCCGCTTCACCATACCCCTCTTGCTCTTGTATCCATAGAGCTCTATCACTACTATTTAATATTAATTCATCAATATTACTGACTTTGCCACTTAATAAATTTGTATATCCGTCAACACGAATCTGTCCGAAATTTGAAACCTGCCCACCCTCATCTACAAAGAATGCATAACCTGTATCGTACGTAATTTTTAAGTTCGTTTTATTCTCTCCAGACCCCTGAAGTTGAGCACCACGTACAACGTACATCTCATTTTTCTCAACGGTACCCTCCTGTAATGTAGTATCTGTTTTAACCACTTCAGAAGCAGTAACTAAATTCGGGGCGAACAGGGAAGCTATTGACAAAGACAGCAATGTCATTTGAAGTGATCGGGATTTCATACTTTCACCTATAAACTTAGATTGAAAAATAAAAAGTTATTTATGAGTCAATTGTGCCCCCCCCTAAAATTATTGTTTGATTGCTATCAAGCTATATTCAATTTGTCGAGTTAACGAGATTATTCGTTGTTTCCAAACAACTTTGAGAGATAGTAGATAAAAAAGAGCCCGATTTCTCGAGCTCTTAAAGATTAACGTCTTTCAACAAACCACATACCGATCACGGCCAAGACCATCATGCAGGCCGTGGGCACCATCGCCACGACCAAAGGCGGCCAAGTATTGAGCATCCCGACGTAAGAAAATAGATTGTTGATGGTGTAGAAAGCCAAACCGATCATCACACCGCCGAAAATCTTAATACTCACACCGCCTGAGCGTCGATTCATGTAAGCAAAGGGCATCGCAAGTGCGATCATCACCAAAATAGCGATCGGATAAAAAGCTTTATTCCATAGAGCGATTTCATAGCGCCCGGACTGCTGACGGCTTTGCTCAAGGTGGCTCACATAGCGTGAGAGCGAGCGCATAGACATGTTTTCGGGCTTTAGCATCATCACGCCGAAAATACTCGGATCGATTTCAGACCTAAACATCATCCGAGTGGGATTACTGATTAAGACCTGATCCATAATCGGCGTTTGTGTCAGGTTTTCCAATACAGGCAGCGAAGTATTCACAGCCTCCTGCAAGAGCCACCCCTGACGATCAACGTAATTACCCGTCTGAGCAGAAATCACACGCGTTAAACGCTGCTTTTCATCAAAATCGTAAATTCGCCAATCAATAGCTTCTTCCAGAGGCGTCATCTTCTGGATATTGATATAACGAACCTGAGGACCGTTGGGTGTCTCGATGGTTTCTCGCACCCAAGCTCCGGTATCTGATCCCCTGATATTCATTGTGGTGTGCTGAATGGTGGCACGATACTCTCGTGCGTAGGTATCAGACGATGGCGCAACGAATTCACCGAAGATATAGGTAAAGGCCACCAAAATAAGACCCGGCACCATCAAAATAGCTGCCAAACGAACGGGCGACAAACCGGCTACACGCAAAATCGTAAATTCAGAGCGCGCTGCCCACTGACTCATCACAAAGACAGTGCCTAAAAGTGCTGCAATCGGCATCACTTCATAGATGCGCATCGGAAGACTAAGCCCCGTGATAATAAACGCATCCAGAAGACCGTATCGGGAACCGATACGCCCCATTTGCCCCATCAGATCAAAAAAGGCAAATAAAGCAACAAGAGCCAAAAGGACAAAACCGGTTGCCTGCAAAATTTCTTTGGTTAAGTGGCGCGTAATAACCATCATGGTGCTATCTCCTTGAGCGCCAGTAACCCAACGTCATCCATACCGGAACCCAACGCTGCAGAATGGTTCGCCTTAAGAAAAGCACAACTGCAAAGAGTGCAAAGGCGCCATTAAGAACAATTCCGGCTGTAATTGGGTGCATTGTCCCTTGTTCAACCCAGGTAACAGCAACACTGATGCCGTTTAAATACAAAACGAAAAGCAGCAGAGCCACCACCATATTGAGACTTCTGCCCGCTCTCGGGTTAGTAAATGACAAGGGAATTGCAATTAAGATTAAATTCAAAGCTGCAAGGGGCCAGCAGATACGCCAGAGCAATTCACCCTGAGCTTCCCGATTGCTCTTTAACTGAGAAACAAGGAACGGCAAAGGCTGAGTGTCTACGTCTTGAAGCTGAATAGCGCTTTCGGGCTTGACATCCAAGCGGATACCATATGTTTTAAATTCTGTGATCCGATAATCGGGACTGCCGGCGTTGCCTTCATAGCGGCGCCCGTCGTGCAGAAGGACATAACGATCGCCCTGCTCATTGACTTTAATTTCACCGGTTTTTGCCATCAATACCATTTCAGAGTCGATAGCCGTTTCGGTTAAAAAGACGTTCTTGACCGTCAATCCGTCACTGGAGACTTCTTCAACAAAAAGAACTTGTCTACCGCCGGCAATTTCAATAAAACGGCCGGGAGACAGACGCTCAACATCGTCTCTTTGAGACCAGACTTCACGATTGAGCTCACTTTGACTCTTTGCCCAGGGAGAAATCACTAAGGAAAGCGCCGTGATTAACAAAATGATGGGAATGCTGAAGCGAAGAACCGGTCGGATCCAAGACACTAAACTGATACCGCCCGAAGAGAACCAAACCACCATTTCGCTATCGAGCCAGCTGCGCGATAAAGTCATTAAGACAGCGATAAATAAAGAAACAGCCAATAGCGGCGCAAGATTCACCAAGGCTTCATATACCACCATTTCCATGACGGTACCGCTATCGATACGACCGCCGGCAGCCAAACCCAAAATACGGACAAGCCCGATTGTGAGCACAATCGAGAAAATCACTGTAAATACAGCGCCTGCGGTATTAGCAAGTTCAGAGACGAGTGAACGTCTGAATATCATGCGTATTCCTTAGAACATAACAACTGGCATCTGTGATGCATTAACCTGTAGATTTTATCGCAGATTGGGTGCTTACACAGAGATTAAGCGCAAAAAAACGTATCTAACAGGTAAATAAAAAGCCTCGAGATCGAGCGATCCGAGGCTTTTTAAATGGGGAGCCGGGCAATGTCCTACTTTCACTGGAAATACAACCAACTATCATCGGCGCTAAGGCGTTTCACTGTCCTGTTCGGAATGGGAAGGAGTGGGACCACCCCGCTATGGTCGCCCGGCTAAGCTTGCTGTCCGATCTGTTTGTTTTTAACAGACCCGACGAATTCTTTTCGGTGTCACAAAGCGTTCACGGTTTGTGTCTTGCAGTCTTGAGCTTTTTTGAGCAACAAGCTGTACGGTTATAGGATCAAGCCTTACGAGCAATTAGTATCAGTTAGCTTAACGTCTCACAACGCTTCCACACCTGACCTATCAACGTCCTGGTCTCGAACGACTCTTCAAGGAGGTCTAGCCTCCGGGAAGACTTATCTTCAGGCAGGTTTCCCGCTTAGATGCTTTCAGCGGTTATCCCTTCCGGACATAGCTACCCGGCAATGCGATTGGCATCACAACCGGTACACCAGCGGTCCGTCCACTCCGGTCCTCTCGTACTAGGAGCAGCCCCCGTCAATCTTCCAGCGCCCACGGCAGATAGGGACCAAACTGTCTCACGACGTTTTAAACCCAGCTCACGTACCTCTTTA
>UQYP01000001.1 GCA_900545335.1 uncultured Sutterella sp. | reverse complement strand
CTTGCATGTGTAAAGCATGCCGCCAGCGTTCAATCTGAGCCAGGATCAAACTCTTAAGTTCAATCTCTGTTGCCGATCTTTCGATCAGCGTCGCACTCATTCAGAATTAAAGAAGAAAATGTTTTTCGTCTTTACTTCAAACTTGAGTACCCAGTTTTCAAAGTTTTCTAGAAGCTCGAAAGCTTCTTTGAGCCTTTCACTTCAACCGGATACTCACGCTTATCGGTTCGTTGATCAATTTTTAAAGAACATTTCGTTGCTCTTTCGAGCTGACGAGTTTGAGAATTATAAGACTCAAATTCGTCTTGTCAAGTGCTTTTGAAAATTTATTTTTTATTTTCTTTTTCACTTGACTGTCACCTCGCGGCGACAGGGAGCGTATTATGCAGACTCTTTTTAGGCTTGTCAAGAAGTTCATCAAAAATTTTTTTACAAGCTTTTCTTCCTATCTTTCCTGCCTCTTCTCTATCATTTTGAACATTACGTATCTTACTTATTTATCCATTATGAAAAGAGCTTTACTCCTAGCCTCAGTGCTCATCGGTTTTTCTTCTGCTGCTCTTTGCGCCGCAAGTGACACCGATCGAGTCAAAGTCCTCGTTAAACAGAAGATGAATATTGAGGCCACCAGTGCCAAACGTCTCCCCATGGGTCTTTATGAAGTCATCGCTGACCGCAACCTTCTTTATGTTGATAAAGATGTGAAATTCCTTTTTGCCGGCCACATCTATGACATTGCCAACCAAAAAGATCTGACCCAAGCCCGTTTGGATGATTTGTCCCGTATCGATATTAAGTCTTTGCCTTTGAACCAAGCGATCAAAACCGTTCACGGCAAAGGTGAGAGAAATCTCTATGTGTTCGCTGATCCTTACTGTAGTTTCTGTCAGAAACTCGAGCACACTCTTAAGCATTTGAACAATGTGACCATCTATACCTTTATTACGCCGCTTATGAATTCTGCGGCCATGGTTGATCGAATTCTGTGCGCACCCAATCCTGAAAAAGCTTGGAACGACTGGATGCTCGAGCAAAAGGAACCGCCTGAGATGCCTAAAAACTGTAAGACTGAAAACGGCAAACTCAATATGGAGCTCTTTAACCGCTTCGGTCTTGAAGGTCTTCCGACCATGTATTTTGATAACGGTTACCGGCTCGAAGGAGCTGTGAGCATCGAAGAAATCGAAAAACGATTTAATGCAAAATAGCTTTTAACTGGTGCGATCGGTTTCCAATACCGATCGCATTTTTCTAGGTGCAAGAACCTACGCTTTTTCTGACGAAAGCCGACTCTCGTAATATACTGGCGACATCTTTCCTGTTTAATAATTTCCTTTTATTAAGCATTGCTTTTTATTGGCTCCCATGATCGAATTTATTGAACTTTTTGCGGTAGGCATCGGTGTTGGCGCTTTTGGCGCCTTGGTCGGTATCGGAGGCGGCATGATTATGGTGCCGCTTTTTATGTTGACGATGATGGCGCCTAACGGCTCTACATTTGAAAATGTCCAACAAGTCATCGGCACAAGTTTATTCGGGGTTCTCCTCAATGCTCTGTCGGGCACCTGGGCTTACATCCGCCAGCATAAAGTCATGTTCAGAGCTGCCGTTCCTTTTGCGCTCGCCACGGTGCCAGGCGCATTCATGGGAAGCTACATAACAGACTTCTTTACAGGAAACAGCTTCTCGCTCATTTTCGGCTCCGCCCTGTGCATCCTCTCCATTCTGATGTACAGCAAATCACGATCTAAAAAAGCCAATGTATCTGCTGCAGAATTTTCCGTTGAAACGGCTCAATTTAATGTTTTGCTGGGCGTTGCCCTTTCATTTCTCGTAGGCTTTTTATCTTCTATCTTAGGCATTGGCGGCGGTGTGATTCACGTGCCGATGATGGTTTTCATTCTGGGATTCCCGGCTCACATTGCTGTGGCCACGTCTACTTTTATCCTGATGGTGAGCTCTGCCGTGGGCGTCATCGGTCACGCGGCCCTAAACCACATCGTTTGGGTACCGGCTATTGCCGTCGGGTGCGGTGCCATGGTCGGCGCACAGATTGGCGCTTTACTCTCAAAGAAAAGCCGCCCGAGAATCATCATTGTTTTGCTCTCCTGCGTGATGTTCCTTTTGGGCGGCCAGTTTATTTATCGAGGTCTTTTCTGAAAAGAGTCTATCGGGTTTCGGGTTCAACTCCATTGGGCAGCAGCACCCAAGCCTTCACCTGGCTGTTTTGTTTCCCGGCGTTTAATGCGGCCTCATCGCCGCTGCCCCAATAAAAGTCAAAGCGAATCGGCCCGCGAATGGCGCCGCCCGTATCTTGAGCAACGACAGCGCGCGTAAATTTCATGTCGGGGTTCGTTTGCTCAACATCGACCACAATAGGCCAGCCAAGTTGGTAAAAACGTCTGTCGACAGCAACTGAGCCCTTTTCTGTTAATGGCACCCCTTGCGCACCGATCGGGCCTTCATTGGGATCCTGGTCCTTGCGCTCTATAAAGAAGACGTAACTCGGATTTTGATTGAGGACCGCCTGAACTTTTTTGGGATTTTTTCTCGCCCAAGCCTGAATGCTCTGCATGGAGAGCTCGTGGCTCTTTAAGTAGCCCTTTTTCACAAGATAGTTTCCGATTCCTCTGTACGGGTGACCGTTCACATCACCGTAGCCAACCCGCATGTATGAACCGTCAGGCAGCACGATACGGCCTGAGCCTTGCACTTGTAAGAAAAAAGCTGCCACAGGATCCTCGACCCAGGCAATGGCATAGCGGTCCAGATTTCTCTTAGCCAGCTCTGCACGTGAATCATAGGGCACTAATTTATTGCCCTGAATCTGTCCTCTTAAACGCATGCCTTTGAGCTGCGGATAAAGCTCTGCCAAATCCACGGTAATAAGATCATCGGGCATCGTGTGAAGCGGGTAAATATAAGGCGCTTTTTTCTTCTTACTGCCGTAGAGAATCGGCTCATAGTACCCGGTCATTTTCCCCGTATCACTGCTCACTAGCTCACCGTCACCGGTCATACTTTCAGAGACGGCCTGATAGGGGGTGAAATAGGCTGCAAAAAATGATTTGGCCTGACTTGAGGGTAAAGTCTGAGCAATAGAACAAACTTCCTGCCAGCCGGCTTTAGCTGACATTTTCTTGCAGGATTCTTTAAATGCACTCAAGGCAGGCTGCCAGTTCTGATCCGGCATTGCAGGCAATGAGGCATATTCCACAGGTTTGAGTGACAACTTCGTTTCACCCGGCTTCATCTCTTTTTCCGGCGGCGTCGTCGTGCAAGCTGCCAAAAGGGCAGCCAACCCCGCACAAAAACAAATTCTGCTTAATTTCATGTTTTGCCTCTTTTAGAACCTGTTCATTGTACAAAAAGCCGTCCTCTTCTTTGGCTCTCAGTTACAATTGGAGCATCTTTATTTTTTCTGCGGGAATCTTGTCATGTCTATTTTCAGTCGTCCCAAACCTTCTGCGAAATGCCGCATCGCTCCGTCCATTCTTTCAGCCGATTTTGCCAGACTGGGAGAAGAAGTTCGTGATGTTGTTCAAGCCGGGGCGGATTGGATTCACTTTGACGTGATGGACAATCACTACGTCCCCAATCTGACTGTAGGTCCCTTGGTTTGCGAGGCCATTCGCCCGCACATCCAGGTTCCGATTGACGTGCACTTGATGGTTGAGCCTGTTGACAGTCTGATTCCCATGTTTGCCAAAGCTGGCGCCAATTACATCACCTTTCACTGTGAGGCAAGCCGCCACATTGACCGTACCTTGTCACTGATTCACGACTGCGGCTGCAAGGCTGGCCTCGTCTTTAATCCGGCCACCTCATTAAATTACCTCGAGTACGTCATCGATAAAGTTGATCTCGTTTTATTAATGAGTGTGAATCCGGGCTTTGGCGGTCAGTCTTTTATTCCGGCAATCGTTAACAAAATTGCCACTGCCCACCAAATTATCGACCGGCATAAAAGAGCAACGGGCCATGAGATTCTGTTAGAGGTCGACGGAGGTGTTAAAGTCGAAAATATCGGCGCTTTAGCTGCTGCCGGCGCTGACACATTTGTGGCAGGGAGCGCCATTTTCGGCAAAAAGTCTCCTTCGGGTTACAAACAGGTGATTGATCAGATGCGCGAAGCCATTGACCATGATATGGAAATGCTTCGCCGTAAAGAAGTTGCAGAGGCGAGCAGAAATCGTGGTTAAAGCACTTTTATTTGATTTGGACGGTACCTTATTGGATTCTGTCGACGATCTCACGGTAGCGATCAACAATACTCTTGCATCCCGATCGCTGCCTCGTATCGACAGAAGTGATGTTGCCCTATTTATCGGCAAGGGCGCAAGAGTTCTTGTGCAACGGGCGCTAACCAAGGCCTGTGGCCAAGTGCCCGAAGAAAAACTCGTCGATGAAGTGCTTCCGAAGTACCTGCAGGAAATGAAATTAGCCGAAGGGACCCGAACCAGACAAATTCCCACGGTCCCTGAGGCTCTCGCTCGTTTGCAAAAGGCCGGTTTCAAGATGGCGATTGTGACGAATAAACCGGCCAATGTTGCCAGAAAATTAGTCACGCAATTTAATTTGCTGGATTTTTTTGAAACGGTGATCGGCGCAGGCGACGTTGATACCATCAAACCGGATCCGAAGATGCTGATTGAGGCTGCTCATCGAATGGGAGTCGAAATTGAAGACTGCCTGATGATCGGTGACTCTATGAATGACTCTATTGCGGCCCGAAACGCAAAAATTCCTGCTCTTTTAGTCAAAACAGGATATAACGAAGGCATTTCTATCGACCAATGGGCCAAACAGTACGCCCCAAACGATCTCGTCTTTGATACCATGGTAGAACTAGCCGACTTTGTTATCGAAAAAGAACGGAGAAACTAAAGTGAAAAAAATTCTCTTCCTCAGCTCTCTTTTGGCTCTGGCACTGCCGGGTGTCTCTCTCGCCCAAGATTCCATCGAACAGTGCTACAAATCGGCAACCACCACTTCTGCCGTGCGCGAGTGTTTGAAAAAAGAGCTTCAACAGACTCGAGATGAATATCGCGAAGCCATGGAAAAGCTCACTCAGCAAGCAGGTGAATTGGATCGAGTCACAGGGCGCAACGAAGCCTTGCCGGCATTGGAAAAAGCCAACACGGCTTTTGATCGCTACGTCGGCGAGCAGTGCCGCTTTGAAGAAAAGATGATGGGCGGCGGAACAGGTGCCGGTGCCGCGAACC
Organism: uncultured Sutterella sp.; assembly: GCA_900545335.1. Taxonomy (GTDB): domain Bacteria; phylum Pseudomonadota; class Gammaproteobacteria; order Burkholderiales; family Burkholderiaceae_F; genus Aphodousia. The sequence continues at coordinate 319,863 of UQYP01000001.1, read as the reverse complement.
TCGCCTGCCAAATTAATTTGCTGCATGTCCGCATGGGAGCTATTGAGTCACACCTGAATGCTCAATAATTTTCCCATGTACTTAGACACTTCTCGGGTAAAAAAAGATTGGTTGCCGATCCTGTCAGACTTTTTCGACAGTGAAATCGGACAATCTTTGAGAGATTTCCTTCAAAGTCGGATGCAATCAGGGGCGGTCATCTATCCGCCCTCCCCTTTTCGAGCCCTGGAATTAACCTCTTTTGCTCAGACCCGTATCGTCATTATGGGGCAGGACCCCTATCATGGACCGGGGCAGGCTCAGGGACTGGCTTTCCATGTGGCAGCCAACTGCAAAATTCCCCCGAGTCTGAAAAATATCCATAAAGAACTTTTCAGAGATCTACAGATTGCCGCACCTGCAACCGGGGAGCTTTTCGGTTGGGCCGAGCAAGGTGTGTTGCTTCTTAACGCTGTTTTGTCAGTAGAAGAAGGCAAACCCGCAAGCCACGCTAAAAAAGGCTGGGAAGTTCTCACCGATCGGCTCCTTGCGGCATTGGCCGAAGATCAAACTCCAAAAGTTTTTATGCTCTGGGGCAATTACGCTCAGTCAAAAGAGCAGCTGATTCAATCTTTTGCCTCCAACCATTTAATCTTAAAGGCTAACCACCCGTCTCCTTTGTCTGCTCTCAGGCCTCCGGTGCCTTTCATCGGATGCGGGCATTTCTCTGCCGCCAATCGTTGGTTAGTCAGCCAAAACCGAACCCCTATTGATTGGTCGTCTTTCGGCACTTCAGCCACACCCGGACAACAAAGTTTCGATTTTTAACTGACTAAAAAACGAGAGGGGAAAATTTATTTTGGATTTTCTTGCAATCCAAAATTTTTTAGGATAAAATGCGTGTCTCTTACGGCGGCTGGGTAGCTCAGTTGGTAGAGCAGCGGATTGAAAATCCGCGTGTGGGCGGTTCGATCCCGTCCCCAGCCACCATAAATTGTCCCGTGTAGTTTTCAGCTACTCGGGATTTTTTATTTGTCGTTGCAGCAGGAAAGATTCATCACCCGTTCAATCATATGGTGAAGCTCCTGAGCCAGATCCGACTTTGCGGCACGATAAAACACTTCCTTGCCTTCGCGTCTCGTTTCAACCAACTCACCCATTTTTAATAACCGCAGATGATGCGCAACTGCGGGGCTACTCATATTCATAAAGGCAGCAATATTAAGAACACACTCTTCGGAGTGACACAATAAGAGAAAAATTCGACACCGAACCGGATCGCTCAGCTGTTTAAATACATTTGCTACCTGAGCAAAATTCGCCGTCTGAGGCAGATCCTGGAATGCCTTTTCATGATGCCCGTGATGATGTGGTAAAAGGATTTCTTCACTCATATTAAATTAAACGATTATTTAATCTTGACAGCTTTAAACAGTCCGATTATATTTCCTTTTAACGATTAAGTGATTACTTAATTGATAAATTTTTCAAGGAGATTGCAATGAAAAAATCCTATGCTATCGAAGTTGACTGCGCTAACTGCGCCCGTTTGATGGAAGAAACCACGGCAAAAGTTGAAGGTGTCGCCTCTGTCGTTGTGAATTTCATGACCCAAAAGATGATCGTGACCTTTGCCGAAGGCGCCGATCCCAAAGCCGTGATGAAGACGGTGCTTGCCGAATGCAAGAAAGTTGAACCCGACTGCGAAATCGAGCTCTAAAAATAAAGAAGCATCATTGTCTGAGATGGTGCTTTTTAAATCACAAACAATTAAACAAACACTTAATTGATCTAAGAGTAAAAAGATGACGGCCAAACAAAAAAAGATGCTCATTCGCATCATCATTGCTTCGGTCCTATTGATTGCATTGGTTCTGAGTCCTATTACGGGTTACTTAAGGCTTGCCCTGTTTTTAATTCCTTATTTCATTGTCGGCTATGACATTTTGCTCAAAGCCGCCAAAGGCATCTCCAACGGGCGCATCTTTGATGAAAATCTGCTGATGACCGTGGCCACATTAGGCGCCATTGCCATTGCTTTGTATGACAACACGGGCGACTACACAGAAGCGGTTGCCGTCATGCTTTTTTATCAAATCGGTGAATGGTTTCAGGCCTACGCTGTCGGCAAAAGCCGTAAAAACATCTGCCAACTCATGGATATCCGTCCGGACTACGCCAACATTGAAAAAGACGGTCAATTGGTTCAGGTTGATCCTGATGAAGTAGAAATCAGCACTGTGATTGTCGTTCAGCCCGGCGAAAAAGTCCCCATAGACGGTGTGGTCATTGAAGGTGAATCCACCTTAAATACGAGTGCACTGACCGGTGAAAGCCTACCGCGAAACGTTGAAGCCGGCGATGAAATCACAAGCGGCTGCATCAATTTGTCCGGGCTTTTAAAGGTTCGAACAACTAAGCTTTTCGGCGACTCAACCGTTTCACAGATTTTGGAATTGGTGGAAAATGCGAGCTCCCGCAAATCCCGCTCGGAAGCCTTTATTTCCCGCTTTGCAAGAGTCTATACGCCGATCGTCTTTTTCGGTGCCTTGGCTTTAGCCACCATTCCGCCCCTTGTCCGTCTTTTTGTCATGGGTGTAGATGCTCAGTGGGATGACTGGATTTACCGTGCATTGGTCTTTCTTGTGATCAGCTGCCCGTGCGCCTTAGTGATCAGTATTCCTTTGAGCTTTTTTGCCGGTATCGGCGGAGCAAGTAACCAAGGGATTCTCGTCAAAGGCTCCAACTACCTTGAAGCGCTGTCTGAAACCAAGGTCCTCGTTTTCGATAAAACCGGTACTTTGACAGAGGGTGTTTTTGAAGTGGTCGGCATCCACCACTGCAAGATTGAGGAAAAGAAACTTTTGGAACTGGCAGCGATGGCCGAAAGTGCTTCCTCTCACCCGATCAGCGTCAGTCTACAAAAAGCCTACGGCCTGCCGATTAACCGCACCCGCATTAAGGACATCCACGAAATCAGTGGCCAGGGTGTCATTGCAAAAATCGATGATATGGAAATCGGCGTCGGCAACGAAAAACTGATGCGAAGTCTCAACGTTGAAGCGATCCCCTGCCGCAGTGTCGGAACGATTGTTCACGTAGCCATTAACGGTGAATATCACGGTCATATCGTTATTTCCGACCGTATCAAAGCACACGCAAAAGAAGCGATCCGCGCTATTAAAAAGGCCGGCATTCAAAAAACTGTGATGCTCACGGGCGACAGCCGTAAAGTGGCAGAAAACGTTGCCAAAGAACTGGGGATTGATGAGGTTCGCAGTGAACTTCTGCCTGCTGACAAAGTCCATATCGTTGAGGAATTGCTCGAGCAAAACAAATCCCGTGGAAAGCTTGCCTTTGTCGGTGACGGCATCAACGATGCACCGGTTCTTTCCCGAGCCGATATCGGTATCGCAATGGGAGCGATGGGCTCTGACGCAGCGATTGAAGCCGCTGACGTTGTCCTCATAGACGACGATCCATTAAAGATCGCCAAAGGCATCAAGATTTCCAGAAAGTGCCTGGCAATTGTTAAAGAAAACATTTGGTTTGCGATCGGCATTAAGGTACTTTGCCTCTTCCTTGGTGCGATCGGTCTTGCCAATATGTGGATGGCCATTTTCGCTGACGTCGGTGTCATGATTTTGGCGGTTCTCAACGCTATCAGAGCACTTTTCGTAAAAAATCTTTAATCCTTGATTCTGTTTCGAGGCGGCCGATTACCCAGCCGCCTTTTTTTGTACTTCCAAGCCTTTAACCAAAAGCAAAACACTCTCTGCGCACCGTCCTATACTCATAATAGAAACATAAGAGATTTCAACAAAGGGGGATTTATGGGCTACAACTTTGAAAAAATCTATATCGACGGACAGTGGCAGGACTCTTTAAGCGGTCAGTTTATTGAGGTGGAAAACCCTGCCACCCTTGAGCATTTTGCCAAGGTTCCGGAAGGCAACAGCGAAGATATTGACCGAGCTGTTCGGGCAGCTCATCAGGCATTCGAATCGTGGTCTAAAACAGAATTGGGCACGAGAATCGGCCTCATGAAAAAGATGCTTGCCGTTTTTGAAAGCTATAAAGATCAAATTATTAATCTAGAAGTCAAAGAACTCGGCGCCCCTGTGAGTTTTTCCGTTCAGTCGCACTGCGTGTATCAATTCACAAGAACCCGTTCCTATATTGAGTGCGCCGCAGAGCTTGCCTTGGAAGAAAGTCTGAAACAGTCGACGGTTTACCGTGAACCGATCGGAGTGGTTGCCTGCATTACGCCTTGGAATTATCCGCTGGGCCAAGTGGTTCAAAAGATTATTCCCGCAATCCTGATGGGTAACACTGTTGTATTGAAACCGAGCCAGCACACGCCCCTTACCGCCTATCTTTTAGTCGATGCTTTTGACCAGGCAGGATTCCCGGCAGGCGTCATCAACATGGTAACCGGCAAAGGCAGTGCAGTCGGTGACGCATTAGCCTCGCATCCGTTAGTTGACATGGTTTCTTTCACAGGATCCACCAAAGTCGGTATCAAACTCAGTCAGCGGGCTTTGGAAAGTGTCAAGCGCATCAGTCTGGAATTGGGCGGCAAGTCTCCTTTTATTTGGCTGCCGGGTGCCGATTATGACAAAGCGGTCTCTAAACTCTTTGATTCCATTTTCCTCAATAGCGGTCAAACCTGCACAGCCTTTTCTCGTCTGCTCATCCCTGAAGCCGATAAAAAAGTTATTGAAGAACTTCTGCTCAAACACCTTCCGGACTACACGGTGGGCGATCCGACAGATCCGGCCACTCGGATCGGACCGGTTTCTTCAAAAGCTCAGTTTGACAAAATCACCTCTTATATCAAACTCGGGTTAGAAGAAGGTGCCACAATGCTTGCGGGCAGCATCCCTCAAGATGCAACGAAGGGCTATTACGTTCATCCGGTGATTTTCACGGATGTGAAAAACTCCATGAGAATTGCTCGGGAGGAAATTTTCGGGCCGGTGCTTTGTGTTATCACCTATAAAGATATTGAAGAGGCCATTGCGATTGCCAACGACACGCCTTACGGTCTTAACGCTGCAGTATTCGGCAATAAGGCTCGGGCAATTGAAGTGGCTAAACGGATCAAAGCCGGCAACGTCTATATTAACGACGGACCGCGCGACGTGACTGCTCCCTTTGGCGGCTATAAACAAAGCGGCATCGGAAGAGAGGGCGGATACGCCGGTCTTTTGGAATTCACGCAGCCCAAAGCCATCTTTGATCACTGCACTTTTTAGGTCTTAAAAATTAATCTCAGCCCTGCCCACTTGAGGCGGGGCTTTTTTATCGAGGGAAAAAGTCCTGATTAATCTCTTTTTTCTCAGTGAGACTCACCAAGATAAAACTGACGATTGATACCGCTAAGGCGGGCGTGACTGCATGCCAGCCGCCCAAATCGGGTTTAGCCAAACAGGCCCAGCCATAAACAGCCAAACCTAAAAGAACAGAAGCCCAAGCCCCTTTTGAAGTGGCTTTTGACCAAAAGAGTCCTCCCACAAGCGGGCACAAAAAGGCGATTTCAAGACCGCCGAAGGCAAACATATTGATCCAAACAATGATCTCAAACGGATTGATCGCCAAAAGAAGGGAAAGCACACCGATTAAAAAGGTGCAGACTTTGGCATAGCGGGCCACGTGAGCGGCACGATCAGGCAGCATGGGGTAGCGTCTTAAAATCAGGTCCTTGATAATGGCAGAAGAGGCAGCAATCAAAAGCGAACTCACGGTTGACATCGTAGCTGCCACAGGCGCTACTAACGTAATGCCCGCTACCCACGGATTCATATGATGCGCAATCAGATAAGGAATCATAGCGTCGGTATTGCCTCCGAAAATACCTGATTCCGGAACCGCCGCTCGGGCTAAGAACCCCAAAAGCGTCATTCCGATCATGAGCGCTCCGCAAACAATCGTGCTCACGATCATGGCCAGATGCAAATCCTGAGTACTTTTATAGGCCATGCACCGAACAGCCGACTGCGGCAATGCGACAGTTGCAAAACCCACCAATATCCAGGAGGAAAAAAGCAGTGTCCAGGGAAGTGCGCCGCAGGAAGTCGGGTCAACGAAAGCTTGCGCCTGTTGGGCTCCTGCGTCAGCGGCAATTTTTTGCATCAGTAAAGTGAGGGCGCCGGCTTCACCGATGATATCTGCTGCCAATACGCCCATGCCGGTAAGCATTAAAAGCGCACAAACCGTATCGGTTATCGCCACGGCTTTAAAGCCCCCGAATGTGGTGTAAAGCACTACCACCGAACCGAAAAGTACAAGGCCTCCCACATAATGAATTCCTGCTGCCTGAGAAATGAGCTGCGCCCCTCCGATAAATTGCCCGACCATCATCGCAACAAAAAAGAATAAAAGCGCAACAGAGAGAAATGCCCCCAGGACTGAGCTTTTAAAACGGGCAACGATTACATCAATCACGGTAATTGCGCCGATCCGTCGGCTTACCAGAGACATCTTCTTACCCAAAACACCCAGTACCAAAAAGCCCGTAATAATCTGAGGCGCCGCGAAAACAACCCATCCCAAACCATAGCGCCACGCCAAGCCCGGACCGGAGACAAAAGAACTTCCCGAGCCGTAGGTGGCGACAAGTGTCATCGCCAGAACAAATCCCTGAAGGGCCCTGTCACCTAAAAAGTAACTTTTGACGAAATCAGTACCGCTTTGAGAAGAATCGGACCGAGCGATGAAAAGCAAAGCCAAAAGAAAGAGAAGAAGCGGGACAAAAATGATCCACGATGAAGCTGTCATGGTTTTTTGTCCTCATCAGAAAATAAATCAAAATGACGGAAAGCTTTCTTTACTAAAACCCAGACAACGATAACGGAAAGAACGTAGCCGCCGACGCAGGAGAGCCAAAACCATAAAGGCAGTCCTAAAAGGAAAACACCGCTTTCGGCAGTCAGAAAAAGGGCCAACCAAAAAAACAAAAAGAGCAAAAGAGCCGCCGCAAGCGTATAAGCCGCTTCCCGATGACTGCGTTTAATAGCGTCCTTATAACTGAACCGCTCTTGCATCGCTAATCCATTACTACGGCGCAACTTTAGCCGAAGCTTCAATAAAGAATTCTACAAGTCGGAGGTTTTCCGGCCTTCCCTGATAAATACGCTCGGGATGCCACTGAAGCGCTACAAGGAAATCCTCCCCTTGAGCCTCAACCGCTTCAACGATCTGATCCGTGTTGCTTCTGGCAATGACTTTTAAGCCGGGAGCCACCCGATCAATCGCCTGGTGGTGAAAACTATTGACCGTGATTACTTTCTCAGCGCACGCACGGGATAAATATGACTCTCCCAAGACCTCCACTTCATGCATAGTAGGCGTGCCCGGTGTGACATAACGATGCTCGGTCTGCGTCCCGATCTGGCTTGGGATATCCTCGATGAGATCGCCTCCCATTGCAACGTTGATCAACTGCATCCCACGGCAGATGCCGAAAATAGGGCGATGAGCTTTACGCGCAGCATCGAATAATTTGAATTCCAGGGCATCACGCACAAAAGCAGGTTTTTGGCAGTATTGAGGATGCTTACACTCAAAGTATTCAGGGGCGATATCCTGGCCACCCGTAAATAAAAAGCCGTTGCAACGCGCAACTGCTTCTTCAACAGCCTCATTTGATGCATTCAAAGGCAAGACCATCGGCATGCCGCCTGCGTCCCAAATCAATTCCAGATAGTTCTGCCACATCCAACCGCATGATTTGATGTCATCCCAAAGGGACGTTACGCCGATTAAAGGTCTCATAGAAAGCCTCAAATAAAAAACGGAAATATCTGCCTTCAGATCAGAGAACTGACCTGAAAGCAGTCTATTTCCGACAGTATATCAGTTTAGGCTGAATTAGACAACGGTTCTTCGTCTTCGACGCCCACTAAGCTCAAAGCCGCCAAAGTAATAAGCTGCGGACCCAAGTGAGTGTCGATCATTTCGAAGAATTCCTTCACGTTGTGGGCATTTTCAGCGTGTCCGCCGGAGCACAGGCACGTTGACGGAATATCCATGCTCATCGGAGCGTTGGCGTCTGTCGAAGAGCGAACGTACTGAGTCAATTCAATACCCAAAACTTTCTGTGCGCTGCGAGCTACTTGGAGCACCGGGCAGTCATGCGGACGGGTGCCGGCAGGACGATCGCCGATTGCGGTCTTCGTGAGCTTCAAAATACGTTCCGGATCCGTGATGGTCCAGGAAGCGTTTTCTTCGGCAACTGCTTCGTCAAACTTCGAAAGAATTTCAGCTTCCAAAGCAAGCAGGCACTTGTTGTCAAAGCTGCGCATGTCGATTTCCACTTCGCAGTGAGCAGCGATGGAGTTCACCGTCGTACCGCCCTTGATCGTACCCACTGTCCAAGTGGTCTTGGGGTCGGCAGCAGGACGCAGATCGGCAAACTTCTGAATGGCACGGGCCATTGCGTGAATGGCACTCGGGGTCTTGCCGTATTCGGCAAAGCTGTGACCGCCCAAGCCGTCGATGCTGATGCGCCAGCGGTGAGAGCCCGTGGCACCGTAGAGCACACGGCCTACATCGGTGGAGTCCACTGCGATAAAGCCGTCAATCTTATTGTTCTTCACCAAGTGCTTGGAGCCGCGGATATCGCCGTTACCTTCTTCACCCACGGTACCCACAAACCAAATGTCACCCTTGGTCTTGATGTCAGCTTCTTCCAAACCTCTGAGAACCTGCAAAATAGCACGCAAGCCGGAACAGTTATCGCCGATGCCGGGAGCAGAGTAGCGGATGCCGTCTTTTTTCACGGTCACATCGGTATCAATCGAGAACACAGAGTCCATGTGGGCGCCCAACACCAAAATCGGACCGCCTTCGACCGTACCCTTACGAACACCGATCACATTGCCGATATCATCCATTCTGACATCGGTTAAACCGTAGGCCTTCATGCGTTCAAGCACGGACTGGGCGCGTTTTTCTTCCATAAACGTCGGAGCCGGGATTTCACACAGTTCGACTTGTTCATCCATTGCACGTTGAACATCACGTTTGGCAATTTCAAGTGCTTTTTGAACCTTTTCCAACTGGGCAACTTTTTGCACCTGAGCCAATACTGCTTCGCTTAAAGCAGGAAGTTCTTTTGCCATAAAATTCTCCTAATTAAACAAAAACGCACCCGTTCTTTCATTTTCTGAAAGAGGATGAATCAATAAAGAATCTTCAAAATCCTTTGAATTACTTTGTATTTTAAAGGCTTTACCGTGTTAAGAAGTAAATTTTGTTTTGCCTTAATCAGATTTAGTCTCACTTTCCGAAAGGCCTAATCTGAGACTGACTTCACGGGCGACTTTTTCACAGTCTTTGATATGTTCTCGGCCAAGATAACGCAAAGCAGCAAAACCCAATGCAGCCGCACTGATTTGACCCACCACAGGCACCCATCGCGCAGCCTGTTTGGTACCTAATTTAATGCCCACTGTTTTTAATATGCTGATAGCAATCTGAGCGGTAATCACTTTGCCTGCCAACACGGCGCCCACCCAATTGATCGCCTGATAGGCAATGATTCGCTTGTGACTCGGTAAACGATCAATCTGCTCGGGTGTGAGCCCAAATTCCTGATTAATATGATCAATCATTTTGATCATAACTGAGACATCCACCAGCATATCTACGCCGGGAATCGGAACAAATGTTGCCCCTGCGCTCATGAGTGCCTGTCGGTCAACATGACGCTTGGCGCGCCAGACGGCCGCCCGGATTTTATCTTCATCGGTAGGAATAACCGGCAGTTTGTAACTCATAAGGCAAATTTAATCGGGACACTATACACTTACGCTTCAATTTTGATTTTAGGGAAAGTTTTTCCCTTTTTCTTTTCATGCACTTACTGACTCTGGGTTTAAATCATACGACCGCCCCGCTTGCTATTCGTGAGCGGGTTGCTTTTGGTCCGGAAGAAATTGCTGAGACAATCGGCAAGGTCTTGTCGCGCCTGTCAGGGGAAGAATCGGGACGCATCACCGAAGCGCTCATTCTTTCGACCTGCAACCGCACCGAACTTTATTGCGCCGCCGAAGATGCTGATTTAGCCATCGGAGCTCTGGAGGCTTTTTTAGCTGAAGAAAAAGGACTTTCCCTGTCTGAGCTCACACCCCACACCTATGCGCTTACCGATTTAGAGGCAGTTGAGCACGCGTTTAATGTCGCAAGCGGCCTAGACTCCATGGTGCTCGGTGAAACTCAGATCGTAGGTCAAATGAAAAAAGCCGAGAAAATGGCCCGCAAAGCCCAAGGGCTGGGCCTGATGCTCAATACCCTTTTTCAAAAAACGTTTACCGTTGCCAAAGAAGTTCGCACGGCCACTGAAATCGGCGCTCATACCGTTTCGATGGCTGCTGCCGCAGTCCGCCTGGCTAACCGCTTGTTCGGTGAACTGCACGATCTGAATGTGCTTTTTGTAGGGGCCGGCGAAATGATTGAGCTTTGCGCCGCGCACTTTAACGGTCAGGCTCCCCAATCCATGACCATCGCCAACCGCTCGCTTGACAGAGGTGAGGCGCTCGCAGCACGATTTAATGCCCAATCCATGAAATTGGCTGATCTGCCTCAGCACATTGCCCGTTACGACATTATCGTTTCCTGCACGGCAAGCGCTCTGCCGATTATCGGGCTCGGCATGATTGAGCGGGCAATCCGCGAGCGTCACCACAAACCGATTTTCATCGTCGACTTAGCTGTCCCCCGCGATGTTGAAGAAGAAGTCTCCCGACTTGACGACGTCTACGTCTACACCGTCGATGACTTGGGTAAAGTCGTTCAAAGTGGCAAAGCCGAACGATTGGCAGCGGTTGAAGAAAGCCGTCAGATCATTGCGCAACGCGTCAAAGATTTTTCCGATTGGCTTCAGTGGCGCGACAGTGTTCCGACCATCGAAACGATGATCGAACGAGCCAGTGCGCTTTCTGCCGGCTGTATTCAAAGAGCTAAGCACAGCATCAGAAACGGCAATGATCTTGATGCTGCATTAAACCGCATGGCCCACGACATCACCCATAAGCTCATTCATGACAATCTGGCTCTGCTAAAAGATACCGAACATCTGACAGGTGCAGAGCGCGCGCACCTGGAGGCCTGCTTCAAACGTTTCTATCTGGAGCGCAGGCGTTAGCTTGGGCAGCTCCTTGCCCCTTTTTTCTCAGACTGCCTTAACATTAGGCAGGTCAAATATCTGTACAGAATTAAATTTTTAGGAGACTCCCCGTGAAAGAGTCAATGCGAAGCAAATTAAAACAAATCGCCAGACGCCTGGAAGAAATCGATGCCATGCTGGCTTCTCCCGATGTCACAAACGACATGAATCGTTTCCGTGATCTCTCCAGAGAACGCGCTGAAATTGAACCTGTGGTGATGAAGCTCAAAGAGTATGAATCTACCGAAGGGGATATTGAAGCCGCACGCGAATTCCTACAGGATCCCGATTCAGCCGATTTTGCGCAGGAAGAAATCGATAACGGTAAAAAGCATCTTGAAGCACTTGAAAAAGACCTTCAGATTATGCTCTTGCCGCGTGATCCCAATGACAGCAAAAATATTTACCTGGAAATTCGCGCCGGAACGGGCGGCGATGAATCGGCGCTTTTTGCCGGTGACTTACTTCGTATGTATACCCGCTACGCTGAACGCCAGGGCTGGAAAACGGAAATTGTTTCGGCTTCAGAAAGCGATTTAGGCGGCTACAAGGAAGTCATCGTTCGCATTATCGGTGAAGGAGCCTACTCTAAGCTTAAATTTGAAAGCGGCGGTCACCGTGTGCAGCGCGTGCCTGAAACCGAAAGCCAGGGCCGCGTGCATACATCGGCCTGCACGGTGGCCGTGCTGCCTGAACTGGACGAAATCGGTGAAGTGGAAATTAACCCGGCTGACTTGCGAATTGACGTCTATCGCGCATCCGGTGCAGGCGGCCAGCACGTTCAGAAAACCAACTCTGCCGTTCGTATCACGCACATCCCGACGGGTACCGTCGTGGAATGCCAGGATGAACGCAGTCAGCACGAAAATAAAGCGCGAGCCATGAGCGTTTTGATTTCCCGCATCACGGCTAACGAAATTGCCAAGCAACAGGCTCAGGAAGCGAGCACCCGAAAAAGTCTTGTGGGCTCCGGTGACAGAAGCGAACGCATCCGTACTTATAACTACCCTCAGGGACGCGTGACCGATCACCGCATCAACCTCACGCTCTATAAGCTCGATTTCATCATGGACGGTGATTTGGATGAAATCATTACGGCTTTAACCACCGAGCACCAGATCGAACAATTGGCCAGTCTCGGCGAATAGTTAAACTTCCATGACAACGATTAGGCAAGCCGAACAGCAAGCCTCAAAGCTCATTGATCGCTTTGAGGCACGACTTCTGCTTGCTCATTGTTTAGGCGTTAATCGAACGTATCTCATTACCCATGACCGAGATGAGTTGTCCGAAGAACTGCTAAGAGACTATAAAGACTGTGTGAGCAAACGCTTTAAAGGGATGCCCGTTCCCTATATTTGCGGCCACCAGGAATTCTACGGCCGCTCTTTTGACGTGACGCCTGACGTGCTTATCCCAAGACCGGATACTGAAACACTCATTGATTTTATTTTGCAGCAATGCCCTAAGAATCAGCCCATGACGCTGATTGACCTGGGGACCGGATCGGGCTGCATTGCCGTTACTTTAGCTCTGGAAAATCCCAAACTCACGGTCAGTGCAACAGACATCAGTACTAAAGCACTGTCGATTGCCCAGCAAAACGCCCAAAAACTGGGCGCAGCCGTAACGTTTTATGAAGGCAGCTGGTTTGACGCAGTCCCGGAGTTTTCACGCTTTGACATCATCGTGAGCAACCCTCCTTATATTCATCGTGAAGATGAACACCTTCTGAATCTTCAGTACGAACCCGCGGGAGCACTCACCGACGGCGCTGACGGTCTGACTCACATTGCTCACATCATTGAGAAAGCCCCGCAATACCTCAATTCAAACGGACTGCTAGCCTTTGAACACGGCTGGGATCAGGCCGAGGCGGTCCGCGCTCTTTTTCAATCCAAAAGCTGCTGGCAAAAAATCACCACTGTCAAAGATCTGGGCGGCAACGACCGCGTCACCTTTGCCTATTTATGCGCGATTTAGTGAGTTTTGTCATTAAATCGTCATCTTTTTATCGTCTTTCTGAAATATTGTCCCATCAAAATACCCTCCCAAGATAGCTGTCCTTAATTTTCTCCGGTCTGTTGTGTTGGCCGGACTGATCCACTTACTTGTGATGGAGTATTTCATGACACTGTTACGTCAAACGCTTCTTGCCTCTGTAATGATTTCCTGCGGCTTATTGTCTCAAGCTGCTTTGGCCAGTGCCGAACATATGGTGGTTGCCGTTCAGCAATTGCCGCCTACGGTTGAACCGCAAGGCATTAACAACAACGCCATTGATCGCGTTGTTTCCTCTATTTATGAAACGTTGATTTATGCCGATACGCATACCGGTGAAATGAAGCCCGGTTTGGCTGAATCCTGGAAGCGTATCTCCCCTGAAACGGTTGAATTTAAATTGCGCAAAGGCGTGAAATTCCATGACGGTACGGATTTCACGGCCGATGACGTAGTCTTTAGCTTCGGTGCTGAACGCTTCTCCGGTGAAAAAGCCCCGGGTCGTCCCGCCGCATGGGAATTCTTGGGCGGATTAAAAGAAGTCAAAAAAGTTGATGACTACACGGTTCGTATCACGATGAAGGCTGCCGATCCCTTGATCGAACGCCGCTTCTCTGCCCGTATGTCCGAAATCATTTCCGAAGACGGCTTTAAGAAGGCCGGCTCTTGGGAAAACTGGGTGAAGCACCCGATCGGTACCGGTCCTTATCAAATCAACTCCTTCAAAACCGGCAATCGTTTGGACTTGGTTCGTTTCGACGGCTACTGGAACAAAAAAGCACCGGCCGCTAAGTTAAGTTTTGTTGAAGTGCCGGAATTGTCTGCTCGTGTAGCCGGTTTGCGCTCAGGCGAATTTGACCTCATCACGGAAGTGCCGCCCGATCAAATCAAGCCCCTTTCCTCTGACGGTAAAGTCGATGTAGTCGGCGGCCCGATTGATAACATCTACGGTTTAGTCTTTGACAGCCGCTCTTCCAAGGTCATGCAAAGCAAAGAAATTCGCCAGGCCATCCTTCACGCGATTGACCGCGAACTGCTCGTTAACGCTTTGTTTGCCGGTAAGACCACAACGGCTGACAGCTTCCAGTCGAAGACGTTCGGCGACCTTTATATCCCTGAATTAAATAAGAAGCTCTACGATCCGGAAAAAGCCAAAGCTTTGATCAAGGCTTCGGGCTACAAGGGCGAACCCATTGTTTGGCGCATCCAGGCCGGCTACTACACGCTTGAAATGACGGTTTCTCAAGCCATCGCCTCCATGCTCAAAGCGGTGGGCCTTAATATCGAAATCCAAGTGAAGGAAAACTGGACGCAGGTTGAAGCCGCCGGCGCTGACCGCATGATCAATAACGCCAGCTTCTCGGCCTACTTCCCGGATCCCGCCTCCCAATTGTGGCGTCGTATGAAGCCGGGCACGTCCTGGGATACGATGGGTTACATCGATACAACGAGCGCTGAATACAAGGTCTTTGCCGAAAACGGTAAGGTTTTGGAAACCTCTGTTGATCCTGCCCTACGTAAGGCTGCCTGGATCAAGATGCTTGAAGCTTTCGCAAATGACCCGCAAGGCTGCCCGCTCTATGCTCTGCCGATGATTTACGGTAAGCAAAAGAACGTCCAATGGACGCCGGGCACTGAAGGTCGCTTGTACTTAAACGCCGACAACCTGTCGTTCAAGTAATCTCCGACTAACCCTTCCCCGCTCCTGGTCGTTCATGGCTTAGGGGCGGGTTTCGCATTTCAAACTATCTCATGCAAAACGATCCTCTGATCAGCATCCGAGACCTGCATGTTTCGTTCGGTCCCGTGGAAGTGCTCCATGGTATCGACCTTGATATCGAACAAGGCGTAATCCACGCTCTTATCGGTGAATCAGGTTCGGGTAAAAGTGTGCTTGCCCGCTCCATTCTTGGCCTGGCAGGCAACAATTGCCGCATCAACGGCAGCATCCAGTTTCAAGGCAAAGAGCTTTTAACACTATCGGCCGAAGAATATCGGAAACTGCGCGGAGCAGAAATCGCTATGGTTGTGCAAGATGCCATGAGTGCTCTGAACCCTATGCGCACCATCGGCTACCAATTGATGGAAACCATTGCCTGCCGCCATCCCAATTACCGCGGTCAAAACACAGCCAAAGTGCTCGCCGCCCACAAACACGACCTGCACGATATCGCACTTGAACTCCTAAAGACCGTCGGCATTACTGCTCCTGAAAAGCGAATGACAGCCTATGCGCATCAACTCTCGGGCGGCATGCGTCAGCGCATCATGATTGCGTTGGCTTTGGTAGGCGCTCCGAAACTGCTTTTAGCCGATGAACCGACAACAGCTTTGGACGTTGTTGTGCAAAGAGAACTTTTGCAGGAGCTGCGTGAAACCATTCGCAAACTCAATATGTCCATGCTTTTGGTCACGCATGATTTGCACCTGGCTCACGACGTCGCCGATAAAGTCTCCGTGATGTACGCAGGGTATCTCCTCGAAGAAGGACCGGTTGCAAAGGTTTTGCCCAATCCGGCTCACCCCTACACCGAAGGGCTTTTGGATGCCATGCCCGATATGACAAGCGTCAAAGGCACTTTAAAGCCCATTCCGGGGGAAATCCCGCCGCCTGACAAACTCGGAAGCGGCTGTCCCTTTGCAAGCCGCTGTGCAAAAGTCTGTGACACCTGCAGACAGACACTCACCGATTTAGCCGATCTTGATAAGGCTGTGCATTGGCGCTCCCGTTGCACGAAAGCCCATGAAGCTTCTGAACAAGAGCAAAAAGATGGGCTCAGTCAGGTCACCGACATGATGAAGTCTTTGGTCAACATGGAGCAGACCGACTTTCCGACCCTCGTAGATGCTCACATTCAAAAGCACTGCTACTACACGCGTCAGGGCTTTTTGGGCCGCAAAAAACCGTGGGACGTGCTCCAGGACATCGAAGTTCAGATTGAACACGGAGAAATTTTAGGTTTGGTCGGCGAATCCGGTTGCGGCAAATCAACTTTGGCGAGACTTTTGCTCGGGCATCAAAAGCCCACCCAAGGGGTCGTTCTCTTTAAAAACCAACCGATCCCCGAACCGAGAAGTAAGGCCTGGCGGGCTCAGCGCGCAGCCATGCAGATGATCTATCAGGATCCTTACGGCTGCTTTGATGCGAGAATGCCTGTCATTGAACAGGTTGCTGAACCTTTAATGGTTCACAAAAATCTCTCAAAAGAGGCTGCTCTCGAAAGAGCTGCTGCGGTTTTAAAAGCGGTCGGGATGCCCGCTCACCACATAAATAAACTGCCGGTGGTGATGTCAGGCGGTCAGCTGCAGCGCGCAGCCATTGCGCGAGCCGTAGCCCTTGAGCCCGCGCTTTTGGTCTGCGACGAACCGGTAGCCTCTCTGGACGTTTCTATTCAGGCTCAGGTGCTTGAACTGCTCTACAACCTCCGAAATGCAAGCCAGGTGTCGATGCTTTTCGTCTCGCACAACCTCAACGTCGTGCGCTACATCTGCGATCGCGTGGTCGTTATGTACCTCGGGCGCATTGTGGAAGCGGGCGATGTGGATGAAATTTTCAAGCGTCCGAAGCACCCCTACACGAAGCTTTTGATGGCGAGCACCCCCGGGGCCGATGCGAGTGTCATTCACTTTTATCCGAAGGGCTCAATGCCGAGCCCCATTGATCGTCCCAAAGGCTGCGTCTTTGCCAACCGCTGCCCGGTGGCAAGCTCACGATGCCATTTAGAAGTGCCGACTCTGACGAAACTTTCCGACAACCACGCCTGTGCCTGCTTTGAGCAAAAAGCTTTTGAAGCACTCCAGGCCTCCGAAGGAGAAGCGTGATGGTAGCGCTTGTTCTACGTATCGTTTTGCGCTCGCTTGTGACGCTGTTTTTGCTCACCGCGTGCGTCTTTTTCGCTTTGCATTTAACCGGTGACCCGGCTCGTATCATGCTGGGCGATGGAGCTGATGCGACCGCTTTGGCTGCTTTCCGCGCTCAATGGGGACTCGACAGACCGCTTTGGGAACAGTTCCTCGTTTATCTGCAAAAGTTCATCACTTTGGATATGGGCAGAAGTTACCTCACGGGGCTGCCTGTTAAAGAGGTCTTTTTAAACGCCTTCTGGCCGACGCTCGATCTGATGATTCCGACTGCGATTGTGACGCTTTTATTCGGCATTCCTGCGGGCGTGATTGCTGCTTTACACAGAAACAGCAACCTCGATAAAGCCATGATGTTCGTTTCGGTTTTCGGCTACGCCGTGCCGAACTTCTTCATGGGCGTTTTGCTTCTGCTCATTTTCTCCATCTGGTTGGGCTGGCTGCCTTCTTACGGCAACGCGACCGTCTGGCACTACATCATGCCGATTATCACGATGGCTACTTCCGAAGCTGCCATTTTCTCCCGGTATGCCCGAAGCGCCATGATTGATGCAATGAGACTGCCCTGTGTGAAAGCCGCTCGCATGAGAGGGCTGCCGGAAAGACGCGTCATTTGGCTGCACGCTCTGCCCAATGCCATGCTCTCCATTTTGACCATCATGGGCTTTTTCCTGGGAACGCTCGTGGCAGGTGCAGTGATTACTGAAAACGTTTTCTCCTGGCCCGGAGTCGGCAAACTCCTGGTTCAGTCTGTTGCCAACCGTGACATCCCCGTGGTTCAACTGATTGTGCTGGCAACCGGTGCCTCACTTATTATCGCCAACCTTGCGATGGATCTGCTTGCTCTTGTTGTCAATCCTCGCTTGCGTAAGAGCAATAACTAACGGAGTACGAGACAAATGGCTCAATTCATTAATGTGCAAAAGAAAGGCTCGGACATCCTTGTGTATTGCAGTGCGGGTCTGCTTTTTATCTTCTTTGCGTTCGGTGTGCTCGCCCCCTGGGTGGCGCCCTACGATATTGAACAAATGGATTTAACTTCGCGTCTGACGATGCCCTTTACGAGCTTTGCTCATATTCTGGGCACCGATGAGTTGGGGCGCGATGTGTTTTCCCGCTTGGTTTACTCCCTGCGTCTGTCATTTTTACTGGCTATCGCCGGCACAATCTTAGGTGCCATTATCGGCACAACGTTGGGATTTTTGGCGGCTCGCTTTGGCGGACTGGTTGATGATACGTTAAATGCAGCAGTTGACTTCACGGCCTCTCTGCCCTTTATCATCCTCGCTTTGACAATCCTTGCCTTCTTAGGCACCAATGTCACGGTGATTATTGTCATCATGGCCGTATACGGGTGGGACCGCTATGCACGTCTGACGAGAAACCTCGCTCGCTCGGCTTACACCGAAGGCTACGCCAATGCTTTGGAAGGTCTGGGTATTCCGACCTGGCGCATTGCAATCAAACACATTCTGCCCAATATTGCCTCCGCGCTGGTGGTTAACATGACGCTAAACTTCCCCGGCATGATTTTGCTGGAAACTTCACTTTCATTCTTGGGTGTTGGTGTTCAACCGCCGATGAGTTCGTTGGGAACGATGTTGGGCTTTGGACGTGATTATTTGACAACTGCTTGGTGGATTGCTGTGATCCCCGGCGTTGTGATTGTTTTATCTACGCTCTCGATGTCAATTCTGGGCGATTTTGTACAACAAAAATTAGAACCGCAAGGCAGATAACAATATGAATAACAATAAAACTCGTTTCGTTATCGTCGGGTTTGACGGACTGCGTCCCGACTGCATTAAAGAGGACATGCCGACGCTTTCGGCCTTTATCGAAAAGTCTCACCACTGGACGCGTTACATGGCAACTTTCCCGACGGAAACCTATGTCAACCATCCGACGATTTTCTCCGGTTTCAGACCGAATAAACACGGCATCATCGCCAATGCTTATTTTGACCGTTCGGTTCAGTCTCAAGAGGCTGTTTTTGTAGGATCCAGCGTCCCCAGTATTGAAGCTCATGATGCCAACGGCAACTTAATTAACATTCCTACCCTTGGAGATCGTTTAGGGCATGCCGGCAAAACTCTGAGAGTCATCTGCGCAAACTCTTCCGGCAGCACCCGTTTGCAGCATATTCATGCAGACCGCTATCCCGGACACCTCAATTGCTGTGTTCATGACATCGGCCTCACACTCCCCGAATCAGAACGCGAGGCTCTTCAAGCCAAATGGGGAAATGGGGTGCAATTGCATTTCCCTGACTTTGAGGGCACGCAGTTGGTAACGGATCTCTTTTTTGAGCATGAATTGCCCCGCGGTTTAGGTGATGTCACCATCCTTTGGATCGGGGAGCCCGATCACTCCAGTCATGAATTCGGCATTTTTGACCCCAAGACCCGTCAGGCGAGAAAGCACGCCGATGAGGCTTTCAAAAAGATTCTCAATTGGTGGGAAAGTGAAGGAAAGGAAAAAGGCGTGCAGCTTGCTGTGATCTCCGATCATGGTCATGGAGAAGTTTGCGCACACTTTGACTTAAAGGCCAAGCTCATTGAAAACGGCTGGAAGGTCTTTACGCGTAAAGATCTTGCCGAAGGCCGCTCTGTTGAAGAATGTGACCTCATTATGGTCGGAGACTACACATTGGGATTGTGGCTGACTCACCCCGATGAAGAAAAATTATTACGACTCAGAGATGAGTTAATGGCACTCGATGAAGTCGGAATGATTTTCTCTCAACCCAAAGAACATGCCTGCATTGAAGACATTGAAGGCAGGGTACCCGGAACTTTCTCTGAAGCCTTGATCTTTTCTGATCACGCCAGAGGTCCCGATATCCGCGTGACAATGAGAAATAATCCTCAAAAGGGCAAACTGATTATGGGGGCATCTCTTGCAATCGGCGCCGGCAATCACGGCGGACTTTTGCCGGCAGAAATTCAAAGTCTTTTGGCTATTCAGGGTGACCGTTTCAGCTCTTCTGAATTGACTCATACAGAGCCTGCAGGGCATGACGATTTTGCTCTGACAGTGATGAAACTCATGGGCCTTACAGACTCTGCCAATGCGCTCATGCCCTTGCCCGATGCCCGTGTACTGACCGAAGCAATCGGCGGCAAAGAAAAAATGGACTCTGAAGAAGAGGTACTGACCATGCAGCACGGTCATTTCATTCAGTACATTCAACGGATTCGTTTCGGCAAACACCTCTATGTTTGCGAAGGTGCTCGTGCGGGCAGCTGTAAAATCAAAGAACTTAATTAACGGGAGTAACTCACATGGATATTGTCATTGAAGGTATGGGGGCAGATGCTTTTGCAGAAAGCTTGGCCATCAAAAATATTTGGGTAAAACCCAATGCTGTGCGCATTAACGGCGCTGACGATGTATTAACCCAAGATTTGCTCGAAAGGGGTACCAAATTAGGCTTTGATGTCAACTGTGTGCCCGATGGCCTGAGCATCAAAAATTTCGGCATCCTTACCTTAGATATGGACAGCACACTCATTGAATTGGAGTGCATTGATGACATTGCCTGGCAGTGCGGTGTGGGTGAAGAAGTGGCACGCATGACAGAAATTGCCATGCAGGGCCACATGCCTTTTGCAGAGTATCTCAGAGAGCGCGTCAAACTCTTTAAAGGAGCTCCCGCTCACTACATGGATGTGACGGCCACTCACGCCAAATTGATGCCCGGAGCCGTTGAACTGATTAATTTTGCCAAGGCTCACGGCCTCAAAACTTATATCCTTTCCGGGGGTTTTGATGCCATTGCCAAAGTTGTCTGCGAAAAACTGGGAATGACTGGTTACCTTTGCAATCACCTGATTATGAAAGACGGCTACTTTACGGGTGAAACGACCGGCCCCGGCGGCGGAGAAATTTTAGATGCTGCGGGCAAGCGCCGCGCACTCGATATGCTCTGCATGCTCCATGGGCTGCACCACAGCCAAGCTATTGCCGGAGGCGATGGTGCCAACGATTTGGAAATGATCAAAACAGCCGGTATCGGCTTTGCATTCCATGGCAAGCCCATTGTCGCAGCAAGCGCCCCTTATCGAATCAATCACGGCAACTTGGACAGCATTATCCCGTTCTTTGTCGAATACTGGGAAGATGGGAAAAAAGAATAAAATTTTGGCTCAATAATAAGACCGGAGGCTTTTCGCATTTTTGCAAAAAGCCTCTTTTTTTGCACTGATTATCGGCCGTTTAATGCGAGTAAACGGCTTTGGGCAATAAGCACCATCAGAGTTGAGCCGTAAACAATCGCCTCATCATTAAAGTCAAATTCACACTCGTGAAGATTGGACCGATGCTCGGCATCACCGATTCCCAAGCGGAAAAGACAGCCCGGACGAACCTGAGTCATAAAGGCGAAGTCTTCAGCCGTCATCTGCTGAGGAGCCGGCATCAAGCCTGCCTCTCCCAGCCAGTCTCGCACGAGCTCTTTAACCGCCTGTGCCTGCTCTTTGTGATTCAAAAGTGCGGGATACAGGCGCTTGTAATGGCACTCTGCTTTTGCTCCATAGGTCTGAGCGACGCCTTCTGCCACTTCGCATAAACGCTCCTGAACCCGATCCTGCACTTCAGGCTCAAAACTTCTGCAGGTACCGACAAGTTTGGCGGTTTGCGGCAATACACTCGAACCCTGTGTATCACCCGAGAGAATTGCTCCGAAACTGACCACCGCAGCCTGAAGAGGATTGACGTTTCGGCTCACAATAGACTGGGCACTGACCACAATTTGGGAAGCCACCAAAACGCTGTCGACGGCGCTTTGCGGTCTGGCTCCGTGTCCGCCTCTTCCCGTCACATCAATCGAAAAAATGTCTGCCGCAGCCATAATGTAGCCGGGATCAATGCCGATTTGTCCCACTTGTAACGTGGGTTCGCAATGTGTCGCATACACTTCAGAAATGGGGAATTTTTCAAACAGACCGTTTTCCACCATGAGTCTGGCGCCGGCATAGCCCTCTTCTCCGGACTGAAAAATGACGGCAACGCTCCCGTTAAAATCCCTGTGGGAAGCTAAAAAACGACACGCTCCCAATGCCACGGTCATATGACCGTCATGCCCGCAGGCATGAGCTCTGTTTTCATTGACAGAGGCGTATTCCACATGGCTTTGCTCGGTTAACGGCAATGCATCCATATCAGCACGCAGCCCGATCCAATGCTTACCGGGATTTTTCCCGTGAATCACGGCGACAAGCGCTGTAGAGCCAAAACCTTTATGAATTTCGTCAACACCGTAAGCCATCAGCTCTTTTTCAATGAAAGCAGCTGTCTGCGGTAAATCCAGACCGACCTCAGGGTGACGGTGCAGATGATGTCTGCAAGTTTTTAAATCTTCAGAGCACTCTGATAAATAGGACTGAATTTCTTGAGAGCTATACATGATCCTGATTCTCCGAATCGGTTTTTAAATGTTATTTGCTTATCTTAACCTTCAAGAAAGCTGCTACGGAGAAAATATCTATTGTTTCTAGGCGGTTGTGATTAATTGAGCCGTCAAATGGTATATGACCTTCCTATCCAATGAACGATTAAAAGAAAGACTAAAATATTGCCTAAATACCTATTGTTTAGGGCACCGAATGCCTTTAAAGCATGTCTATGAATATCCGCGTAATCCGTTATTTCATCGCAACCGTCAGAGCCCAAAGTATCTCGGCAGCGGCCGAGCAACTCTACGTTACCCAGCCGACTTTATCCCGACAATTTATGGAGCTTGAAGAAGAGTTGGGGCACAAGCTTTTTGAGCGCAGTAACCGCAAAATCAAATTAACTCCCAAAGGAGAGCTCTTTTACGCTCGCGCCCTTGAAATAGTGGACTTATTTGACCGAACAAAAGCTGAAGTGAGCGCCGAAGACGAAGTAGTCGGCTCCATTAACATCGCTGCAGGTGAAACACCGGTTATACGTTTTTTAGCGCGGGCCATCCGATGGTTTCACGAACAAGCCCCTAAAGTTCAATGTAATTTTGTCAGTGGCAGCGAACTCGATATTTCTTCAGGATTGCACAATGGAACCACCGATATCGGAATCTTTATCGGAACCGTTGATCTTTCCGATTACAACTATATTAAGTTGCCCGAAAAAGACATTTGGGGACTTTTAACGCCCATTGACGGTCCTTTAGCCGATAAAGAATTTATTACCGTTAACGATATCGTCAAGGTGCCTTTGCTGTGCTCCAGACAAGCGCTCAACAACAACGAATTTAACGGCTGGCTGGGTCAATCTGCCGACAAACTCAATATCGTCGGTACATTTAATCTGATCTATAACGCAGCGCTTTTAGCCGAAGAAGGATTCGGGCACGTGTTGGCGCTTAAAGACATCTATACGCCCACCCAAAATTCCATTCTTCGTCACATTCCGCTCAGTCCCCGCCTTGAAGCTGATGTCGTTGTTGCATGGCCGAAAAATCGGCGTATCAGCCAAGCCACAGAAATGCTCCTTGATATACTCAGAGATGAAATCAAGAAAAAATAATTTTTCGCTGAGCTTTTAAGTAATTAACCGGAGAAAAAAATGAAATTAGTCTGTCCCCCGTTTAAAGGTGAAAATAAAGGCCATTACAGTGCAGGAGTCATCTCCAAAGGCATGCTTTACGTCTCAGGGCAACTCTCCATTGACCCGGATACCCGAGAAGTTTGCAAGGGAGACATTAAAGACCACACCCGCCTGGCGTTAAATAACGTTGACCGGGTTTTAAAAGAAGCCGGCGTAAGACGTGATCAGGTGGTGTTTTGCCGAGTCTACACACCCAGCGTTCAGTACTGGGGTCCCATCAATGAGGTCTATGCTGAATTTTTCGGTGATCATAAGCCCGGACGCGTAGTTGTTTCCACCACGGATTTGCATTTTGGTTGTCTGGTTGAAATCGAGGCGATTGCTGAAATTGACGACTAATCATTAAAAAAATCAACCTCTTAAAAGTCGGTCTGAAAACCGACTTTTTTTATGCCTGTTTTTTTTCAAAAATCAGCTTTTAAACGTTACGTTTATTAAAAAATGACACTTTAATGACAAAATTTAATTCAGAAAATAAGTTATATCTCATTGTTTTTAAAGGTTTTTAATATTTTCGTTTTCTTTTTTTATTTTTCATTGTCACAAAATCTTCATCAAAGTGTCGAAATCCTTTCATAAGTCCCTTCAATAATTTCACCCATTATTGATAGGAGTTCTGATTCCATGCTCGAATTGCGTCATATTTCGAAACGTTTCGGAGATCGTCAAATTCTCTCCGATATTTCTTTGAATATTAATAAAGGGGAAATTGTTTCCATTTTAGGTCCCTCCGGCTGCGGCAAGACCACGCTGTTGAATCTAATTTTGGGTCTCACCGACTTAACCGAAGGTCAATTGGTTTTGGACGGTGAAGATTTGAGCCACGTGTCCATGAAGGATCGCGGATTTAATATTGTTTTCCAAGACTTTGCTCTTTTCCCCAATTTAAATGCCCGTGAAAATATCCTCTACGGTTTAAGAAACAATCCCAATGCCTCAACACCCAAAGAAGTGGAAGAACTCATTGATCTTTTGGGTTTAAGAAAGCATCTTGAACAACGAATTGATGAACTCTCAGGCGGTCAAAAGCAACGTGTGGCCATCGCCCGTACTTTGGTTCTCAAACCCCGTCTTTTGCTCTTGGACGAACCGCTTTCCGCCCTGGACGGCATCATCAAGGAATCGATTAAAGAACGTATCCGCACGGTTGCCCGTCAATATAAATTGACGACGCTCATCGTCACGCACGACCCTGAAGAAGCTCTCACGCTTTCCGATCGTGTTCTCATCATCAATGAAGGCAAAATCGCTCAATTTGCCGATCCGCAGACGATTATCAGCAATCCGGCAAACGATTTCATCCGTCAGTTCATTTTGTCGCAGCTCAATATCAAGCGCACCAACATTCTGAAGCTTTTCAGTGAAAGCCTGCCGCAGACAATCCCTGCGTCTTCTCGCATTGCCAAACCGCAACCCTTTCAAGAGTTCGGTCAGGCCGTAGCCTAAAGAGGAGTCCTTCAATGTTGAGCACTCTGTTCGGTAAGGGACAAAAGGAACTCAAGGTTCTTTATATCCTCATTACTTTGACACTGGCAGCCATCCTGCTCTACCCCCTTGGCTGCGTGCTTTTTCAATCCGTTTTGACTAAAGACGGCGGCTTGGGTTTCAGCAACTACACGTCTTTGCTGAGCCATCAAAGCTTTTGGACCGCATTGGGCAACAGCTTCACCGTCTCCGGCATCTCAGCTGCCATTGCTACAGTGATGGCCTTTTTCTGCGCCTACGGACTTCACTTCTCCCGTATTCGCCCGAGCATCAAAAAGGTTATTCAAATCATTGTGTTGCTGCCGCTCTTTTTACCGTCCATTACCTACGGTTTTGCGGTGATCTATTCCTTCGGCCGTTTGGGCTTAGTGAGTCAGCTTCTTGCACCTCCGCCCTTTTCGATTTACGGTTTCTGGGGATTGTTGATTGCAGACGTAATCTACACGCTGCCGCCGGCGTTTCTCATTCTTTACAACGCCCTTTTCTACGTTGACCGCAACTTCATCACGGTCTCCAAACTCATGGGTGACAGCCCCACGCAGACTTTCTACATGACTGCAGTCCGTCCTGTTGTGGGTTCTTTATTGTCAGCCTTTATTTTGAGCTTTTTCCTCTCATTTACCGACTTCGGTATTCCGGTTTCCATTGCCGGTGAATATGAAGTGATCGCTACTCAGCTCTACACCACAATGATGGGTGCGATCCCCAATTTCGGTGAAGGCGCTGTGATTGCCATGGCAATGCTCGTTCCCTCCGTAGCCTCCGTTGTAATGCTTCGCTGGGTTGACCGCTTCAACTTCCGCTACAACAAGATTTCCAAGGCTGAAGTCTCCGTTAATCCTGTAAGAGACGCTCTCTACCTCGTGTACTACGGACTGATTTCTCTTGCCTTGCTCTCGGTCTTTGTTGTGATGTTTGTCGTTCCCTTTGTCAAGCAATGGCCCTATCAGCCGTACTTCACATTGGACGTGATCACCCGCATTATCAGTGACAGCTCCATCTGGCAAGTCTACGAACACTCTATCGGTGTGGCGCTCGTCTCGGCCGCCGTGGGCACGATTTTCTGCTACGCCGCAGCCCTTGTGAAAGCCCGCTCGCAACTGCCCGCTTGGTGTCAGACGACGATGGACTCCTTTGCCATGATCACCAATACTGTTCCGGGTATGGTGCTTGGTATCGGTTTTCTCTTTGCGATGAGCGGAACGCCCTTAGCCAATACCTTCACGATTTTGGTTCTGGCTAACCTCGTGCACTTCTTCACGACGCCTTACATGATGGCTACATCAGCGCTCTCGAAGATGAATGCCGGCTGGGAAACAACCGGTGCTCTGATGGGTGACTCTTGGATTAAGACCGTTTCTCGCGTGATCGTACCGAACTCTCTGCCGACGCTTTTGCAGATGTTCCAAT
The DNA here is from genome assembly GCA_900545335.1 of uncultured Sutterella sp. Lineage (GTDB taxonomy): Bacteria > Pseudomonadota > Gammaproteobacteria > Burkholderiales > Burkholderiaceae_F > Aphodousia. The sequence continues at coordinate 293,369 of UQYP01000001.1, read as the reverse complement.
ACTTCTTCGTGAGCGCCATGGTCACGATCAGTGCGGTGGTGTTCCTCACAGGCGCCAGAACAATGCTTTTGACGACAAAGATTAAAGAGCTTCAATACTTTGAAAAATTTGAAGAAATCTTTGTTTTGTCCCTGCTCGTATTTCTTACCAATGTGGCTGCCAAGCTCATCTTCGATGCGCTTAGCAACTACGCTCAAAACAACCAGGGTCAAGGTTTATTGGCCAAATTGAATCACTTTTTGCAATCACTTACGGCTCGAAAAGCGAGTCAATCGATCTAGTATCAAGGAGTTAACTGTATGAAACGCATCTCTGCTCTTTCCCTCTCGGTTTTAACCGCCGGCGTCTTGGGCTTAACGGCCTGTAGCGATAACGGTTCGACAGAAACCAAGAAGACTGCCGCTGCTTCCGAACCGGCCAAACAAGTGGTGATCTACACCAACGCCGACGAAGAAGCTCAGCAAGCGATGAAAAACGCTCTGGACAACAACGGCTTTAAGGGCACTTACCTGATGCAATCGTTCGGTACGTCCGAACTGGGCGGCAAGATTGCTGCCGAAGGTAAAAACATCGAAGCTGACCTGGTGACCATCAGCACCTACTATTTGGACAGCTTCCAAGCCAAAAACAAGATGTTCCAAGATTTGAAGTTCAAGGTTGACACGGTTAACCCGACTCCGTCTTACTACGCTCCGATTTTGGGTAATACCGGTGCTTTGTTTGTGAATACTGAAGTTTTGAAGTCTTCCGGTCTGCCCGCTCCGAAGGCTATCGCCGATTTGGCTAAGCCCGAATACGCCGGCCACATTTCTGTGCCGGATATCATGGGCTCTTCCACCTCTTGGTTGATGACTCAGGCCGTTTTGTCTGCCGAAGGTGAAGAACAGGGTGCCAAGACGATCGCTGCCATTGAAAAGAACGCAGGCGCTCACTTGGAAAAATCCGGTTCCGCTCCTTTGAAGAAGCTGCGTGCCGGTGAAGTGGCACTGGGCTTCGGTCTTCGTCACCAAGCTGTGGCCGATAAGGCCAAGGGCTTGCCCATTGACTTCATTGACCCGACCGAAGGCAACTTCCAACTCCAGGAAGCCGTTGCTGTCGTTGACAAGGGCGACAAGACCAATCCCAACGCTCAAAAGATGGCCGAAACGATCATCACGAAAGGCCGTGCTGAATTGTTGAAGTACTACCCGGTTGCTTTGTACAAGGGTGAAACGGTTTCTGCCGAAAACAAACCCGCCAATCCCCAGCTTTACAAAGAACCTTTGACGGTTGAATTGTTGGCTGCCCACCAAAAGTTGGTTAAGGGCCAAAACAAGTAATTTCTCGTTAATTTGAAAAACCGCGGGACGAATGACGGTCGTCCCGCAATACTTTTTTTGAAAAACAAAATGACTATGCAAGATCCTAATACCTACAAATTGCTGACTCCCGGTCCTTTGACCACTTCCCTGACGGTTCGCACCGAAATGCTGGTAGACCGCTGCACGTGGGATAAAGACTATAAAGACATGACACAGGAAGTTCGTTCTTCTTTGCTGGAACTGGCTCACGCTGATTCCAAAGAGTACACCACTGTTTTGATGCAAGGCAGCGGTACTTTCGGTGTGGAATCCGTTTTGTCTTCCGTTCCGGGGGAAAACGATTGCGTACTGGTTCTTGTAAACGGCGCATATACAGAACGCATGTGCCAAATTCTCACTTATCACCGCATTCATTTCAAGCGTTTAGACTTTGCCTGGGACAGCATCCCGGATGCTAAGGAAGTCGAATCCTTCCTCAAAGTCAACCCCGATGTCACGATGGTCGCTATGGTTCACAGCGAAACCACTACGGGCATTTTGAATGATATTGCCGCTGTGGGCGCTGTTGTAAAGGCTGCAGGCAAAACGTTTATTGTTGACGCCATGAGCTCCTTTGGCGGTGTGGATATCAATGTGCCTGAAATCGGTATTGATTTTCTGGTTTCCTCTGCCAACAAATGTATCCAGGGCGTACCGGGCTTTTCCTTTATTATTGCCCGCATCGAAAAACTTCAGGCCAGCAAAGGCAATGCCCGCTCTTTGTCACTTGATCTCTATGATCAATGGCGAGTCATGGAAAAAGACGGCGGTAAGTGGCGCTTTACCTCTCCGACTCATGTTGTCGCGGCTTTCCATCTCGCAATCTCGGAACTCAAGCAAGAAGGCGGCATCGCCGTGCGCAATGCCCGCTACGCCAAGTGCAACCAAATGCTCAGAGACGGCATGAAAGAACTCGGTTTTGAAGCCTATATCGATGCGTCTCACCAAGGTCCCATCATCACGACGTTCTTCTATCCGGAAAACGCCAACTTCACCTTTGCCGGTATGTATGACTATTTGAAGACTCACGGTTATGTCATTTATCCGGGCAAACTCACCGAACGTGATACGTTCCGCTTGGGCAATATCGGTGAAATTTATGAAGAAGACGTCAAACGCGTGCTGGCTATTTTTAAAGACTATTTGAATGAGGTAAATCATGCCTAAGATTGAAGCTGTCATTTTTGACTGGGCCGGCACAACGGTTGATTTCGGCTCCGCAAGCCCGGTAAGCGCCTTTATGGAGGCTTTCCGCCGCGCAGGCGTCGAAGTCACCGACGAAGAAACCCGCGCTCCGATGGGGTTACTCAAACGCGATCACATCCGCACGATGCTGCGTATGCCGCGAATTGAAAAGGCCTGGCAGGAACACTACAACCGTGCGCCCAATGCCGACGATGTGGAAGCGCTTTATGCTGATTTTGAACCCGCATTAATGGCTGTTTTGCCTCAGCACTGTGACATCAAACCCGGTGTACTGGAAGCGGTTGCCGCTTTACGCGAAAAAGGCATCAAAATCGGCTCCACCACGGGTTTTACCTCTTCTATGATGGAAGTCGTGGCACCTGAAGCTGCCAAAGCAGGCTATCAGCCCGATATGCTCGTTACGGCTGACGACACCAACGGCTTTGGCCGCCCGTGGCCTTACATGGTGTTTGAAAACATGCGTCGCCTGGGTCTGCAGGACGTTCGCCGTATTGTCAAAGTGGGCGATACGGTCTCCGACATGCGTGAAGGTAAAAACGCAGGGCTCATCACGGTTGGTGTCGTTGAAGGCAGCTCCGTGATCGGTCTCGATAGAACCTCTTGGGATAAGCTCAGCGACATGGAGCGCTTCTCACTTCGCAAGAAGGCCCGTGAAACGTTCTTTGCCAATGGTGCCGATTTTGTGATCGACACCATGAGCGAACTGCCGGGCTTAATCGAAGCAATTGAACAAGGCGAAGAGGCCTAATTCTTAATCGCTTCAGAAGAAAAACTCATTCTCGCGCACCAATTTAGCGACGGGAGCGAGTTTTTTCTCAATGGCTTCCTGAGCAGCTGCAGGCAGACTTCTCGCCCCTTGCGGACAAAGAGAAATGCAGCGCATACACAAAATGCATTTGGAAGGATCCGTTTTCTTGGGATCGGTAATCCAGATCGCCATGGTCGGGCAGCGCTGAATACACAGTCCGCACTTCACGCACCGATTGCTGACGACCGGCGTCACCGGCATCTTGCTCCAATCTCTGTACGGGCGATTGCCCGGCACCTGAACCGGTACCGGATGCACCTCTTCAAATTTCTGCAAAGCAAAACGCGCAAAAACGGATAAATTCTGATAATCCACCTCTGTCGGCCGATTGGCTGCCACAGAAGGGACCATTGAGTGCTGAGTCACAATCGCTGCGCTCGCAACAGGAATGGCACCTCTGGCTAAAACCGTATCGTTTAACTCTAAAAGCGCATCTTCATAAGCTCTGTTGCCGTAGGTGACAAGCGTTACAACAAGCGTTGAATCAAAACTGACTTTTTGAATTCGTTCAACAACGAGGCTCGGAATGCGACCACCGTAAACAGGACAGGCCACAATAACCCGCTCATTTTTACCGAAAGCGACTTCTTTAAGGAAAGGATCGGATAAATCAACAACACGATCGACACCGCCCATTTGCTCGGCGATATGACGGACAACCTTTAAGGTATGACCTGCCGCGCTGAAGTAGATCATCGAAATTTTCATCGGGCACCTCGCTTTTTCTCTATCTTAATGCGAAATGACTCGGCCAATCCACCGAATGACCGAGTCTTTCAGCTAATCCTTAAACCAAAGTCACGTACGACCACATGAAGACCAAGATGACTTGTCCGGTGACCACACGTAAGAACATCGCCAAAGGATAGACCGTGGAATAGGCAACCGCCGTTGCACTTTTTTCGGACAATGAGGCTGCGTAAGCCAAAATCGGCGAATTGGTGCAGGCACCGATCAATAAACCGAGAATGGAATGGTAATTCAGTTTAAAGAACACGCGCGAGACGATGCCGGTGAGAATTTGAGGAATAAAGGTAATACAAAAACCGATGCCGGCATAAAGTAAGCCGTTGCCTGCCACAAGACTTTCCACAAAGGTGCCCCCGGCTGTGAGACCGACGCTGGCCAAAAAGAGCGAAATTCCGATTTCACGCACCGCTAAATTGGCTGCATTACTGGTGTAAGTGGCCAGATGCATCGATGCCCCGAAGCGGCCCAATAAAATGGAGATAACCAAAGGACCGCCCGCCAAACCCAATTTAATGGGAGTGGGCATACCCGGAATCAGCAACGGAATGGAACCGACCAAAACACCGCAGGTAATACCCAGGAAAATAGCGGCGAGATTCGGCTGCTCGAGCACTTTCGGATGATTGCCGACGATCCCTGCCAAGCGCTTAATGCCATCAATCGGTCCGACGCACTGCAAAATATCGCCCACCTGCAGATGCATTTTGGCGTACGGGAAAAGTTCCATACCAGCGCGCCAGATACGCGTAATATGAACGCCTTCCTGACCGGCAAATTCAAGATCGGCCACCGTACGGCCATTCATCGAGTCACGAGTCACAATCACGCGCTGACGTTCAATGGGCGAGTGCTGAGTGGCTAAGTCAATGCGCTTGTCTTCCTTACCGAAAGCCGCCACGATATCCATTTTTTGTTCAGGCGTAGCCACAATGCGGATCGTGTCGCCATAGTGCAAAACCGTGTCGGCAAAGGGGCTCGAAATTTCCCCACGATGTAAAAGTCGGGAACAAACGAAAGGACGCGGAATCCGGCGCCGACATTCACGAATCGTCAAACCGTCGAGCGTATGGTTAGTGATATAGACGTGGAAAACCACCGGGGCCTGATTAATTTCTTTTTCTTCATCTTCCCAATGCTTGTCTTCTTCGGCCAAATCCACTCGGAACATCACACGCAAAAGAATAGCCACGCCAATAATCGTCACCAAGCCCAAAGGATAGGCGCAGGCGTAGCCGATCGCGATATCTTCTCCGTGGTAACCCATTTCAGCCAAGGCTTCTTTTGTCGCACCCAAACCCGGCGTACAGGTAATGGAGCCGTAGTGAACACCCAGGATTTGGGCCAGAGAAATCTGATCCTGAAAGATGAAAAATAAAATGACTGTGATGGCAATGCCGGCAAAAACAGTCAGCAGCATCAGACCGTTTAGTACCAGACCGACACTTTTAAACGATGAGAAAAAGGACGGCCCGACCTGAAGCCCGACAAAGAAAATAAAGATAATGAGGCCGAAGTCGCGGGTAAAGCCTAAAACTTCCGGATCGACTTTCGCTCCGAAGTGTGCAAAAAAGAGGCCGACAAACAAAACCCCGATCACACCCAGAGAGATTCCTTTCACCTTAACGCGCCCGAGAGCCAAACCCAATGTAATAATGGCGGTATAAACCAGAGCCGTGTGAGCAATCGAACTTGTATCAGTCAAAAGCGAATAAAACCAATCCATGGCACCCGCTACCTTGTCTAGAAAAGATTGTTAAACATTAAAAAGGAACAAAAATTTACAGGCGTAAGTGTATGCGCTGCAAAGAAAAATCTCGATCCATGAATTCCCTGATAGAACACTGAAACTCAGGGCAAACCGAAAACGTGCATTCAGTTCTTTTTTGCTCTAGGCAAGATGCTTTTCAAAAAAGTTCAATGCCTTATCCTGTTCCTGGTTACGATCACCCGTAAAAACAGCCAGGTAATCTTTTTTGGGAACAGTGACTGCCGCTGCAGGATTATTTAAAAGTCCTATAAAGGCCTTTTTCTGCTTTTCAGGCAAGTACGAATTTCGCTCCGGGAAAAACACAAGAGTCGGGATAGAGAGTCCCGAAACAATATCCTTGGGCTCGGGCGTTTCGGTCTTTAATGCCCATGAAGCCATATCTCCCACAATCGGCCCCCAGTGATCCAAAAGCCAGCCCTTTCTTGAGTGATAGGGAGACTCCATCACCAAAGCGCCTACATCGCTTTCATTGGCATGACAAAGTCTTAAAGCCGCATCGCAACCCACGCCCTGGGCAAAAACAAAAAGTTTCCCTTGATATTTCTGATGAACTTTCAAATAATCCAAAACAATCTGCGCATCTTCGCCTATTCCGTCGAGCGTAAGCGATCCTTCACTTGCGCCCGCCCCGGCATAGTCAAAGACTGCCACCTGGTAGCCGCTTAAGAGTAAATAGAGCACTTGGGGAAGATTGAACTGCCAGTTTCTCAGTCCGGCATAAAAATAAAGCACTGTTGCCTTAGGCTCAACATCAGGGTGACAGATCAACCCTGCAGAAATGCGCTTCTTTTTCTCGGGGCTTTCCGCAAAGAAGTACTCTCCTTTTAACCCGAAGTGCTGCGGAATCCAATAGGAGCGGTTATCACACTGAAAAAAGAAAGACTCGACAAAAGAAGAAAGCAAATTCATAACAAGCCGGTGCCAAAAATCACGTAACAGAGAAATTCTAATTGAAAAGCCCTCGGGGCAGCCCGAAAGCTGCCCCTCAGTGTCTCAAAGACTAAACCTTACGATAGGACGCATACTTGTGAAAGAGTGCCTCCATCCTGTCGGCTTCGACCAAATTATGAATGTCAAAGAGATCCTCAATCACATCTTCGGGCAAGACCTTTAAGTCCAAAGCGGCCTGTTTGCAGGTCAAGTCGTGATCAATGGCATAGTGGGCCACCTTTGTCCCGATTTCATAGCCGAAAATCGCCGAAATCATGGTTGACAAAGAAGCCGACTTTTCAGCCAATTCTGCACAATGTGCAGCATTAGCCTTAATGTGCACCAGGACCTTATCGACAAAAAGATTCATTGCATTGGAGAGCATTTCTGAGCTCGAAATGATGCAGCGCAAGGGAATCCCTGAAGCACTGCCCAAATTGAGCCACCCGGACTGCACACCCAAAACAACACCGGAATTGTTTGCACTCACACGATTGGTTGTCGTGATCAATAATTCCGCATAATCAGGTTCGGTTTCCGAGCGGGCCGGGAAAGTGATTTCACGAAGCCCCGTTCTCTCACCGCTTGCCATGATTCGAAGGTCACGGGTCACTTTCCAAATTTGAGTGGACAAAGCCAGGATATGAGCATGCGCGACAATCAGTCCATCCAAAGCCATCATGCCGTCGACCAAATTTTCCTCTGCCTTCATCTCACGACCCAAAACATCCGAAAGATGTTTATGAATCACAGCGCGAAAGCCCGGCATACAACCCATACCGGTTCCGACTGCCGTGCCGCCTAAGCAGGAATGATTCCAGCGGGCCTGCTCAGTCACCAACCGATCATGCATACGGGCAATACCATGCGAATAGCCTTCCAACTCCTGCCCCATCGTAATGGGAACAGCATCCTGAAGACCGGTTCGACCCAGTTTTAAAACATCCTTAAATTCCACAGCCTTTTCGTGCAATGCCTTGGCAAAGCGCTCGGAAGCCTCGATGACTTTACCCAATTCCCAATAAATCACGATATCTTTTGCAGACGGAATCGTGTCGTTACTGGATTGCCCCATATTGACGTGGGTATTGGGGTGGATGCCGCCTTTGGTTTTGTCGCCCGTGAGCATTTCATTGGCTCGGTGAGCAATCACTTCGTTTACCGCAGCATTCAAAGGGGTGCCGGAACCTCGGAAAATATTGACATTGAAATTGCCCGCAAATTTCCCATCGGCCACTTCCCAGGCTGCCTTTTCGATTACTTTTGCTTTTTCTGCATCCAGTGCTCCGATTTCTGCATTAGCTCTGGCGCAGGCAATCTTAATTAAAGCCACTGCCTTAATGTAGGGTGCATAATCATCCAGCGTAAAGGGACCGACATCAAAAGCCACACGATGGCGTTCTGCCACACTGCCGTAATACGCTTCATCGGGAAGCATCAATTCGCCTAAACCGTCATGTTCAATACGCATCATCGTGCTCCTTTACTTTTTAAGACCCATAAAGTAGGCCAGCTTCTGCGGATTTATTCCTTCTTTTGCCATGGTCTTGAGATCAAATAAGCAGTCGGCTTCTTTTTCACTGTAAAGACCCTCTTTGACACAGGCATCCCGACACGAGAGCTTGTCGGCTGACATCCGAGCTTTGACTCGTTGAGCTGCTTCTTGCCCCTTAAAGGCAGACACAAGAGCAACCAAAGAGGGAGAGTTGGTGACGTGATCAACGTTATTTTCCGATATCACACTGAAGCCTTTCAGACACTTATCGGTAAAGAGTCTCGAGCCCTTGCCTAAGGTTTCAAGCATTTCAATCATGGTGGTAAATGCTCCGCCCATCTGATTGGTTAAGTCAAAGTCGAGCTCGTTGACTGCAAAGGTTGACATCTGATCATTAACCGAGACAAATTCAGCGATTTGGAACATCAGGTGCGCCATGCTGGGATTGATCTTGCCGGGCATAATGGTCGATCCCGGTGCAATAGCGGGCAGCGCCACTTCCGTGATCCCTGCTCGGGGGCCGGAACCATAAATGAAAAAGCCGTGTCCGATCCGGGCATTGATCATCGCCAGGGCTTTTAAGTCACCGGCTAAATAAATGAATTTTTCATTTCCCATCAATTCATCCATAAGGGCACACTTTTCGACAGCCTCGTGGGCGCTTTCGGGTTCCTGAAGATCAATACCGACCTCTTTGGACAGAATTTTCAAAAGTTCGCGCGTGTACTCATTGGATGAGGCGATACTGACACCAAAAAGGCTGTGACCTAAAACGACCCGACGGTAAAGCGGAAGATGCGTGATCAAGCGTTCTCTGGCTCGATTCACCGACAGTGCCAAAGCTCCGAATGTTTGTCCCCACGTCCCAATAGCACTTTCCATCAAGTGAGTGCGCATCAAACGTATTTCATCTTTAAATTCATGAGCTTTTTCGGTTAACTGCTTTTGCATGTAACCGACATCGTCAATGAGCTGATTCAACCGACGATAAATGACAATATTTTGTACGGTTTGGCTGATATCCTGAACAGACTGTAACCGATTGACTTTTTCAGCGTCGAGTGAACATTTTTCAGAAACCAGCTGAGCAAAGCAAGCATTTAAAAGCGTTACATCACTTTGCCAGAGCTCTACTTTAAGGCTTGAGGGATTCTGAGCCAGGCAATCGCACTGAGCAGCAATTGCCTGAGCTTCGCTTTCAGATAAAAAGCCAAATTTTGCATTGGTTAAAGCATAAGCTTTTTTAACCGCAGCAAAAGCCTCAATGACGTCGGGGAACTTATCGAGCGTTTTGCCGGTAATTTTGATTGCTTCCGTTACTGACATACCCACTCCTTATTTCATACAGAAAATCAAACGGGACCGCAGGCTGCGACGCCAACGGTCCCGTCACTAACATCCAAAGACTAAGGATTAAGCCGCGATCATGGCATCGGTCAAGGCATCCAATTCAGCCTTGGCTTTTGCGAGATGTTCATGGCGTTGTGCGCAAACCGCCTTATCCTTCATCAATTGTTCTTCGATCATATCGAGCTGATGAGCAACTTCTTCCTTAGCCGTACCGCCAATCACCTTCTTAGCTTCAGCAATGCGGACCGGGTCCAAAGCTTCGCGGATCAGTTCATCGGTCATCTTGGTTTCAAAACCAAAGGCCGGAACGCTCACTTCATTGATCGCCTTGCGATCAATTTCAGCACAGCTCAAACCGCGGTCATACATGTTGCCCACCACTGCGGCAATGATTTCGTGCGCTTCGCGGAACGAAATATTGTCATGACGAACGAGGTAGTTAGCCAATTCGGTTACCGTGCAGAAATTGCGGCGAGCGTGATCAAGCATCACATCGCGCTTCACACTCATCGTGCGAACGGTCAATTCCGTGAGCACAAAGTCGCCTTCCATTTCAAGCATGGCTGCGCGCAGGTTCTTCGTGGCTTCAACGCTCGTATCCTTGCTGTGAGAGTAAATAATCGTCTTCATGCAGGCAAGCATTGCCATCAAGTAACCGTGCATATGGCCGGCACGAGCCTTAATGTGCTCTAACGTAAAGGCATTCTTCTTTTGCGGCATGATCGAAGAGCAGACAGCGCAGCTGTCATCGACTTCAATGTAGCCGTATTCGGGAGTAGCCCAAATGTAGAGGTCAAAGGCTAAACGAGACAATGTATCGGAGGCGATAGCCAAAGCCGAAGTAATTTCCAATGCATAGTCACGGGAAGCCACTGTATCGATGGAGTTGGCTACCGGCTTATCAAAGCCCAAGAGGCGAGCCGTCATCGTACGGTCGATGTTAAAGGAGGTCGAACCCATGGAGCAGCCGCCCAACGGGCAAATGTTTAAGCCTTCCCAAGCATTTTGCAAACGACGGTAATCGCGTTCCAAACCGCTCAAAACAGCGGACAGATAATGAGCCAATGTAACCGGTTCAGACGGTTGCATATGGGTGTAACCGGAGAACACTGCGTCATAATTTTGGCGAGCGACATTAATCAGCGTTTCACGTGTCTTTAAGAACAGATCGCAAAGCGTGAGGTAGTAGTCGCGAGTATCCATGCGCAAGACCGTAGCACCCAAGTCATTGCGGGAACGAGCCGTGTGCTGCTGACCGCCGATTTCCAGACCGACCATTTTGATCAGACGGCGTTCAAGCGTCGTGTACAAATCTTCGATGCCGGAGTCCTTCTTAAAGTCCGGAGCAATCGGATTGGCTTCAATTTCGCGTGTTGCTTTCAAAATAGCTTGGCAAACTTCCTTGGAAATGATGCCTTGCTTTTCAAGCATGAGCACGTGAGCACGGTTAATCGTCAAATACGTGAAGTAGGACGTTTCATAGTCGCTCTTAGCGACGGGGTCATTAACATATTTGACCACTTCCGGAGCAATCGGCTTGCGGATACGACCGCGGTTATTGTTTTCGGACATTTAATCTTTCTCCTTAGAACATCACGAAGGTTAAGAGATAGGCCGCAACCGTTGCGGTCGTTGTTGCCGTAACACAGGGCACTAAGAACGAGTGGTTAATCACATACTTACCGATGTGCGTGGTACCGGATTGGTCGAAAGCGATCGTAGAGACCACGACACCGGAGGTCGGCAGGAAGGACGTACCGTTACAGGCCGGGTACAAACCTAAGAGGGTCGGAGCCGGCATACCGAGGGCAAAGCCCAAAGGCATCACAGCACGAACCGTTGCTGCCTGAGAGTTCAAAAGCATCGAACCGAAGAAAATCACAAAGGCAAAGAGCCACGGCATCGTTTGGAGCAAACCGCCGATGTCTTGAACCCACACAGCCTTGTGAGCAGAAATAAATGTATCGGACATCCAGGACAGACCGAACACGGTGATCACAGCCGTGATACCGGCACGCATGATGGAGCTCGACATTGCGTTAGCCAACTTCGGACGGCAGATCACAAGGATCAAACCGGCAGCCACAAACATACCGATCTGAAGGAACACACCCATGTTGATCACTTTGCCGCTATTGGTCGTACGCATTTCAGGGAAGATACCCGTGATCACGACGCCGGCCACACAAAGCACGAAGAGTGCGGCAGACAAACCGGCTTTCTTCGGTAACGGCGGACGTTCAGAAGAACTCACCACAGCCTTGACAAGACCGGCCTTCAGGCGGGCTTGATATTCCGGATCGTCTTTCAAGTCTTTACCGTAGCGGAGCATAACGGTGGAGACCACGACCACAGCGATCAACGTGGCAGGAATCGTCACCATCAAAATCGTTTGCAAACCGAAATCATAACCGTTTTGCGTGTACAAACCGATCAAAGCTGCTGTACAGGCTGCCACAGGGCTGGCCACAAGAGCTTGCTGGGCTGCTACACCGGAAGCCGTCATAGCACGTTCCGGACGAATACCCACACCGTGAGCCACTTCATAAATCACAGGCATCAGGGATTGGGCAATGTTGGCCGTACCGGCTAAGAATGCAAAGAACCATGTCACCAACGGGGCAACATACACAATACGGTCAGGGTTGGCGCGAATGATTTTTTCTGCAATACGCACCATGTAATCAACACCGCCTGCAGCATCCATCACTGATGCAGCCGTAGCCACTGCAATCATGATCAAAAGCACGTCAGTAGGAGCAGAGGTCGGAGTCAGGCCAAATACCGTGACCAAAAGGAACAAACCGATACCGCCCCAAATACCGAGGCCGATACCGGCATAGCGGGCACCGATAGCGATCACACCAAAGACCACTATGGCTTGTAAGATAACGCTCATTTGTAATCTCCGAAGAAGAGTAGATAGCAAATTAGATCATGCGATCTGTTTCCATTGAATCCCTTTAGAGCAATAAGCTCAAACATTAGCCGCCAGGAATAAAAGAGTTATGCATTTTTGAGATAATAGGTCGGGGTTAAACCTTACTTGATGAAAAATCAGCAGAAATTCACCGCATCTTCTCTACACTTTCCTTCGATGCCTGACCGTACGGAGGGAAAGATGCTTACAGAAAAAATTGATCAAGTCCTGCCTGACTTGCGTAACACACTTATTAACTTGGCCAAAATCAACTCCGTCACTCCGCCTTCAGATACCCGGGATATCGTCCGTTATACAAAAGAGCTTCTATCTAAAATCCCAGGCATTAAGTTGCAAACCGTCGAAGAAATCAGCCCCATTGACAATATCGTCGCTCATGCCAAAGGTCATCGTCCGGGCAAGCACCTTCTTTTAAACGGCCATTTGGATACGTTTGAAGTCGTACAGCCTGAACTGTGGAAGCATGATCCTTTCGGAGGAGAAATAGAAGACGGGAAGCTATACGGTGTCGGCGTAAGCGACATGAAAGCCGGCGGCGCAAGTCTCATTGAAACATTCTGTCTTTTGGCCCGCAATCCCTCTTTATGGTGTGGCGAAGTGACTTTGATGCTGGTGGGAGGAGAAGAAGCCGGCGGCAAACACGGCACTCAATACCTTTTGGAAACCATGCCGGAACTCAGAAATGTAGATGCCTGTCTGATCGCTGACGTGGGCAGTTCGCGCTCAATTCGTTTCGGAGAAAAAGGACGGTATCGCTTCAAAATGAGTGCTAAAGGCATCCCGGGACACGGTGCACATTTCCATAAAACGAAAAATGCCATTGAATTATTAATTGATGCCATCGTTGACTACAGGGAAAGAATCAAAAAATTACCCTCTCAATGTCCCTCGGAAATCATCGATCTCATTAAAAAAGCCGGTCCGATTTCTGAATCGGTTGCGGGCATTGGCGAAACTCAAACGCTTCTCAATGTCACGAGCAACATCGGAGTCTTTCACGCCGGGACCGCTCCCAATCTGGTCCCGGGTTATGCCGAGGTCATTATCGACTCTCGCTTACCGATCGGAATCAGTCCCGATGACATTGAAAAAACTTTAAAAGAATTGTGTTCGGACAGAAAAGACATTTCGTTTACCGAACTCATGCGTTGCGAGTCTCTTTTCTCCAATCCCGATCATGAACTACTCAGTATCCTGAAGTCCAACGCACAGAAAGTCTTCGGCGCACCTTGCGCTGCGACCATTCGAGTCGGAGGCACCGACGGCAAACACACCAGACGATACGGAATTGATACTTTCAGCTGCGGTGTTGAAGGCGCAAACATGGGAGCGCCGGATGAATATGTTGAATTTTCTGAATTGGAGCAATGTTTCAAGATTCATGCGCTCAGCGCATTTGAATATCTAAAGGATTCTATGCACTAACTTTAAACGGGTCTTCTAGGGCGATTTTTGTCACCCAACCGAACTTTTCCTTCAATCCAGGGGGCTATTTTGAGCATATTGGGCAACAAAGCCCCTTGGCAGGCTTTCAGAACCTCTTCAATAACACGCTCGTACAAAAACAAAGGCACCCTATTGGAAGCAAATAAATAAACCTCTCTTTGCATCACGGGGTCCGGAGCGAGGATCGCCCTCACCCAATCCAGAAGCTCCTGATGCGGCATCAGAGAAGACGTCCTCGTTATCGTCCAGCCCATTGATCGCTCTATTAATCCCATAATAGGACCGGTTGTATCCACTTCAATTTGTTCCGGAGGCTCGATTCCGTCGAGGATAAAAAATTTGTAGCTAATTTGCCGGAACTTTCCTGATAGTAATGAATATAAGGAATCCCACAGAATTGCAGATCATTCCAAGTGATAGTATTTCTTTTACTTAATACGTTTTTCAGCAGCAGTACGATATTAGGTTCGCTGAAAATAAAATGTCTTCGAAGATTATCAAGAGAAGAATAGGGATTAGAGACGACTGCAAAATCCAAACGACCTTGCTGCAATTTCTCTATCAACCTGTCACTTGTTCCGGTCAAGCACAAAACGGAGCTGAAATCGCGCTTTAGATTAGCAATCACTTCCGGAGCAACATGAATCGATAATGATTCAAGAAAACCGATTCGCAAGGACATCTGCCGGCCATTTCTTTCAATCATGTCCTCAATTAAGGTATTCAACGGCAGCATTTGCTTGCTCACCCTGTCAATGAATTGAACCGCCTCCGGTGTCGGCCGCATCGGCTTAACACTTCGATCCAATATTTCGACAGAAAGGGCTTTTTCAAAATTTGATAATTGACGCGTCACGGCAGAAACAGAAAGATGAAGGATTTGCGCAGTCTGCGCCGTACTTTTTGTTTCCACAAAAAGCTTAAATGTCTTAAAAGCATCCGAGAGGAACAGGGAATTGGCGTCAATCATAAAAAAGTAATTTATTACGCTTTTAGTTATAAGACTATAGCGCTTTACCTAACGCAATATGTTTTTGCAAAAAACGCAGAATCATTGTGACTCATTTCATCTCATTTGAAAATATTTTTTAAGAGCTCCGAGCGCTTGGTCTCGAAAATTTCGTTTTCTCTCATAAAACGTTCTTTTCTTTTTCGGAGCACTTATGTCAACAACATTAGAAATCATCGTTGTTGTAGCGTGTATTTTTTTTGGGTGCCCGCTACAAAGGGATCGGTTTAGGTATTTGGGGCGGCGTAGGCCTTTTGATCTTAACGTTCTTTTTCGGTATCAAACCGACTTCGGCCCCTATTGATGTGATGTTAATCATCACAGCTGTGGTCACAGCAGCCTCGGTTATGTATGCCGCAGGTGGTGTCGATTACATGGTCTCGGTAGCAGAAAAAATCATTCGTTCCAATCCTAAGCGGGTGACACTGGTCGCACCGCTGACCGTCTGGTTCTTCTCTTTTCTCGCCGGCACGGCACATATCTGCTATCCATTGATGCCGGGTCTTACGCAACGGGAATCCGTCCTGAACGCCCAATGGCAATTTCTGCCTTGGCTGCTCAGCAAGCTGTTACGGCTTCCCCCGTTTCAGCTGCTACGGCTGCTTTATTAGGTCTTTTAGTTGCTGCCAACTATGACCTGACTTTGGGACACATTCTTGCGATTTCCGTTCCTGCCTCTTTATGCGGTGTTTTCATAGCTTCTTGCTTCCAAATGTTTGCGGGTAAAGATCTGGCTAAAGACCCCGAATTTCAGGCTAGACTTCAAGACGGTCTCATTCCGCCTCCGGCCAAAGTAGAACAGAAAAAGCTGCCTAAGAGCGCTGCAATCAGTGCCCTCATTTTCGTTTTAGGTGTGGTCTTTGTCGTGGTTTCCGGTTTTGTGCCTGAATTAAGAACTCCGGCTGGAGCCGCCAAACCCCTCAGTATGGCGATGTTCCTGCAAATTGCCATGCTCACGGTTGCTGCCGTCATTCTTGTGGTCACCCGCCCGAAGTTATCCGACGCCATGACCTCTCCGATTATGCGTGCCGGTATTACCGCTTTGATCGCCGTTTTCGGTTTGGCTTGGTTGGGCGACAGCTTCATTTCAGCACACAAAACAGAGTGGTTAGCCAGCTCTAAAGACATTATTGCTGCTTATCCCTGGATCTTTGCTGTCATCCTCTTTTTCCTGGCTGTTGTGCTGCACTCTCAAGCGGCAACGGTCCGTGCCGTGATGCCTCTCGGTTTAGCTTTAGGTCTTGGACCGGCCTCTTTAATCGGCATGTACCCGGCTGTCAACGGTTTGTTCTTCATTCCGACCTCCGGTGCTTTGGTTGCAACGATCGCTTTTAACCTATCCGGAACAACGAAGATCGGCAAATTTGTGTTGAACCATTCTTTCATGCGTCCCGGCTTAATCTGCACAATCGTGGCAGTTACCGTCGGACTCTCGATCGGACAGTTTGTGATTTAACCAAAATGACAACGCTTGCAGTCCAGTGCAAAGTCAGGACTGCAAGCACAAATCCCAAATTATGAAACATAGTCTTGCAAAAACTGGCAAGTCGTTGCTCAAGACAACAGTTGATCGGAAAATGACAAACAGGTGTTTATAACCAACGCATTGTTAGTTTTTAAAGCTTATCTACTGACCAAGGAGCAGAAAGCATGAGAATTGAAAAAGATTCACTGGGCGAAATGGCAGTTCCTGATGAGGCCTATTACGGGATTCAAACAACCCGCGTCTCTCAAAACTATCTTGTGTCAGATCGCACTTATAACGACTATCCGGAAGTCATGCATGCGGTAGCCGAAGTCAAAAAAGCCTGTGCTATCACAAACGCTCAAATCGGAGCGCTTGATCCCAAAAAATCCGAAGCCATTCAACAGGCTTGTGATGAGATGATTGCCGGACGTTTTGACGGGCAGTTCCCCGTCAACATTTGGCGCAGTCAGGGCACGGGCGTCAACATGAATGTCAATGAAGTTTTAGCTAACCGCGCCAATGAAATATTGACGGGACACAAGGGCTACGATCAAGTCCACCCCAACTCTCACGTCAATATGTGCCAGTCTTCCAACGACGTTTTCCCGACCGTCGAAGCTATTGTCCTGCATCGCCGCGTTAAACGGGTCTGTGACGCATTAAAGCGTTTGGAAAAAGCGGTAGCTAAAAAAGCACTCGAGTTTGAAAGCGTCATTCGTTTAGGCAGAACCGGTTTGCAAGACGCTGTTCCGATGACCTACGGTCAGGTCTTTGGCGGCTGGCAAAGCCAACTGCGCCGCAACAGAATCACGCTTGAGCATTACCGTCAGACTTTTGAAGAGGGCGTTTTAGGTGCTACGGTCTTAGGGACCGGGATGGGACAGTTACCGGGCTACGCCGAGCATATCTATGAGAACCTCTCCAAAATCATCGGCTTTGAGATGCATTTAGCTCAAATGCCGGGCGACGAAGTCATTCCTGACAGTGCTGTTTTTGACAGTATGCGAAACACCGACCATCAGCTCATTTTGATGGAACGGCTCTCAGCCGTTGCAACGGCCATGGGCCGCATTGCCAATGACCTGCTGCTTTACTCTTCCGGCCCCAGAACCGGTCTTTGCGAGCTGCATCTGCCTGAGTTGGATGATGAACTTCAGAACTATTTGGGGACAAGCTGCACCTATGTTCCCGAGTTAGTCATTGAAACAATGCAGCAGGTGATCGCCACCGAACAAATGGCTATGTTTGCTGCCAACGAAGGACAGCTTGACCACGGCTCCATCAATTCGGGCGGCATCATCTGTGTTCTTGATGCTTTAACCATGGTCGAAGATGTTGTAGATATTTTCGCTACCAAATGCATGGAAGGTATTGAAGTCAATATCGAGCGCTGCAAGACCAATGCCGAGCTCTCTACTTCTCTGTCAACTATGGTGAGCTCGTTATACGGCTATCCCACAGGGGTGAAAATTGCCAAACTCGCCATCGCGGAAAATATCTCCTGTAAAGAGGCCGCACTTAAAGAACATTTACTGCCACCGGAAGTTGCAGAGGATCTCTTTAATGTCAAAAAACTCACCGATTGCCGTGAGATGGTTGCGATGTTCCATAAGTATGGAAAACTGCGCAAGATTTCTTAGTCAAAGGTTGGGAGTAATTTGTCATGACTGAAAAAGAAACAAATGATTTGATGCTGATTGAGAAGCTTCATAAAATGCTGAAAGCCGGGAACCGTACTCTCAATCATTATCCGTATTTAATTAAAGCCGCCTTACTTGTTAAGCTTGCCGTAACGCTAGCCAATAAGGAAACGGGAGCCCTTTGCCCGGATAAGGCCGATGCGATTGAAAAGGCCTGCAGGCTCGCTTTGGAAGATCTTTCAAAAGTCGATATCCCCATCAACATCTACAGAAGCATGGGGGCACCGCTTAATTTGGCGATTTCAGACTATTTGGCTCGCGCTGCCAGTACCGATACGCTCACCGTGACTCGCGATGACCTCTTAATCAATCAGGCCGATGCGGATGTTACGGCTACGATTAAAACCCTTGTTGTTCGGGAATGTATTACACCGCTTCTGCAAGCCGGTCATTGGTTTGCGGATTTGATGGATACGAAAGCCAATGAATTTAAAGATGTCGTCAAAACCTCTCGCTCCAACCTTCGTGATGGCTTGCCTGTGAGCTTAGGCGATGAATTTAAAGCTTATAGCGTCACACTTCGGGAGTCGTTAGAAAGCCTTAAACAAAACCAGCTCACTTGGAATGAATCCGCACTTGGCCTTGGTGAAGCCGGGACGGGATTGGGCAGTACTCGTGCTTTTCAAAAGGCTGCCAACGCTGCACTCTCTCAATTGGCCGGTTTCGAACTGCAAGCGCCTGCCAATGCTTTAGTTGGATTAGACGGCGCTCAAAAACTTGTTTTGACTCACGCCCACATCCAATCGATTGCCTTAGTGCTTTGGAAAACTGCGCATGACCTGGGACTTTTATGTTCCGGTCCCAGAGGCGGCATTCGTGAAATTGCGTTTCCTGCCGTTGCTCCCGGCTCTTCCATCATGCCCGGGAAAATCAATCCGACGGTTGCAGAGCTGGCAATGCTCGTTTCTGACAACATTTTGTCCAATCACTGGGCTTCAACTCTGGGTGTTCACTCCGGTTGGTTGGGCGCAGCCCCCTCTTCAACCTTGCCCGTTAAAACGTTGATGGACTCAAGTGATTTATTGGCCAGAACGCTGAAAATTTTCGGCACCAAAGTGATTCAGGGTATCACCGCCTTCCCCGATCGGGCTCTCAAACAAGCTCAAAGTTCTTTGGCTTTGGCGCATGCGCTGGATTATTTCTGCACGAAAGAAGATCGTTTGAAGGTTCAGGATCTGGCTAAAAAACAAAATCTGACCTGTCTGCAAGCTGCAAAAGAACTCAAAGTTTTGCCCGATGATGCTTTGGACGAAATTTTAAATCCCGCCAACTTAATCAATGCAGATCAAGTTGAAAAAGTGCTTCTGCGCTTTGCTGACTTAAGAAGAGAAACGAAGTAGGAAACTTTGACCGGGATTCAAATTGAATCCCGGTCTGTCTCTTAAAATACCGTAGTCAAACGACTGGGGTGCTCATCGGGGAATGCCGGAACCCGATCAAGGGGGCCCTGCCCCTGCACGAACAGATAGGGTTTGAGCCACGGCGCCCAAGTGAGCATTTGAGGAATCAGATCTTCACAAATCACTTTCTTAATTTCTCGGGCAATCTTTTCTGCCATGTCTGAGAAAGCGTCGTTTTTATAGATTAGAAAGACTTCTTTTGAAGCCAACGGGTCAGGCATTTCGTAGACGTTAACTTCACGTCCGTAATTCGGGAACTGAACCAATGAGGTCACTCGAGTCAAGGCCCATCCCATATTATTGGCGACCATCCCCATTAAAAGAACATTCAGATCAACCTCAATACGGCGAATGAAGCTCAATCCGTTTTCATTAAATAAGCGCCTTTCCATAGCGGCACCTGAATTAGCTCTGTCATAAGAGATCTGTGGCAAACCGCAATACTGAAGTCTCTGCCAGGTTAAGGGTCTGGGCAACACAACTGACTTCGGTGTCACAATGATGGAAGGCTCCTGGAAAACAAAATAGCGCTTTAAGTCATTGCGGTAACTGAAGGGGTTCGATGAGACAATGAAGTCCACGCGATCTTCATCCAATAACTCCAAAAGACGCGTACTGACTGCGGTTAAAGCCAAAGCATTAGCGTACTCACCGTTTAGATTCTGAAAGAGGGGCCTGGTCAGGCAGTCGGCCATGCTTTCGATAAGGCCGATACGGAAAGGCATGTGGACCAAATTATTTTGGCGAATATCCACGAGCATTTGCTCAAGCGTGCTTTGGCAAGTGAGCAGAGATTTTTCAAGCAAAAGTCCTGACTGGGTAATTTTGATCGGTCTGGTCTGTCTTTCAACCAATTGAAATCCCAGCATATTCTCCATTTCAATGATTGAACGCGAAACAGAGGACTGCGAGGTATTGAGTTGCTTCGCAGTCTGAGTGTAGCTGTGCGTTTTACACAGGCTGAGAAAACAGAGAATACCCAGTGGGAAAAAAGATTTAAGCAAACCGGCCTTTTCTACCATAACCAGTAACCTACAAAACAGAAATTACGCGATCCGGATGTTCTTCAGGAAACAATGCCACCCGATCCAAAGCATCTCTGCCCTGCACAAAGAGATAGGGCTTGATCCACGGAGCCCATGAAAGCATTCTGGGCACGAGCGAAAACTCAATAATCTGCCTTATCTCTCTGGCAATTTTTTGTGCCATAGGAGAAAAAACATCCTTCTTATAGATTAAAAAAATTTCTCTGGATGTCAATGGATCAGGCATCTGTCTGACTGAAATTTGCTCGGCAAACTGAGGAAAACGTATTAGAGATGTGACTCTCGTCAGAGACCAACCGAAACGCTCGGCCACCATCTCCGCGATCAAACTGTTGGAATTCACATCAAGCTGATGAACAAAATTAAGACCATTTTCGCTGAAAAGACGATCTTCAAGGGCTGCGCCGGAGCTGTCTTTGTCATGTGAAATTTGCGGCAGACCGCAATACTTCAAGTGCTCCCAAGTAAGCGGTTCGGGCAAATTCAAAGATTTCGGCAAAATAATGACCGAAGGCTCCTGAAAAAGAAAATATCGCTTTAAATCATTTCTCTGACTAAAAGGATTCGATGAGACAATAAAGTCTAACCGATCTTCATCGAGCAGCTTAATTAACTGTGTACTGACTGCTGTCAAAACCAAAGCATTGGAATAGTCTGATCTGAGATTAATCAAAAGGGGCTTGGTGAAACAGTCAAGCATACTTTCGATAAAACCGATACGCAGTGGCAAATGAGTAAAATTGCTCGCCTGAATATTCAGTAAAACACTTTCAAGATTATTTTGGCAACTCAACAGAGACTGCTGCAGCAGGAGCCCCGCCTGAGTAATTTTGATCGGACGCGTATCGCGTTCAATGAGCTCAAAACCTAAACTGTTTTCTAAATCTGCGATGCTTCTGGAAACGGAGGATTGCGACGTGTGAAGCTCTTTTGCCGTTTTAGTGTAACTGCGCGTTTTGCACAAATTAAGAAAACTAATGGTTCCTAAGGGAAAAAGTTTTCGAAAATTAAAGAGATCGTCATTGGCCATTGCGCGGTCCTAAAAAAAGGTCGCCGCCCCCTCAAACATCATTTGTGCCGACAAAGAGGCGAGTACCAACCCGGTTAATTTGCTGAGCATCTGAATACCTTTTTCTCCGATAATCCGTTCTATGGAAGCTGAGGCATAAAGGAGCAAACCGACACTTAATACTGCTAATGATATCGCAATAGCTGTCGTGGCAATCGCCAAAAATCCCTTTAAATCACTGCTCATGACAACGAGCGCACCGACAGAGCCCGGCCCTAAAGTAAGCGGAATCGCCATCGGTACGATGGCCAAATCCATAAGAGAAGTTTTCACATCCGGCACCGTGGGCTTGCCCTGAACCAAAGAGATGGCCGATAAAAATAAAAGTGCTCCCGCTCCGATTTTGAAGGCCGGAACAGAGATTCCCAAAAGATCAAATAAAGCATCACCGAAAATCAGCAAAATTAAGCTGATAACTTCAACCCCAATCGTGACTTTTATGGCCAACATCTTTTTGACAACTTCGTTGGCGTCACTCGTGAGCGATAAAAAAATCGAGATGATAAAAAAAGGCGTCAGCAGAAAAAAGAATTTAATGAAGGTCGAAAAGAACAGTGAGCCCAACTCAAGCATCTCAGGACCTCTCCGTCGAAATGGGATGGAAAAAGGGGCGGAAAGTGGATCTGAACCCTTCCGCCCCTAAGGAGCAAAATCGTTTTTATGCGATGAAGTCTTCAACCGCCTTTTCCAAATCAACCTTGGCTTGATCGATTTGAGCCAAGCGTGCCTTGCGTTCTTCTTCATCCTTTTCAATCTGAGCTTCGATCACATCGAGCTGACGAGTGACTTCAGCTTCAGCCGTACCGCCCCAGCAGGTCTTCGACTGAGCGTTCTTGACCGGGTCAAGAGCAGCCTTCAGATCTTCAGCGGTGAGCTTAGAGGTGAAGTTAAAGAGTTTCTGGCAGAACATGTTGAGTTCATCCAACGTAATTTGGTCTGCCATCAGATGCTTTTCATTCAGATAACCGACCACGTCAGCTACGATTTCATGAGCTTCGCGGAAGGAAATCTTGTCGATACGCACCAAATAGTTGGCCAATTCCGTGACCGTGCAGAAATTACGGCGGGCGCTTTCAACCATATGTTCCTTGTGAACTTTCATTTCACGCAAGGAAGCATTCAAGAGGTCTGCGTCTTGGAGGAATTCCGTCATCGCCGTCCAGAAGTAGCGTACGGATTCCGTGCTGATGTCGCGGCAGTGCATGTACGGAACGTTCTTCATGCCCGTGCAAAGCGACACATAGAAGGCTTCCAGGTGGCCGGACTTGGCGCGGACGTGTTCGAGCGCAATCGGGTTTTTCTTTTGCGGCATGATCGAAGAGCAGCCCGAAACCGAGTCATCCAACTCGATATAGCCGTATTCAGGAGTAGCCCAAAGCGTGAGATCCATGGCAATGCGGCTGAAGGTTAAGCCTGCCGTGGACATAGCGGCTGCCAATTCAAGCGTGAAGTCGCGCCCTGCCACGCAGTCCAAAGAGTTTTCCAAAGGTTTGTCAAAACCTAAAAGTTTGGCTGTGTAATGACGGTCAATATCAAACGTCGTAGAGCCCATTGAACCGCCGCCGAGCGGACATTGGTTGACTGTCTTCCAAACATGCGTCATGCGTTCGTAGTCACGAGCCATGGCATTTAAAATAGCCGAGCAGTAGTGAGCCAAAGTGATCGGTTCGGAGGGCTGCAGATGGGTGTAGCCCGACATCACGGCATCGGTGTTTTCACGAGCAATCTTCAGGAAGCTGCGACGCAGATTGTTGAAGTGTTCGCAAAGCGTGAGGAAGTAGCGGCGCGTGTCATAACGGATTTCGGTGGCAAACATATCGTTACGGGAGCGAGCCGTATGCTGCTGACCGCCGATTTCCAAAGAAGTACGTTTAATCAGATAGCGTTCAAAGTTGAAATACAAGTCTTCAACATCAGGAATGATTTCAAACTCAGGATGCGCCTGCATACCCGCAATATCTTGCGTCACTTGCAAAATCTGTTTGGCGACATCTTTTTCGATAATGCCTTGCTTGGCAAGCATAAGAACGTGTGCTTTATTGATATCCAATAAAGTTTGGTAAGAGCGTTCCAAATCAGTTGCGATAGCCGGTCGAATCAGATAATCCACTAATTCTTTGGCCGGAGCCTTTTTCATCTTTCCGCGTTGAATCGCCATTATTTTCTCCTAAAGTCGGTCTAAACAGACACAGTCTTATTATCAGAGCGATATCAAAAAGCCACTAGCAATAGTTGCCAGTTAAAAGATCATTATTTATCTCACGCATAATGCTTCGAAATTCTGAACTGCAGGCACTGCAAAAAAGATTAGCCGGAAAGAAAGGCTAGAGAATTCTGATTGGGAAAGTGAAAAAAAATCGCCAGCTTTTCCAAGCTAGCGACTGATTAATGGTGCCCGTTGACTGACTCGAACAGACGACCTACCGCTTACAAGGCGGTTGCTCTACCAACTGAGCTAAACGGGCATCAAGAGTGCGCTATTTTACACGAGAAAAAACCGGTTTGGGAGGTGTCGGACGAATTTCTTCATCCTCCGGTTCATCGCTATTGGGGCTGAACATCATTCCCTTATTCGGTTCTTCCTGCGGGAACATCCCTGCGATATTCCGATAGGGAACACAGCAGCGCATGGGAAGTTCTCCGAAACGAGCCTCAAAATTGATTTCCTTATCACCAAAAGAGAGGTTATGGGTTGCCTCTGAGGAGATATCGAAGATAATTTGTCCGTCTTCGACAAACTCCTTGGGGACAACACAGTGCTCGTCCACGCGAACGAGTACGTACGGGGTCAGACCCACATCCGTGCACCAATTCCATATGGCCTGAACCAAATACGATTTAATAGACGGTCTGGACATAAAAAGATCGCCTTTCCCTTAAGTTAGCGACGCATGACTTTTTCAGAAGGGGTCATCGAGTCAATAAATGACTGACGAGAGAAAAGTCGTTCGGCATACTTGTGCAAAGGTGCTGCAGACTTCGGCAACTCAATACCATATAAGCCCAGGCGCCAAAGCAACGGAGCCATCACCACATCGAGCATCGTGAAGTCTTCACCGAAAATGTACTTATTCTTCGTGAAGATCAGAGCCATAGCCGTCAACTGATCACGAATATTGGTTCTAGCCACTTCCTTGGCCGCTTCGTCAGCTTGACGAGACTCTAAAGTCTTCACATGTGTAAAGAGCTCACGTTCAAAATTAAACATAAACAAGCGAACACGAGCACGCAGGACGGGTTCTGCCGGCATCAGTTGCGGATGCGGGAAACGCTCATCCAGATACTCACAGATGATGTTGGCTTCATAAAGAAAGAATTCTCGTTCGACCAGGACCGGCACTTCACCATAAGGATTCATGGTCAGGATGTCAGCAGGAATATTGTTGACATCGACATCACGAACTTCAAAATCCATTCCCTTTTCATACAAAAGGAAACGGCAGCGATGAGAAAACGGACAAGTCGTTCCGGAATACAAAATCATCTTTTCTATCTCCTTGGTGCGCAATAAGCATCGATTACACTTCGCAGTTTGTGCCTAACCAATGCACCTTCAGGTAATTTTAAAAGTTTCCTGAAAAAAACGCTATTAAAACTTAATTTTTCTTTTTGTTTTCAATGGGTTAAATAGGATTTTCATCATCAACGAAGATGCACTCCAAACCCAGCGTTTTTTCTACCCAGTTGCCAAGGGCGCGTATGCCCAAGCGCTCTGTTGCGTGATGTCCGCAAACCAAAAAAGGTACCCCGCTTTCCCGAGCCAGATGCGTCGTGCGCTCTGTAGCCTCGCCGCTGATATAGGCTTGAGCTCCCATACCGATAGCGGCTTCAAAAAAGTCTTCTGCCGCTCCGGAGCACCAGGCAACACGCTCAACGGTTTTTCGTTCATCGCCTAAAACCAAAGGAGAACGGCAAAGTGCCTGACTTAAATGGGCTGCTAAATCAGCCACGCTTTTTTGCTCAATTGAGCCTGACCAGACAAAATTGCCTTCAGCCCCTCGCTCAATATCTTTTGCTCCTAAAAGGGCAGCCATTTGCGCGTTGTTGCCGACTGTTTCATGTGCGTCAAGCGGCAAATGATAGGCAATTAAATTGATATCCGCCCCAAGCAGTGTTTGCAGTCTTTTGTGCTTTATACCCACAACAGCCGGATTTTCATTTTTCCAAAACCAGCCATGATGAACCAACAGTGCATCTGCCTTTAATGCAAGGGCTTTGTCAATGACATTCTGAGTGGCTGAAACTGCGGTAACGATGCGGGTAATTTCTTCTTTACCCTCTACCTGCAGACCGTTGGGCGCATAGTCTTTAAAAAGTTCCGGATGCAAAAATGCATCGAGTTGAGCAATCAATCGTTGTCGCTGCATGAGATCTCCTCCACTAAAGAAGAAGAAAGAAAATTCTAGGACTGAGAGTCGCTTAGTTCGTCTTTTTTACCGAATAACTTCACGCACCACAATCCCACTTGATAAAGAATGACCAAGGGTACGGCGAGCAGGCATTGGCTCATCACATCGGGCGGCGTCACAATGGCCGCGATAACAAATGCGCCGACAATAACATATGGTCTGACTTTAGTGAGGGAATGATAAGAAGCCACTCCCATTCGGTTTAACACCATGACAACAATCGGCACTTCAAAAGTAACGCCGAAAGCGAAAAACATGGTAATGACAAAACTGAAGTAAGCATCAATGTCCGGCGCAAAATTCACGCTCTCCGGGCTAAATCCCGCAATGAACATGAACACCATCCGAAAGACAATGAAGTAGCAATAAAGCATCCCCGCGGCAAACATCACAATGCTTGAAGCCAAAATGGGGAAAATGAGTCTTTTTTCACGCTTATAAAGGCCCGGAGCTACAAATGCCCACACCTGATAAAGCACGTAAGGCAATGCAATGAGAAAAGCCAGAAAGAGCGTGACTTTTAACGGGACAAAAAAGGGCGCAACCACTCCCGTTGAGAGCATCTTGACTCCCTGAGGCAGGGCGGCCATCAGCGGCTGGCTTAAGAAGTCGAAAATATGCTTCATGAAAGGCGAAAGCACTGCAAAAACCACTAAAACACTGACAGCGGCTCTCACAAGTCTGCTTCTGAGCTCAAGCAAATGAGACATCAAAGGCTGCTCGCGATCCACCTCTGCATCTTCCGGACTCTCATAAGTGATTTTTTTGTTTTCAGCCATCGAAGATTCTCATCGATAAATACGGGGACGATTGACACGGGAACGGGGCGCATAACGCCTGTTGTAGCCACCCATAGTCTTGCGCGGCAAGGCCAGTACCCTGCGCATTTCCTCAAGTTCAGTGATCACATCATCAAGAGACGGACTGGGTTTATAGCGTCTGGGGATGTACTGTGAACGATAGGCATCAGAGCTGCTGGGATCGACTTCCCAGCTGAAGGGACTGGGAGTATTCTCCGATTGAGAAGTTTTCAGAGTTGATTCTGCCTGATTAAACTCGGTGTACGGATCCGATGGCGTCTCTTGGTTGCCTGAAACCTGATCGAGCGCCTGATTTAACTCTCGGCTCTGCTCTGTGAGGCTCGTTTGTACTTCGGTGACAGACTGACGCAGACCGGCAGCCGAAGAAGCAATTTCCTCGCGCAGTTTTTTGATTTCAGAAAGCTGAGACTCTCTTTCAAATTCCCCTTTTACCTGAGAAATATAGCCTTGAGCCTTTGCAAAAAAACGCCCCGCTGCCCGAGCCACCTCAGGCATTTTCTCAGGTCCCAGCACGACCAGTGCAACCACACCGATCACGAGAATTTCTGTAAAACCCAGATCAAACATAAGCAACAAAAAACGGGCGAAGACTCACCTGATTCCCCGCCCCTACAGATTCTGAACGCTTAGTTCTTGGTCTCAGACTTTTCCTTAGCGGAAACATCTACCGTTTCAGCACGGCTCTCATTGGTCACCTTCTTAGGTTCGTCTTCCTGACCTTCTTTCAAGCCTTCCTTAAAGCCCTTGATGCCGCCACCCAAGTCGCGCCCCAAGTTCTTCAGCTTACTTGTACCGAAAACCAATACCACGATCAGTAAAACGATCAGCCAGTGCCAAATGGAAAAACTTCCCATCTTTTAACTCCTACGCGGCCACGGTTGCGGTCCGCCCATGACGTGAATATGCAAATGTCCCACTTCCTGACCGCCGTCGCGACCCGTATTGATCACAACACGGAAGCCATTCTGGCAGCCCTGCTCTTTGGCCAATTGAGGAACCAAGGCCAGCATTTTACCTAAAAGCGCAGTGTCTTCGGGCTGAGCTTCAGCCAAAGAGACCAAGTGCTTTTTCGGAATGAGCAGAAAATGAATCGGCGCAGCCGGATTAATATCATGAAACGCCAATACGTCTTCATCTTCATAGACTTTCTTACAGGGAATCTCGCCCTTGATGATTTTGCAGAAAATACAATCTTGCATAACACATCCTCTTAGAAAGAATCGGATCAGGCAATACGCTCAATTTGAGCGCCCAATGCTGCTAATTTTACTTCCATATGATCGTAACCACGATCTAAATGGTATATACGATCGACTATTGTTTCGCCCTTGGCTACAAGACCGGCAATCACTAGGGATGCCGAAGCACGCAAATCGGTTGCCATAACATTTGCCCCGGAGAGCTCCTGCACACCGGTGACCACAGCGGTATGGCCGTCAACCGTAATATTTGCCCCCAAGCGCTGAAGTTCAGGCACATGCATAAACCGATTCTCGAAAATCGTCTCCGTTATCCGGCCCGTGCCTTCCGCAATGGTATCCATTGCCATAAACTGTGCCTGCATATCGGTCGGGAATCCGGGATGAGGAACGGTTCTCACACTGACCGCTTTGGGCCGTTTATCGATCGAAACACGAATCCAATCGTCTCCTGTCTGAACGGTTGCTCCTGCCTCACGAAGCTTATCCAAAACGATATCCAAAGTGTGCGGCGCCGCGTGAGTGACCGTCACATCGCCTCTGGTCATCAAAGCAGCGACCAAAAAGCTGCCTGTTTCGATTCGATCGGGCAACACAAAGTGATGAGCCCCGTGAAGTTCCGATACGCCCTCGACCTCAATAACAGGAGTTCCTGCGCCGCGGATCTTTGCACCCATTGCCGTCAAACAATTGGCTAAATCAACCACTTCGGGTTCTCGGGCTGCATTTTCAATCACCGTTACTCCATCGGCCAAAGTCGCAGCCATCAATAAATTTTCCGTTCCGGTCACGGTTACCATATCGGTTACGATATGAGCACCTTTAAGACGCTTTGCTTTTGCAACGACGTAACCGTGATCGATTACGACCTCAGCTCCCAGAGCCTGCAGTCCCTTAATGTGCTGATCCACCGGACGGGCTCCGATTGCGCAGCCTCCGGGCAACGAAACCCGGGCCTCTCCGAAGCGCGCAAGCATCGGTCCCAGTGTCACAATAGAGGCACGCATTGTTTTAACCAGTTCGTAAGGAGCGGTAAGCGTCGTCAGAGCCTTGGCATTCAAAGTGACCGTTTCGCCTTCACGCTCCACCATCATGCCCAGTCCGCTCAACAGTTTTCCCATTGTTCGAATATCAGACAAGTGGGGGACATTACTTAAAACGAGATCATCAGCTGTCAAAAGAGAGGCTGCCAAAATCGGCAAGGCAGCATTTTTGGCTCCTGAGGCCTTCACTTCTCCGTTAAGACGGCAGCCGCCTGTTACTTTCAGTTTTTCCATAACCTGCACAGGTGCACAATGGCACAATTTTTCTATCAAAGACTCGTTAATAATAAAGGAAAATCATGCTGCTACAGGTGTAAACAGCATGATTTTTTCCAATGGTTACCGATTGGTCCTATCGAACTATTCCGTTTTATGGCAATAGGGACGAATCAATTTCCTGACACCATAAAGCTTTGCCAAACTCCACATGCCTTCAGGCAAATTCACAATGTGGGGAGTGAGCCCTTTTTCCTGAGCTTCTTTCAGCCACTTAAGAATCAACGCCAAAAGAGCGCTGTCGGCATTTTTGACATACGAGCAGTCAAATACGGCATCAGACTCATTGAGAGCTTCCTGAGCGCGAACCTCCCAATGTCCGATATCGTCAAAAGTCACCGTTTCCTGATCAATTTTCATAATGATTATTTCTTAGCGGCTTGCGGTTGATCCACTCTTTGCTGCATGCGTCGAATCAAACCATCAATACCTTCCTGTGCGGCGATAGGACCATATTGATTGCGATAGTTACTCACCAACCACACGCCTTCGACATTTACATCAATAACCTTCCAGCCTTGATCCTTAAGGTTACGCAGACGATACACCAACTGAATTTCAGGTTTACCGGGATCCAAGATAGAACTCATACCGGTACGCACCACCGCTTCGGTTCCGTCATTTTGTCCGCGCGGCAGAATCCGAACCTTTTGATCTTTGGCCATACTTAAGCCGCCCGAATAGACCTGAATCAGCGTTTCACGGAAAAGATGCTGGAGCTGCTCACGCTGCGCCGCAGTTGCTTCTCGCCACTTGGGGCCTACAGCCATACGGGTCATGCGCAGAAAATCCACAGCCGGCATCATTTTTTCATCAACCAATGCCTCTACTGCCTTCTTATCACCCTGCTGCAGCTTCGGATTACTCTTAATCGCATCCAAAATTTCATTAGAGACTTTCAATACAAATTCTTCCGGTGAAGTTTGAGCCGGAGCCGCTGACACAGGCAAAGCCACCGAAGCGATTGTAAGGCAACCTAAAAGTGACAAAAAAACTCGTCGCAACATAGACTGGTGCTCCTTTAATTTTGTTGATCGTACTCTTCGTCTTCAAACTCATCTTCCATCAGGGTCAGCGGGGGATTACCGTCCCAGACCAGATTTTCACGATTTTGAAGATAAGCTTCGCGTACTGCTACGTATGGATCCAATGCGGTTTGAAGCATCGCATCGGTTGAGAGCAGCTTGGCACGGGAGTTGACGGCATCAAGCGCTGCCAAACCGATCGCGTAACCGGTTTTATCCCCCTCACCCCAGAAATAATAAGTCGGCGGATACGTCGCCCAGTCCACTGGAATACTTGCCGTGTCTCTCACAGTGCTTGGTCCCAAGAACGGCCAAACGACATAGGGCCCCGGTCCCACCCCCCAGCTGCCGAGCGTTTCACCGAAATCCTCAGGAGAATAATCCAAACTCATGTGCGAGGCCACATCAAAAAGGCCGGCAATACCCACCGTTGAGTTAATCAGGAAACGTGCCAGACTGACTGCGCCTTCTTTAAACTTTCCCTGCAGGAAATTGTTGAGCATATTGCCCGGTTCCCCGAGGTTGGAGAAGAAGTTATCAACCCCCTCCTGAACCGGCGTCGGAACATACTCGGAGTAACCCACGGCAATCGGATGCAGGACATACTCATCCATTGTCATATTAAAGGCATGGGTCTGACGGTTAAAAGTTTCCCAGGGGTCATTGGGGTTTTCGCCGGAATTCGGAGGAACCACCGCGCAGGAAGCCAGCGTTGAAGTCAGTGCAATCGCCAAAAGAGAGCGTTTTAAGGTAGCGGACATAACCTGATTTTCCTATTGGTTACTGTCTTTGTTTTCCACAAAGCTATACATAAATTTACTGATCATTTGCTCAAGCACCATAGCAGACTGAGTTCTGCGGATTTTACCTCCGGTCTCGAGCACTTCTTCATCGGCACCGGCTACAAAACCGATGTACTGTTCGCCAAGCAAACCCGAAGTTAAAATCTGAGCTTCGGTATCGGTCGGGAACTGATACTGTGAGTCAATGGTCATCGTGACTTTTGCCTGGTAGAGCGTATTATCAAAAGTGACGCTTTCAACGCGGCCGATCACCACTCCGGCACTTTTAACCGGAGCTCTGGGCTTCAAACCGCCGATGTTATCGAAAAGAGCCTCTACCGTATAGGTTTTCTGGGACCAGGAAAAACTGCCCAAATTAGCTGCCTGCAATGCCGTAAAAAGCAATGCGGCAAAACCGGCAACCACAAAGAGCCCTACCATGAGCTCCACCCCACGTTTACGATCTGTTTTGCGTTCCATCAAAAACCCCTTTCTAGACCGAGAACATCAGAGCCGTCATGATAAAGTCCAGCCCCAAAACCATTAATGAAGAAATAACCACCGTCCGGGTTGTGGCACGAGAGACGCCTTCCGGAGTCGGTCGGGCGTTATAGCCCTGATATAAGGAGATGAGTCCGACGGCAATGGCAAATACCACAGATTTAATGACGCTATTGCCAATGTCGGAAAAAACATCTACGCCCGCCTGCATTTGAGACCAGAAAGCGCCTCCGTCGACACCAATCATGACTACGCCCACAATCCAGGCACCGAAAATACCCACAGCGGTAAAAATACAGGCCAATAGCGGCAAAGAAATCAGTACGCCCCAAAAGCGGGGAGCAAGCACACGTCTGACAGGATCCACACCCATCATTTCCATCGCCGCAACCTGTTCTCCTGCACGCATCAAACCGATTTCTGCCGTAAGCGACGTTCCGGCACGTCCGGCAAAAAGCAGCGCTGCCACAACCGGCCCCAATTCGCGAGCAAGAGACAGAGCCACCATGACACCCAGGGCCTGCTCACTGCCGTAGCTCACCAAAATGTAGTAACCCTGCAGGGCCAACACGAAACCCACAAACAGACCCGAGACAGCAATAATCAGTAAAGAGTAATTGCCGATAAAGTGAATCTGCTGAACGACCAACCAGAAGCGACCGAGCGCTGCAGGCAATTCTTTAAAAAGCTGAACCGCAAAAATGGCCATTCGGCCGACGTGCCGAATTTGCTCAAGAGTCCAGGCTCCTAAATCCATCAATGCATTCATGGTGCGTGTACTCCAAACTCTTGGTCAATCGGTTCGGCAGGATAATGAAATGCCACAGGACCGTCGGGCGCTCCGTCAATAAATTGCCGCACGTACGGATCTTGAGAAGCAGAAAGCTCCGCAGGCGTGCCTTCAGCTGCAATACGACCCGAAGAAATCATGTAAACATAGTCTGCGATGGCAAATGTTTCCGGCACATCGTGCGTAACGATGATGCTCGTCGCATTTAATGCGTCATTTAAATCGCGAATGAGCCTTGCCGTCACACCCATTGAAATGGGATCTAAGCCAGCAAAAGGTTCGTCATACATGATCAATTCCGGATCAAGAGCGGTCGCTCTGGCCAAGGCCACGCGACGGGACATACCGCCAGAAATTTCACTGGGCATCAAATCAGCTGCGCCGCGCAATCCGACAGCATTAAGTTTCATGAGGACCATTCTCTCAATCAAATCTTCGCTTAAATTCGTCTGCTCACGAAGAGGAAAGGCCACGTTGTCCAAAACCGACATATCCGTAAAGAGTGCCCCGAATTGGAAAAGCATCCCCATGCGGCGGCGCTGCGCATAAAGCTTATCTTTATCGGACGTATCAAGCGGCTCTCCGTCAATCAAAATCTGTCCTTTGTCCGGAGTTTCAATGCCGCCGATCAGTTTCAAAAGAGTCGTTTTGCCCATGCCGGAGCCGCCCATGATGGCAACAACCTGCCCCTGGCCGAAGTGAAGTGTCACATCGTCCAAAATGACTCTTTTTCCATAACCGAAGGTTACATCCTGTACCGTTACAAAATCGCTCACTGATAAACCCAATCAAAACTGGAATCAACAATACTGAACAATCGTTCAGGAATTGCAACATTATACGCTGAGAGTTGCCCGTTTTATTGGACAATCAGCCCTATTCTTTAAATAATTCTTTGCCCCTACCTCACGATCAGTAATGAGGTTCAAAACGAACTCCTCGAGCAATTCCCAAATCCGCCAAGCGCTCATCGTCATCACTGATAATGGCAAAACGTTCGGCAACCTCCTCGGGAACATCCTTAATGCGTCCGGTTTTGTAGTCGATATAGACCCATTCAGTTGCCCCGAGGCTCACCAAACGGGCTCCGCGCTTAATGGCATAACGCCTCAGAGAACGAGGTCCTGAAAGATTGGCCACCCAAGAAAAAACGGTGAGCTCATCGCCTTCGTAGCAGGGCCTTAAATATTCAATCCAATGTTCTCGCGCAACCCAGACTTCACCTCGCTGCAAACACTCTTTGGCTCCGCAGCCTAAAAGTGAAGCGTGCTCCATCGCGGCTTTTTCCATCCAGCGAAGATATTCCCGATTGTTGACATGTTTCAGAATATCGATGGACTCGGGCCCGACTTTAAACTGATACTGATAAATCTCAATCATTTCGGCCAAACAGCTTTAAATAACAGGAAAAAGAATTTTGTCACAAGATACGACTCAGTGAAGGACTTTTTACATCTTCTGAGATTTCTTTACACCATTTTTGCTCTAAGTTCTCGCAAAATATAAACAAAAAAGGTAGCATACAGTCCGTCATATTGCCCGCTGCAAAAAGTCAATGACCGACCGCCCAATAGCAGCAACTAAATCTAATTGGTATGAAAACTAAAAAAAATCAAAATTCCTGGTTAAAAAAAGCGTTTAAATGGTTAACCATTACCGGACTGTGCGGCGCAGGAGCCGCTGTCAGCTTGGGACTTGTTGTCTTTTCTGTTGTTTATTACCAGCTTCCTCCCATTGATGCCCTTACCCAGTATCGTCCCAAGGTGCCGCTTCGCATCTACACGGCCGATGGCGATTTAATCGGTGAATTCGGTGAAGAGCGCCGTGACTATGTGCCTTTTGAGGAAATTCCGCGGCACGTTAAATTGGCTATCCTCGCCGCCGAAGATGACGGTTTTTACGAGCATTCCGGTATTGAATTTATGGGAATTGCCCGCGCGGCTCTGGCTAACCTCATCACAGGACGCAGAGGACAGGGCGGCAGTACCATCACTCAACAGGTCGCACGCAACTTTTTCTTAAGTTCCGAGCGCAGCTACACCCGTAAGCTCTACGAAGTAGCTTTGGCTATTAAGATTGAGCAAAACTTGAGTAAAGACAAGATTTTTGAAGTTTATGCCAACCAGATCTTTTTAGGTCACCGCTCATACGGTTTCGGCAGCGCCGCTAAAACGTATTTCGGCAAGGACTTACGTGACTTATCCATTTCAGAGGCAGCGGTACTCGCTGGCCTTCCCGTTGCGCCGAGCGCCTACAACCCGTTGGTGAACATGAGACGCGCCACGATGAGACGCAACTATGTGTTGGGCCGCATGTTTAATTTGGGCTACATTGATGAAATCACGTACGCCTCTGCTATTGCTCAGCCTATTGAAGTGCGGCAAAGCACGGCTGAACAGCAAAAAACTCAGCTTCAGACTCAGGAGCTTCACGCTGGCTACATTGCTGAAATGGCCCGCATGCTGATGGTCCCCTACTTCAAAGACACTATTTATGACCAGGGCATCAATGTCTACACGACCATTCGAAGCCGCGATCAGCTGATTGCGAGCAACACTGTTCGGCAAAATATGATTGAGTATGACCGTCGCTACGGCTACCGAGGTGTGGAAGGCTACGCAGACCTCTCTCACCCCGATACTCGGGACGCTAATATCCGTTTAGCTTTATCCAAAGTCATTTCAAGCTCCAATTTGCTGCCCGGTGTTGTCACTGAGCTAACGGCCAAGCGCATGACGGTTCAACTCTATAACGGTGAGACTGTCGCCCTGGACAATAAGGGTTTTGCTTTTGCGCAGCGTTTCATCGCCAAAAAAGGTCAGGTGTTGAAAGGACGCTATAAAGAAAAAGAACTCAAAGTCGGAGCTGTGGTTCGGGTGACGCAAGACAGTAAAGGTAAATGGTCCTTGGGACAGATTCCTGCTGTAGAAAGTGCGTTTATTTCCGCAAACTTCAATACCGGCGCTATCTATTCGCTCGTAGGCGGGTTTGACTTTAAGATCAACCAATTTAACCACGTCACTCAAGCCTGGCGCCAACCGGGTTCAAGCTTTAAGCCCTTTATTTATTCGGCGGCTTTGGATAAAGGCTTTACACCGGCCACCGTCATCAATGATGCGCCGCTCTCAATCGATCCGCGCTTAACAGGCGGCAAGCTTTGGGAGCCGAGAAATGATGACCGTAAATATGACGGTCCGATGACTTTAGCCGATGCCATTGCTCGATCGAAGAACCTTGTTTCCATTCGTATTGTGCAGGCTATTGACCCCTATTACGCTCAACAATACGTTTCACGTTTCGGATTTTCTCCTAAAAACCATCCGCCGCTTTTGACGATGGCTTTAGGTGTGGGTTCTGTAACACCGTGGGAAATGGTGGCTGGCTACTCCGTTTTTGCAAACGGCGGCTACTTGGTTCAGCCCTATCTGATTGAAAAAGTAACGGATGCTGAAGGCAACGTGCTTATGCAGTCGCACAACGCCAAGGTGGGCGACGGTGCACCGCGTACGATTGACGCACGAAACGCCTATGTGATGAACTCGCTTTTGCACGGGGTGGCCGTTCGAGGAACCGGGCGCCGCGCAGGTAATGCGCTCAAACGTGAAGACATGGGGGTGAAGACCGGTACCACCAATGATGCGTTGGATGCCTGGTTTGCTGGCTACGCAGGTGAAATCGCCGCTGTCGGCTGGATGGGATACGACCAGCCTAAGTCGCTCGGTGCCAATGCCTATGGTGCCGGCCTGGTTTTACCGGTTTGGGTCAATTACATGAAAGCTGTACTCCAAAACGCACCGGAGTACTACCGGCCGCAGCCAGCCGATGTTGTGGAAATTAACGGTCAGCCCTTCTATGCTGACCAAGTGGGCGACACCGTTCAGACTCTGGGTCTTGGTGAAACCACCACACCGGGTGAAGTGGATCCGATCACAGAAACAATCCGTGATCAGATTTTCTAAAACCTCAAGCCAGTGACGAATCAAAGCTCGACCGCTCGGCCGAGCTTTTTCGTTAAAAGGATTGACAGATCTTCTGCAAGGCTATGTTTGGAATTGGTCTCCAACCAGCCCGAACCGCACCATTCATAATGGTGCCCTCCTTTGAGGCTCGCCAGCCAAATTTGTTTGGTCGGAGTCTGCCGATTGATCACAATTTGAAATCCGTCTTCAAATTCAATTGTCAGGACATTTCCCTGCCGATCTACATCCAGATCTTCATCAACTTCTTCGACAGCCGATTGGATTCGTTGTAGAGTTGCTTCTGCAAGTTCGATAAACTCTGTCTCTGTCATATTTAACCGTACTTTTATAAAAAAATATGAAGCAAATTTTAGCGATTTTGGCTGCTGCCGTTCTTTTGAGTGCCTGCGGTATCAAAGGTGATCTTTATTTACCGGATCCGGGACAGGCTCCTCAGGAGTCTGTCAGTGACATTGAAGCAGATCCCTTGAACACACCGCAATAGGATTGTAAATGGATTCGCTCCCGTCCCCTTATTTCTGTTACCGCGACCGCTCTTTATACTGTGAAGAGGTCGCGTTGACGGACTTAGCCCGCCGGTTCGGTACACCTTTGTATGCGTATTCACAAAAAACGATTGAAGAGGCCGCTGCCCGGTACGAAAAGGCTTTCAGTTCCGTCAAGCACCACTTGTGCTATGCCGTCAAAGCCAACTCAAACCTGGCGATTCTGAAGCTTCTGGCCAACAGAGGGTGGGGATTTGACATTGTCTCTCTGGGTGAATTAGCTCGAGTGCTTCAGATCGAAGGAAATCCGCAAAAAATTATTTTCAGCGGTGTCGGCAAAACTGAAGAAGAAATCCGTGTGGCCTTATCGGCCGGTATCGGTGCCTTTAACATTGAAAGTGAACCTGAATTTGAGCGCTTAGCCTCAATTGCCAAAGAATTAAATTGTTGCCCCAGGGTTTATTTTCGTGTTAATCCCGACGTTGACGCTCATACACACCCTTATATTTCCACAGGATTAAAAACCAATAAATTCGGCATAGATTTTTTCAGTGCATTCGCTCTTTTAAAGAAAGCCGCCCTTTGCGAAAACGTTAACCTCGTTGGCATCGATTGTCATATCGGTTCTCAATTAACTTCTTTTGAGCCCTATTTTGATGCCTGTGACAGACTGATCGATTTATTGGAAAAACTCAGAGCTGCCGGCATTGAAATCGAAGACATTGATTTTGGCGGCGGAGTCGGAGTGAAGTATCGTGATGAAACTATTGAGCCTTTAGAAAATCTCGTTGACGGACTGCATCACAAACTGACAAAGCGCGGCTTTTCACATTTACGCATTGTCATGGAGCCCGGCCGATCCATTATTGCGGCAGCCGGAGTGCTCTTGACCACCGTTCAGTACGTAAAGACCACCCCCGTCAAACATTTCCTCATCACCGATGCCGCCATGAATGACTTGATTCGCCCGGCTTTGTACGCGGCCTGGATGCCTGTTTTACCCGTCAAACAAGGCGATGCACATACAGAAGTGCTTTTTGATGTTGTGGGACCGGTTTGCGAATCCAGTGACTGGCTGGCTCGTGATCGGGCATTGCCTGCCGAGCAAAGCGAACTGCTTGCCGTCACCATGGCAGGAGCTTACGGCATGAGCATGGCTTCGCACTATAACTCCAGACGACTGCCGGCCGAAGTTCTGGTGAACGATTCCGCCGTGCATCTTATTCGGCACAGAGACTCGATTGAGGCACTTTGGGCCAATGAAGTTGTCCCTGACAGCCTATAAGTATTAACACCTATAGAAATTTCGCTTAACCCTTTGAGAAATTAGGGATTTTTACTATTTCAGATTTTTCTGTTTAGTGATAAATTCCGTGGCATTTCCTTTTCGTTTACTAAAGCGTTTTAGTCAAGATGGACTGGCTGGTTTCTCTTTTTTCCAACCCAAACTCAATAGCGCACATTTTGCTTGTTTACTCCATTGTTATCGCGTTGGGGATGGGGCTTGGACGGATCAAAATATTCGGTGTATCGCTGGGCGTCACCTTCGTGCTTTTTACCGGATTGCTCTTAAACTATCTCGGCATGAAAATTGACCCCACCGTTTTGGGCTTCATTCGAGATTTCGGTCTGATTCTGTTTGTCTTTTTCATCGGTCTACAGGTCGGCCCTTCATTTTTCGCTTCCTTTAAAAGCGGCGGCATTGTCTTAAACGGCCTGATGATTCTTGCGGTCGTTTTAAGCGTTGCCGTGACAATCGTGCTCTACTTTTTATTCTCCGATACGGTTTCACTGGCTCAGATGCTGGGCGTGCATTATGGCGCTGTGACGAATACGCCAGGGCTCGGTGCCACACAAGAAGCGCTCACTCAATTGAACTACCAGGGAGAAGACATTGCTGTGGCTTATGCCTGTGCCTACCCTCTGGGTGTTGTGAGTATTATCGGCACGGCCATTGCCCTTCGCTTTATTTTCAAAATTGATATGAAGGAAGAAGACCGGCACTGGGAAGCTGAGGAAAAGGCAAGCAATCACGTCTCTATTTTCTTTCATGTCCATGTCACCAATAAAGCGTTAGAGGGGCGAAAAATCGGTGACATCCGTGCGTTCATCGCAAGACCCTTTATTTGTTCCAGAATTCAGCATAACGGCGAAATTACGAGTCCGAACTCGGACTCTATTGTGCATGTGGGGGATCTCGTTCGTGTGGTCTCGGGCGAAGAAAATAAAGATGCCATTGTTGCGTTCTTCGGTGAAGAAGATACCAAAGCGGACCTTGCAACCGAGCACTCACCGATTACCAGTAAAAGACTTTCTGTCACACGTCCTGAAATCAACGGGCTTACCGTTGGCGACCTTCACTTAAGTCACTCTGACGGCGTCAATATTACCCGTGTGTATCGGGCCGGCATGCAGCTTTTCCCGTATCAGAATCTGCATATTCAAATGGGCGATGAACTTTATTGCGTCGGTCCGATCAATTCCATCAAGCGCCTTGAGGACCGTTTGGGCAATAAAGTCAAACGCCTGGAGCATCCGAATTTAATTGCTATTTTCATCGGTATTGCG
The DNA here is from genome assembly GCA_900545335.1 of uncultured Sutterella sp. Taxonomy (GTDB): domain Bacteria; phylum Pseudomonadota; class Gammaproteobacteria; order Burkholderiales; family Burkholderiaceae_F; genus Aphodousia. The sequence goes on along the minus strand of UQYP01000001.1, from coordinate 253,764 downwards.
ATCGGTATTCTGTTCGGTTCTTTACCGATTGCTATCCCGGGGATGCCCGTGCCATTAAAACTCGGTTTGGCAGGCGGTCCCTTGATCATCGCTATTCTTTTAGGTCGATTCGGATCGCTTTTCAGACTCGTTACCTATACAACGTCTTCAGCCAATTTAATGTTGCGTGAATTGGGCATTTCGCTCTTTTTAGCGAGCGTCGGCCTGGCGGCCGGTGAAAACTTTGTCGATGCCCTTTTAGTCGGTAACGGCCCGCTTTATGTTGTTCTGGGTCTTCTTGTCACGATCATCCCGCTACTGATTGTTGGCTGCATCGCCCGACACTTTTTCCATATCAACTACCACAGCATTGTCGGGCTAATGGCCGGTGCTACGACCGATCCTCCGACACTGGCTTATGCTGCGACATTGTCCGAGAAGAATTCTTCAGCAGTGGCCTATTCCACGGTGTATCCCTTGGCCATGTTTTTGAGAATTCTCACCGGCCAGCTGGTCCTGCTCGTGATGTGGTCATTTGTCACCGTCTCATAATGTGTCTTAAACCTAAAGGAAACTCTTCTTTAGGTTTAAGCACTTAGAAAAAGATTTAAACTCCGCGTAAGATTCTCGGTCTAATATTGCGCCTCAATATTTCAGAGAGGTATTCGTTTTGAGTTTATTTGACAGCGCTCGGTTTCGTCTTTCTGTCTCCCAACTGCAAGGACTGCCCCCGGGAGATGTTCCGGAAATTGCCTTTGCAGGACGCTCCAATGCCGGCAAGTCCACCACAATTAATGTCTTGACCCGACAGGGCCGTTTGGCTTTTGCCTCTAAAACCCCCGGTCGAACACAACTCATTAATTTTTTCGATCTTTCCCAAAAAAATGAGCTCGGCCACCGCGAACGTGTTGCTAGCCTAGTTGACCTGCCGGGATATGGTTTTGCCAAAGCGGCAGAAGGTACAAGGAAAAGCTGGTCAGAACTGATCGGAGGCTACCTGGCGCAGCGAGATACTTTAACCGGAATTGTCGTCGTGATGGACGCCCGTCGGCCTTTTATGCCGACAGACGAATGGGTGATTGATTTTTTAAATACCCGACCTGTCAAAATGCACTTTTTACTCAATAAGTGCGACCAACTCAACAACCAGGCCAAAAAAGAAACGCTGCGTATGGTGAAAGCCCGCGCCGCAGAGCTTGGACCGCATATCTCTGTTCAACTTTTTTCCGGACTTAAGCGAGAAGGAATCGATGAATTAAGAGAAACGCTTTTGCGTTGGATTCATCGAGAAGAACTTCCTCTATAAATTGTTTTATAGGACAAAATTTAAATGCATGTTTTAGGTCAATATCCTCAAAAACGCATGCGTCGTATGCGTCATGATGAATTCTCCCGTCGGCTGATGCGCGAAAATACGCTCACCGCCTCGGATCTGATTCTTCCGGTATTTGTGATGGAAGGCGAGGGACGCCGTCAGGCCGTTCCGACCATGCCCGGTGTTGAACGCATGACGGCGGATGAACTGTGCAAAGTCGCTCAGGAAATGGTGGACTTAGGCATCCCCATGATTGCCTTATTCCCCGCGATTGAAGATCATTTAAAGACGCCTGACGGCCGCGAAGCCGCCAACCCCAATGGCTTAATCCCCAACGTTGTGCGTCTTCTCAAAGAAAAATTCCCCCAATTGGGTGTCATGTGTGACGTCGCTTTAGACCCGTATACAACCCACGGCCAGGACGGTCTTATCGACGAAACGGGCTACATCCTCAATGATGAAACCATTGAGATGCTCGTTCAACAAGCTCTGGCCCAAGCCCGAGCCGGAGCCGATGTCGTTGCTCCGAGTGACATGATGGACGGTCGTATCGGCGTAATTCGTGAGGCTTTGGATAAGGAAGGCTTCATTCACACTCGTATCATGGCCTACTCTGCCAAATATGCAAGCGCTTTTTACGGCCCCTTCCGCGATGCGGTCGGCTCTTCGGCCAACCTTGGCAAGAGCAACAAAGCGGTCTATCAAATGGATCCGGCCAACAGCGACGAAGCCCTTTGGGAAGTAGGATTGGATCTGCAGGAAGGCGCCGATATGGTGATGGTCAAACCCGGCCTGCCCTATCTGGATGTTTTACGCCGCGTAAAAGACGAATTTAAGGCTCCCACCTATGCCTATCACGTAAGCGGCGAATATGCTCTTTTAAAAGCTGCTGCGGCGGCTGGTTATATCGATGAAAAGAAATTTACTCTTGAAACGATGATGTGCTTTAAACGCGCCGGAGCCGATGGTATCCTCACCTATTGTGCATTGGATGTAGCCCGTTGGCTCAAAGATACGCCGATCAATCTCTAAAAAAGCTGATTCCGTTTACGCCGTCCCTTGCCAATTTCGCAACGGACGGCGTTTTCATTTAATAGCCTCTTAAACGTCTTAATTCGCGCCCCTCTCGCTTCGTAGGTCTTCCTTTAGAACTTCTGTCCAAAGCGGGCTCAACGGCCAATTTACGAAGCTCTGCACGCTCCAGGCGCCGTCTTTGTCCTTCTTCTGTTTCCATGTACAGGTTTCTGGCTACCGCTGCAGGTCCCCTTTGCAAATTAAACCCTGCCACAAGAACTTCAAAAATATCTTCACCGCGGTGAATTTCCAATTTATCGGAAAGCTTAACCTCTTTAGAAGGTTTGACACGTTCACCGTTGAGCTTGACCCGCCCGAGCTCTACGGCTTCCTGAGCAAGACTTCTTGTTTTGAAAAAACGGGCTGCCCAGAGCCATTTATCAATTCTTTCGCTTGTGAGTTCCGTCATAAATAAACTAAGTCTTTATTTGAGCGGCCAAATCCGATCAAGAAACCTGGAAATAAATTTCACAAGAATACCCACCAGAAATGCCGATATCAGCGTTCCTTCCCGGATACCGTAGATTTCATTGAGGCAGAAAAAGCCGAGAATAGCCGCCAGAATCACCATCGTAATGTCATTGCCGATTTTAATGCGGTAAAAAGGTTGACGGCTCACCACAGAAACTGCAATCACCAGTCCTTCACCTGGCAAGGGGATACTTCTTGAACGCACTTCAAAAACCACCCCTAACGCCAAAAAGAAGTTCCCGACGAGAGATAAAAGTAAAAGTACCCAATAGTTCTCGAAGGAGAGCGCCGACAAAAGCCACATCCAAAAATCAGTAAACAGACTGAACAGAAAAACCAGTGGAATCTGCAGGAAATTGAGTTTAGAGAACTCTTTGCGCAAAAGAAGAATCTGAATCATCAGAAACGCAATATTGCACAGGAACGTAGTGGTTCCGAAAGTTAAGTCACAGATTTTCGACAGTGCCCAGGGAAGGCTGCTGATCGGTGTTGTCCCCAAATGAACCGCCGAAATTAAACAAATTCCGAAGGACATGAAAATAATGCCGAGCAAGAGTTGGCCAACATTACCCAAAGCGGCGGGAAGAGACAGTTTCATATCGGACAAACAAATGAAAAAAGGGAAGTTCAGCAGCGAACTCCCCCTTTATTAACCTGAGCGCAATGCGTTCAAATTATTCAGCTTTCGGAGCTTCTTCGGTGGCTTCAACAACCGGAGCGGTCTTTTCAACCAATTCCATATAAGCCATCGGGGCGTTATCACCAACGCGGAAACCCATCTTCAGGATGCGGGTGTAGCCGCCGTTACGGGCAGCAAAGCGCGGGCCGAGGACGGTAAAGAGCTTCGTAACCATTTCGCGATCACGCAAACGGGCAAAAGCCAAACGACGGTTGGCAACCGTATCAACCTTAGCAAGGGTGATCATCGGTTCAACAACACGACGCAATTCTTTAGCCTTGGGCAACGTGGTCTTGATAGCTTCATGACGCAACAAAGAATTCATCATGTTGCGGAGCATAGCCAAACGGTGAGCGCTGGTACGATTCAGCTTACGTAAACCATGACGGTGACGCATTTTTAATTTTTCCTTTAAAAGTTAGTCTTATGTGCCCTTTTCAGGGCGCTATCCCATCTTCTTCTATCCGAATATATTCGGCGGGCGGGTAAAGTTAGAGTCTGATAAAAGACTCGAAGGACGAGATTTTATTCTCTCGTCCCTGATTTAGCAAGTCAATGCCAAAATTAGTGTTGGTCAAGACCGGCAGGCGGCCAGTTTTCCAACTTCATGCCTAAGGTCAAACCGTGAGCAGCAAGCACTTCCTTGATTTCATTCAAGGACTTGCGGCCCAGGTTCGGAGTCTTGAGCAATTCGTTTTCGGTGCGTTGAATCAAGTCGCCGATATAGAAGACTTGTTCGCCCTTTAAGCAATTGGCAGAACGAACGGTCAATTCCAGATCGTCAACCGGACGCATGAGAATCGGATCAAGCGGCGGCGGATTGTTAGAATCTTCTTCCTGAGCAACCTTACCAGCCTGTTCGCTCTTAATAGAACCGAAGACCGTCAATTGATCCTGAAGGATGTATACGGCTTCGCGCAAAGCTTCTTCCGGTTCGATAGCACCGTTGGTTTCAATCGTCATCACGAGCTTATCGAGGTCGGTGCGTTGAGCCACACGGGCAGCACTGACTTCGTAGGCAACACGGCGGATCGGGCTAAAGGAGGCATCCATAATGATGCGGCCGATCGTGGTCTTGGAATAGTCATCACGGAAAGCACGCATATCGCCCGGTTGATAACCGCGGCCCTTTTCGACCTTAACCTGCATGTCCAACTTGCCGTTGGCAGCCAAGTGAGCAATAACATGATCCGGGTTGATCACCGTGACATCATGGGGCAGATCAAAATCTGCTGCCGTCACCACACCTTCGGTGCTCTTACGCAACGTAAGCGTGACTTCATCGCGACCTTCGAGCTTGAAGACAACACCCTTCAAGTTCAAAAGGATATCAACGACGTCTTCGAGAACGCCGTCAATTTGAGAATATTCATGCACAACACCGGCAATTTGAGCTTCCGTAGGAGCATAGCCGACCATGCTGGCAAGCAAAATACGACGAAGCGCATTGCCGAGCGTATGACCGTAGCCACGTTCGAAAGGTTCAAGGGTGATTACTGCAAGATTGGGATTGTTTTCGTCAACCACAGCTTCAATGGTGGTCGGCTTCAACAAAGTAGTATTGGCCATTTTGTAGACTGTCCTTTTCAATACCCTCGGCTCGTTACACCGATAAGGCTGATGGATGGTCTGGGGCTTCAGTAGTGCAAATGCGATCGGCGCCCCAAAAGGACCGATCGCACGAATTGTAGCAGGTGCGGCACACTCTCGCGCACTACACAGAGTGCACCGACCAGACTAGCTATTAACGCGAATAGAATTCGACGACCAGGGATTCGTCGACATCCTGACAGATTTCGTCACGAGCCGGCAAAGCCTTGAACGTACCTTCAAACTTCTTCGCATCAACAGACACCCAAGACGGGAAACCGACTTGAGCGGCAAGTTCCAAAGATTCCGTAATACGGGCTTGCTTTTGGGACTTTTCGCGAATAGAGATAACATCACCGGGTTTGACACGGTAAGAAGGAATGTTCACCTTGTTACCATTGACCAGAACGGCGCAGTGGCTCACCAATTGGCGAGCTTCCGCACGGGTGCAACCGAAGCCCATGCGATAAACAACGTTGTCCAAACGGCTTTCGAGCAAATCGAGAAGCACTTCGCCGGTGTGGCCCTTTTCACGTTGGGCTTCAGCGAAGTAACGACGGAACTGGCGTTCGAGAACGCCATACATGCGGCGAACCTTTTGCTTTTCACGCAATTGGGCAGCATAACCCGATTGACGAGCACCAGAAGTCTTACCGTGCTGGCCCGGTTTGGTGATCGTATCGGAGCCCTTGCCGACTTTGCTCGACAAGGAGCGACGCGCGCTCTTCAAATTAAGGTCACAACCCTCGCGGCGCGCGAGCTTGAGTTTGGGACCGGTATATCGTGCCATTTAATATGCCTCTCTTATCCTGTGATCAAAGTCACATTCAGTCTATCTATCCTCATAGACAGACGCGGGATTAGAAAAAGTAGTTAGACGCGACGACGCTTGGACGGACGCACACCATTGTGAGGAATGGGGGTCACGTCTTGAATCGACGTCACACGAATGCCGAGCGCATTGAGCGCACGCACGCTGGATTCACGGCCGGGGCCGGGTCCCATGATGCGAACTTCAACATTCTTCAAACCATATTCAAGAGCGATGCGACCAGCATGTTCAGCGGCGACCTGCGCGGCGAACGGCGTGGATTTACGAGAGCCCTTGAAACCTTGAGCGCCAGAAGACGACGCAGCAATAGCGTTGCCTTGGCGATCGGTGATCGTGATGATCGTGTTATTGAAGGAAGCGTGAACGTGCGCAATCCCTTCCGTAACGACCTTCTTCACCTTTTTGCGAGCACGTTGCTGAGCAACTTGCTGACTGCTAGGAGTTTTGCCAGCCATTGTTATCCTTTAATGTTTACTTCTTAAGCGCGACGCCGACTTTCTTCGGGCCCTTACGCGTACGAGCATTCGTACGGGTACGTTGACCGCGAACCGGCAAGCCGCGACGATGACGCATACCACGATAAGTGCCTAAGTCGATGAGGCGCTTAATCGAGAGTTGAACTTCACGACGCAAGTCACCTTCAACGGTGTACTGACTGATCGCATCACGGATGCGTTCGAGTTCAGCGTCGTCGAGATCTTTAATTTTCTTGGTGTATTCCACACCAACCTTGGACAAAATGTCGCGAGCGCGGGAACGGCCGATACCATAAATGGCAGTCAAACCGATTTCTGCGTGTTGGTTAGGCGGAATATTAATACCGGCAATACGAGCCATCTTTTACCTCTTTAGCCTTGACGCTGTTTGTGACGCGGATCAGAGCAGATCACACGAACAACGCCTTTGCGCTTAATGATCTTGCACTTGCGGCACATTTTTTTGACCGAAGCGTTAACCTTCATTGTTATCTCCAACCGTGTTATTCACGGATCATTGCTGTCCACACGACAGGAAGTTCGAGAGGATACTCTCTTTTCCCGAACTCTTCAAGTTTAGTTCCAACGTAGTGCATCAAAACCAAACTCTCTGAGACAGAATCGGGAGGAGTCAGACTCCTCCGCAACTCTGCGTGTCCTCGAGGCGTGAAGTATGGCCCCGAGCGGACTCATTCAGTTTTGTTCTTCCGAAATTTACATCCCGGCAGAACCAAAGCCCTTGAAGTTAGTCTTCTTGAGCAAATTTTCATATTGCTGCGACATCATGTAAGCCTGCACTTGGCTCATAAAGTCCATCGTAACGACCACTACGATCAGCAACGATGTACCGCCGAAGTAGAACGGAACATTGAAACGCATATTCAAAAATTCCGGCACTAAGCAGACAAACACCAGATAAATCGCACCGCCGAGTGTCAAACGCAGCAACACCTTATCGATGTAGCGAGACGTTTGCTCACCGGGGCGAATACCCGGGACGAACGCACCACTCTTTTTCAGATTCTCTGCAGTTTCACGCGGATTGAAAACCAAAGCCGTGTAGAAGTATGCAAAGAAAACAATCATTGCAGCATAAAGCAGGGTGTAGAGCGGCTGACCGGGAGACAAAGCTGCTGCCAGGTCACGAATCCAACGAGTGGAGTCGCCGCTGGTAAACCATCCAGCCAACGTTGCCGGGAACAAAATCAAAGATGAAGCAAAGATCGGAGGAATCACACCCGACATATTCATCTTCAACGGCAGATAGGACGTTTGGCCGCCGTAGAGACGGTTGCCGACCTGACGTTTGGCATAGTTCACCGTAATGCGACGTTGACCGCGTTCAATGAAGACTACAAAAGCCGTCACGACCGCAACGATGGCAATCACAAAAATCGCAGACAAGGGGCTGATAGCACCGGTGCTCACCAGCTGGAATAAGCCGGAAATAGCCGAGGGCAATCCTGCAACGATACCGGCGAAAATAATGATCGAGATACCGTTACCTAAACCGCGTTCAGTGATTTGTTCACCGAGCCACATCAAGAACATCGTGCCTGTCACCAAAGAGACCACGCAAGTGAATCGGAACATCATGCCCGGATCCAAAACGAGGCCTGCCTGGCTTTCAAGCGCGACAGCGATACCGAATGCCTGGAATACACCCAATAACAGCGTACCGTAACGTGTATATTGGGTGATCTTACGGCGTCCGGACTCGCCCTCTTTACGCAAACTTTCTAGCGAAGGGAGCACATACGACAGCATCTGCATAATAATGGATGCAGAAATGTACGGCATGATCCCCAACGCAAACACTGAGAAGCGCGATAAAGCGCCACCAGAGAACATGTTGAACAGCCCGAGAATGCCGCCTTGCTGTTCTTGGAACAAACGAGACAGCATGTCGGGATCGATGCCCGGCACCGGCACATGTGCGCCGATGCGGTACACGACTAAGGCAAGCAGCAAGAAGATGATACGGCGCTTCAAATCACCGTACTTCGGGCCGCTTGCTTGATTGGAACTAGGGCTGGTCGCCACGTTGTTCTTCCTAAAAAGCGAGTTACTCTTCCACGGAGCCGCCGGCAGCTTCAATAGCAGCCTTGGCACCCTTCGTGGCGCTCAAACCGCGGAGCACAACCTTGCGGGAGATTTCTCCGGACTTGATTACGCGAGCGGACAAAGCGCGAGCAGAAACGATGTTGGCAGTCTTCAAAACAGCCAAATCGATTTCTTCCACGGACAAACCTTGGAGTTCGTTCAAGCGAACTTCTTCGCAGAAACGACGCGTCAAAGACGTGAAACCACGCTTCGGCAAGCGACGATGCAGCGGCATTTGACCGCCTTCGAAGCCCACCTTGTGGAAGCCACCGGCGCGGGACTTTTGACCTTTGTGGCCACGGCCGGCCGTTTTGCCCCAACCGGAACCCACACCGCGACCGACGCGGTGACGAGCGCTCTTAGAACCCACAGCGGGTTGCAAAGTATTTAATTGCATCATCTACCCCTAATTACTCGGCACGAACCAAGTAGGCAACCTTCGTGATCATACCGCGCACGGCAGGCGTGTCTTCGAGTTCACGTGTTTGGTTCATCTTTGACAAGCCCAAGCCACGCAACGTAGCACGGTGATCGGCCTTCGTGCCGATCGGGCTCTTGATCAACGTAACTTTAATGGTCTTCTTAGCCATTTCGAATCTCTCCTTCGGAATTAAGCCATGATTTCTTCGACCGTCTTACCGCGTTTGGCAGCAATTTCAGCCGGAGAACGAAGAGCTTCGAGCGCCTTCAAAGTGGCACGAACCATGTTGTACGGGTTCGTGGAGCCGTGAGCCTTAGCAACAATGTTGCGAACGCCCATAGCATCAAACACAGCGCGCATCGGACCACCGGCAATGATACCGGTACCTTCCGTGGCAGGAAGCAACATAACACGAGCAGCACCGTGGTGAGCTTCAACAGCATGGTAAATCGTACCGTTATTCAACGGAATACGAACCATGTTGTGGCGAGCATGTTCCATAGCCTTTTGAACGGCAGCCGGAACTTCACGGCTCTTACCCGTACCCATACCAATACGGCCGTCGCCATCACCAACAACAGTGAGAGCAGCGAAAGCCATAATGCGGCCGCCCTTCACAACCTTGGTAACGCGGTTAACCGCAATCATATTTTCACGCATGCCGTCGTCGATAGCGTCGACAGCCGCATTCTTTCCTTGAGCCTTAGCCATAAGTCCCTCTTAGAACTTCAAGCCAGCTTCACGCGCGGCCTGAGCCAACGCAGCGATGCGGCCATGAAAACGGTAACCAGAACGGTCAAAAGCACACGTTTCGATGCCGGCGGCCTTTGCCTTTTCGGCCAAACGCGTACCAATCAACTTAGCAGCCTTGACGTTGCCGCCACGGCCTTGTTCATTTGCCAACTGAGCGCGAACTTCGGGTTCGAGCGTGGAGGCGGAAACCAACACGCGACCACCGTCAGCGCTGATGATGCTGGCGTAAATGTGCAAGTTAGTACGATGAACCGTCAAGCGATCCATCTTTTGCAACTTGATGCGGGCACGAGTAGCACGTGCACGACGCAGACGATTTGCTTTTTTATCGATCATTTCTGTCTCCGCCCCGCTTACTTCTTCTTGGTTTCCTTGATCACAACGACTTCGTCGGCGTAACGGACACCCTTGCCCTTGTAGGGTTCAGGCGGACGGTAGCCGCGGATAACGGCAGCGGTCTGACCGACCTTCTGCTTATCAGCGCCCTTGATCACAATTTCCGTTTGACTCGGGGTTTCAGCCTTCACACCGGCGGGCATCTTGTGCACCACAGGGTGACTAAAGCCGAGCGATAAATTCAACGTGTCACCGCTGGCTTGAGCACGGAAGCCCACACCAACCAACGTCAACTTCTTTTCGAAGCCAACGCTGACACCTTTGTTCATGTCATTGACCAAAGCACGGATCGTACCGGAAGCAGCATTGGCTTCACGGCTGCTGTCAACAGCTTCGAAGTGCAAATGATCACCGTCTTGCTTGATGGTCACCAAGGGATTGAGCTTCAAGCTCAATTCGCCCTTCGGGCCCTTCATAGAGATCATTCCGTTGTCGATCTTGCAGTCGACGCCCTTGGTAATGATCACAGCTTCTTTAGCGATTCGCGACATTATCTATCCCTCCTCGCTCATTAAGCTACGTAGCAAATGACTTCGCCACCGATGCCGGCTGCACGGGCCTTACGATCAGTCATCACACCCTTCGGGGTAGACATAATCGCGATACCCAAACCGTTCATCACTTGCGGAATCGTTTGATGGTTCTTATACACACGCAGACCAGGACGAGAAACGCGTTCGAGGCGTTCAATCACAGGACGGCCGGCGTAGTACTTCAAACCGACGTGTAATTCAGCCTTACCGTTGTTGTTCACAACACTAAAGCCATCAATGTATCCTTCATCCTTCAAGACTTGAGCGATAGCCACCTTCAACTTCGAGGAGGGCATCACCACTTCCGTCTTGTCGACAGTTTGACCATTGCGGATGCGGGTCAACATATCGGCGATCGGATCACTCATGCTCATGATAATCTCCTCGCTTACCAGCTAGCCTTGATAAGGCCGGGAATATCGCCGCGCATAGCGGCTTCACGAATCTTGGTACGAGCCAAGCCGAACTTGCGGAACGTTCCACGGGGACGACCCGTCAGACCGCAACGGTTGCGCAAACGGCACGGGTTAGCGTCACGGGGCAACAATTGCAATTGTTGACGAGCTTCCATACGTTCTTCGATAGAACGGGTGGCGTCATTAATAACCGCCTTCAAAGCGGCGCGCTTTTCCGCAAACTTAGCGACCGTGCGGGCACGCTTCAAGTCACGGTTAATCAGTGCGAGTTTAGCCAATTCACCACCTCGATTAATTACGGAACGGAAAGCGGAAAGCGGCGAGCAAAGCCTTAGCTTCTTCGTCAGTTTTCGCAGTCGTCGTGATAGAAATATTCATCCCACGGATCTTGTCGATCTTGTCGTATTCAATTTCCGGGAAAATGATTTGTTCTTTAAGACCGATGTTGTAGTTGCCGCGGCCGTCAAAAGAACGACCGGAGACACCACGGAAGTCACGAACACGCGGGAAAGCGATCGTGATCAAGCGGTCCAAGAAATCATACATACGTTCACCGCGCAAGGTCACCATGCAACCGATCGGCATATTTTCACGGATCTTAAAGTTAGCAATAGCCTTACGGGTCTTGGTCACCACCGGCTTTTGACCGGCAATCTTGGTGAGATCGGCAACAGCGTTGTCGATCAACTTTTTATCGTTAACCGCTTCGCCGACACCCATGTTCAACGTAATCTTCGTGATACGCGGAACTTGCATTGTGGTTTTGTAACCGAACTTCTTAATCAATTCGGGCACAATGGCTTCACGGTAGAGAGTTTGGAAACGAGACATCGATTTACCCTCTATTAAGCCTTAGCGCCGACAATGCTGCCGTCGCTCTTAAACACGCGAACTTTCTTACCGTCAACTTCTTTGAAGCCAACACGTTCGCCCTTACCAGTGGCCGGATTGACGAGCATGACGTTCGATTGATCGATCGGCATAACCTTGTTGACAATACCGCCGGTAGCACCCGTCATCGGGTTCGGGCGAGTATGCTTCTTGACAACATTGATGCCTTCGACCGTCACGTGACGATCGTCGACTCGGGAGAGCACGGTACCGCGCTTGCCCTTGTCTCGGCCGGTGATAACGATAACTTCGTCACCTTTACGGATGCGTTGCATCGCGCGTCTCCTTACAAAACTTCCGGAGCCAAGGAAACGATCTTCATAAATTGTTCGGTACGCAATTCACGCGTAACCGGTCCGAAGATACGAGTTCCGATCGGCTCTAATTTAGAATTGAGCAACACAGCGGCGTTGCCATCGAAAGAAATGGAAGAACCGTCAGCACGGCGCACACCCTTAGCGGTACGAACCACAACAGCGTTGTAGACTTCGCCCTTCTTGACGCGGCCACGCGGAGCGGCTTCTTTAACCGTCACCTTGATGACATCACCGATGTTGGCGTAGCGGCGCTTAGAACCGCCCAACACCTTGATACACATCACTGAACGAGCGCCCGTGTTATCGGCCACGTCCAGTTTGCTTTGCATCTGAATCATGATTACCTATTTCCCAACTTATTCCGCTATGCGGATAGTATTGGTCCCGTTATTGGGAGGAAGAACACTCAACTTACTTCGCTGAAAGCCCACATTTCATGGCTTGCTGCATAAGATAAATGCTCTTGACGAATACGGTTGAGGTCGACTTTTTAGTCAACCCCAACCACGAAGCCGCAAGTATATCTAAGAATTAGAAAACTTGCAAGGCTAATTTATTAGATGATTTCGGCCTTCTTCAAAACCTTCGTCACCGTCCAAGCTTTGGTCTTGGAAATGGGACGGGTTTCAGAAATTTCAACCGTATCACCTTCGTTCAGGTCATTGGACTCACAATGAGCATGATACTTCTTGGAGACCAACACAAACTTGCCATACAGCGGATGCATTTCCTTACGTTCAACAAGAACCGTAACGGTCTTTTGCATCTTGTTGCTGACAACTTTGCCGACCAACGTACGAGCTAACGTAGTCTTTTGAGTTTCTTGTGTCATTTCGAAGCCGCCTTTTGAGCGAGAATCGTGCGAACGCGCGCGATATCACGACGCGTCGTGCGCAACTGATTCGGGTTTTGAAGTTGTTGAGTGCCGTGTTGCATGCGCAGTTTGAAGTGCGCTTGCATCAAGTCAGCCAGTTCCTTCTTGAGAGCAGCTTCATCCATGGCGAGCAATTCTTTTGCGTTCATTGCCGTCTCTCCTTACATGCCGATTTGGCGGACAACGAACGTGGTCTTGACCGGCAACTTGGCAGCGGCGAGAGCGAAAGCTTCGCGAGCCAATTGTTCGTCAACCCCGTCCATTTCATAAAGCACACGACCCGGTTGCACCAAGGCTACCCAGTATTCCGGATTACCCTTACCGTTACCCATACGGACTTCGGCAGGCTTTTCAGAAATGGGCTTATCCGGGAACACACGGATCCACACGCGGCCACCACGCTTAATATGGCGAGTAATGGCACGACGAGCTGCTTCGATTTGGCGAGCCGTCAGACGACCGCGTTCGAGCGTCTTCAGACCAAACTGACCGAAGGACACATTGGCGCCGCGGGTAGCGAGACCATAGTTGCGGCCCTTTTGATCCTTGCGGTATTTGCGTCGATTAGGTTGCAACATCGCTTATTCTCCGTCTTTAGCAGCGGCAGCCTTCTTAGCACGACGAGCGGGCTTCTTTTCAGCCTTTTCGCCGTCAGCAGCTGCGGCTTCCGTCTTCTCAGCAGTCTTGCGAGCACGACGAGCAGGCTTAGCTGCACGTTCGCCAGCAGGACGACGAGAACGACGATCTTCACGTTCAGTCTTTTCTTGGGCTTGAACTTCTTCACCGAAGTTATCACCCTTGTAGACCCACACCTTCACACCGATCACGCCGTAGGTCGTATTGGCTTCAGAGAAACCATAATCGATATTGGCGCGCAACGTATGAAGAGGCACACGGCCTTCACGGTACCATTCGGTACGGGCAATTTCAGCACCGTTCAAACGACCGGCAGACATGATCTTGATGCCTTGGGCGCCCAAACGCATTGCGTTTTGCATAGCGCGCTTCATGGCACGACGGAACATCACACGTTTTTCCAACTGTTGCGTGATGCTGTCAGCGATCAATTGAGCATCGAGTTCAGGACGACGAACTTCTTCGATGTTGACGTGAACAGGCACGCCCATCATCTTTTGAACTTCATTCTTCAAGACTTCGATGTCTTGGCCTTGTTTGCCGATCACCACACCCGGACGGGCGGAGTAAATCGTGATGCGAGCGTTCTTAGCAGGACGTTCGATCAAGATACGGCTAACAGAGGCGTTGCGCAACTTCTTTTGCAAGAAGGAGCGAACCTTCAAATCTTCACCCAAGGTGCGGGCAAAGTTACGGCCTTCCGCATACCAACGCGAGGTCCAGTCACGCGTCACGGGGAGACGGAAGCCGGTGGGATTAATTTTCTGTCCCATAATTCACCTTTACTTCTTAGCGTTAGCGTCACCAACGGACACGTAGATGTGGCACGTTTGCTTGTTGATGCGAGTACCACGACCCTTGGCGCGGGCACCGAAACGGCGCAGCGTCTTGGCCTTTTCCACATGGATCTTCGTCACACGCAATTCGTCAATGTCAGCGCCGTCATTGTGTTCAGCGTTGGCAATAGCGCTTTCGAGAGCCTTCTTGATGATCACAGCGGCTTTCTTTTGCGTGAACGTGAGAATATTCAAAGCCTTATCCACGGGCTTACCGCGGACGAGGTCGGCGACTAAACGACCCTTTTGAGCCGAAAGACGAACGCCACGAACAATAGCAGAGGTTTCCATTATCTAACTCCTACTAGTTATTTCTTGTCGGACGCGTGACCCTTGAACGTACGGGTCATAGCGAATTCGCCCAACTTGTGGCCGACCATATTTTCATTAATGTACACCGGGACGTGTTGACGACCGTTGTGGACGGCAATCGTCAAACCGATGAACTCAGGAAGAATCGTCGAACGACGAGACCAGGTCTTCAACGGACGCTTGTCACGGCTGGCTTGTGCAGCTTCGACTTTCTTCATCAAGTGCCCATCAACAAACGGGCCTTTCTTTAACGAACGAGACATTTGGCCCCCTTATTTACGGTTCCGGCGCTGCACGATCATAGCATCGGTGCGCTTGTTGTTACGTGTACGATAACCCTTGGTCAATTGACCCCAAGGTGTCACAGGAGCGCGACCTGTACCCGTACGACCTTCACCACCACCGTGCGGGTGATCAACCGGGTTCATCGCAACACCGCGCACCGTCGGGCGAATACCGCGCCAACGCTTTGCACCGGCCTTGCCGAGTTCACGCAAGCTGTTTTCTTCATTGCCAACCATACCGATCGTGGCGCGACATTCAATGTGAATGTAACGCACTTCGCCAGAGCGCAAACGCACTTGAGCGTATTCGCCTTCGCGAGCGATCAATTGGGCAAAGGAACCGGCAGAACGCACCAACTGTGCACCCTTACCCGGCTTCATTTCGATACAGTGAATCGTGGAACCGATCGGGATATTGCGCAACGGCAGCGCGTTACCCACTTTAATCGGAGCTTCCTGACCATTCATCAATTCGGCGCCAACAGTCAAGCCCTTCGGAGCAATGATGTAGCGACGTTCGCCATCGGCGTAAAGCACGAGAGCGATATGAGCGGAACGGTTCGGATCGTATTCAAGACGTTCAACACGGGCGGGGATACCATCCTTGTTACGCTTGAAGTCGATGATACGATATGCCTTCTTGTGGCCACCACCCTTATGACGGCAGGTGATGTGACCATTGTTGTTACGACCGGCGATACGGTTCTTCTTTTCAAGAAGAGCGGCAAAAGGCTTGCCCTTATGCAACTCGGGGCTCACAACCTTAACAGCGTGACGACGACCGGCCGACGTCGGTTTCAATTTGACGAGAGCCATTACTTCACCTCTGCAAAGTTAATTTCTTGACCAGACTTCAAGGTCACATAAGCCTTACGCACATCGCTGTGCTTGCCGGCGAAACGGCCAAAGTGAGCCGTCTTTCCCTTGATGTTGACCATTTGAACGCTTTCGACTTGCACCTTAAAGAGCAATTCGATTGCGGCCTTGACTTCTTGCTTCGTAGCATCGGGAACAACATGGAAGACAACTTGACCATGCTTTTCACCAACCATCGTGCTCTTTTCGGAGACAACCGGAGCAAGGAGCACCTTCATTAAACGATCTTGGCTCATCATCCCCACATCTCCTCAAGCTGAGCGATCGCATCTTTGGTCACTACAACCTTCTTGTAGAAAATCAAAGAAAGCGGATCAGCGTAACGCGGTTCAACCACAAAAACGTTCTTCAAGTTGCGAGAAGCCAAATAGAGGTTTTCGTCAACTTCCTTGGTGATGATCATGACAGATTCAAGACCCATAGCCTTCAACTTCTGAGCAAAGGCCTTGGTCTTCGGGCTATCAGCACCGATAGAATCAACAACCACGAGGCGACCATCAGCAACAAGCTTGGAGAAGATCACGGCCATAGCGGCACGGAACATCTTCTTGTTGACCTTGTGACCGAAGTTTTCATTCGGCGTATTCGGGAAAGCACGACCGCCTCCACGCCACACCGGAGAACTCGTCATACCGCTGCGGGCACGACCCGTACCCTTTTGACGCCACGGTTTCTTGGTCGAATGATGCACATCAGCGCGCGTCAATTGAGCGCGAGTACCTTGACGGGCATTGGCTTGGTAAGCCACCACGATTTGGTGCACCAAGGCTTCATTGTATTCACGACCAAACACGGCGTCGGAAGCCGCCAACTTGGCGGTTTCATTACCTTGTTCGTTCAGGACATTCAGTTCCATTGATCGCTCCTTAAGCCTTCACAGCCGGACGGACAATAACTTTGCCGCCCTTAGCACCGGGGACAGCGCCACGAACGAGCAACAATTGACGTTCGACATCAACACGAGCCACCACGAGGTTTTGCGTTGTGCGTTGCACATCGCCCAAGTGACCAGCCATACGCTTACCCGGGAACACACGGCCCGGATCTTGACGGTTACCGATAGAGCCCGGTGCACGGGTCGTCACGGAGTTACCGTGAGAAGCGCGGTTGGAAGAGAAGTGGTGACGCTTGATTGCGCCGGCAAAACCCTTACCGATCGTGATACCGGTCACGTCAACCTTTTGGCCGACAGTGAACATTTCCACGGACAACGTGGTACCCACCTTCAAATCGGCGAGCTTATCAGCATCGATATGGAACTCTTTGAGCATTTCGCCTGCTTCGACACCGGCCTTAGCATAGTGACCGGAAAGCGGCTTGCTCACGCGAGACGGCTTCTTAGAGCCGAATGCAACTTGAATGGCATTGTATCCGTCGGTTTCTTCCGTCTTCACTTGCGTGACACGGTTGCCAGCCACTTCGAGCACCGTCACCGGAATGGATTCACCATCCTCGGTAAAGATGCGCGTCATGCCGACCTTACGACCGACTAAGCCGAGTTTTTCACTCATTGTTATCTCCACCCCGGCTACGATTGGCCGGGACCATTTTTAAGAAAAATCGTGAAATTTATTTCCACGAGAAAGGCGCGATTGTACCTTGCGAATAAAAAGCTTGCAAGTCAAAAGCAAAAAAATTATTGTACCTTGATTTCGACGTCCACGCCGGCAGCCAAGTCCAACTTCATCAAAGCGTCAACCGTCTTATCGGTCGGATCGATGATGTCCATCAAGCGTTGATGCGTACGGATTTCGAATTGGTCACGGCTTGTCTTATTGACGTGCGGAGAACGCAAAATATCGAAACGTTGGATGCGGGTGGGAAGAGGAACAGGACCACGAACCACAGCGCCGGTGCGCTTGGCCGTGTCAACGATTTCTTGAGCTGATTGATCGATCAGCTTGTAATCGAACGCCTTAAGGCGAATGCGAATGCGTTGAGATTGCATTTCGTTTTTCCTTTAAAAAGAACACTAAAGAACAACAGAGGATGCGGAGTTTACCTCTGCATCCTCTGTTTGTCAAATATTTTCAGTAACTAAGTTGCTGAAATTATTCGATGATCTTGGCAACCACACCGGCGCCAACCGTACGACCACCTTCACGAACAGCGAAACGCAAGCCTTCGTTCATGGCGATCGGGCTGATCAATTGAACCGTCATCGTGATGTTATCGCCAGGCATCACCATTTCCACGCCTTCCGGCAATTCAATCGTACCCGTCACGTCCGTCGTGCGGAAGTAGAATTGCGGACGATAGCCCTTGAAGAACGGCGTGTGACGACCACCTTCGTCCTTGCTCAAAACGTACACTTCAGCCGTGAACTTCGTGTGCGGCGTGATCGTGCCCGGCTTTGCCAACACTTGACCACGTTCCACTTCTTCACGCTTCGTACCACGCAACAACACACCAATGTTGTCACCGGCCTGACCTTGGTCGAGCAACTTGCGGAACATTTCCACGCCCGTGCAGGTCGTCTTTTGCGTCGGACGGATACCGACGATTTCAATTTCGTCGCCAACCTTCAACACACCGCGTTCCACACGGCCCGTCACCACCGTACCACGACCGGAGATGGAGAACACGTCTTCAACCGGCATCAAGAACGGATGGTCAACGTCACGAACCGGCGTCGGGATGTAAGCATCCATCGTGTCGGCCAACTTCAAAATGGACGGAACACCGATTTCAGATTGATCGCCTTCCAAAGCCAACTTGGCAGAACCCTTCACGATCGGGATTTCGTCGCCAGGGAAGTTGTAGTTGCTCAACAAGTCGCGAACTTCCATTTCCACGAGTTCGAGCAATTCAGCATCGTCCACCATGTCGCACTTGTTCAAGTACACGATGATGTACGGAACACCCACTTGGCGAGCCAACAGGATGTGTTCACGCGTTTGCGGCATCGGACCGTCAGCAGCAGACACCACCAAGATGGCACCGTCCATCTGAGCAGCACCCGTAATCATGTTCTTCACATAGTCGGCGTGCCCCGGGCAGTCCACGTGTGCATAGTGACGATGTTCCGTTTCGTATTCCACGTGAGCCGTGTTAATCGTAATACCACGGGCCTTTTCTTCCGGAGCCGCGTCAATTTGGTCATATGCACGGGCTTCACCGCCAAACTTGGCGGCCAATACCGTCGTGATTGCAGCCGTCAACGTCGTCTTACCATGGTCGACGTGACCGATCGTGCCCACGTTCACGTGGGGCTTGGTGCGTTCAAACTTACCTTTAGCCATTTCTATGGATCCTTTAATTGGTAATTTGTTAAATTAGATACAACTTTTTAAGTCTACTCTTATTTGGTTTTTTCGGCGATCACCGCCTCAGCCACATTGCGCGGAGCTTCAGCGTAGTGCTTAAATTCCATCGTGTAGGTTGCGCGGCCCTGCGTCAAAGAACGCAACGTTGTGGCATAGCCAAACATTTCAGCCAACGGCACTTCAGCGCGAATAGCCTTACCGCCACCAGCGATATCATCCATACCTTGGATCACACCGCGGCGAGAAGACAAGTCACCCATCACGTCGCCCATCTTTTCTTCAGGCGTTTCGACTTCAACAGCCATGATCGGTTCAAGCAAAACCGGATTGGCACGGCGCATACCTTCCTTGAAAGCCATAGAAGCGGCCATCTTAAAGGCGTTTTCGTTGGAGTCCACTTCGTGGTAGGAACCGAAATGCAACGTAACCTTAACGTCCACAACCGGGTAACCGGCCAATACACCAGCCTTCAAGGTGTCTTCCACACCCTTTTGAACAGCCGGAATGTATTCACGCGGCACCACACCACCCTTAATGGCATCGACGAATTCGAAGCCCTTACCGGGTTCTTGCGGTTCAAGCTTGAGCACAACGTGACCGTACTGACCGCGGCCGCCGGATTGCTTAACAAACTTGAATTCAGCATTTTCAACCGTGGAGCGAATCGTTTCACGATAAGCCACTTGAGGTTTACCGACAGTAGCTTCCACGTTGAATTCACGACGCATACGGTCAACCAAAATTTCCAAGTGCAATTCGCCCATACCGGAAATAATCGTCTGACCGGATTCTTCATCGGTGCGCACACGGAAGGACGGGTCTTCCTGAGCCAAACGGTTCAAAGCGATACCCATCTTTTCTTGGTCAGCCTTGGTCTTCGGTTCAACAGCCTGAGAAATCACCGGTTCCGGGAATTCCATGCGTTCAAGGATAATCGGATGAGCAACGTCGCAGAGCGTATCGCCGGAGGTCACTTCCTTCAAGCCCACTGCAGCAGCGATATCGCCGGCTTCAGCTTCCTTAATTTCCTTACGTTCGTTAGCGTGCATTTGGAGCAAGCGACCGATACGTTCCTTCTTGTTCTTCACAGAGTTCAAAACCGTTTCGCCGGAAACGAGAACGCCGGAGTAAACACGCAAGAAGGTCAACTGACCGACATACGGGTCAGTCATGATCTTAAAGGCCAAAGCGGAGAACGGAGCTTTGTCATCGGCTTCACGAGTGACTTCGTTGTCGTCAAGGTCGACACCCTTCACCGGAGGAATATCCACCGGAGACGGCAAGAACTGAATCACAGCGTCCAACATACGTTGAACACCCTTGTTCTTGAAGGCAGTACCGCAAAGCATCGGCTGAATTTCGCAAGCGATCGTACGGATACGCAAACCTTGAACGATTTCTTCTTCGCTCAATTCACCGTTTTCCAAGTACTTGTTCATCAAGTCTTCGTTGGCTTCGGCGGCAGCTTCGATCATGTTTTCGCGCCACTTTTCAGCTTCAGCTTGCAGTTCGGCAGGAATTTCACCGTATTCAAACTTCATACCTTGGCTGGCTTCGTCCCAAATGATGGAACGCATCTTCAGAAGGTCAACAACGCCTTCGAAGGAATCTTCAGCACCGATAGGAATCACGATGGGCACAGGATTGGCCTTCAGACGAACCTTCATTTGGTCATAGACCTTGAAGAAGTTCGCACCGGTACGGTCCATCTTATTGACGAAAGCCAAACGAGGCACGCCATACTTATTGGCCTGACGCCAAACAGTTTCGGATTGGGGCTGAACACCACCCACAGCGCAATACACCATGCAAGCGCCGTCCAACACACGCATGGAACGTTCCACTTCAACCGTGAAGTCAACGTGCCCCGGGGTGTCAATGATGTTCAAACGATGTTCGGGGAACTTGCCGTCCATGCCGCGCCAGAACGTCGTCGTAGCAGCGGAGGTAATCGTAATCCCCTTTTCTTGTTCCTGTTCCATCCAGTCCATGGTGGCGGCGCCATCATGCACTTCACCGAGCTTATGAGTGACGCCCGTGTAGAACAGAATACGTTCAGTGGTCGTGGTCTTACCCGCATCAATGTGGGCAGAAATCCCGATGTTGCGATAACGCGAGATCGGAGTAGTACGAGCCATTATTTTTCCCCTAGTTGGAGATGATGCGCTTGCACCTCACGAGGGTTAAGCGCATCTGGTTAATCAAATTAGAAACGGAAGTGAGAGAAAGCCTTGTTGGCTTCAGCCATACGGTGAACTTCGTCACGCTTCTTCATGGCGCCGCCACGGCCTTCGGCCGCATCCAACAACTCACCAGCTAAGCGTTGGGGCATCGATTTTTCAGCACGCTTCTTAGCCGCTTCACGCAACCAGCGCATAGCCAAAGCCATGCGGCGGACAGGGCGAACTTCAACCGGGACTTGGTAGTTAGCACCACCAACACGACGGCTCTTAACTTCCACGAGCGGGCGGACATTGTCAAGAGCGGTCTTGAACACTTCCAAAGCGTCCTTACCGGTCTTAGCTTCGATTTCACTTAAAGCGCCATAAACGATGCGTTCTGCGACGGCCTTCTTGCCATCGAGCATGATTACGTTCACAAACTTGGCGATTTCAACACTGCCGAATTTCGGATCCGGCAAAATTTCACGTTTCGGTACTTCGCGACGACGGGGCATTTTTTTCCTCTTTCGTAGTCTTCAGTCTTAAACAATGCGATCACTCAATCAGGATCGCGACTTACTCGGTCCACCCATCAAACTGAAACGGATGAGTCAAACCGTTCACGGCTACAATGCGCCGCGAATTAAGCTGCCTTCGGGCGCTTGGCGCCGTACTTGGAGCGAGCTTGCTTACGATCCTTAACACCTTGGGTGTCCAAAGAACCGCGGATGATGTGGTAACGCACACCAGGCAAGTCCTTAACACGGCCACCGCGGATCAACACGACGCTGTGTTCTTGCAAGTTGTGGCCTTCACCACCGATATAAGAAATGACCTCAAAGCCGTTGGTCAAACGCACCTTGGCAACCTTACGCAAAGCGGAGTTCGGCTTCTTCGGGGTTGTGGTGTACACACGCGTGCAGACGCCACGCTTTTGCGGGCAGTTCTTCAGCGCGGGGCTCTTACTTTTGTCGTGCGTGAGCACACGGGGCTTGCGCACTAATTGGTTAATGGTAGGCATAAATTTCCGTATTAAAAATTCTCCGACCAGGCTCTCGCATGGAAGGCAGAATTGCTGGTTTTAAAACGTCCGAAAATACAATGCATAGCCACCCCTCATTGAGTTGAAAACTCAAACCAATGATGAGGACGCTGTAACATCAGCTTCGGGAGGTAGGGATTTTCGTATTTTTTTCTCTTATTGTCAAGACCTTAAGAGAAAATACACAAAAGACCCGAGGGTCGAAAATCTCAAAAATCGCCCTTCGGGTCTCTGCACGGGTGCGCCAAAAGGCACACCCGTTTCATGACTAATTCGTCATTATTCTTCCTTAGCCTTGGGCTCGGTGACCACAGCTTCGTCAACCGGTTCCTGAGCTGCAAAGCCGGAAGTAAAGCCTGCGGCTTCTTCAGCCTCTGCCGCTTCATTCGTCTTGACAGCCTTGTGGTAAGCCAAACCGGTACCGGCAGGAATCAAACGACCGACAATCACATTTTCCTTCAGGCCGCGCAATTCGTCCTTCTTGCCCATGATGGCAGCTTCGGTCAAAACGCGCGTTGTTTCCTGGAAGGAAGCAGCGGAGATGAAGGAGTCCGTCGACAAGCTAGCCTTCGTAATACCCAAGAGAACGTTTTCATACAATGCAGGACGTTTACCGGCAGCGATAGCCTTGTCGTTTTCATCGAGCATTTCAGAACGTTCAACTTGTTCATCACGGATAAACTTCGTATCGCCCGGATCGGTAATCTTCACACGGCGCAGCATTTGGCGAACAATCACTTCAATGTGCTTGTCGTTAATGGCCACACCTTGCAAGCGGTACACATCCTGAACTTCGTCAACGATGTAACGGGACAAAGCTTCGATACCGAGCAAGCGAAGGATGTCGTGCGGATCAGCAGGTCCTTCAACGATTTCTTCACCCTTTTGAACCACCTGACCGTCGTGAACAAGAATGCTCTTGTCCTTGCTGATCAGGAATTCATGATCAACCCCTTCGTTATCGGTGATAACGAGGCGCTGTTTACCCTTGGTTTCTTTTCCGAACGTGACCGTACCCGTCACTTCAGCCAAAACGCCGGCATCCTTCGGTGAACGGGCTTCAAAGAGTTCAGCCACACGGGGCAAACCGCCGGTAATATCACGCGTCTTTTGCGATTCAACCGGAATACGAGCGAGCACTTCACCGCGACCGATCTTCTGACCGTCACGAACCACAATCAAAGCACCCACCGGCAATTGAATCGTCACACGGTGATCAGTTCCCGGGATCTTCACTTCGTTGCCGTTTTCATCCAAAAGGCGAACAGCCGGACGCATCACTTGCGTGCTGCCCTTCTTGCTCTTAGCACCGGCGACCGTTGAACGTTTCGGGTCAATCACCACAAGGCTCGACAAGCCCGTGACTTCATCGGTCTGACTCATCACCGTCACATTGTCGATGACGCCTTCAAACTGAACCGTTCCGCCGTATTCGGAAATGATCGGACGAGTCATCGGATCCCACGTGGCCAACTGCGTGCCTGCCTTAATTTGTTGATCAGGTTTGGCAAGCAATGTTGCACCGTAGGGCACCTTATGACGTTCGCGTTCGCGACCGTTATCACTGATGATGATTTCACCAGAGCGGGAAATAACCACCAAATCACCCTTGGCGCTCGTCACATAACGCATGGCTGAAGAGTAGCTCACTTGACCGTTGACCTTAGCTTCAACGGAACTTGCCACTGCAGCACGGCTTGCAGCACCACCGATGTGGAAGGTACGCATCGTCAACTGAGTACCCGGTTCACCGATGGACTGAGCGGCGATCACGCCCACGGCTTCACCCACATTGACGAGGGAGCCGCGGCCTAAGTCGCGACCGTAGCACTTGGCGCACAAACCGTAACGGGTTTGGCAGGTGAGCGGTGTACGAACCATGACTTCGTCAACACCCAGTTTTTCAATGATGTCGCATTCATCTTCGGTCAGAAGCGTTCCGGCAGCGATAGCCACTTCACCGGTTTCCGGATTGACAACGTCAGCGCTTGTTACACGACCCAACACACGATCGCGCAACGACTGAATAACGTCACCGCCTTCAACCAAAGCCTTCATGCTCACGCCTTGAGTGGTGTGGCAATCTTCTTCGGTCACAACCAAGTCTTGCGTCACATCGACCAAGCGACGGGTCAGGTAACCGGAGTTAGCAGTCTTCAAGGCCGTATCAGCCAAACCTTTACGGGCACCGTGGGTTGAAATAAAGTACTGCAGTACGTTCAAACCTTCACGGAAGTTAGCGGTAATCGGCGTTTCGATAATGGAGCCGTCAGGCTTAGCCATCAAACCACGCATACCGGCCAACTGACGGATCTGAGCAGCAGAACCACGAGCGCCGGAGTCTGCCATCATGTAGATGGAGTTAAAGGACTCTTGCTTGGTGAGTTTGCCGTGGCGGTCAACGACAGGCTCGGTGGACAATTCTTCCATCATCACCTTTCCGACTTGATCGGCCGTGCGACCCCAAATATCCACAACCTTGTTGTAGCGTTCGCCCTGCGTTACCAAACCGGAAGCGTACTGCGCTTCAATTTCCTTAACTTCTTTTTCAGCCGCAGCAATCAACTCTGCCTTCTTAGCCGGCACCGTCATGTCGCCGATGCAAATAGACAGACCGCCGATCGTTGAAAGTGCATAACCGCGGTCCTTCAATCGGTCAGCAAAAAGAACCGTTGCACGCAAGCCGCACTTGCGGAAGCAGGTGTTGATCAAGCGAGCAATTTCTTTCTTCTTAAGCGTACGGTTGAGTTCAGCAAAACTCATGCCTTCGGGCAAAATCTCAGACAACAGAGCACGACCGGCCGTCGTTTCGTAACGAACGATCTTTTCAGTCTTTTCACCCGTCTTCTTGTTAACTTCGTACTCTTTAATACGAACCGTGCAGCGTGTCTGCAGTTCGATCTTCTTATTGTCCAAAGCGCGACGAACTTCAGCTACGTCGGCAAAGAACATCCCTTCACCCTTGGCATTAATGCGCTCACGGGTGGAGTAGTAAAGACCCAACACCATGTCCTGAGACGGAACAATGGAAGGATTACCGTTAGCCGGGAAGAGCACGTTGTTGGAGGCCAGCATCAATGTACGAGCTTCCAATTGAGCCTCAAGAGACAAAGGCACGTGCACAGCCATCTGGTCACCGTCGAAGTCAGCGTTAAAGGCTGCGCAAACGAGCGGGTGCAATTGGATGGCCTTACCTTCAATCAGCTTCGGTTCAAAGGCCTGAATACCCAAGCGGTGCAACGTAGGAGCACGGTTAAGCATCACCGGATGTTCATAAATCACCTCTTCCAGGATGTCCCAGACGACCGGCTCTTGGTTATCCACCATCTTCTTGGCAGCCTTGATCGTCATGGCCAAGCCGCGGCGTTCCAGCTTATTGAAGATGAAGGGCTTAAAGAGTTCCAAAGCCATCAACTTCGGCAAACCGCATTGATGCAGACGCAAGTACGGGCCCACAGTAATCACGGAACGACCGGAATAGTCCACGCGCTTACCCAAAAGGTTTTGACGGAAGCGACCGCTCTTACCCTTGATCATGTCAGCCAAAGACTTCAGCGGGCGCTTGGACGGTCCCGTCATTGCCTTGCCGCGACGACCGTTATCGAGCAGGCTGTCCACAGCCTCCTGCAACATACGCTTTTCATTGCGAATGATGATGTCCGGAGCCTTGAGCTCAAGCAGGCGCTTCAAACGATTGTTACGGTTAATGACGCGGCGGTACAAGTCATTTAAGTCAGACGTTGCGAAACGACCGCCATCCAGCGGCACCAACGGACGAAGATCCGGCGGCAGCACCGGCAACACTTCCATCACCATCCATTCGGGCTTAACGCCGGAGCGCTGGAAGCCTTCGAGTACCTTCAGACGCTTGGAGAATTTCTTGATCTTAGCGTCCGATGTGGTGTCTTCCAATTCCTTGCGAAGCGTTTCAACTTCATGGTCAACGTCAATCGTGCGAAGCATTTCACGAATGGCTTCAGCACCCATCATGGCCTTGAAGTCGGAACCGAATTGTTCAACCTTTTCAAGGTATTCATCTTCGGTGAGCAATTGACCGCGCTTTAAATCCGTCATACCGGGATCAACCACGCAGTAAGCTTCAAAATAAAGCACGCGTTCAATGTCACGCAACGGAATATCCAAAACCATACCCATGCGGGACGGCAGGCTCTTTAAGAACCAGATGTGTGCGACGGGGCTTGCCAATTCAATGTGGCCCATACGTTCACGACGCACCTTGGACAAGGTCACTTCAACACCGCATTTTTCGCAGACAACGCCGCGGTGCTTCAGACGCTTGTACTTACCGCACAAACACTCATAGTCTTTCACCGGTCCGAAGATCTTGGCACAAAACAGACCATCGCGCTCCGGCTTAAAGGTACGGTAGTTAATGGTCTCCGGTTTCTTCACTTCACCGTAAGACCAGGAACGAATCTTTTCAGGTGATGCAAGACCAATCTTGATCGCATCAAAGTGATCGTCCTGATTAAATTGCTTAAACAGATCGATAAGCGGATTCATATCTGTTCAGTCCTTAGTTACGTTCGAGGTCGATGTCAATACCCAACGACCGGATTTCCTTCACCAACACGTTAAACGATTCCGGCATACCGGCTTCGAGCACGTGTTCGCCCTTAACGATGTTTTCGTAAACCTTCGTACGACCATTCACATCGTCAGACTTCACCGTCAGCATTTCTTGCAAGACATAAGAGGCACCGTAAGCTTCAAGAGCCCACACTTCCATTTCACCGAAGCGTTGGCCACCGAACTGAGCCTTACCGCCCAAGGGCTGCTGCGTCACCAACGAGTACGGACCCGTTGAGCGAGCGTGCATCTTATCGTCAACCAAGTGGTGCAACTTCAGATAGTGCATATAACCCACTGTGACCGGGCGATCGAAAGCTTCACCGGTGCGGCCGTCATAGAGCGTGCACTGAGTCTTAGAAGGCGTCAATTGCAGGCGCTTAGCCACTTCTTCAGGGAAGGCCAAATCGAGCATCTTGCCGATTTGCTCTTCGCTGGCACCGTCAAACACCGGCGTTGCAAAAGGCACACCGTTTTGAAGGTTTTCAGCCAAACGCATGATTTCTTCATCGGTGAGGCTGTCCAAGTCTTCTTTCTTACCGGTTTCGTTATAGATCTTGTCCAAGAAGGCGCGCATTTGTGCCACTTGGCAGCTCTTTAACATTTCACCGATACGCCAGCCCAAGCCCTTGGCTGCCCAACCCAAGTGCACTTCAAGCACCTGACCGATATTCATACGGGACGGCACACCCAAGGGGTTTAACGCCACGTCTGCAGGACGTCCGTCAGCCATGTAAGGCATATCTTCGACCGGACAGATCTTGGAGACCACACCCTTGTTACCGTGACGGCCTGCCATCTTATCGCCGGGTTGCAGACGACGTTTTTCAGCGATGTAAACCTTCACCATCTTCAGAACGCCCGGGGGCAGTTCATCGCCTTGGGTCAGTTTCTTGCGCTTGATATCAAAGGCACGGTCAAACTCGTGACGTTTGTCATCGAGCTGAGCACGCATGTCTTCGAGCAACTTCTGATCGGCTTCTTCAACCATGCGCAAGTCAAAAATTGCAAAGCCCTTCAAGCCTTCGAGGTATTCCTTCGTCAGAACACTCTTCTTTAAGCCACTGGGACCGCCTTCGGCCTTCTTGCCTTCAAGCTGTCGAGCCAAACGGGCAAAAGCGTCAGTTTCAACGATGCGAAGCTTTTCATCCAAATCCTGACGATAACGCTTCAAGGATTCATCAATAATGGAGTTGGCACGTGCGTCGCGTTCCACGCCTTCGCGAGTAAACACTTGGACGTCAATCACAGTACCCGTCATACCGGAGGGCACACGCAAAGACGTATCCTTCACGTCGCTTGCTTTTTCGCCAAAGATCACTCGCAAGAGTTTTTCTTCAGGCGTAAGCTGCGTTTCTCCCTTCGGAGTCACTTTACCGACGAGCACGTCACCGGCCTTCACTTCAGCGCCGATTTGAACAATGCCGCATTCATCCAAACGAGCCAATTGATTTTCGGACAAGTTGGAAATATCGCGCGTAATTTCTTCAGCACCGAGCTTCGTGTCACGGGCAACAACGGACAACTCTTCAATGTGAATGGAGGTATAGCGGTCATCGGCAACAACCTTCTCGCTAATCAACACAGAGTCTTCGTAGTTGTAACCGTTCCACGGCATGAAAGCTACGAGCAGGTTTTGACCGAGAGCGAGTTCGCCCATATCCGTAGAGGCTCCGTCAGCCAGCACGTCACCGCGGGCCACAACGTCACCGCGAGAGACGATCGGACGCTGGTTAATATTCGTGCTCTGGTTAGAGCGGGTGAACTTTTGCAGGTTGTAGATATCCACACCGACTTCACCGGCGACATTTTCATCGTCGTTCACACGAATCACCACACGGTTGGCATCCACATAGTCCACCACACCGCCGCGCTTGGCCTGAACTGCAGTCTTGGAGTCCACAGCCACAGTGCGTTCAACACCGGTACCGACAACAGGTTTTTCAGGACGCAGGCAGGGCACACCCTGGCGTTGCATGTTTGAACCCATCAAAGCACGGTTAGCGTCATCGTGTTCCAAGAACGGAATCAGGGAAGCAGCTGCAGAAACCACCTGCAACGGAGAGACGTCCATGTATTGGACGCGTTCCGGGCTCACCATAACCGTTTCACCGTTTTCACGGGCGCTCACGAGTTCCTGAGTCAGACGGCCTTCGTCATCGAGCTCAGAGTTAGCCTGACAGATCACATACTTACCTTCTTCGATAGCGGAGAGGTAATCAATCTGATCGGTTACCTTGCAGTCAATCACCTTACGGTACGGCGTTTCAAGGAAACCGTACTCATTTAAGCGAGCGTAGAGAGCAAGCGAGTTGATCAAACCGATGTTCGGACCTTCAGGGGTTTCAATCGGGCACAAGCGACCGTAGTGAGTCGGATGCACGTCGCGGACTTCGAAGCCTGCGCGTTCACGAGTCAAACCACCCGGACCCAAAGCGGAAATACGACGCTTGTGGGTAATTTCGGACAAGGGGTTGGTCTGGTCCATGAATTGGCTCAATTGGCTGGAACCGAAGAATTCACGGATTGCAGCAGAAATCGGCTTGCTGTTGATCAGATCCTGCGGCGTGAGGTTATCAGACTCGGCCTGAGCCAAGCGTTCGCGAACAGCGCGTTCGACACGCACTAAGCCGGAGCGGAACTGATTTTCGGCCAGCTCACCGACACAGCGCACACGACGGTTACCCAAGTGGTCGATATCGTCCACTTCACCGCGACCGTTGCGCAATTCAACCAAGACCTTGACCGTATCAACGATATCTTCATGAGTCAACGTACCCGGACCTTCTGCGGTCGGGCGAGCCAAACGAGCGTTGACCTTCATACGGCCCACGCGAGACAAATCGTACGTTTCTTCAGAGAAGAACAGACGATTCATCAGCATTTCGACGGCTTCTTCTGTGGGCGGTTCGCCCGGACGCATCATTCTGTAAATAGCGACACGAGCCGACATCTGATCCGGCGTTTCATCGATACGCAAGGTATCGGAAATGAAGCTGCCTTGATCAAGTTCGTTGGTGTAGATGGTTTGGAAGCCCTTCACCTTGGCTTCACGCAACTTGGCGAGCAAGTCCTCGGTGATTTCGTCATTGGCAGCGGCAAGCACTTCACCGGTTTCACCATCAATGATATCTTTGGCCAAAACACGGCCAATCAGGAATTCATCATTGACGGAAACAGTCTTCATATCGGCCATCTGGCGAATATGGCGAGCCGTGATGCGCTTGTCTTTGGGCACAATCACTTCACCGTCGCGACCGATGATGTCAAAACGAGCCACTTCACCCTTGAGGCGTTCCGGAACCAAATTCATCGAGGCACTGCGTGCACCCAACTTAAAGGTATCGAATTCAAAGAACGTCTCAAGAATCTGTTCTGCATTCATGCCCAAAGCTTTGAGCAGAATCGTCACCGGCATCTTACGACGACGGTCAACACGGAAGTAAACGAGATCCTTGGCATCAAATTCAAAGTCAAGCCAAGATCCGCGGTAAGGAATCATGCGGGCAGAAAAGAGCAACTTGCCCGAGCTATGCGTCTTACCCTTATCGTGTTCAAAGAACAAACCGGGAGAGCGGTGCAATTGGCTGACAATCACACGTTCGGATCCGTTAATGATGAAGGAAGCTTTTTCCGTCATGAGCGGGATTTCGCCCATGTAAACATCATTTTCACGGATTTCCTTAATCCGGCTCTTAGCGGGATCATCGCGATCAATAATTTCCAGACGGATGCGTGCGCGCAGGCGGCTGCAATAAGTCAGTCCGCGCAACTGGCATTCGGCCACGTCAAAAACCGGCTCATCGAGTGAATAACTCTCGAAAACCAAACGTGCTAAGCCGTTATGACTGGAGATCGGGAAAATAGACGTAAAGGCTGACTGCAAACCAAAATTCGGATTGCGATCAGCTGTGGCAACATCGGCTTGCAAAAATTCGGAATAAGA
Source organism: uncultured Sutterella sp. (assembly GCA_900545335.1). GTDB lineage: Bacteria > Pseudomonadota > Gammaproteobacteria > Burkholderiales > Burkholderiaceae_F > Aphodousia. The sequence goes on along the minus strand of UQYP01000001.1, from coordinate 222,694 downwards.
CCGAAGTTGCATTTCCAACAAGGAAGGCACTGCGAGAACGCTCGGACGAGTAGCAAAACTCTTTCGAATGCGCTTCTTTTCAGTGAACGAGTACGACATGGACACTCCGTTCGACGTGAGATTGATGAAAAAAACGATTTCAGCCTAAGTAAGAAGAAAAAAGAAAGACGCCAAAAGCCGCCCCAGGTATCTGTTAATACCTGTGCGGCAATTCGGTTAGATAAATTTCAGTCAATCGTATTTTTGCTGCTCACTCAGAAGACTTAGAACTGAACTCTTTCCAGTAACTCAGTTCAAAGTCCTCTTGGGGAGGACTTCCGGGCAACATTCTTTGGAATATTGCCCGATTTTCAGCAGAACAGCAAGAATTACTTGAGTTCGACCTTGGCGCCAGCGGCTTCCAACTTCTTCTTGGCTTCTTCAGCGTCAGCCTTCGGCAAGCCTTCCTTAACAGCCTTCGGAGCGCCTTCGACCATGTCCTTGGCTTCCTTCAAGCCCAAGCCGGTCAATTCGCGAACAGCCTTAATAACGGCGATCTTGTTAGAACCAACTTCAGCGAGAACGACGTCAAATTCCGTCTTTTCTTCAGCCGGAGCAGCAGCACCAGCAGCCGGGGCGGCAACAGCCACAGCAGCAGCGGCAGCGGAAACACCGAACTTGTCTTCCATCATCTTGATGAGTTCGGAAACTTCGAGAACGGTCATGGACGCAATTGCGTCGAGGATTTCTTCTTTCGTAAGGGCCATTTTATGACTCCAATTAAAAAATTTCGTTTGTTAAATGAAAATTAGGTTAGGCAGCAGCCTTTTCCTTAGCATCGCGAACAGCGGCAACTGTGCGCACCATGCGCGCAGGCACTTCATTGAGCGTGCGGACGAACTTAGCGATCGGTTCGTTCATCGTAGCCATCAACTTGGCCAACAATTCTTCGCGGCTCGGCATCGTGGCGAGTTGTTCAACACCGACAACGTCCAAAACGTTGTTCGGCATAGCACCGCCCTTGACAACGAGCTTATCGTTCTTCTTGGCAAAGGAGACTAACACCTTGGCAGCAGCGACCGGATCAGTGGAAAAACCGTAAACAAGGGGACCGACGAATTGGTCAGCCAAACCTTCAAACGGAGTACCAGTCACGGCACGACGCACCAGAGTGTTTTTCAGCACGCGCAGTTGAACACCTTCCTTGCGAGCATTAGCACGCAATTCGGTAACCGCTTGTACGCTCAGCCCACGGTATTCGGCAATAACAATCGAACCAGCGTTGGCAACAATGCCGCTCACTTCTTCGATAACTGCCGCTTTATCTTGACGATTAAGACCCACGGTCTGGCTCCACTCAGAGGTACCGACTTAAATCGGCACCGGTTTACAAATAACCGGCAACTCTCCGAGAGTCTCGCTTTTCATGCCAATATGCACGATCAAACGAAATTTTCTCTCTTCGGTAGCCGTCTGCGCTGGACATCTTGCTGAGTCGGCTGTTTTTGACGTTCACTCACCGACATCAAGATAATTAAAACAAACACCAGATGCTTTTAAGTCGTCCAAGCAACTTTAATTTGTTTCCAGCGGTCTTTGACAGCGGAAAGTTTTCACTTTCCACCCAAAGCCCTCGAGGCCTCACGACCTCTTTTGCGGATCCGGATTTTACCGAATCCGCGGGTAAAATCAATTAGGCAACAACGGTTGAAACATCAACACGTACACCCACACCCATCGTAGAGGACACAGAAACCTTACGCAGGTACTGACCCTTGGAGGAAGCGGGTTTTGCCTTGATCAAAGCATCAATCAACGCTTTCAAGTTCGTTTCCAAGCGAGCAGCTTCAAAGGAAGCGCGACCGATGGAAGCGTGAATGATACCGGCCTTGTCAGCGCGGAATTGCACCTGACCGGCCTTAGCGTTCTTAACGGCTTCAGCCACATTCGGCGTAACCGTACCCACCTTCGGGTTCGGCATCAAACCGCGCGGGCCCAAAATCTTACCCAACTGACCAACGATACGCATTGCGTCCGGAGAAGCAATCACAACGTCAAAGTCGAGTTGACCGGCCTTCACGGTAGCAGCCAAATCATCAAAGCCGACCACGTCAGCACCGGCAGCCTTGGCTTCTTCAGCCTTAGCGCCTTGGGCAAACACTGCCACACGGACAGTCTTACCCGTGCCTTCGGGCAACACAGCAGCGCCACGAACAGCCTGGTCAGACTTACGGGGATCAATACCCAACTGGATGGCCACGTCGACAGATTCATCGAACTTGGCACTTGCCGTTTCCTTCACCAACGTCAAAGCGTCGGTCAAGGCATAAAACTTTTGCGCTTCAACCTTAGACTGAGCGGCCTTCATACGCTTCGTTAACTTAGCCATATTACAGACCCTCCACAGTGATGCCCATGGAACGAGCGCTACCGGCGATCGTACGTACTGCAGCATCCATATCAGCAGCCGTCAGATCGGGCATCTTCGTCTTGGCGATTTCTTCGGCTTGAGCACGCGTAATCTTACCCACCTTGTCCGTATGCGGACGAGAAGAACCCTTCTGAATCTTAGCGGCCTTCTTGATCAAAATCGTGGCCGGAGGTGTCTTCATAATGAAGGTGAAGCTCTTATCAGCATAAGCGGTGATCACCACAGGAATGGGCAAGCCCGGTTCAACACCTTGCGTACGGGCATTGAATGCCTTGCAGAATTCCATGATGTTCAGGCCGCGCTGACCGAGAGCAGGACCGATTGGGGGCGAGGGGTTAGCCTTGCCGGCGGGAACTTGCAGCTTAATATAGCCGACAATCTTCTTAGCCATTTGAGGTTTCCTTTTAGGTTCTAGCGCCCAGCAGTTGTTTTGCTCGGGCTCCCTAGTGTTATGTTTAAGAAAGAGCGCGATTATGCCACCGAATTTTCAAAAATGCAAATTCGGTGACAAAATCACTGTTTTTTAAATCTTTTCTACGCCGCTGAAGGAAATATCGACAGGTGTTTCACGGCCGAAAATTTCAACCGTTACACGCAAACGACTGCGGTCGTAATCCACTTCTTCAATGCGACCGTTAAAGTCAGCAAAGGCACCTTCCTTGAGGCGCACCGTTTCGCCAACTTCGAAACTGATCTTGGGACGCGGTTTTTCAGCGGTAGCTTCCTGAGTTTGCAATATAGCTGCAATTTCGTGGTCGGCAAGCGGCGCCGGACGATTACCGCCCAAAAAGCCCGTCACACGAGGCGTATTTTTGACCAAGTGCCACGTGTCATCATTCATCACCATATGAACCAGAACATAACCGGCATACATACGGCGTTCAGTTACGTAGCGACGGTTGTTGCGGGTTTCAACCACTTCCTCAGTCGGAACCAGCACTTCACCGAATTGTTCAGGGAATGCGCAACGACCAATGCGTTCAGTGAGAGCTCTTTGCACGCTCTTTTCCATACCGGAATAAACATGCACAACATACCAACGCATTTTCGGTGCGGAGACTTGTTGTTCTTGCATTTCAGTCATAAGAGACTCCCTATATTATTAAAGGCTGAGCTTTAACAAAACGTCGTACAAGCCCCATTCAACGATCATATCGACCAAGAACAAGAACACAGCCACGACAACGACAAACGCAATCACCATACCGGTCGAATTCAACGTCTCTTTGCGTGTCGGCCAAACAACGCGACGCAATTCATCATAAGACTCACGGCCGTAAACAATAAAGCGCTTGCCCGACGGGCTAAACCAAGCGACCAGAACAGCTAAAACCAAGCCGCCAATCAACACGCCCAAACGAACAAGTAAGGTTTGATCACTTAAAAAGCTAAAGCCGCAAACACCGGCCAAAGCCAATACCACCGCTAAAGACACCAAAGCCACGTCCGAACCGGACTTTTTTTCTTCAGGTTTTGCGTTTTGTGTACTCATAATTTTTTCAAACCAAGTAAAAACCTTACGGTCTTTACAGGCAATAGACTAATAAAAATAAACGCGTTTCTAACAACACCAAGCCGCGATCACTTGACCGCGGCTTGCTAACACTAAATCTTGGGTGGCAGGGGCAGAAGGAATCGAACCCTCAACCTACGGTTTTGGAGACCGTCGCTCTGCCAATTGAGCTATACCCCTAACCATTCAACCGGGCTGCCATCAGCAGCCCTTTTGAATCCGAGATTACTCAATGATCTTGGCAACCACACCGGCGCCAACCGTACGACCACCTTCACGAACAGCGAAACGCAAGCCTTCGTTCATGGCGATCGGGCTGATCAATTGAACCGTCATCGTGATGTTATCGCCAGGCATCACCATTTCCACGCCTTCCGGCAATTCAATCGTACCCGTCACGTCCGTCGTGCGGAAGTAGAATTGCGGACGATAGCCCTTGAAGAACGGCGTGTGACGACCACCTTCGTCCTTGCTCAAAACGTACACTTCAGCCGTGAACTTCGTGTGCGGCGTGATCGTGCCCGGCTTTGCCAACACTTGACCACGTTCCACTTCTTCACGCTTCGTACCACGCAACAACACACCAATGTTGTCACCGGCCTGACCTTGGTCGAGCAACTTGCGGAACATTTCCACGCCCGTGCAGGTCGTCTTTTGCGTCGGACGGATACCGACGATTTCAATTTCGTCGCCAACCTTCAACACACCGCGTTCCACACGGCCCGTCACCACCGTACCACGACCGGAGATGGAGAACACGTCTTCAACCGGCATCAAGAACGGATGGTCAACGTCACGAACCGGCGTCGGGATGTAAGCATCCATCGTGTCGGCCAACTTCAAAATGGACGGAACACCGATTTCAGATTGATCGCCTTCCAAAGCCAACTTGGCAGAACCCTTCACGATCGGGATTTCGTCGCCAGGGAAGTTGTAGTTGCTCAACAAGTCGCGAACTTCCATTTCCACGAGTTCGAGCAATTCAGCATCGTCCACCATGTCGCACTTGTTCAAGTACACGATGATGTACGGAACACCCACTTGGCGAGCCAACAGGATGTGTTCACGCGTTTGCGGCATCGGACCGTCAGCAGCAGACACCACCAAGATGGCACCGTCCATCTGAGCAGCACCCGTAATCATGTTCTTCACATAGTCGGCGTGCCCCGGGCAGTCCACGTGTGCATAGTGACGATGTTCCGTTTCGTATTCCACGTGAGCCGTGTTAATCGTAATACCACGGGCCTTTTCTTCCGGAGCCGCGTCAATTTGGTCATATGCACGGGCTTCACCGCCAAACTTGGCGGCCAATACCGTCGTGATTGCAGCCGTCAACGTCGTCTTACCATGGTCGACGTGACCGATCGTGCCCACGTTCACGTGGGGCTTGGTGCGTTCAAACTTGCCTTTTGCCATGGCGAACTCCTGAACCTTTTATTGAAGATGTTAAGGTCTCGCACAATTCGAGACGGTTAGAAAACTGGTGCCCATGACGCGGATCGAACGCGTGACCTCTCCCTTACCAAGGGAGTGCTCTACCACTGAGCCACATGGGCTGAAATTTTGGGACTGTCCACGACATGTGGAGCGGGTGAAGGGAATCGAACCCTCGTCGTAAGCTTGGAAGGCTTCTGCTCTACCATTGAGCTACACCCGCCTGCGTCGAGAGATTTCCGCTCCCGCTAGCAATCCTGGTTTCGCTACAGTATAAGCGAGCTATCGCTTGGTGGAGGGGGATGGATTCGAACCATCGTAGGCGTAAGCCAACAGATTTACAGTCTGCCCCCTTTAGCCACTCGGGCACCCCTCCGTAGCGAGAGTGGCATTATGCGGTGTTTTAAAATAAATGTCAAGTTATTTTTAAAAAAATCTTCTGAAGTCTCACATTTCCATTAAAACCAAAGCCAATAAACCACCCAACATCATGTATGTACCTAAATTGGACAACCATCCCAATAGCGGTTTTTCGTTTTCCAATTCATCCTGAATTTTTTCCATTCTTTTTTTGAAATCATCGAAACTGCCGCCAAAATTATCCCAATCAAACATTTCTCTGGGTGTTCGAAAATAAGCCACAATCAGTTTCAATGATGCGCCCAACAAAATAAAAGAGCCGCCCACGGCGCCGTTGAACAACATGGCCATACCGATCCCTGCCAGGGGTGCAGATATCACAATCAAAACCATTTCAAAAGTCGTTTTTTTCATAGCTTTTTTCCGCTTTCACGCGCTACACTACAGCGAGACCTGGATTGAATTATGTTTTTTTCTTTTTCCGAGCCCATTACGATCATCGGTTGGTGCGCTGTACTTTTACAAATCAGTCTCACCATCGGCGTCATTTTACGCGTTATGCTCACGCGGCATCCGCCCGGCAGTTCATTTGCGTGGATTTTACTGACAGCTATCGTCCCCTACGTCGGTTTTGTTCTCTATCTGCTTTTCGGAGAGCGCACTCTGGGGCGCTGGCACGCCAGGAAATTGCGCAAAGAAATGCGCAAGCGTCGGCAAATCTTTCGCCATATCATGCATACCGAAGCCATTGCCCCGGAAGAATACCGTGACATATCAAAAATGGCGACAAGGCTGGGGAAATTTCCCCTAACGAAACACTCCTCTTTACGTCTTCTTGACGATTCGGACGAGACACTGACCTTATTGATCCGAGACATTAATAACGCAAAAGAGCTTATTGCCATGGAGTTTTATATCTGGGATGCCGGAGGTAAGGCCGATGACGTCTCAGCAGCTATTATCCGGGCGGCCAGGCGCGGTGTTCAGTGCTACATCTTAGTTGACGCTATCGGATCGTCTAAATTTCTTTCAAGCGACTGGGCCCGAATGTTTCGCTATGAACCGGGAATACATTTAGAAAGCGCTCTTCCGGTTTCTCTTTTTAGTGCACTTTTATCCCGCGCAGATATTCGACTGCACAGAAAAATTGCTGTCATTGATTATCGAGTGGCTTACAGCGGAAGCCTTAATATGGTTGACCCGCACTATTTCAAGCAAGGCAGTAACGTCGGTCAGTGGGTTGATGCCATGGTTCGGGCCAAAGGTGAAATTGTCTCGAGTCTCTATCACCTAATCCACTTCGACTGGAAGGTGCTCTCGGAATCCGAAACGGCTTTCCCCGAATTTAAAGAGTCACCGAATCCGCAATATGACATACCCGATCAGGCAACCGTCATGATTGTTCCTTCAGGACCGGGTACCACCAACGATGCAAACCAGAGACTGATTCTGGAAGCCATCCACAGAGCCAAAAACAAGATCGAAATTGTGACTCCATACTTTATTCCCGGCGAAGCTCTGGCTCTGGCTTTGCAAAATGCTGCGATTAAAGGCGTTCATGTCACGCTTTTGCTGTCTGAAAAAAGTGACGCTCCTATGGTTAATTACGCCTCGCATCGCTACTTTGATGATTTACTGAAATCCGGCGTCAGAATCCTTCTTTATAACAAAGGGATGCTCCATACAAAAAGCATTACGGTTGACGGAGAACTTTCATTGTTCGGAACCGTCAACATGGATATGAGAAGCATGCACTTAAATTACGAGTTGATGCTTCTGGTTTTTGACAGAGAATTCAGCCGCAAAGTCTGCGCTTTAAATGCCAGTTATGCGGAATTTTCTTCTGAAGTCAATCTGTTTCTTTGGTACAAGCGCTCGATTTTCGAACGCATGAAAGAAGGGGCAAGCTATTTACTCTCGCCCCTGCTCTAAATGAATGGTTTTTATTCTCGCTTTTTTTCTTCAACGACTACGGCATCTTCCACAGTTTGTTCTCTGGAACGAAATCGCATTCTCCTGCCCTGGCGCATATGAGCTTCAGCCGACTCTCTGACCGGTTCGGTATCCGGACGAGATGTCGGATTGACTCTCATGCCATTTTGCCGTTGATACATACGTTCTAACGGATTCCCATAAATCCAACGGTAAATCAGGCCGGCAACCACTAAAAATGCAATCACTCCCAGAATGATCAAGGCAATCGCACCAATGACCGGCAACAGCAAAACCCCAAGCCCAATCACTGCAGCTAAAACTCCCACACTGATCAGAAGGCGCAAAAAAGGATTTTGGGGCTGAGGATTCGGGGAACCACCGCCCCGATAAATATAAATTGGCATCCGTTATTTCTTTCCTTTAAACATTTAATTTTCTGCTCATTCATTAATTTAAAGATATTCAGAAAACTTTGCGAGCGAAATAGTGTCTATTTTCCCATCTGTTAAGCAAAATCTTCTTCTTGACCTACTTGAAAAACTGATCAATTACGATCAGTTGCAGCAACTTGCATTCTTTCCGAAGAGTCACATTGAAAAACACTTGGAAACAATTTTTTAAGGGCATTTTTCTTTTTTTTCAATTTTCCACTTAAAAGGTTCGCAAATTTTCCTGTTTTTAGCGACAATTACGCCAATCATGAATACGAAAAATTTATCAAACAATAACTTGCCGGATGTTCAGTCGAGCGCCGACCCCCGAAATATCGCTATCGAATATGTCGGAGTGCGAGGGGTTGAGCTGCCGATAACTGTTGCAAGCGAAAATGGCATTCAGCCTACTGTGGCTCAAATCGGAATGTATGTGGCGTTACCGGCCGAGCATAAGGGTACGCACATGTCGCGCTTTCTCGGTCTGCTCAAAGAGCACGAACAGCCGCTTTGCAAAAAAACGCTGGTTGAATTAATGCACTCAATGCTCGCTACGCTTGAATCTGAAGCCGGCTGCATTGACTTTGATTTCCCGTTTTTTGTTAAAAAACTTGCTCCCGTTTCAAAGCTCGAATGTTTAATGAACTACCGCGTTCATTACCGCGTAGAGCATAAAAACGGGCGGACGTCCGTTACACAGACCGTTACGGTTCCTGTCACAAGTCTGTGTCCGTGCAGCAAAGAAATCTCGGACTACGGCGCTCACAATCAACGCTCTCACGTTACGATTTCAGCCCGACTGAGCGGAGAGCTGTCGCTTGAACGTCAAATCCGTTATGCCGAACAAAGCGCATCCTGCGAGTTGTGGAGTCGGTTAAAGAGAGTCGACGAAAAGTACGTGACGGAAAAAGCCTACGAAAATCCAAAATTCGTTGAAGATCTTGTTCGTGATGTCGCTGTGGCTTTAAACGGTGATGAAAATATCGAAGCCTATCGTGTGCAGGCTGAAAATTTTGAATCGATTCATAATCACTCTGCCTATGCGCAAATTACTCAAGGCTTTGAAGACTAACCGTTAATAATTTTGGTGCGTTGCTCGCCAAGACCTGATCTGGCGGGCAACGTGCTTTGCTGAAAAAACTTTTGTTACTGACAAATAACGCATTATGTTAAACGATCAGAAAATTGCGATTGCATCGCTTTTTAATGAAGCATTGAAAAATATGGGCGTGGCCGAGGCAGCTGTTTTGCTCGAGCGCCCCAAAGTAGCAGCTCACGGTGACCTTGCCTGCAATGTTGCCATGCAGCTTGCCCGTCAATTGAAAAAAAATCCCCGCCAAATTGCTACTGAATTAATTGAACAACTCAAAACCCTGCCGGCCACTCAAAGTCTTATTGAAGAGTTTGAAATTGCCGGCCCCGGTTTTATCAACATGCGTTTGAGTCAGCAGGCAAAAACTTTTGCTGTCCGGGAAGTTTTGCGCTTGGGCTCTGATTACGGCAAAAGCCAGGCTCACCAGGGCGAAAGTATTCTTATCGAATATGTTTCGGCTAACCCGACAGGCCCTCTGCATTTAGGACACGCTCGTCAAGGCGCTCTGGGTGACGTTCTTTCCAACCTGATGAAATCTCAGGGTTGGAAAGTCTGCCGTGAGTTTTACTACAACGATGCCGGCGTTCAGATTCAGACTCTTACGGAATCCGTTCGTCTGAGAATCAAAGAACTGCTTGGTGAAACCATTACATTCCCTGAAAACGGTTATCAAGGTCTTTATATCAAGGACATTGCCAAAGACTTTCTGGATAAAAAGACTATCCGAACGCGCGACGGACAAACCATTACGGCCAGCGGTGACGCAGAAGATATCGCGAGCATCCGCGCTTTCTCCGTCGGCTACTTGAAAAATGAACAAGACAGTGACCTCAATGCTTTGGGGGTGAGCTTCGATAATTTCTATTTGGAAAGCTCTCTTTATTCTGACGGTTTGGTCGAGCGGGCAGTCAATGCTTTAATCTCTTCGGGTCACACTTACGAGCAAGACGGTGCCCTTTGGCTTCGTACCACCGACTTCAAAGAATTCGGTGACGATAAAGACCGTGTTATGCGCAAAAAAGACGGCACCTTCACCTACTTTGTGCCGGATGTGGCCTATCACTTAAGTAAATTCGAACGCGGTTTTATTAAGGCGGTTGACATTCAGGGCTCTGACCACCATGGTACAACAGCCCGTGTTCGAATCGGTGTTCAGGTCGCAGGCAAACAACTGGGGCTTAATGTTCCCAAGGTTTTCCCCGTCTACGTTTTGCACAAGATGCTCAAAGTCGTCAAAAACGGCGAAGAAGTCAAAATGAGCAAGCGTTCCGGCACCTATGTCACACTGCGTGATCTCGTTAACTGGGTGGGTCGCGATGCGGCACGCTTTTTCCTTGTGAGCCGCAAAGCTGACAGTGAATTCGTCTTTGATATTGACCTTGCCTTGTCTCAGTCTGATGAAAATCCTGTCTACTATCTGCAATACGCTCATGCACGTATCTGCTCGGTTCTTGCTCAAGCCAAGGAAAAGGGCTTTTCCGTTCCGACAGCCGATGAGGTAGCTCAGATGGATCTCGGTGCACTGAGTGACAAAAACGCTCAGGCTCTTATCGCCCGAATCAGTGAATTTCCCGAAACGCTTTCTGTGGCAGCAAAAGAATGTGCTCCGCACACGCTTTGCTTCTACCTGAAGGATCTTGCGGGTGATTTCCACGCCTTCTACAACGCTGAACGCGTTTTGGTCGATGACGATAAAACCCGCAATGCCCGTTTGGCTTTGCTACTGGCCGCTCGTCAGGTCCTTCGCAACGGACTGGACCTGCTCGGAATCAGTGCTCCTGAAAAAATGTAAGGATTTCAGATGCCATATTCTCAGAAAAACGGCTCTTTTTGGATTGGTGCCATGGTGGGTATCCTGATCGGCTGCATCGGTAGCGCTGCTGTCGCTCTTTTTGTCACCAATGCTCCGATTCCTTTTGTCGAAAAAGTTCAAAAACAGTCCACCCCTGTTGATGCGGCTGCATTGGACGGTAAAGATCCCAATGCAGCTCTTTATGATGCGGGGACACGCGGCACACCGGCCGATGACGCACTCTCAGCGATTAAGACTGTTCAGGCTCCTACGGCCCATGAACGAGCTGAGGAACCCGCCAATGCGGCTGAAATTTCGACCGGTGAAAGCTACAGCATTCAAGCCGGGGCTTTCCGCAATGAAAAAGATGCTGAAAAAATCCGAACAGAATTGGCTTTCATTGCCTTAGAAGCCGATGTTGTTAAGTCAACTGATGCCGGCGTCACTCTTTATCGGGTATTTTTAGGTCCTTTTGACACTGCCCGAGAAGCCAACGAACTTCAGCAACGCCTGACATCAAACGGCTTTGATGCCATGGTCATTAAGAACAAATGAAGTTGATTTCAAGATTCGTCGCGGCCTGTGCAATGACTCTCGTTGCTGTGCAGGTCGCAGCTTTCCAAGCGGTTGAAGGCAAAGATTACCGAGTGGTCTCGCCCGCAGTAGCCACCCCTGAAGAGTCCATCGAAGTGGTGGATTTTTTTGCTTACACCTGCGGACATTGCCAAAGACTTTCGCCGCTCTTGGAAGAATGGATGAAAAAACAGCCTGCTGATGTCATTGTCAGACGGGTTCCTGTTGCTTGGGAGCCGGCAACACAGTTTCTGTCACGCATTTATTACACGTTTGAAGCACTCAATCGTGTATCAGATTTGCATCCCGTTTTTTGGCAAGACATCCTTGGCGGCAAGATTACCAGTGAAGCAGATCTGCAAAATTGGCTTCTGGATCACAACGTTGATCTTAAGCAATGGAATGCGGCATATGGCTCATTTGCCGTGACCATGCATACACAACAGGCTCTGCAAGCCTGGCAAAATTACCAATTAGACGCTACGCCCTACATTGCAGTGGCCGGCAAATATTTGACGGCGCCGCACATGGCAGGCTCGAGACAAAATACAATAAAAGTTCTCGATTGGCTCATTGAGCATGAGCGTCAACAACGTCAAAAGCAATAACTAGGCACAATATCATGCAAATAGATCCTTCCATTTTCAAAGCCTACGATATCCGAGGCGTCGTCGATAAAACCTTAACCGTAGAAGCTGCTCGTGCAGTCGGTCAGGCTTTAGGCGCCCTTGCCCTTGAAAACCATATCGATACTTTATGTGTCGGCCGCGACGGACGACTTTCAGGTCCTAAATTATCCGCTGCCTTAATGGAAGGTATTACCGACATGGGCGTTAATGTGAAGTCCATCGGCATGACACCGACTCCCGTTTTGTACTTTGCAACCTTTTTGACTGAAACGGGCTCCGGCGTTGCCGTAACGGGCAGCCATAATCCTCCTGAGTACAACGGCCTGAAGATGATGATGGCAAAAGACACGCTTTACGGCGAAGGCATCCAGGCTTTGCGTACTCGTATTAAAAAAGGCATTACGACTGCAGCGCACAAGGGACAGATTGAAGAAATCGACGTTATTACGCCCTACCTTTCCAAGGTCCTCGGTGACGTTAAACTCAAACGCACAATGAAGGTGGCTATTGACTGCGGTAACGGTGTCACCGGTCCTTTAGCCATGGAACTCTTCAAACGTTTGGGCTGTGAAGTCACTCCACTTTATACCGAAATTGACGGACACTTCCCTCACCATCATCCGGATCCATCAAAGCCCGCAAACTTAGCCGACCTAATTGAAACGGTAAAAAACAGCGATGTGGAATTAGGTTTGGCTTTTGACGGTGACGGAGACCGTTTGGGTGTTGTCACCAAATCCGGACAAATTATCTATCCCGATCGACAGATCATGCTTTTTGCTGCAGACATTCTTGAGCACAATCCCGGCGCTCCGATTATCTATGACGTCAAATGCACCCGTCGATTGGTTCCTTGGATCAAAGAGCACGGCGGCGTACCGACCATCTGCCGCACCGGCCATTCACTCGTTAAGGCGAAGCTCAAAGAAACTCAGGCTCCCTTTGCCGGTGAAATGAGCGGTCACTTATTCTTTAACGATAAGCGTTGGCCGGGATTTGATGACGGCTTATACGCCGGAGCCAGAATTCTGGAAATTCTGTCGCGCTACGATGATCCCTCTGCCGTACTCGAAGCCTTGCCGACAGCAGTTAATACACCCGAACTGCACATTGAGATGGCCGAAGGTGAAAATAAACGTTTCGTGCAGAAACTTCAGCAGCAGCTTCATTTTGATGATGCAACCGATACAATCACAATCGACGGTATCCGTGTTGAATGGGAAGACGGCTTTGCTTTAGCCCGCCCCTCTAACACGACTCCTGTTGTTGTCCTGCGTCTTGAAGGTGATACGCCTGAAGCACTGGAGCGTATCAAAACTCGCTTCGGTAACGCTTTAAAGCAAGTGGATCCCTCGGTCGTTTTGCCCTTTTAAGGCTTGAAAAATGTCTATGAACGTTTTCATCACAGGAGCTTCCAGCGGTATCGGTGCTGCGCTTGCCAGAGAGTTTGCCGGTCGTGGAGCCACTTTGGGCTTAATGGCACGCCGCCAGGAAGCATTAGATGATTTAATTAAAACACTGCCCAATAGCGATCGTCATCACAGTTATGCCTGTGATGTCACGGATCGCCTGCGCCTCATTGAATTGGCCCGCCAATTTGATGAGACGGTGGGCGGCGCCGATATTGTTATTGCCAATGCCGGCATCAGTGTTGGCGTGAAAACGCAATACTTTGAAGACTTGGAAGTGATGGAGAAAGTCTACGCGACCAATGTTTTCGGTATGGCCAGTACATTTCACGCTTTCATCGAGCCGATGATGCAAAGAAAGCGCGGCACACTTGTTGGCATCGGAAGTGTAGGAGGCATTCGCGGTATGCCGGGAACCGAAGCCTATTGCTCCAGTAAATCCGCAGTGATCACCTACTGTGAAAGCCTGCGGGTGGAAATGAAAAAGCACGGTATTCAAGTGACAACCATCAGTCCCGGTTTTGTGAAAACACCGCTCACCGATGTGAATCCTTATCCCATGCCTTTTATTCTGACACCCGACGAATTTGCCAAGCGTGCAGCCAATGCAATTATGGCCGGCCGAAGCTATGCAACGATTCCGTGGCAAATGGGGGTTGTTGCCAAAATTCTGCGAATTTTGCCCAATCCCCTCTTTGATAAGATATTCGGGAATCGGAAACAAAAGCCGAGAAATTCTGAAATCCATCGCGCTTAAAATATTTTTGCCCGAAGTCATTCGGGCAAAAATTTTTAGTGCTCCTCACCTTCTCTTTTTTGTTCTTCGCTGTACCATTGCGTGACGATTTCACAGACCGCACTGCCGTATCGCTCAATACGTTTTTCACCGATCCCGCAAATTCCTTCAAGCTGTGAGGGTTTCCTGGGTTTACGCCGAGCTATCTGAATGAGTGTCGTATCCGGAAAAACGTTATAGGCTGCCACAGCATTCTGGCTGGCATACAACTTGCGCCACTGACGCAGTTTTCCGAACAAACGCTGTTCAGCATCATCCAAGTCATCATGGTCGATGACTTTTCTGGAAGATAAGCGTTTATCACCCTCAACACGAACCAGAAACTTTTCCTCTCCTAACAGTAACGTACGAGCACGGGCATTGACACTTAAAACGTTATAGGCACGATAATTGACATTGACATAATGCTTGGCGATGAGCTGCCGCAAGATCCGTCTCCAGTACTTCATGGTGTGATCACGCCCGATACCGAATGTGCTTAACTCATCGTGACGCTTTTCAAAGATTTTGTCACTTACCTCACCGCGAAGAACTTTGATCACATGCGAAGCCCCGAAACCCAAACCATTGGTTTTAGCGCAGCGATAAATGCAAGACAAAAGTTTTCTGGCATCCTCAGTCGCATCTCGTGTTCGGGGAGGATTTTCACAGTTATCGCAATTGCCGCAGGGATGATCCAGCTTTTCTCCGAAATAAGCTAAAAGCTGAATGCGGCGACATCCCACAGACTCCGCCAGCCCCAACATGCTGTCGAGCTTGTGCAAAGACACTTGCTTATAGACTTCATCGGCATCACTTTTATCGATAAAGAATCGCTGCTGAACCAAGTCTTCCAGTCCGTAGTACAAAACGGACTCCGCGGGTTTGCCGTCTCGACCTGCCCGACCGGTTTCCTGGAAAAAATTCTCAATCGATTTGGGCATATCGACGTGAATAATAAATCGGACATCCGGCTTATCAATGCCCATCCCGAAAGCAACAGTGGCAACCATGACACAGGGACGATCAAAAAAAGCCATTTGAGCAGCCTCTCGATCTTCATTTTCCATCCCCGCATGATAAAAAAGCGCATCAATACCGTTTTTTCTCAGGTAAGCCGCAACAGCTTCTGCTTTGTTGCGGGTTGCACAATAAACAATCCCGCTTTCGTTCAGATGTTCTCCCAAAATAAATTGGACAACGCTGTCTAAATAACCCTTACCCTTTTCATACATTCTGTAGCGGATATTGGGACGATCGAAACTTGCGATAAAATAACTCGGCTGATCGAGAAGTCTTGTCACAATTTCATTTCGGGTCTGTTCGTCAGCCGTGGCTGTCAAAGCCATACGGGGAACATTCGGAAATAACTCTTTCAGGCAGTCAAGTGCCTGATACTCAGGCCTGAAATCGTGTCCCCAAATTGAGATGCAGTGAGCCTCATCTACAGCAAAAAGACTGATAGGCAAACTTTTTAAGAGCTCCAAGGTGTAGGGTTTGATTAAACGCTCAGGCGCGATATAAAGTAGCTTCAATTGTCCGGACTGCAGCTGTCTGTAGACCTCTTTTGCCTCTTCACTGCTTAGGGTGGAATTGAGTGCTGCAGCCGCAATGCCGACATCTTTGAGCATATCGACCTGGTCTTTCATCAGGGCAATGAGCGGTGAAATAACCACTGCGACTCCCTCTTTCATCAAAGCAGGCACCTGATAGCAAATACTCTTGCCGCCGCCCGTAGGCATAAGCACCAAAGCGTCCCGACCCTGCAAAACGGTGTCAATCACCGCTTTTTGGAAGCCGCGAAACGCTTTGTAGCCAAAATAGCGCTGGAGTATTTCTTCTGCTGTCATTTGAATATCTAAGCACAAACACGCAGAAGTATACAGGCGAAGGAGACGGTTGAATTGTTATACTCATCTCAGTGGCGCGTAACTTCCGGCACAACGGGTGCGGTTGCGTGCAGATTTTTCGAAAGGATCGGATTATGTTCACGATTATCAAAAACGCCAATGTCTACACTCCGGCTCCAGTCGGTAAGAAAGACATCTTAATTTGCGGCGAAACGATCGCCGCTATCGAAGACAGTCTGGAAAATGTCCGCCTGCCGGGCGATGTCAAAGTCATTGACGTAGAAGGGGCCACTGTTACACCGGGCTTTTTTGATCAACACGTCCACCTGACAGGGGGCGGCGGCGAAGGCGGCTTTGCTACCCGTGTCCCGCCTGTGATGCCCTCTCAACTGCTTTTGGGCGGCATTACGACGGTTTGCGGCGTTATGGGAACCGAAGGCACGACGAAATTCCCTGAAGAACTCTACGCTAAAGTTATGGGATTGCGCCAAGAAGGCCTGACAGCCTATATGCATACCGGCTCTTACCAGTTCCCCTCTCCGACCATTACCGGCAATCCCAGAAAAGACATCATCTGCATTGAACCGGTCCTTGGTGTGAAACTGGCTCTGGCAGACCATCGCTGCTCATTCCCCAATGACGATGAGATGCTCAAATTGGTGGCTGACGTTCGCATGGGCGGTATGCTTTCGGGTAAAAAGGGTGTTCTTCATGTTCACTTAGGCGATTTCGGCGGTGCTTACGAACAATTTGAACGCATCATCGCCCGCGGTCTGCCGCGTCATCATTTCTCCCCGACGCACACGGGCCGCGAACCGAAGCTTTTTGAACAAGCCATTGAATTTGCCAAGAAGGGTGGCGTCATTGACATCACTTCAGGAGGCGGCAATTACTATCCGTTTGTCGAATGCGTGGAACGTGCCTTAAAGGCCGGCGTTGACCGCTCACGTATCACAATGAGTTCTGACGGTAACGGCTCGATGCCGAAATTTGAAAACGGCATCATGGTGGCGATTGTTGCCGCCCCGGTCAATGCCAACCATCAGATGCTCAAAGAAATGGTACAGGCAGGCATTGATTTTGAAACGGCTTTGATGATGACAACGTCTAACGTTGCCGATTCACTGGGGGTGAAAGAAGCTCGTCTGGCTGTCGGCATGAAAGCCAACCTTTGTGTACTGACTGAAACGCTTGACATTGATACCGTGATTGCCCGCGGTACGACGTGGGTCAAGGGCGGCAAGAGCGTGAAGTTTGCTAATTTCGAAGCTTAATGCTCAGAGCACTGATAAAAAGGATGGTCTGTCAGTAGGCCATCCTTTTTTTATTGTGCATCAGCTTTAATTTTTCTTCTGAAGCTGATCGTTTATTTCCCTTTCTCTGCGATCGCGATCCAGATCGATTCTCTCTGCTCTTAAGCAGGCCGCTGCAGTAAAAAGCACATCGGAAGAGGAATTTAAAGCCGTTTCAGCGGAATCCTGCAGCACCCCGATAATGAAACCCACCGCGACAACCTGCATCGCCATGGCATTATCAATACCGAACAGGCCGCAAGCCAAAGGAATCAACATTAATGAGCCGCCCGGCACACCCGATGCGCCGCAGGCACAAACCGAGGCAACAATGCTCAGCAAAATAGCCATGCCGAAACTTGTTTCAATCTGAAGACTATGGGCAGCGGCCAGGGTGAGAACCGTAATCGTGATGGCAGCACCGGCCATATTAATAGTCGCTCCCAAAGGAATGGTAATCGAGTAAGTACCGCTATCGAGGTTCAAACGGCGACACATCCCCATGTTAACGGGAATGTTGGCGGCGGAAGATCGCGTAAAGAAAGCCGTCACACCGCTTTCTCTTAGTGTGGCAAAGGTTAAAGGATAAGGATTGCGGCGAATATAGAGCCACACTAAAAACGGATTTAGAACCAGAGCCACAAAAAGCATACTGCCGATCAAAACAAGAAGAACCTGAACGTAACCGGCCAACGTTTCTATACCGGTCGTTGCAACAGTATTGGCCACCAAGCCAAAAATGCCGATCGGCGCGAAACGGATAACGACACGCACCACAAACTCAACGCCGCGGGATAAATCCGCCATAAATTCACGCGAGGAATCAGAGGCATGCCGCATAGCAACGCCCAACCCGGCTGCCCAGGCCAAAATAGCCATATAGTTTCCGTTGCTCAGAGAATGCACCGGATTATCCACAACACCCAACAAGAGATTGTGCAATACCTCAACCAAGTCACTCGGAGTAGAAGCCTGCGCCTGAGTGCCTGTCATAAAAATTGAAGTAGGGAATAAAAAACTGGCCGTTACTGCCACCAATGCAGCTCCGAACGTTCCCAACACATAAAGAAGCAAGACCGGTTTGATATGCGCACGGGTTTCAATGTCTTGATTGGCAATGGCTGACATCACCAAAACAAACACCAAAAGAGGGGCAACGGCTTTTAAAGCTGAAATAAATAATGAACCCAAAAAAGCACAGGTCTGTGCAGTACCGGGAGAAAACAGAGCCAGCACTACACCCAAAATCAATCCAATCAGAATTTGCTTGACTAACGATGCCTGTAAAAACGGCATAGCAAACCGTTTTAATGAATGCCGAGCCATACCCTAATCACCCTTACAAAGAAAACTTTGCCTACCATAACATTTTTTCTGTGGCCTGAAGACTTCTTTATGAGAAATTTCGTTACAGCCTCAGGCTTTTTGCTTATGTACTTAGCTCTCTGCAAAATAGAAAATGCCGACAGAGATTAACCGCTTTTAACCCCGACTTAAAATTTTCTTTGTACACTATTGACTCAGTTCATTTCATTGAATTTCGGTCTGTCATGAGAACTGCTAAACGATTACTGATAGGGCTCTTACCCTTACTTTTAAGTGCCTGTGCCACTTTTGAGCAACCTGACATCAATCCTCCCGAAACCACTCATGCAGTGCTCAAGCTTGATGCTTCCGGTGAACAAGTCTTTCGTTGTGTTCACGATATGAAGGGATGGTTTTGGCGCTTTGAGGCACCCAACGCTTACCTTTTCCTGCCCTCCACCGGTCAGGCCGTTGCCAAACACGGTTATCGCTTCTCCTTTGTACACAATGACGGCTCCAAAATTGCCTCCTCCAGAATCACGAGCATCGCAGCCGGAGACGGTAAAAATTTACCCGATGCGTTATTCACTGTCACTGCACCTGCCAGCCACGGAACTTTTTTGGGGGTGAAATACATTCAGCGACTTAACGCTCAGGGCGGCATTCCCCAAGCCAAATGCACACCGGCTCGTCAGGGGCAAATCAATCGAGTCCCCTTTGAAGCTCAATTTATTTTCTGGCGATAACGCAAGTACTGAAAAATACTCAGGAAAATGCGGTAAATACTGGAGTTAAACAGGATTTAAGTGTAAAATTAGAACCTTGTTTTTCCCAGATTTTAGGGGATTTTTTCATGTCGACAGTTGGTGATTACCTGCAAAACCTTCCGCCTGATCGTCGAGTGGCGATGGCGAAAATCTGCAGTCTTATTCGTCGTTCAGCCCGTGGCGTGCGTGAAAGCATGCGTCACGCTTTAGCTTTTTATGAACTCCAGGGACCGCTTTTTGCTTTGGAATCCGGCGAGAAATCCATGACCTTGTACGTTGCTGAAGAAGCTGTTCTTGAAACATTCAAGGACAAGCTGCAGGTGGATATGGTACACCGCAGTATTTTATTCAGTGACTTAAACCGCATCCCCCTTGATAACATTGAGAAAATTGTCCGTGATTCCGTCACTGCCCGTCGTGCCCGCGTAGCCGGCGGCGAAGTGCCGACTCAGGCTCAGATGCTTGAAATTTGGGGTGTCACTGAAGAAGATGCCAAAGCTCCGCCGCCTGTTGTTCGCATTTCAATGAAAAGCCGCGATGAAGATGTCATCGAACTCATCGATGATACGAAACCGGCAGCAAAGAAGTAATCCGAACCTCTTTGCCCAAAAGCGAGTCCTGCGCGACTCGCTTTTTTATGGAGTTGATAGCTTTTCTCCTATCGGCTCTATCAAAATCCTCAAGCAGTCAGTATCCTTACACTTGACATGTCAGAACTCAATAAATCCTCTTCTCTCAGTGACCGGCAATTGGCTGTCAAAGTGGCTCTCACTTTGGCCTGCAAGATTGCGGTTATTGTTTGTCTGGGTTTTCTTTTTTTCGGCTCTGACAATCGTGTTGAGACAAATGCCCAAAGCGTGGGTCAGGTTATTCTGGCTGACACTGCGGCAAACACATGCGCAGAGAAAAAACCATAAAAATTTCCTCTGCGCCTTATCTCTTCGAAAGGTTTTCTTATGATTTCGACCGAATTAGTTGATCTCTCAAGATGGCAGTTTGCGCTGACATCTATGTATCACTTCATTTTCGTGCCTCTTACCCTGGGTCTGTCCTTCATGCTGGTTGTGATGGAAGCTTGCTATGTTGTGACCGGCAAAGAAGTCTACAAAGACATGACTAAATTCTGGGGCAAGCTCTTCGGCGTCAATTTCGCCTTAGGTGTTGCTACCGGTATCACGATGGAGTTTCAGTTCGGCACAAACTGGGCCTATTACTCGCACTATGTCGGCGATATCTTCGGAGCGCCCTTAGCGATTGAAGGGCTCATGGCATTTTTCCTTGAGTCAACTTTCATCGGGCTCTTTTTCTTCGGTTGGAAGCGTCTGAAAAAGTCCACTCACTTAATCGTGACAATTTGCATGGCCTTGGGCTCCAACTTGTCCGCTTTGTGGATTCTCATTGCCAATGCCTGGATGCAGTACCCAATCGGTGCAGACTTTAGCTTTGAAACCATGCGCATGGAAATGACCAATTTCTTTGACGTGGTTTTAAGTCCCTGGGCTCAGGCTAAATTCGGTCACACGATTGCCGCAGGCTACGTTACCGGTGCTCTTTTTGTTCTCGCGGTTTCTGCCTGGTATATGCTCAAAGGCCGCGATCTGGAGTTTGCCAAGCGCTCATTCAGAGTGGCCGCTGCCTTCGGTCTCGTGGTTTCTATCTTCACCATTCACTTAGGCGATGAGTCCGGTTATCTTGTTGCCAAAGACCAACCTGCAAAGATGGCAGCTATGGAAGCGACTTGGGAAACCGCCCCCGCTCCGGCTCCGATGACAGTCTTTGGCTTGCCTGATGAAGAAAATCAGGTGACTCGCGCCAATATCGAGATTCCGTGGCTTTTCGGCATTATTGCCACCCGCTCGCTCGATACGCCGATTCCGGGCATCAAGGACTTGATTGAGCAAAATACCAAACGAATTGAAAACGGTATTGTTGCCATGCAAACATTGAGCGCCTTGCGCAAAGATCCCGGCAATACCGAATTGCAAAATCAATTCAACAGCCTCAAAGCTGATTTGGGCTACGGGATGCTTTTGCGCAAATACACCGATGACCCTTCTCGGGCTACTCCTGAAATGATCGCTCAAGCCGCCCAGGACACAATCCCCGGCGTCAATATCATGTTCTGGAGCTTCCGTGCCATGGTGGGCTGCGGTCTTGCACTGCTTTTCATTTTTGCTTTCAGCCTCTACTACTCGGCCAAAGATCTGATTACCTCCCGCCGCTGGCTTCTTAAGGCAAGTTTCTTTGCCCTGCCTTTACCCTGGATTGCCTGTGAACTGGGATGGATGGTTGCCGAATACGGTCGTCAGCCCTGGAGCATTTATGAAATTCTGCCGGTGCACCTCTCGACTTCCACTTTGTCGGTCGGCAGTGTCATGGGCTCTCTCATCGGTTTTGTTCTGTTGTACTCCGCTTTGTTGGTTGTAGAAATGTGGCTGATGGTGAAATTAATCAAAACCGGCCCCAGTTATTTAGGCACGGGCCGATATTTCTTCGAACGCAATCAAACAAGCGATAAGGAGTAATGCATCATGATCGATTATGAAATCCTCAAACTCATCTGGTGGCTCTTTGTCGGTGTGCTTTTGGTCGGCTTTGCCGTCATGGACGGCCAGGATATGGGCGTGGGCTCTCTGTTACCCTTCCTCGGAAAAAATGACACCGAGCGCCGCGTCATGATCAATACGGTTGCCCCGCACTGGGACGGCAATCAGGTTTGGCTTTTAACGGGCGGCGGCGCGATTTTTGCTGCCTGGCCTTTGGTGTACGCCACGGCCTTCTCCGGTCTTTACTGGGCTTTGTTTATTGTTTTAGCCGCCCTGATTTTAAGACCGGTTGCCTTTGACTACAGAAGCCGTGTTCCGGCTGAAAAGTGGCGCTCTTCATGGGATTGGGCCCTTTTTATCGGCAGCTTTGTCCCGCCGATTATTTTCGGAGTCGCTTTCGGCAATATGCTCCAAGGGGTCCCCTTCCACTTTGATGAAACCCTTCGCTCCACCTACACGGGCAGCTTCTGGGCACTGTTAAATCCCTTTGCGCTGCTGTGCGGCATCGTTTCAATTGCCATGATTATTTTCCACGGCGCCAACTACCTCCTTCTTCGCACCACGGGCGAGCTTCAGGCCAGAGCCCGAAAAGTGGGAATGATTGCCGGCGCAGCCACTGCTGTCTTATTTTTGTTGGGCGGCATTTGGGTTTATTTCGGCATTCAGGGCTATGTGGCAAGCGGCATTGATCCGGCAGGCGTTGCCAACCCGTTATTAAAGAACGTGCAGATGAGCCAGGGAGCCTGGTTTACCAATTTCTTTAATTATCCGGTTCTCTTTGCAGTGCCTCTTTTGGCTATTGCTGCCGCTGTAGTCGGTGTGCTTTGTGTCTATGTCTGGCGGCCCCTTACATCGGTATTGGCCAGTGCCGTGAGTATTCTTTGCATTGTGCTCACGCCCTTAATTGCCATGTTCCCGTTTGTATTGCCTTCTTCGAGCCACCCCGTCTCGTCTTTGACAATGTGGGACTGCACCAGTTCTCAGCTCACGCTTCAGGTGATGTTTATTGTCACCTTGATTTTCCTGCCGATTGTGTTGATCTACACTGGCTGGGCTTACAAAGTGATGAGCGGCAAGATGACAGCTCAATACATTAAAGAAAACGATAAATCGCTTTACTAATCGGAGTGACTCATTATGTTTTACATTTATTGGTTTGTCGGGTTGCTGCTGGCGATTGTTTTCGCAGTCTTAATGGCAGCAATGTATGAATTGAAAAAAGAAGACTCCGCTCAAAATAAATAATGTCTAAAGGAGTTTTGCTTTTCACTCGTGTGCTTTCCATCGTGGCGGCTTTCGCCGTCACGGTGGCAGTCGTTTGTTTTCCGCGATTGGTCGCTGTCGACATGCACAGCGTCCCGCACGGCTGGCTTGTCTGTTTATTGGCCGGAATGAGTTTTTCTTACGTCTACGGTTTCGGCTTTATCCCGGAAAATAAAACGCTTCGCATCCTCTTTTCGCCCGTCATTGCGTGGCCTTTGATGATTATCGGGGCTTTGATGATTGCCGCCTAATCTCTTCTTAAAAGCCAGTGCATCTGGACCTGCGCCGTATTAACGCTATCTGATAACCACACAACACCGTCCTGAACCGTTACGGTCAAATGCATTGTCCGGTTCATCAGCGGAAGCATTTGTGCCACTTCAGCATCTTTGAGCATGGCCACGGAAAGTTTTTCAACTTTTCTCATGTCCGACATATTTTGTTTCCACCAGGGCTCAATCCGATCTTCTCCGTAAGCAATAACGATTTCTTCATTGCTGCGTCCGGCTGCTTTTCTGACTTGTCGAATATCGGGCACTCCGACATCAATCCAACGCGCTATCGCTCCTGTGTCATCGATTTCCCAAAGAGCGGGCTCACCTTCCATTGATAATCCTCTGCCAAATTCCAGTCTCATATCGGTTTCTCCGACGTAAAGACAGAAGGCCAACATTCGAATAGCCAGGCGCTCTTCTGTTTCCGAAGGGTGCCGCGCCAGAGTGCAGAGGTGCGAGCCGTAATATCCGCGATCGACATCTGAAATATCAATATTTGCTTTGTAAATTGTTGCACCCAGCGCCATAAATTAACCTCACTAATCAATCGCGCATTATGTTATTACGCGCCTAAAAGAAAAGCCAGCCCTCAAAGATTTGAGAAGCCGGCTTTTGCTGGTTCAGACAGACTTCAGATTAGAAGCGGTACTGCATCTGAACGCCAATAAGATAAGCGTCTAAAGAGTCGTACTTACCAACTTTTTTACCGCCTTCGGATTTAAGATTGCTGTACAAGTCTTTATTACCCACACCCATCAGGTAGGTAGCGCCCACGTCAAATTGAAGGTTATTTGTGGGATACCAAGAACCACCTAAAGAGAACCAAACACGGTCAGTATCGGGAATTACTGCCATACGGGTAGATTGATCATCGATCGGACTGGTTTCATATGCGAGACCGCCACGAACAGTGAAGGCATCATTAATCTTGTAATCAGCACCGACAGAGAAAAGCCAAGTATCTTGCCAATCGTTTTCAATTGTTACTTCTTTCATACCACCAACAACACCAGCTACCTTGGCAGCTTGTTGAGGATTCGTTTGCTTAAGTTGAGCAATGATCTGGCCTAAAGCATTTTGCATTCCGGCAGGGATTTCGTTATCAAGAGTCAAATCTTTGAAGTTAGACCAATTAGCCCAGCGGATCAAGCCAGATAAACGCAATTTATCAGTAGCTTCCCAAGTACCAGTCAACATAACCGTGTCAGGTGTTTTAATGGTGGCGTTCGTTCCTAACATCGTTCCATCCATCAAACTGGCCATTTGAGGATCACCAATCAAACCACCGATTAAATCCGAATTGACATTGGACAGAGTTACATCGCCATCAGCTTCGTGTTTAATGGCTGAACGGTAAGCCAAACCAAAACGAAGCTTATCCGTGGGACTAACCATAATGCCTAAGTTATAGCCCCAATCCCAACTATCAGCCTCAACCTTCCCATGGGCCAAACTGGCACCCATGGCATCCATACGCATACCTAAATCAGCCTTAGCATATTGGACAGAAACACCCGCGCCGAGACTAATGAAATCACTCACTTTGTAGGCAATACTCGGGTTCATATCAAAAGTGTAGATCTTGGCAGAACTACCACGATTAGCGTGTGCCCAATTGCGGTCATATTCAGTGCCCATTCCAAAAGGTACGGTCATGGCAAAGCCTAACCACACCTTATCGTTAACCTGGTGAGTCACATAGCCGGCAGGAATCATTTGACCCTTCAAACGACCGTTTTCAGATACACCATCATCACCATTAAAGTCAGCATTAAGACCGATCCAAACACCACCGGCCTGGAAACGCGTACCTTCCAACAACGTCATACCGGCAGGGTTGTAATGCACAGCAGACAAGTCATCACCGACAATACCGGCACCGGCATATGCGCGGCCTGCGCCCAAAGAGGATTGTTCCGTTAATTGGAAACCGGCAGCAAAAGCCGTAGACACTGCAACGGAGACGCCAGTCAACACTAACGCAGCAGCACTCTTATTCATAAAGGACATCTTTTTTTCTCTCCAAAATGGGAAAAAATTGCAAAACGAAAAGCGTAAAGGTTTTGGAACAAGCAGGAACAGAACCTTTACGCTTCCGAACGGAGGAATTTTGCGGATTTTTTGTTGCGATTTTTTACGATTTTTATAGGTATAAACCCTAATAGTACCCTAAACGGCTTAATCTGCTTAAAAGTTAAATCGACAATGTTAATCCGTGTAGATAGGACGGTACTGGCGAAGTCGCACCCAGCCGATAGCAATGCGGTAAGCCACCCAGATGCCTAAAACGACAAAACCGCCCAACCAAATAAAGGGGCCGATTACCAGAGGTGTCAGAACAACTCCAACGATGGCGACCAAGAGG
Organism: uncultured Sutterella sp.; assembly: GCA_900545335.1. Classification (GTDB taxonomy): domain Bacteria; phylum Pseudomonadota; class Gammaproteobacteria; order Burkholderiales; family Burkholderiaceae_F; genus Aphodousia. The sequence goes on along the minus strand of UQYP01000001.1, from coordinate 196,677 downwards.
GTCCACACCATCCCGTACCAAAATGTTCTGATTTGCCAGGAAAAGTGTGACTGAAGGAAAGTTCCACGGGCATCGGGAGCCATGATGTAATTTAGAATGACTGCCGCAATGGAGGGCCAGCCGAAAAGAAAAGCCGAAATGATGGTAGCGCCCGTCATCAACCCGATCACAATGCTTAAACCATGCAAAATGTAGACCAACTGAGTGATGAACAACAAACTCTTTTTCGGTCCCTGTTGATCATACGAGGTTAAATCTGACATTTTTAGTTTTCCTTCTCTTTATAATTTTCCTTGCATTCAAACTTAGCACACTTATGAATTTTCTTGCGAAAGTTTTAAGTTTTTGTACATTTTCATCCTGCAGAGATCATTTTGATTAAGGAGATTAGCCGTGAGACTTTTATTGGTTGAAGACGATCCGATGATTGGGGAAAGCGTTGTCGATGGCCTCACCGATGAAGGCTATGCGGTCGATTGGGTGCAGGACGGCCATTCGGCTCTTTTAGCTCTTCGCACCACGGAATTTTCTCTGGTCATTTTGGACTTGGGTCTGCCCGGCAAAGACGGCATCAAAGTGCTCGAAGAAATGAGAGCCGAACGCAATCTGACGCCGGTACTGGTCACCACGGCGCGTGATACGGTTGAAGACCGCATCAAGGGGCTCGATGCCGGAGCCGATGACTATTTAATCAAGCCCTTTGACCTCGATGAACTCTTTGCCCGAGTCAGAGCCCTATTACGTCGCTCTGCCGGACGCGCAGAACCCATGATTGAGCGCGGCAAATTACAAATTAAACCCGCCACACACGAAGTGATCTATAACGGCGAATCCATCTTATTGTCGAGCAAAGAATTTGCCCTGCTTTTAGCCTTGGCTGAACGTCCCGGCTTGGTTTTATCCCGCTCTCAGTTAGAAGAGAAACTCTACAACTGGGACTCCTCCATCGGCAGCAACGCAATCGAAGTACATATTCACCATCTGAGAAAAAAACTCAGTGAAGACGCAATCAAAACCGTTCGCGGCGTGGGCTACATTCTTGAGACCTGATTTTTACTATGTATTCCATCCGAGACAGACTGCTTTGGACATTTTGTATCGCGCTTCTTTTAGCCGGTGTGGCTGCAACTTATATGACGTTTGTTTCAGCCAGAGGGGAAGTTGACCGCTTTTTAGACACTGAACTACAGCAAATCGCAATCTCTTTAAGTGCTCACACTGACGGTCAATTACCGTCAATGAAACCCACGGGATCGGATGAGCAGCACATTGTAGTTCAATTAACCGATACTCAAACCGGTCAGACTCATTTATCAAGCAGCCTTGCCACAGCCTTCCCTCCCCCTACTGCCGCTGGCTTTGCCAATATCCGTCACGAAGGTCAGACCTGGCGAATCTATAGTCTTAAAACCGATCAAGACCTTCTCATTATTACTGCGCAGCCCGTCGATGTACGCGTTAAGCTCGCTTTCAGTTCCGCACTTCATATTCTTCAGCCTTTGGTACTGCTTTTACCTTTTTTGGTTGTCGCGGTTTGGCTTTTAGTGGGACAAGGCTTAGCAAGCCTTAACCGAACTGCCAAAATTGTCTCAACGCGCTCTTCCACGTCGCTGGAACCCTTACCCGTTAAGGCACTGCCCGTTGAAGTCAAACAGTTGGTAGTGGCACTCAATGATCTGCTCGCCAAGCTCGCTCAAAGTCTTGAAGCTCAAAAACGCTTTGCCTCTGATGCGGCCCACGAACTGAGAACGCCGCTCACCGCACTCAAGCTTCAGGTTCAATTGGCCGAGCGAGCCAAAACTGAAGAGGGCCGTCAGAAAGCTTTTAACCGCCTTCACGCAGGCATTGACCGTGCGACAGGCCTCGTTCAGCAACTGTTAGTCATAGCGCGGCTTGACCCCGATGCTCACAAAAAGCCTTTTGTTAAAGTGCATCTTGATCAAGTCATTAAAAGCGTTTGCGATGAATTAACGGTTCTTGCTCAGCAAAAAAACATCATGCTGGAGACTTCCGCATCACACATAACCGTTGACGGCATGGAAGATGCATTAAAACTTCTCGTAACGAATTTGACCGACAATGCCATCCGTTACACTCAGGAAGGCGGTCGTATCCGTCTTTCTGTCAAAGAGGAAAATCATTGCGCTGTCATTGAAGTCAGTGACAATGGGCCGGGCATTGCGCCGCAAGAGCGTGAACGAGTCTTTGACCGCTTCTACAGAGCTCTGGGCACTAAGGCTCAGGGACATGGTTTAGGCTTAGCTATTGTTAAACGTATTGTGGAAATTCATCACGGACAGATAACCGTTGATGACGGTTTAGACGGCAAAGGAACGACTATGCGGATTAATTTGCCGCTGCCGGTCTCGCATCGCTAGTCTTTGTTACAAATAAAGGTGGATCGAAACAACCCGACAAACAAAAGTTGCCTGTTTTTGATTATCGTTTCAATGTTTGGCAAACCAATCAATGAATTGCCTTTAAAGAATTTCATTCGGAGTTTTTAGTTATGGTTAAAAAGAGTGTATTGAAATCAACCGTTCTGGCCGCTGCATTAGCTGCAGCTTTGAGTATTGCCCCTGTGGCTCAGGCCGAAGTCCCGTTTTTCTCCTCTGAGGATTCCGGCTCTCAAGTTACATTGCCGGACTTTACCAAACTTGTTGAAGAAAACGGCAAGGGTGTTGTAAATATCTCTACGATTCGAAATGCCAGAACACAAACGATTCAATCACCTTTCCCCGGGTTGGATGATCGAACCGCTGAGCTTTTCCGCCGCTTCGGTTTCCCCATCGTGCCTTTCGGCCCCCAAGAACAACGTGTGCCTGAACAGCGCGGTACGGGCTCGGGTTTCATCATTTCCTCTGACGGCGTCATTCTCACCAATGCTCACGTGGTTGAAGGCGCCGATGAAATCCGCATTCGTCTGACCGATAACCGGGAGTTCTCAGGCAAGGTACTGGGTCTGGATAAAAAGACCGACATTGCCGTCGTCAAAATTGATGCAAAAGATTTGCCGGTTTTGAAAATCGGTTCTTCTGAAAAGTTAAAGGTCGGTGAATGGGTTGCTGCTATCGGCTCGCCCTTCGGATTGGATAACACGGTCACGGCCGGTATTGTTTCGGCTAAAAGCCGTGCCCTGCCCTCTGAAGAATACGTCCCCTTCATTCAAACGGACGTTGCAGTCAACCCCGGCAACTCAGGCGGTCCGCTTTTTAATATGAAGGGTGAAGTAGTGGGGATTAACTCACAAATCTTCTCCACTTCAGGCGGTTTTATGGGCTTGTCCTTCTCCATTCCAATTGATCTGGCCATCCAGATTAAAGATCAACTGATTGAAAACGGTCGGGTCATCCGTGGCCGCATCGGCGTAGGCATTCAAGCTGTCACCCAGGATTTGGCAGAAGCTTTCGGTATGAAGGCTCCGCGCGGCGCTGTCATTACTCAGCTTGAAAAAGGACAACCCGGTGAAAAAGCCGGCTTAAAGGTAGGTGATATCGTCGTGGCGTTAAATGGTCAAACCATCAACAGCGCCAATGATCTTCCGGTCAAAATCTCTGCTATGAAGCCCGGCACAAAGGTAAAACTGACCGTTTTGCGCGACGGCAAAGAAAAAGACATCACGGTTACGGTGGCAGAAAACCCGGAAGAAAGTGCCAGCCCCAATGAAGTCAAACAAACTCAAGGTAAACTGGGTGTCTCTGTCCGGGCCTTAAGTGAAGAAGAATTAAAGGAATTGGATCTCACCAACGGTTTGCTCGTCACGGAAGTTCGTGCGGCCGCTGCCCGTGCCGGTCTCATGCCTCGGGACATTATTTTAAGTGCCAACGGTAAGAGCGTAAAAACGGTCGGTGATTTGCGGCGCGCAGTATCCGGTGCCGATAAAGTGGCTTTACTGGTCCAGCGTCAAAATTCCCGCATCTTTATTGCGGTTGACCTAAAGTAATAACCTCCTAAGAACCAAACAGCCAGTCTTCTTAACGGAAGCTGGCTGTTTTTTCTTTAGGCGGCTTTTGATTCTAGCTCTTTTATTTTTTGCTTCAGTTTTTCCCGAGGCGTATAAATCCGCTCTGCAAGCAGCTCACAAACAAGATCAAAATTTAAATTCGGGTTACGCAGAAACCGCAACCCGATTCCCTCTATCGTTGCCATCCCCAATTCGACACGAATCCAATCGCTCGGATCATCGCTTTCAGGATAGCAAATCTCTTTGAGATGAGTGCGGGCCTTCACATCAGCTTTCTGGAGGACTTTTTCCAATTCGGGATCGTGCGCTGCCTCGGTCAGAAGTTCAAGCGACAAAACGATTCTTTCTCTTTTGAAACAATCGCCGAATACCCGTCTGACCTGCTGAAGTGTCTCCTCATAGCTGCCCTGATTTTCCTGAAGCGCACAGGAGTTTTTGTAGAAATCTTCCATCCCTCGAGAGATCACCTCTTCGATAATGGCTGTTTTACTCGGGAAATAGTTATAAATATGACCGGCACTCATGCCGAACTCCCGAGCAATATCAGCCATTCCGGTAGCGTGAAACCCCTTGGCAATGAAACACTTGTGCGCCGCATTGATAATTTCTTCACGGCGCTGTTGGGCGAGATTTTTTGACATGCTTTAAGCCTCGCTTTTCACTTCTGCCGTTTGAGCAGCTTTATCGTCAGACTTTTTATCTAAGTCGACAGCACCGCCGCCCAAGACTTTATACAAAGTCACCAAACTCATTGCTCGGGCTTGTTGGGCGACTGCCAGTTGCGTCTGGGCACTGACGTACTGGCGTTGAGAATCCAGAACCGTGAGGAAACTTTCTGAGCCATGACGATAACGGGCCTGGGCTAATTCATAGGCCTGCTTGGTCGCTTCAGCATAATCCTGCGTAGCCTTGAGTTCCCGCTCAATGGTGCCTTCTGTTGCCAAGGCATCAGCGACTTCGCGGAAAGCGGTTTGAATCGCCTTTTCATAATCGGCTACTGCAATGTCTCTTTCGGTTTCAGACACACGCAACGTTGCCCAGTTTGCACCGCCCGTGAAAATCGGCAAAGAGATCGAGGGCGAGAAACTCCACAGACGGGTGCCGCCGGAGAACAGATCATCTAGCTCGGTTGCACCGGTTCCGCCCGATGCCACTAGGGTAATTCTCGGGAAGAAATTCGCTCTGGCCGCTCCGATATCGGCATTGGCAGCCATCAATGTGTACTCAGCCTGAGCAATATCCGGACGATTTAAAAGCACTTCTGAGGGCACGCCTTGAGGCAGCATGCCGGCCAAAGTCACCACCTCAACCTTTGTCGGCAAAAGCGACTCGGGCACTTCGGTTCCTACCAAAAGCGCCAAGGCATTTAAATCCTGAGCGACAGCCCGTTGAGTGGAAGCGTAGGAAGCCTGAGCGCTCGCATACATTTGCTTGGCTTGATTTAATTCAAGCAAATTGATGGCACCGGCCTTGTAGCTTGCTTCAGACAGTTTATAAGACTGCTCCTGGCTGTCCAACGTTTCTTTGGCAAAAGCCAATAACGATCTGTCGGCTCCCAACTGCAGCCACAAATTGGCGGTTTCAGCAATCAGAGTAACTCGAGAGCTCTTTCTTGCTTCTTCAGTGGCAAAGTACTGATTGAGCGCCTCATCGCTTAAGCTGTGGATACGTCCGAAGAGATCAAGCTCATATGAGGCCATTGCCAAATTAGCCGAGTAAACGTGGCTCACCGTGTCCTGGCCGGTTGCGCTCAGCGTTCTGGGTGTACCGGAATGCTCGCCTGATCCCGCAGCAGAGATACTGGGCAGGAATTCAGAACGCTGAATGTTATAGGCGTAGCGCATACGCTGAACGTTGAGCATTGCGACACGATAGTCACGGTTATTGTCTAACGTAAGTTCGATTACCTTGCGCAAACGTTCATCGGTAAAAAACTCACGCCAATCGGGCAGAGCCTGCTGATTTAACTTCGCATCAGCATAAGCCTCGCCCGAAGGCCAGACATTGAGAATGGGCGCCTGAGGTCTTTCATAGCTGGGAGCCATCGACATGCAACCAGTCAACGCCAAAGCGGCCACCAACGGTAAAAACTTAAAAGTCTTTTGCATGCTTATTCTCCCTTCTTATCGGCTTTTGATGTGTTTTCGCCCTCAGAACCGCTGTCTTGAGACGAAGACTGAGCAGTATCCTTATTTTCTTCTTCACGTTCATAGAACGTGAGTTCACCTTCTTTCAAAGCTTTGGCTTCAAAGGCGGTTTCGGCTGCGGCTGCCTGCAAGTCAACATTACGCTCATTGGCGCTGCCCGAGACCCGCATAATCATGACGTAGAAGAGCGGAACAAAGAGCACGCACAAAAGCGTACCGGTAATCATACCGCCCAACACGCCCCAGCCGATAGCATTCTGAGCACCGGAACCGGCACCGTGAGCCAATGCCAAGGGTAACACACCCAGACCGAAGGCCAGAGAAGTCATCACAATCGGACGAAGACGCAAGCGCACTGCATCAATAGCCGCATGGACGATATCCTCTCCGCTATCGTGTAAGTCTTTCGCGAATTCCACGATCAAAATGGCATTTTTGCTCACCAAACCGATTGTGGTAATCAGGCCCACCTGGAAGTAAATATCGTTATTTAATCCTCTTAAGCCTGTCAGCGCCAAAGCACCGATCACACCCATCGGAATAACCAAAATCACAGCGATAGGAATTGACCAGCTTTCATATAAGGCTGCCAGGCAGAGGAACACCACCAAAATCGACAATGCGTACAAAGGTGCTGCCTGTCCGCCGGCTTCCCGTTCCTGATAGGACACACCGGTATAGGCCACGCTGTAGCCTGCCGGAAGTTTTTCAGCAATCTCTGCCACGGCAGCCAACGCGTCACCGGAGCTAAAGCCTGTTCTCGGATTACCCTGAATGTTCACGGCTGACAAACCGTTAAAACGTTCCAGACGCGGTGAACCGTACTTCCAGGAAGTCGAGGAGAAAGCTGAGAACGGAACCATCTCACCTGCACTGTTTTTCACATACCACTTGCCCAAATCCTCAGGCTTTTGTCTGAACTGACTGTCGCCTTGGACATAGACTTTCTTCACACGGCCGCGATCGAGGAAGTCATTGACATAAGTACTACCCCAAGCTGTGGCCAGTGTTGAATTAATGGAATTAATTGAAACACCCAATGCACGAGCTTTTTCAGTGTCAATTTCCAAGTGCAGCTGCGGCGTATCTTCCATACCGTTGGGGCGCACAGCCGTCAAATGCGGGTGGGCATTACCCAAGCCTAAGAACTGGTTACGAACAGCCATCAGCTCTTCGTGGGTTTGGCCGGCACTGGCCTGCAGGAAAATATCAAAACCATCTGCAATACCCAATTCAGGCACTGCGGGCGGCGGGAAAGCGTAGGCATTGGCGTCTTTGTACTGAGAAAACTCTGCCATGGCACGAGCCGTGATGGAATTGACATCCTGGCCGTCACCTTCACGTTCACCCCAGTCCTTCAAACGCACGAACATCAAACCGGTATTTTGACCCGTACCACCGAAAGAAAAGCCCGAGACCGTAAACACAGATTCGACGTTTTCGGTTTCTTTAGTCTGGAAGTACTGACTCATACGATTCAAGACTTCCTGCGTTCTTTGCTGAGAGGTACCGGCAGGGGTAATCACCTGAGCAAGCAACACACCCTGGTCTTCACCAGGCATAAAGCTTGAGGGCAATTTCCAGAAGCCGAAGACCACACCGCCCACGATAATGGCATAAACCAAAATCGTTCGAAGCGTGTGCGGAATAGCTTGTCCAACCACGGTGCGAATCCACAGGGAGAACTTTTCAAATCCGCGGTTAAAGCGGCCGAAAAATCCCTGCTTATTTTCGTGGTGTTCAGAATCAATGGGCTTTAAGAGCGAAGCGCAAAGCACCGGCGTCAAAATCAAAGCCACCAACACTGACAGCACCATAGCCGAGACAATCGTCACGGAGAACTGACGGTAAATAATACCGGTCGAGCCGCCAAAGAATGCCATCGGAACGAACACAGCAGCCAAAACCATGGCAATACCCACCAAAGCACCCTGGATCTGGCCCATTGATTTTTCTGTTGCCTCTCGTGGTGTGAGTCCTTCTGTTCGCATCACGCGTTCGACGTTTTCCACCACCACAATAGCGTCGTCCACCAGCAACCCAATGGCAAGCACCATAGCAAACATCGTGAGCACGTTAATGGAGTAGCCCATTGCCTGAAGCACACCGAACGTTCCCAAAAGCACCACCGGCACAGCAATCGTCGGAATAAGCGTTGCACGCCAGTTCTGCAGGAATAAGAACATCACGCAGACCACAAGCACAATGGCTTCAAAAAGCGTACGGACCACTTCCTGAATAGAAATACGGACGAAAGGTGTCGTATCAAACGGCACCACCCACTCCATTCCGTCCGGGAAGTTCACCTGCATTTCGTTAAGCCGTGCTTTCACACGATCGCTTGTAGCCATAGCGTTGGCGCCAGAAGCCAAGCTAATAGCCATACCGGTCGATTGTCTGCCGTTATAAAGAGCAATGACGTTATAGCTTTCTTCCCCCATCTCCACACGAGCTACGTCTTTAATCAAAACACGTGAACCGTCCATGGAGGTTTTAACCATGATGTTTTCAAAGTCTGCTACCGTTTCCAAAAGCGACATTGAATTAATCGTGGCGTTTAACTCGTAGCGGGTATTTGAGGGCAAATTACCGATAGCGCCGGAAGAAACCTGAACGTTTTGTTCTTCAATAGCTGCAACAATTTCATCGGTTGAGAGTGAATATTTATGCAGTTTCTCCGGATCAAGCCAAATACGCATGGAGTAGGAGCTACCGAAGACTTCCACTTCACCGACACCGGTAATACGAGAAAGCGGTTCCTGAACATTATTGACCAAGTAGTCAGACAGGTCAGCAGAGCTCATCTTTCCGTTTTTATCGACAAAGCCCACCACCATCAGGAAGTTGGCAGCCGATTTATCCACGTTCACACCCAACTGCTGCACCACTTGCGGCAAGCTGTTTTCAACCGTTTTGAGGCGGTTTTGCACCTGAACCTGGGCAATATCCGGGTTTGTTCCTGCTTCAAACGTAATATCAATGGAAACACGGCCGGAAGAGTCCGAATTGGACGTCATATAAAGGTAGCCGTCCAAACCGGTCATCGCCTGTTCAATCTGCTGAGTAATCGTGTTTTCGATGGTTTCAGCCGATGCACCCGGATAAGTGGCGGTAATCGTCACTTGAGGAGGCGCAATTTGCGGATACTGCGACACCGGCAGTCTTGTAATTGACAAGATACCGGCCAACATGATCACAATAGCGATCACCCAGGCAAAAATCGGCCGTCCTAGAAAGAATCGAGACATAAACTATTTCCTTTGCCTTGTCTAATTACTTCGCTGTGGCTTGTGCGGCAGGAGCGGCGGCAGCAGGTTGAGCAATCGTCACTTTAGCGCCGATTCGCACTTTGCCGATGCCGTCAATCACCACCTTTTCACCGGCTTTCAAACCGGACTCAATCAACCAGTTGTTTCCGATCACACGATTGGCAGTGACATTGCGCTGTTCAATCGTATTTTCCGGAGTCACAACATAAACATAAGCCTGTCCCTTCGGATCGCGCATCACACAGCGCTGCGAAATGACCACGGAATCCGGTCGGGCACCTTCTTCCAGACGGGCACGCACAAACATCCCCGGCAACAAATCTCCGTCGGGATTGGGGAAAATAGCGCGCAAATTCACCATGCCCGTTCCTTCATCGACTTCTTCACCGGTAAAGGTGAGTTTGCCCTTTTGGGGATAAACAGAACCGTCTTCCATCAAAAGCGTGACTTCCATCGCTCCGTCTTTATTTGCTTTGACTTTGCCGGCAGCAATTTCATGCTTTAAACGAAGCATTTCAGAGCTTGTCTGACGCACGTCCACATAAATAGGATCGAGTTGCTGCACCGTTGTCATAAAGGTTTGATAAGCATTCACCAATGCGCCCGGCGTCACTTCAGAGCGACCGACACGTCCCGAAATCGGACTTTGCACCTTGGTATAGTCCAGATTGGTCTTGGCGGTCTTCATGGCTGCACGTGCCGTTTTCATCTGTGCCTGAGCGGCGTCATTATCCTGCTTACTGACCGCATTAACCTTAACCAATTGGGCAGAACGTCTGGCATTGGCACGGGCGAGCTCATAATTGGCAACCGCTTCTTCATAGGCTGCTTCATATAAAGCCGGATCAATTTGGTAGAGTTGCTCACCCTCTTTGACCATTTGACCTTCTGTAAAAATTCTCTTTTGAATGATGCCGCTGATTTGCGGACGCACCTCTGCTACCTGATAAGCACTGGTACGGCCCGACAATTCAGTTGTGATGATCGGACTGGAGGTTTCTACCATCACGACGCCAACCTCTTGAGGACCGCTTTGGACAGCTGCGGCCTGCTCTTTACAGCCGGCAAGGGAGATCGCGGCTACGACAGACATAGCTAGTGCTGCGTACTTGGGTGCAAACTTCGAATACATCTTTTACCATTCTCCAAACATCGGTGCCGATGATGACCGACACGTAAAAAACCAAAAATGACCGAACGTTCATTCAGTCAAATAGTGAAAGCTCGTTCATTGTCTCAGAATTCCCAAGAAAATAGGTCTTTTTAAAAATTCTTTAAGGTAAAAATTATTTCAAAATGTAACTTATATTAGGGTTTGTACCTAATGATCTTTTTTTATTAATGGAGAAAAATTCATCAAATTTTCACTTTCGTTCTGTTCATCATGTCTCTTGAGATCTTCCATCTGCAGTATTTTCTGGCCGGACTTGTGAGTTTGTTGGTTATCACCAATCCCCCCTCGAAGATCCCGCTGTTTATCAGTCTGACCCAGGGCATGGACCCGGAACAGCGAAAAGCTCAGGCTCGTTGGGCGGCCATTTATGCGGCCATTATCATGTTTGTCAGTTTACTGGCGGGCAATCTGTTGCTTGCCTTTTTCGGCATTTCCTACGGTGCTCTGCGTATTGCCGGCGGCTTTATGGTAGCGGTGATCGGCTACCAAATGCTTTTTAGCCAACAGACCCCGTCTCCCAACAAAGCCCCTCTGGTTAGACGTGACCGGGAAGACTACGCCTTCTTTCCCATTGCCATGCCTATGATTGCAGGCCCTGGAACCATGGCTGTGATTATCGGTTTTTCAACTGAAATTGCCGAATATCCCCATTGGCAGGATCAGGTGGCAACTTTCTTTATGATGACTTTAGCCATCATTTTCTGCAGTATGGTCTGTTGGGCCGTTATGCGGTCAGCGGATTTCTGCGGCCGTAAACTCGGTCCGTCAGGCACGATTGTGATCAGCAAATTAATGGGGTTCTTACTGGTTTGTATCGGCGTACAGTTTATCGGCTCAGGTATCAGAGCTTTTGCCACCGGCATGTAACCTAAAAACCTTGCTAAAAAGCCTCCCCTCATTGTTTGAACGGGAGGCTTTTTTTTCAGGCTTATCAGTCAGCCGATGCTATTCAACAGTGACACTTTTAGCCAAATTTCTCGGCTTATCCACATCGTTGCCGCGGATAAAAGCCGTATGGTAAGCCAGAAGCTGCAGCGGAATCACGTGAAGAATCGGTGACAAGGGACCGTAGTTTTCAGGCATACGAATCACATGAATGTGTTCGCTTGACTCTAACCCCGTATCCGCGTCGGCAAACACATAAAGTTCACCCTTACGGGCCTCCACTTCCTTCATATTGCTCTTGAGTTTTTCCAAAAGCTCATCATTGGGCGCCACGGTCACCACAGGAATAGACTCATCGACCAGAGCCAGCGGACCGTGCTTGAGCTCTCCTGCCGGATAAGCTTCGGCATGAATATAAGAAATTTCTTTAAGTTTGAGCGCCCCTTCCAGAGCGATCGGATAGTGAATGCCGCGGCCTAAGAAGAGTGCATGCTGCTTACTTGCAAAACGTTCTGCCCAAGCCATAACTTGTGGCTCCAGAGCCAAAACAGCGCTGACAGCTTTAGGAACGTGACGCAGCAGCCGCATGTACTCAGCCTCATCCTTAGGATCCAGGCGCCCCTTCACCTTTGCCAAACTGAGCGTCAAAAGGAAAAGCGCCGTGAGCTGCGTGGTAAAAGCCTTTGTGGAGGCCACGCCGATTTCCACACCGGCCCGAGTAATAAAACGCAGCAGGCTTTCGCGAACCATGGCACTCGTGGCAACGTTGCAGATCGTCAGCGTTTTTGTCATGCCAAGCTCTCGGGCATGCTTAAGTGCCGCCAACGTATCGGCTGTCTCACCTGACTGAGAGATGGTCACGACCAGTGTCTTCGGATTGGGAACGCTTTTACGATAACGGTATTCGCTTGCGATTTCGACATCACACGGAATGCCCGCAATTGCCTCCAACCAGTATTTAGAAGTCAGCGCCGCATAGTAACTTGTCCCGCAGGCAATCATAAGCACTCGGTCAACATTCTCGAACACTTCCTGAGCGTCTTGTCCAAAAAGCGAAGCCTTCACTTCTTTGACTGCTTCGAGCGTATCAGCAATCGCCCGGGGCTGCTCGAAAATTTCCTTTTGCATGTAATGGCGATAGGGTCCCAGTTCTACCGCATTGCTGAAAGCCTCTACTTGGCGGATTTCACGCTCAACGGGCACGAATGTTTGCCCCTGATGAGAATAAATCGCGTAAGAGTCCTCCGTCAGATCGGCAACGTCACCGTCTTCCATATAAATGAAGCGGTTGGTCTCACCTGCCAAAGCCATCGTATCGGATGCGGCAAACATTTCTTGCTCACCGATTCCCAAAACCAAAGGCGAGCCTTGGCGGGCAACCACCACACGATGCGGATTCTCTTTAGAGAAAACAGCAATAGCGTAAGCCCCCCGAACACGATTAAGAGCCTCTTCAACCGCCTTGAGCAAATCACCTTTGTAGCAATCACGTACCAAATGAGCCAAAACTTCCGAGTCAGTCTGACTGGCAAACTGAATACCCTTTGCCTTGAGCTCTTCACGAATTTCTTCGTAATTTTCAATGATGCCGTTGTGAATCAGGGCGATCTGGTCACCTGCAAAGTGCGGATGAGCATTACAGACAACGGGTTCTCCGTGTGTGGCCCAACGAGTATGGGCGATGCCCATAAAACCCTTCAGACCCTCTTTTTCAATCTGATCGGATAGTTCCGAGACCCGAGAGACACTTCTGACACGCTTTAGCCCCTGATCCCAAACAGCTACGCCGCAGCTGTCATAGCCGCGATATTCCAAGCGCTTTAAGCCTTGAACCAGAAGCGGAACAATGTTTCGATGTTTAGAGGTTGCCGCAACAATACCGCACATAATTAAATCCTTTATTCTTTTTTCGTTGGACGTTTCCAACCTTTAATCGTTACCTGGCGTGCTCTGGCTAAAGTCAATTCACCGTCCGGAGCATTTTTCGTCAGTGTTGTACCCGCACCAAGGGTTGCGCCCTGACCCACGGTGACCGGAGCCACAAGCTGGGTATCCGAACCGATAAAAGCATCATCCATAATGGTGGTTCTGAACTTATTCACACCGTCGTAATTACAGGTTATGGTTCCCGCACCGATGTTAACCCGAGCTCCCATATCCGTATCGCCGATGTAAGAGAGGTGATTGACTTTACTGCCTAAACCGATAACAGATTTTTTAATTTCAACGAAATTACCGATATGGGTTTGATCTGCCAAGGTCGTGCCGGGACGCAAACGGCTGTACGGACCTAAACGGGCATTTTCACCCACACGAGCTCCATCGAAGTGGCAGAACGGCAAAACTTCAGTCTCATTGCCAATTTCAACATCCTTGAGTACGCAATAAGCACCGACTCTCACGCCGTCACCTAAGATGACTTTGCCGCTGAAAATGCATCCGACATCAATCGTGACATCTTTGCCGCAAATGAGCTCACCCCGAATATCAATTCTTGCCGGATCAATAACGGTCACTCCGTCATTCATCAGCTGCAAAGCTTTCTCTGTCTGATAAGCCCGCTCGAGCGCTGCCAGCTGAACTTTATTGTTAACGCCCTGCACTTCCGTTTCACTTTCAGCCAAGGCGGAATTCACATGAATACCTTCAGACACGGCCCGCGCAATTACGTCCGTGAGATAGTATTCACCCTGAGCATTCTGATTACCCAGCTCGTTGAGCCAAGAGTCCAAATAACGAGTCGGTAAAACCATAATGCCGGTATTGACTTCCCTGATCTCGCGCTGTGCTTGCGTTGCATCCTTTTCTTCTACAATAGCGCAGACCTTTCCGTTCTCGCGCACAATGCGGCCGTAGCCTTTAGGATCATCCAGGCAAACGGTCAAAAGACCTACATCATTGCCGGCCGCCTGAATTAAATTCTTGAGGGTTTGCGGGCGAATCAGCGGCACATCGCCTAAAAGCACCAAGGTGGGTTGATTCTGATCGCAGTAAGGCAGGGCCTGAAGTAAGGCATGGCCTGTTCCCAATTGCTCAGCCTGCAGAGCAAAGGTAATTGTCTTATCTTTTTCAAAATAGGACTTCACCGCTTCGGCACCATGACCGATCACAACGATTAATCGATGATCGGATCCTAAAAGTCGGGCTTTTTCAATGACGTGCTCAAGCATGGGTTTATCGGCAATCGGTTGGAGAACCTTAGGTAAGCGCGAGCGCATCCGCTTACCCATGCCGGCGGCAAGGATAACAATATTCATAAGACGACTTAACTGTGGATATACGTCAGTTAATCGTATTCTACCCGATTCATTCAGCTGACTTAGAGACAGAAATGGCCTGAAACAAAAAGGGCCGCACTTTTAACGCGACCCTTGTTTTGCGGCGAATTCAATTTATTGGGGTGAGTCCTGATGGATACCGGCCAAAAGCCAGCCGGAATTGCCATTGACAGGTTTAACCAAAATCCAGGTTTCATCAACCCGTTCGGCTTCTCCGCTGACATTGAGCGTACCGTCGAAATGAACGCCCACCAAATACTCATCGCCTTCACGAACGATGCCTCTGAAATCGGATTTCAAAGTCACAATTTCCGTTTCGTAGTTTTGAGCGCCGCGCTCGCGCAGCTGATGTGTAACGGTACGGAAAACTTCATCACTGGTGAAATCCGAAATAGAAGTGACATTACCCGTATCCCAAGCCTTTTGCATCAAAGCAAAATTATCTTCTGCAACCTTCAAAAAGCCTTCCACATCGAAATCGGCCGGTAAATCAACCTTTTTGGCCGAGCTCGGATTATTCAGTTCATCCAAAACACTGCCTGCCATCGGAGAAGCAGAACTGAAAGCCGTTTGTGCGGTTTGAGTCTGTTTGGGCTGAGCATAGTCGTAGCTTGTCCGCATAGTGTCCTGACGGTCATCAGAATTTTGACCGCCAGGCATCCCGGCAGGACGACGTTTCACGAGGAACAATCCTAAAAGCAAACGCACAATATAGAAGGCTGCCAATGCCATCAAAGCAACCATCAGGAACTGAGCAAAACCTTCACCCAAACCCAAAGCATGAGCTAAAGCCGTAATGCCCAAAGCAGCGGCCAAACCCATCAACATACCGCGCATGGGGCTGGGAGCCGCCTGAGGGGTACGAGGCTGCTGACTGGGAGCGGCTTGTTGCTGACGCTGCTGCTGAGAGGGATTGGCCTTTTGCTGATGTAAACCTGTGGCCGGAGCCGGTGTAGCCTTATGCTGCAGAGTCGGAGCAGAACGGCCGAAACTCATGCCGCCGCCGAAACGTCTTGCCGCATCAGCCGATACCGACAAAGACATCATTGTCAAACCAATTGCCAAAATCGCAATCCATTTTTTCATAGGATAAACTCCAAAGTTCCCGAATTGATAACCTCTTCGGATTAAGAGGGAAAATCTTTTACTGTTAATTATTTCAAAGGTTTTTGACCGATGTGTAAAGCACAGACCCCAAAGGTCAAATTATGCCAATGAACATCAGCAAGCCCTGCGGTGCGCATCATTTCAGCCAAGACCGGCTGGCTCGGATGCATACGAATAGACTCCGGTAAATAGCGGTAGCTTTCACTGTCACCGGAAATTTTTCCGCCGAGCCAAGGCATTAAATGAAATGAATAAAAATCATAAAAGGGTGCCAGAAGTCTGTTGACTTTTGAAAACTCCAGGACCATCACTTTACCGCCCGGACGGCAAACCCGGCACATTTCGCTCAGTGCCTTATCCTTGTGAGTCATATTTCGCAGCCCGAAACTCACCATCACCACGTGAAAGGTGTCGTCAGCAAAGGGGAGTTTTTCACAGTCACACTGCACAACGGGCATATTAAAGCCGGCCTCTCGCATACGACGGGCACCAATCGTAAGCATCGAGCGGTTGATATCTGTGGGCCAAACCTCTCCGTCACGCCCCACTTTTTGTGCGAACTGAAGGGACAGGTCTGCCGTTCCGGCAGCCAAATCCAACACTTTCATTCCTCGGGCGACATCAGCCTTATAAATGGCATATCTTTTCCAAAGACGATGCATGCCGAATGAAAGTACATCATTCATCAAATCATATTTGGGCGCAACAGAGTCAAACACTTCCCTGACCTGTCTGGCCTTATCTTCTTCAGCAACTCGCTTGAAACCGAAATCGGTTTCATGTTTATGGTTATCCTGCTGCATATTAATGGTGGCAAGTTTTTTGTTTTAGCGGTTTAAAAGATTCATTTTGCGGATCATTCGGATCGCGGCTGGCTCCAAGCTCCTGTAGTTGTTTCAGATATTGCTGCCAGAGCCTGTCTTTGTCGGTAGCCAACTGATACAGATAGTCCCAATCGTACAATCCCGAGTCATGACCATCCGAAAAAATTATTTTTAATGCATAAAGACCAACGGGTTCAATTCCCACAATAGAAACATCACGCTTTCCAACCGGTAACTGAGCTTGATCAGGCGTATGACCGCGAACCTCGGCCGATGGGCTCAATACCCGCAAAAATTCCGCCGGCAACAAAAAGCTCTTTGCGTTTTCGTAGATGAGTTCAAGCTGTCTGGACTGACGATGATATGCGATATCTATAGGGACCAACATGGTCTTTGTGCCGAATTGATTGGATGGTACCTCCGACAGGAATCGAACCTGTGACGCGACCTTCGGAGGGTCGCATGATATCCACTTCACCACGGAGGCAGGGACTGATGATTATAAAGAACTTTTTAAAAAACTATCGTCTTTTGGGTTAAGAAGTGTTTCAAAACCAATAGTTAGCCTCGTAACTCATTCAAGCTTTCTCGGTAATATTAAACATCCATCGGATCGACATCCATCGTCCAGTGCACAGAACCGGGCAGCAAACAAAGCTTTTGATACCACTGACGCAAAAACCGTCCCATGACTTGACGGGAAGCTGCTTCAATAAGCAATTGAGCACGTTCCTTATCGGCCACTTTCATGAGAGCCATCGGAATGGGGTCATAGATCACAACCGAATGATTATTCTCTGACTCAAGTATCTGCAGACCGATTTGCATCGCTGAAGTCAAAAACTCCAGTGCCTTATTAATATTGGCATCATCGGCCATTAAAAGTGCCTGACAAACAAAGGGCACACTGTTTTCTGCCTGTCTGACCTGCAACAGGTAGTCAGCAAAGCGATTGTAATTTTGCTCAGCCAATGCGGCAAAGATTTCTCTGTCACCGAACCGACTCTGAACAATCATCCTTGCCGGCAGTCCGAACCGTCCGGCACGGCCCGCAACCTGCATTAAATTAGCAAAGGCTCTTTCCTCACTTCTGGGATTGGCGCTCACGAGCTGAGCGTCAATATTGAGAACAACAACGAGCGAAACATTTTGAAAATCATGCCCTTTTGCCACCATCTGTGTGCCGACCAATATATCGACTTCACCGCTGTGAACCGCCTCGAAAGCTTCTTTAGCGGCGTTTTTGCGCTGTGTTGTATCACGATCAATACGCAATACTCTTGCCTGAGGCCACAATTGTCCCAGTGTTTCCTCAATGCGTTGAGTACCGGCTCCCATCGGAATTAAATCCACGTTGCCGCAGTCCGGGCATCTCTTATAAACCGGCGTTGACCAACCGCAATGATGGCATATCAGTTTCCCGTGAAACTTATGATAAACAGCATAAGTTGAACAATGAGGACATTTTGAAAGCCAGCCGCAACTCGGACAGGTTAAAACAGGAGCATATCCTCGGCGATTGAGGAAAATAATCACCTGCTCTTTTTTCTCCAGGGTCTCACTGATGGCATCTATTACTTCCGGAGCCAGTCCTTTGACCAACTTTTTATCTTTTGGATTAATGACTGTCAGGCTAGGCAGGACTGCCCCCGGCACAGCTCTTTTGGTTAAACTCAATAAGCTGTAATGTCCGCTTTTTACTCTGCTCCATGTTTCCAGTGATGGCGTGGCTGATCCTAAAACAACCGGAATTTGCCGAAGCTGAGCCAATTTCACAGCCAAATCTCTGGCTGAATACCTAATGCCGTCTCCGGCCTTGTACGACAGATCATGCTCCTCATCAACCACAATCATGGCAAGATCCGGCAAGTCAGCAAATATTGCCATTCGGGTACCGATTAGTATCTGGATACGCTTTTCTTTTCCAGCTAACCACGCTTTAGCGCGCTCACCGTTGGCTAGACCGGAGTGCAATGATGCGACACTTCTGTCGGGGAAGTGGCTTCTTACTCTTTCTTCAAGCTGAGGAGTCAGATTTATTTCAGGCACTAAAAAAAGTACCTGCGCCTGAGGCTTACGAATAAAAAGATCGGCCATCATCTTTAAATACGCCTCAGTTTTACCGCTGCCGGTGACACCATAAAGAACAAAAGGAGAAAACCCTTGGGCACTATCAACAGCGTCAACAGCCACTTGTTGCTCTTCATTGAGCTTAAGCCAAGCATTATTGGGCTCTGTTTTTTTTACTTTATAGGGCTTTCTCAACCGATCTAAAGATTGCCGGTACCGTACCCCGGGTTTACTTCGGAAAAAAGTAGGTAAGGAGGCGATCGCTACTTCGCCCCAGCTATGTTGATAATAATCCGATGCAAATTTAGTGAGCTTTAACCACGTATCACTCAATGGATCCGTTTCATCAAAAAGACGAATCAAAGATTTTTGCTTATTTTCCGCAATATCAGTCTGATTATGTAAAGCAACAATAATACCCACCTCCTGGCGGCGGCCAAGGGGCACAAGGCACCGATCTCCAATCCGGGCAATCATACCTTCGGGTACCCGATAGGTTAATGCCGGAAGCGATGGGACATCCAACACTACACTGACAAAAGGGGGCGTTTCTGACATTTAAAGTCTCTGAGAAATCCGTTGCTCATTGTATAGGAGCCATTACTCCGATTGAAAAAACGATTACATTTTCAATCAAATCTCCTGATTTGATCCTGTGCAAAACTTAAACCAGCGAATTTCTATTATTTTCAACCAATTAGGATTTTTTTGTGCATTAATGTGGATAACTTTGTGGATAATTCAGCTGTTGTCTACTTTTTAAGCAAAACCCTCTGATTGCAGGATAAGGCACTGAAATCAGAGGATTTTATCATTTTTCCTTTTAAATCAAATAGTTAAATTTGTCATATTTCTGTAACCATCTAATTTTCAAAGGTTTTTCAATATTCACCATTTTTGTGGATAACTTTGGGGACAAGCATATTATCGATGAAACGACGCGCTATAGCGGTGGACTTCATCGACCAAAATACCGACCGATTCCGGCGGGGTAAATTGATTAATCCCATGCCCAAGATTAAATACATGGCCGCCGTTGGCAACAGGGCCGAAATCGTCAATGACCCGACGGACTTCCTGGCGAATTAGATCCTCAGAGCCAAAAAGAACCATAGGATCGAGATTGCCCTGCAGCGCCACTTTATCCTGAGTCTGCTTTCTTGCCTTCGCCAAGTTACTTGTCCAGTCCAAACCGACGGCGTCTGTCCCGCAGCTGGCTATTGACTCCAACCATTGACCGCCTCCTTTTGTGAAGACAATCACAGGGATACGTTCACCGTCATAATTTTTGATTAACCCATCAATAATCTTTTGCATGTACGCCAAGGAAAACTCTCGGAAAGCCGGTTCAGACAAAGTCCCGCCCCAGGTATCAAAAATCTGCACAGCCTGAGCTCCTGCCTGAATTTGGGCATTTAAATACTCTGTGACGCTTTGGGCATTAACGGACAAGATGCGGTGCAACAAGTCCGGCCGTGTATACATCATCGTTTTAATCGTTCGATAGTCTTTGCTTGAACCGCCTTCAACCATGTAACAGGCAAGAGTAAACGGACTGCCTGAAAAACCGATCAAAGGTACAGAGTTATTTAAAGCCCGACGGATTTCGCTGACAGCATCTGTGACATAACGAAGCTTTCTCTCAATGTCAGGCACTCTCAGAGAGGCCACATCGTCCTCTGTGCGGACAGGTTTGGCAAATTTGGGACCTTCTCCGGCCTTAAACGACAAGTCCAGTCCCATTGCATCGGGAACGGTCAAAATGTCGGAAAACAAAATCGCCGCATCCAGATTGAAGCGTTCCACCGGCTGCAGTGTTACCTCGCAGGCCAAGGCAGGTGATTGAGCCAATTTGAGAAAACTGCCCGCTTTGGAGCGCGTCTCGTTATATTCAGCCAAATACCGTCCGGCCTGCCTCATTAACCATACGGGCGTAAAATCGCATTTTTCTCGCAAAAGTGCCTTTAAAAAAGTATCATTATTCGGTCTCATGGTCATTGGATTCCAATATGGCTCCACCTTCGTGGTTAATCAGTCAAACGCAAGGCGTCTTAATCGATATTCATGCACAGCCCGGCGCAAAAAGATCGGCTGTTGTCGGTGAGTACGGAAGCCGCTTAAAAATCGCCGTTTCCACGCCCCCGGTTGACGGTAAAGCCAACGCAGCGCTTATCATTTTTTTAGCAAAAACACTGTCAGTGTCAAAATCCTCTGTCTCCCTTGTCTCAGGTGAGACCTCAAGACAAAAGCGATTTTTGATAAAGGGAATTTCTGAAGCAGAGTGTCTAAAGAAAATCCTGGCCACACTATAGTGACCAGGGCTTAACTCTGGGTTAAATGCAGCGATTCGAGAAATACTCTTTTAGCGCACAACCAACACCGGGCGGTCAATCTGAGCAAGAGTCTTTTGAGTTTCACTGCCGATAAAGAGGCTGCCGATGCTGCCCATGCCGCGGCTTGCCATCACTACATAATCGACGTCCTCATCTTTAGCAAGCTCAATGATGCATTGCCAGGGAGCTTCACCGTGAACAGCCATAACACGGCAAGGCAGACCTGCCGCTTTAGCCGCATCATAGATATCGCTTAAGCGCTTTTGAATATCAGCGCTTTCTCCGGCCAATCCGTCCTTAGGCTCTTCTCCCTTTACGGCTGTCATCCCGATTAATTCAGCCTCCAGAGGCAATGCCACACCAATTGCAGCTTCAATGGCCTTTTCGCTCAATTTAGAGCCGTCCGTACAAACAAGAACCTTCATACATCCTCGCATAAAGTCATTCGATCAATAGGGTTTCGTCAATGACACCCCTCACAGTACTCATCCTACCCCTAATGTTTCCATTAGGTTATGACCCAAAACAAAAAAGGACAGATGCCACAAAAACATCTGTCCTTCTTCGTCGTTTTCGCGCTTAGTGATGGCGTTTGAGCTTTTCGATAGCAGCCATCTGAGCTGCCAAGAAAGCCAACTGCGCATCGAGTTTGGCCAAATCGGCCTCGCTCGTAGCCTTGCTGCGTGCTTCGCGAGCAGCAGCGATCGCCTTTTCCGTCTTGGCTCGATCCATCTCTTCGGAACGAATAGCGGTATCAGCCAAAACCGTAACATGCTGCGGCTGCACTTCAATCACGCCACCGGCAACAAACACTTGCTTGATTTCCTTGGAACCCGGCATTGTAATGCGAACGAAACCGGGTTTGATCAACGAAATCAGCGGCGCGTGTTGCGGCAGAATACCCAAATCGCCAGATTCACCCGGCAGGGCGACAAATTCGGCGTCACCGGAGAAAATCTGCTCTTCGGCGCTAACGACGTCAACTTTAATCGTAGACATAAGTTGCTCCGTGGTCGTGATTCGGTAATCAGGCAAATTGTCTTGCCTGATTTACCAAACCCGATTAGTGCATCGTCTTAGCCTTTTCAAAGGCTTCGTCGATTGTACCAACCATGTAGAAGGCCTGTTCAGGCAAAGCATCGCATTCGCCGTCAACGATCATACGGAAACCGCGGATCGTTTCCTTAAGCGGAACATACTTGCCGGGAGCGCCCGTAAACACTTCAGCCACATGGAACGGTTGAGACAGGAAGCGTTGAATCTTACGAGCACGCATAACCGTAAGCTTATCTTCCGGAGCCAATTCATCCATACCCAAAATGGCGATGATGTCACGCAATTCCTTGTAACGTTGCAAGGTTTCTTGGACGCGGCGGCAAATCGTGTAGTGTTCTTCACCGATGATCAACGGGTCAACCTGACGGCTCGTGGAGTCAAGCGGGTCCACTGCAGGGTAAATACCCAAAGCAGCGATGTCACGAGACAACACAACCGTTGCGTCCAAGTGACCGAAGGTAGTAGCCGGAGACGGGTCAGTCAAGTCGTCAGCAGGCACGTACACAGCTTGAATGGAGGTAATAGAACCAACCTTCGTAGAAGCAATACGTTCTTGCAACTTACCCATTTCTTCAGCCAACGTCGGCTGGTAACCCACGGCAGACGGCATACGACCGAGCAAAGCGGAAACTTCGGTACCGGCCAAGGTGTAACGATAAATGTTGTCAATGAACAACAGAATATCGCGGCCTTCATCACGGAAAGCTTCAGCCATAGTCAAACCGGTCAAAGCCACACGCAAACGGTTACCCGGCGGTTCGTTCATCTGACCGAACACCATGGCCACCTTATCGAGCACGTGAGACTCTTCCATTTCGTGGTAGAAGTCGTTACCTTCACGGGTACGTTCACCAACACCAGCGAACACGGAATAACCACCATATGCCTTAGCAATATTGTTGATCAATTCCATCATGTTCACGGTCTTACCCACACCGGCACCGCCGAAGAGACCGACCTTACCGCCCTTAGCGAACGGGCAAATCAAGTCAATCACCTTAATACCGGTTTCGAGCAAGTCCACAGAGGGGCTCAATTCGTCAAACTTAGGAGCTTCTTGGTGAATAGCACGACGTTCTTCTTCACCGATCGGGCCGCAGTTATCAATCGGGCGACCCAAAACGTCCATAATGCGACCCAAGGTCTTCGGGCCGACAGGCACCGAAATACCGGCGCCAGTACTGCGAACCTTCATGCCGCGTTGCAAGCCTTCAGAGGCGCCCATGGCAATGGTACGAACCACGCCGTCACCCAACTGTTGCTGCACTTCGAAAGTCAAACCTTCTTCGGCAAGAGTGTTCTTTTCATCCTTTTCTAAGATAAGGGCATCGTATACTTTGGGCATTTGATCGCGCGGGAACTCAATGTCCACCACGGCGCCAATGACCTGAACGATCTGTCCGATACTCATGGGATATCCTCTTTAAGACACGGCGGCAGCACCACCAACGATTTCAGTAATTTCCTTCGTGATGGCCGCTTGACGGGTCTTGTTATAAACCAATTGCAGATCACCGATAAGCTTCTTAGCGTTGTCGCTGGCAGCCTTCATAGCCACCATACGGGCACTTTGTTCAGAAGCCATGTTTTCTGCAACGGCTTGGTAAATTAAAGCTTCGATGTAGCGCTTTAAAAGCACATCGAGAACCGTGGCGTCACTGGGTTCGTAGAGATAATCCCACGAATAATCCCGACGTTTTTCGCCAATTTTCTCAAGTCGATCACTCGACAAGGGCAAAAGCTGTTCAATGACCGGTTCTTGCTTCATTGCGTTAATAAAACGCGAATAAGCAAGGTAAACCTTGTCCAACTTTCCGGCGCTGTACTGTTCAATTTGAGCATTGATCGCACCAATCAATTTTTCCAATTGCGGACGATCACCCAACTGCACAGCATGCGAGAGCAAATCAATGCCGGCATGCTGCATAAAACCAAGGCCCTTATTACCGATGGCCGTACCCAAAACGGATACACCTTCAGCGTTCCAATCCTTGACCTTGTGAAGCACAGCACGTTGGATGTTTGTGTTCAAAGCACCGGCCAAACCTTTGTCCGTCGTCACCATGATCAGACCAACTTTCGCAGCACTCGTAGGATGCTGACGCAAGAAGGGATGCTTATAGCTCGTCGTAGCCGTGGCCAAATGAGCCACGATATTACGGATAGCTTCTCCGTATGGACGAGCCGCATGCATGCGGTCTTGCGCCTTACGCATCTTGGATGCCGCTACCATTTCCATCGCCTTGGTGATCTTGCGCGTATTTTGTACGCTTCTGATCTTGGCGCGAATTTCCTTGGTACTAGGCATGTGGTCCCCTTAGGTGTTTATCGACTTCCACAATTAGTAGGTGCCGTTTTTCTTAAATTCTTGAACAGCAGCCAAGAGAAGTTCCTTGTCTTCAGCGACCAATTCTTTCTTCTCTTCGATGCGTTGAACCAAATCAGCGTGGTGACCTGCTACAAATTCGCGGCAAGCCTTTTCAAAGCGCAATGCATCCTTAGCGTCAACATCGTCATAAATGCCCTGTTCAACGCAGAAGAGCACCAAAGCTTCTTCCCACACTTGCAGCGGTTGGTATTGAGGTTGCTTCATCAATTCAGTCACAACCTTACCGCGTTCCAACTGCTTACGGGTTGCTTCGTCCAAGTCAGAGGCAAACTGTGCGAAAGCTGCCAATTCACGGTACTGAGCCAAAGCCAAACGGACACCGCCGCCCAACTTCTTAATAACCTTCGTTTGAGCTGCACCACCCACGCGGGACACGGAAATACCCGGGTTAATAGCAGGACGGATACCAGCGTTAAACAAGTCGGTTTCCAAGAAGATCTGGCCGTCAGTAATAGAAATCACGTTCGTCGGCACGAATGCGGTCACGTCACCGGCCTGCGTTTCAATGATCGGCAAAGCCGTCATAGAACCGGTCTTACCCTTCACAGCACCCTTCGTGAAACGTTCAACATAGTCGGCGTTAACACGAGCGGCGCGTTCGAGCAAACGGCTGTGTAAGTAGAACACGTCGCCAGGGTAAGCTTCACGTCCAGGCGGACGGCGCAACAGCAAGGAGATTTGACGATAAGCCCAAGCTTGCTTGGTCAAGTCATCATAAACGATTAAGGAGTCCTGGCCACGGTCACGGAAGTATTCACCCATCGTAGCACCGGCGTACGGAGCAATGTATTGCAAAGCAGCCGATTCAGAGGCAGATGCAGCCACAACGATCGTGTATTCCATTGCACCGTGTTCTTCCAACTTACGAACCACGTTTGCGATCGTAGAAGCTTTTTGACCGATTGCGACGTACACGCAGATAAGGTCTTTGCCCTTTTGATTAATGATCGTATCCAAAGCTACGGCTGTCTTACCGGTTTGACGGTCGCCAATGATCAACTCACGTTGACCGCGGCCGATCGGCACCATAGCATCAATAGACTTCAAGCCGGTTTGCACCGGTTGAGAAACAGATTGACGATCGATCACGCCCGGGGCCACTTTTTCGACCACGTCATATTCATCCGTGTCGATCGGTCCCTTACCATCGATCGGCTGACCCAAAGCGTTGACCACGCGGCCAATCAACTTCGGACCAACAGGCACAGAAAGAATGCGGCCCGTCGTCTTAACGGTATCGCCTTCACTAATGTGCTCGTAATTACCAAGAATAACTGCACCCACAGAATCACGTTCCAGGTTCAAAGCCAAACCGTACGTGCTGTTGGGGAATTCCAACATTTCACCTTGCATCACGTCAGAAAGACCGTGTACACGGCAAATACCGTCGGTCACAGAGACCACGGTACCTTGGGTGCGAAGATCAGCGGAGACCCCAAGGCCTTCGATACGCTTTTTCAGCAGATCGCTGATTTCACTAGGATTGAGTTGCATGTCTTACAGCTCCGAAATTTATGCGGTGAGTGCCTCTTGCATTTGAGCAAGTCGCGTCTGAATCGATCCGTCCAAAACTCTGTCACCAACACGCACACGCACGCCGCCGATCAAAGCTTCGTTGATCGTGACAATCGGTGTGAGCTTCAGTCCCGGGAAACGCTTCCCGAGATTGGCAACTAAGTCATCGACTTCCGCTTGCGTCATCGGCATAGCGGACTCAATGTAGGCGTCAGCGACGCCTTCGGATTGATTTTTAAGTTCGCGGAATTGACGTGCGATTTCCGGCACGGCTTCCAAGCGACCATTCTCAACGACCACCTTGAGCAAGTTTGCAGCCTCTTCAGGCAACTTCACCTGTCCGAGACCAGCAACAATAAGATCGTAGATTTGCTCCGAGCTCAGTTTCGGATCTCCAATCACAGAAACCAACTCGGGCGTGGTCACCACTTGGGCAATACCATCCAGAACAGCAGCCAAATCGGCAGCTTCTTCGGGTCCCTTCTTTGCGTCTCGCAAAGCCAAAAGCAATGCATGAGCATAGGGACGGGCAATCGTCGAAAGTTCAGCCATGATTAAAGCTTAGCCTTCAATTGTTCAAGCATTTGAGCGTGAACTTTAGTGTCAACTTCGCGACGAAGGATTTGCTCGGCACCGGCAACAGCCAAGCGAGCAACTTCTTCACGCAACTGTTCGCGCAAACGTTCAGCCTCTTGAGCTACTTCAGCCTTAGCCGATTCAATGATACGATCGGCTTCAATTTGGGCTTGGGCTTTTGCTTCTTCAACAATAGCCTGACCGCGCTTTTCACCGTCGTTCATAATTGCTAAAGCTTGAGCACGGGCTTCAGCCTTAATCGCTTGACCTTCCTTTTGGGCTTCCGCTAAGGCCATTTCACCTTTGTCGGCAGCTGCCAAACCTTCGTCAATCTTCTTTTGCCGTTCTTCGATTGCTCGAATAAGCGGCGGCCAAATGTACTTCATCGTGACCCAGGCACCGAAGAAGAACACGGCCATCTGTACAAACAGAGAAGCGTTGATGTTCATTATTTGAACCCCGTTATGTCAGCTCGCAAGCTCTTTCTTAGCGTGAGTGCTTGCTGACGTCGTTAATAAAAGAAACTAAAAAGCTTTTATTAGCCGACGAACGGATTGGCAAAAGCGAACATCATGGCGATACCAACACCGATCAAGAAGGCGGCGTCGATAAGACCAGCTAACAAGAACATCTTGGTTTGCAAGGCATTCATCAATTCAGGTTGACGGGCAGCGGCTTCGAGGTACTTGGAACCCATGATACCGATACCGATACAAGCACCGATAGCACCGAGACCGATGATGAGGCCAGCAGCCAAGGCAACAAAAGCGACGTTGGTCATTGCAAAACTCCTTAATCCTTAAAAATGGAGTAAAAGTTAATAAAAAAGTAAAGAAATCAAAACGCTAGTGTTAGTGACCTTCATGAGCTTGACCGATGTAGACCAAGGTCAACATCATCATAATGAAGGCTTGTAAGATAACAATCAACACGTGGAAGAGCCACCAGCAGATCCCTGCCACAGCGTGTCCGAATACACCAAAGATGCTCAGGCCGTCGAATCCGACCCAAAGACTACCTAAAAGTGCAATCAAGAAGAACAACAATTCCCCAGCGTACATATTACCGAACAACCGCATGCCTAAAGAAACGCACTTGGCCAAATATTCGATAATATTGAGCGCGAAGTTAAACGGCCAAAGCAAGGGATAATTACCGAACGGGGCCACGAACAACTCGCGACCAAATCCGCCAAAACCCTTGATTTTGATACCGTAATAAATCATGAGGAACAGCACGCCCACAGAAATACCCATAGTACCGTTCAAGTCGGCCGTGGGAAGCGGACGCAAATAATGGATGCCGAACCAACCAGCGATCATCGGTAATAAATCAACCGGGATCAAGTCAATGGCATTCATCAAAACCACCCAAACAAATACCGTCAATGCTAACGGAGCAATAAAAGTGCGATCTCCGTGCACGATGGACTTTGCCTGTTCATTCACAAACTCGACGAGCATTTCAACAGCACATTGCCATTTTCCGGGAACGCCCGACGTAGCCTTTTTAGCACCTTTATACATAAGATAAAGGGCGCAGGCCATCATCAGGATGGAAAACACCAACGTGTCCATGTTGATGACTGAGAAGTCAATAATCGATGACTGCCCAGCAGCACCAGCGGTCGACAAGTGATGAAGGTGGTGAGTAATATACTCGGTAGCGGTGAGAGCTTCAGCTGCCATGTTTATTCTCGGGTTAGAAGTCCCAAAAAGGAACAATTTAAGACCACAATAACCGAACCGATCATTGCGGGCCAAACCAAGTCCTCATACAACATTACAATCAGGCATAACAACAGCGCGATTGCAACGATCTTAACGAACTCGCCAATAAAGAAGAAAAGCGGTGAATACGAAGGACTCAGCCGAACCAAGACACTCAGATTCAACGCAAACAACGCATTCGGCACCAAACAGGCCAGACCTGCCAGGAACGCCGAAAGGGCCGCACCCTCCCCTCCGAACAGAGCGGAAATTGCAGCTACTCCAATAGTGGCAACGATCTGTAGAAGTACTATTTTCTTCATAAAAGTTAGTAGTCACCCCTACAAACCATTATTCTGTGCGGATTATACGATAGGTTACTTATAGAAACAAGGGTTTACACCAAGGTTTTGACGGTGTAAACCCTTAATCCTATCGGACATTTTTTTGGTTATTCCCAACCTCGTTTTCTGGACGAAGGTCAGGAACCTATATATAACGATACGTCAATCAAAGTTTCCGAAATGAGCAATAATGCCATCAAATTGGTCTAAATCCGAAAACTCAATGATCAGTTTCCCCTTTCCTTTTTTATTGGTATCAATCCTGACCGTTGCTCCTAAAAAATTAGACAGATCTTCTTCCAAACGAAGCGTATCTGAATCTTTAGCCGTTTTTTTAATATTTTTGCCCTTGGACAGCTTTTTCAAAGCCATTCCGGCAACTAAAGTTTCAACTTGCCGAACCGAAAGCCCTTTCTTCACAATTTCATTGGCCACAGCAACCTGCATGGCAGGCTCTAAACTTAAAAGAGCACGTGCATGACCCATAGAAATTTCATTGGCCATTAATCTTTCCTGTACGGGTTTGGCTAAGTTCAAAAGGCGCAAAAGATTCGTTGTGGCTGTTCGACTTCTGCCAATCGCCTGAGAAGCTGTCTCATGCGTCATATGGAATTCATCCAATAATCTTTGGATACCGGCAGCCTCTTCTAAAGGATTTAAATCCTCGCGCTGGATATTTTCAATTAAAGCCCACGCCAGAGCTTTTTCGTTTGATATTTTCCGAATCAGAACCGGAACCTTTTTCAAACCAGCCAACTTAGAAGCCTGATAACGTCTTTCTCCGGCAATAATTTCATAACGATTCTTAGCAATCGGACGAACAAGAATGGGGGAAATTAAACCTTGTTCTTTAATGGATTGGGCCAATTCCTCTAAAGATTCCTTGTCCATCCTTGTTCTCGGCTGATATTTCCCCGGCAGAATCTTATCTAAATCAAGCTCTGAGGCATCATCCCCTTTTGCATCAGCCAAAGTAATCACTACCTCATCTTTCTTTCCGAGCAAAGCATCCAGACCCTTGCCCAATCCGCTTCTCTTTCTTACGACCATCTTATTGCTCCTTGCTTTGCTTCTTATACTTTTTCATTCTCTTAAGAAATTCGGTACCAAATTCCAAATAGGCTTTTGCACCTTTGCTGGATTTATCGTACAAAACTCCCGGCAATCCGTAACTTGGCGCCTCGGCAAGCCTAACATTTCTTGGAATCACAGTCTTAAAAACTTTGTCACCAAAAAATTCTTTCAACTGTTCACTGACTTGCTGCTGTAAGGTCACCCGAGGATCAAACATAACCCTTAGCAGTCCAATTAATGTCAAATCCGGATTTTTGGCCGCCTGAATTCTTCTAACGGAACCAATTAAATCGGTTAATCCTTCCATCGCGAAGTATTCACATTGCATAGGAACGATCACCCCTCTGGCAGAACACAGAGCATTAATTGTCAGCATAGAAAGTGAGGGAGGACAATCAATAATTACAAAATCGTAATTTTTATCCTGTTCCTGCAATATTTTCTTTAACCGTTCATCTCTGTCATCGAGCTGAACCAATTCTACTTCTGCACCGGCCAATTCTCGGTTAGCGGGCAATATATCGTACCCTGCTTCTTCAGTATGAATAACTACCTGCTCAAATGAAGCCTGACCGAACAACAAGGGATAAACCGTCTCAGTTATCGAATCCTTGCCAACACCGCTTCCTGTTGTAGCATTACCTTGAGGGTCTAAATCAATCAGTAATACCCTTTGTTTTAACTTTGCTAATGCCGCTGACAAATTAACAGCAGTTGTGGTCTTTCCGACACCACCCTTTTGATTTGCAACACAAAATGTTAAAGCCATTTTTATCTAACCCTTTACGCTTTTGGCATAGAAAGCCACAATTCAGTAAATCCTTGCCAAAGGATGGAAATACCGATACACAGCAAGATAAAAGCAAATACCCTTGACAAAGCATCTGCACCGGTTGCCCCGACCGCCTGACTTACTCGGTCGCAGTATCTATAGCACACATATACCGTTAATAGGGTTGCCACCGTAGCCAACAAACAACCGATTAAGTTTTCCGTTCCATGACCTATCATACCTGTGCCGATAGCCGTGGAAACAGCAATCATCCCCGGCCCCATTGTGAGAGGCAAAGTTATCGGATAAAAGGCCATAGAGAGTAATTTTTTTCTTGATTTTGGAGGCTCAATATTTGAGTTATCCGTATCATCGTGAGCAGCTTCATTGAGTGCCTTCCAACCGGCTGAAATCAATACCAAACCACCCCCAACTCGCAGAACACCCATAGAAATACCGAAGAAACTTAATATAAGATGACCGGCAAATAAACTTATCAACATAATAATCATTGAATAAAAAACTATTCTATTAACCATCATTTTTCTGGTTTCCTGATCAATATTCGGGGTCAAAGCCAGAAAGAACATCGCCCCACCAAAAGGATTCAAGACAGGAATAAACGAGGCAAAGGCAAACAAAAATGTACTGACGACCTGATCAAGCACGTCAAACCTCACTCAATCTAAAAAAAATCGAACAAACTCATTTTTACATAACTAAAACAAAAAATCTGCCGTATTAATTTATTTTCATAAAAAAAATCTCGCAAAAACGAGACGAAGTGTTTCACATGAAACATAACAGTTTATTTATTTTTCTATATTTATTTATTTTGCTTAAATTGTAGGCATTAATAATTTCACGTCTTAATTAAAAATAAGTTTTATCTATTTGTTTTTATGAGATTTTTTCTTACATTTGCTCATTATTTGGGCAATTTAAAAATTAATTAATAAGAACTATAATGTACCAATTCGTTTAATCAAGACTAAATTTCTTTCTTCAGGCAAAAAAGGTACGCTTACTGAGATTACTTTATTTGTAAAATTCTCACCTAACTCTAAGAGTTCAGCTGAAGGATTTTTTCCTTTAAGAGCAATCCATATACCGTCATCTTTTAATAAATGATTAGAAAGCGAAACAAAACTCGACAAAGAGGAAAAAGCCCTAGAGGAGATAACATCGTATAAAGGAGCAGTGATGTTCTCTACTCGATTATGAATTACCTTTATATTTTTAAGCTTTAAATAAACTCCTGTTTGAGTGAGAAAAGCTGTTTTCTTCCCTACAGGATCAATCATTGAAACAAAAGAATCTGGAAATACTATTGCCAAAGGAATAGCCGGAAGCCCCCCACCGGAACCAACATCCAGCAAAGATTTCCCAGGTAAAAGATAGTGAGAGAAAGTAGAAACAGTCGCTAATGAGTCAAGAATATGATGTGTCAACACCTCTTCTTTATCTGTAATGGACGTTAAGTTAAAGGTTTTATTCCATTTAAAAAGCATTTCAGCATAAGCATCAATTTGTTGAATTTGATTGTCTGTTAAAGAGAGATTTAACTCTCCCAAACCTTTAATCAATCTATTTAAATCCAAAAAATTACTCATAAAGCTTACCCGGATTATCTTCTTGATTTGATGAAAATTAACAGAAGGCTAATTGCTGCAGGCGTAACACCACTAATTCTCCCCGCCTGACCAATCGTTTCAGGATTTTGGGCTTTTAGCTTTTGGCGTACTTCAAATGACAATCCTTTGACTTTGTCATAATCAAAATCAGCAGGAATTCTGGTCATTTCATGCTCTAAAATTTTCTGAACTTCATCCTTTTGCCTATTGATATAACCAGAATATTTAGCGGTTATTTCTATCTGCTCAATTTCAGAATTGGACAATTGCGGAGCTTGCCCGACTAATGAACCATCATTTTTTGTCAAAGTTTTTAATGTTTCATGTGAAACATTGGGTCGAGACAGAAGATTAAAAAGTGAATATTCGCGCTCAATATCCCCACCTAATACTCTTCGTGATTCTTCACCGGAAATCAGTCCAGGATATACCCAAGTTCCTTTCAATCTTTCAATTTCTTTAGCAATCGCATCACGCTTACGATTGAAGAAATCCCATCTTATATCATCAACCAAACCCAACTTGCGGCCTATTTCGGTCAATCTATCATCCGCATTGTCTTCTCTGAGACTTAAACGATATTCTGCACGAGAAGTAAACATTCGATAGGGTTCAGTTACGCCCTTTGTAATTAAATCGTCAACCATCACACCAATATAGGCTTGATCTCTTCGCGGAACCCATGGTTCTTTACCCTGAACCTTTAATGCAGCATTTAGACCGGCTAACAATCCCTGAGCCGCAGCTTCTTCATAACCAGTTGTTCCATTAATCTGACCTGCAAAAAATAAGCCCTCGATTTGTTTTGTTTCTAAAGATGTTCTTAATTCTCTTGGATCGTAATAATCATATTCGATTGCATATGCAGGTCTCACAAAATGAGCATTTTCAAGTCCCGGTATGGTATGCATAAATGCAACTTGAACATCAAATGGCAAACTGGACGATATTCCATTCGGATAATAAATATTAGTTTGCAACCCCTCAGGTTCTAAGAAAACATGATGGGAGTTTTTATCTGCAAAACGTACCACTTTATCCTCAATCGAAGGACAATAACGAGGTCCAATCCCCTCAATTATTCCTGAGAACATTGGTGACCGATCAAGATTAGCCCGAATGATGTTATGAGTTTCTGTATTTGTATTAGTGATCCAACACGGCACTTGCTTAGGATGTTGAATCTGAGGCTCCAATAATGAAAAACTAGGTACAGGGTCTAAATCTCCCAATTGCTTTTCACATTTTTCAAAATCGATCGATCTACCATCAATTCTCGCGGGAGTCCCAGTCTTCAGTCTTCCTTTCGGCAGTCCTAAATCAATTAAACGCTCAGCCAACTTAATACTTGCAGGATCTCCCACTCTGCCGGCTTGATAATGCTCTAACCCAATGTGTATGAGACCATGTAAGAAAGTACCAGCTGTAATAACGACTGTTTTTGCATAGATCTTTATATTTGTTTGAGTAACAACCCCAACTACACGATAGTTTTCAACAATTAAGTCATCAACCCCCTGCTGAAAAACCCATAAATTCTTCTGATTTTCAATACGTCGACGCATAGCTATCCGATACAACTCTCTATCAATTTGCGCTCTGGTTGCTCGAACAGCCGGTCCTTTTGAACTATTTAATACCCTAAACTGGATCCCCGCCTCATCCGTAACTTGAGCCATCGCTCCGCCCATAGCGTCAACTTCTTTAACCAAATGACTTTTACCGATACCACCAATAGACGGGTTACATGATAACTGGCCGATTGTTTCTACATTATGTGTAATCAATAAAGTTTTACAGCCCATTCTAGCCGCAGCTAAACAGGCTTCAGCGCCAGCATGACCACAACCAACAACAATTACATCATAACGAACAGGATAATCCATTTTAGTCCCCGTTTCACGTGAAACAAATTATTTATTCAATAAAATCAATTACTTACCAATACAAAAGCGACTAAAGATCATACCTAAAATATCATCCGGAGTCGTTTCACCGAGTATGACTCCCAATTCATCATTGCTCAGTCGCAATTCTTCTGCCAACAACTCCAAAGGAGGATCGCTCATGTTCACAAATTGGTTTGCTAATTCTAAATGTTCATAAGCATTTGACAATGCTTGTAAATGCCTTTCACGCGCCAAAAACGTGCTTTCAGGTTGATTTTCCCACCCAACCAATTCAAGAAGTTTATTCTTTAAACGATCAATCCCCTCTCCTGTTTTAGCCGAGATCGGTAACCAACTGTCATCCGGAATCTTATGATCAAGATCACATTTATTTAAAACCTGAATCACCGGCACCCCAGAGGAAACTCTTTGCATCACTTTATGAAGTGTTTTTTGACCTTCTTCATCAGAGTACTCATTAGTGGCATCGACCAGATGTAAGACAATATCAGCATCCTCTACAGCCTGCAGCGTCCTTTCAATCCCAATACTTTCAACCTTATCTGTGGTTTCTCGTACCCCTGCAGTGTCAACCAGACGCAATGCGACGCCATTAATACTGATTTCGTTTTCAATTTTGTCCCGAGTTGTACCCGCTATATCGGTCACAATAGCAATATCTGATCCGCTTAGACAATTCATTAAAGATGACTTTCCGACATTAGGACTGCCAACCAAAACTACTTTTACGCCTTCTCTTAATATTGAACCCTGTTGAGACTGGTGCATCAAATGCTCGAAATCAACAATGATTTTGCTCATTCTTGCGCGAGCTTGAGTACTCTTTATAAAGTCAATCTCTTCTTCCGGAAAATCCAAAATAGCCTCAATCAATGCCCGCAATTCAATAATCTGGTCTCCAACAGCATGAATACTTTTAGAAAAGTCACCATTTAAAGAACGAGAAGCCGCTCTGGCAGCCCCTTCTGTTGTTGCATCAATTAAATCAGCAACTGCCTCTGCCTGCGACAGATCAATACGCCCGTTCAAAAAGGCTCGTTTGGTAAATTCCCCCGGTTCAGCCAAACGCAAACCCGCTGAGCGGCCCAATCGTAAGATAGAATGCAATAGCATCTGCAACACAACCGGTCCACCATGAGCTTGCAACTCGAGAACAGACTCACCTGTATAAGATCTTGGGGTCGGGAAATAAAGAGCTAGTCCTTCATCAAGAAGAACCCCCCTATCATCTTTAAACTGGCGATAGTGAGCATACCTTGGTTTTAATTTCTCTTGAGAACCAAAGTAATCCTTAATAAAACCACTTATAAAGCTATCACTGCCCGATAAACGGATAATTCCGACACCTCCCCTACCGGAGGCTGTAGCAATAGCAACAATTGGATCACGATCAGAATATATCGGCATAAAAACCTCTAAAAATATGGGTTAATTATCGCACTGACAAACCGGCGTTTTTCAACTTCAAATAAAAAATTTGCTACATTGAGGCCAAATGAAACTAAGGAGTTTAAAGCGCTATGTCTTTAAAAAATGATGAGTCCTCTTTTTTCGGAAATGCATTAATCGGAGCATGCTGCGCAATAGCTACATCAGTTCCTGTCTCAGCTTACATAGCGGCATTTCTAGGTGACACCTATCTTGTTCGTGTCATTGTTTATGGTCTCACTCTTTTATGGGTTATTTGCGGAGCTATCGCAATATTTTTCAAAACATACAAGGCAGAACGAAAAAAATTATCAATTAAATTCATGCTCCTGTGGTTTATTTCTGTTTGGCTATGGCCATTACTTCTTCTTGCAGGCAAAAGTCGTGAATAATAAAAATGGGGGCTTAAGTAGCCCCCATTATTCTTCATGCCTAGGTCAAAAGTTTTTAAGAAATTGTTCTTTTCCTTCTTTCTTCCTCAATCTGTTTATTGACATACCACTGTTGCCAAATAGACAGAACGTTGTTGGTTAACCAGTACAAAACCAAGCCAGAAGCAAAGAAGAAGAACATGACACCGAAGATAATCGGCATAAACATCATCACTTTTGCCTGTGTCGGATCCGTAGGTTTCGGACTGATCTTCATTTGGATGATCATGGTAGCGACCATCAAAAGCGGCAAAATAAGATAGGGATCGGGACTGGCCAAGTCACTGACCCACAGTAACCAACTTGCACCGCGCAATTCGACCGTTGCCAAAAGAACCCAATACAAAGCTAAGAACACAGGAATCTGCAGCAAAATTGGGAAGCATCCCCCTGCCGGATTGATCTTTTCACGGCGATACAGTTCCATCATAGCCTGATTCAAAGCCTGTTTATCGTCACCGTACTTCTCTTGAATAGCTTTCATTCTCGGAGCTACATCACGCATACGGGCCATAGACTTATAACCGGCTGCAGAGATCGGATAGAGAATGGCTTTGACCAAAACAGTGAGCAGAACAATGGCCCAGCCCCAGTTTCCTACCAAACCTTGCAAGAAGGCTAATAACCAGTAAATAGGCTTAGCTAAGAATGTCAACCAACCGTAGTCAACCACCAAGTCAAGATTGGGAGCAATATACTCGAGGCGACGCTGATCTTGCGGGCCGACGTAGAGCATACTGTCAACAGTTTTTTCAGCTCCCGGAGCAACTTCACCCACAGAAACAATCGATCCGATAGCAAACAAATGCTTATCCAACTGGCGCGTGTAAAGTTCACGAGCACTGTTTTCCTGAGGCACCCACGCTGTCAAGAAATAGTGTTGCAACATTGCAATCCAACCTTCGTTAGAACGGCTGGGTAAACCGGTATCTTCGTCAGCTATAGAGTCAAAATCGATTTTCTGGAATTTTTCATCTTCCGTATAAGCTGCCGGTCCTGTAAAGGTATTGTAAAAAGCACTGTCGCTCGCAACCTTTCCATCGTCTCTGGTCAGCTGCATGTAAACAGAAGGAGAAATGGCTACATTACCCTTGTTTCGTACTTCATGCTTGACGTCAATACCGTAATGACCACGGTGGAACGTATACGTTTTCACTAACTCTACATTGCCTTGATTGGCAGCAAAGCGTACTTCTAAAGTATCTTGACCGTCTTTCATGGTCAAATTGTCACTGACCAAGCGGAATGACGTACGATGATTGGGGAAGTTTCCGCCAACAAGACCGGTTTCAGCCTTATAAACGTGCTGTGCAGATGTATCGAACAGCACAACATTACCCACATCCTGCTGTTCTTGTTCGGAAGAACCGAAAATCAAGCCGGGTAAGCCGCGTGTTTTCCAATCAGGAGTTTGACGCTCTTGCAATAGTTCAGCACGAGCTACTGAGGCACCATTTGCATCAAACGTGATCTTAAAGAGGTCTGTCGTTACTTCTACCGGTTTAGTGATAGTCACATTCACCTCAGAAGCCACTGCCTTACTATCGGCCAATTGTGTAGCCGTATCTGCAGTTCCAGACTTTACTTCATTACTCACCACCTGTTCTTCTACAGGAGCCGGAGTACCGAAAAAGGAAGGATTACCGTTACGAACCTGCCATGCATCCCATAGCATGAAAAGTCCTAACAAGAAAATCATCCACAAAAAAGCACGTTGTAATTCGCGTCCCATATGGACTCTCTTATCTATTGTTGAAATGATGAAAAATCAGTTGTTTTTCCAAGGAAACCACCGAAAAGATTCGGGAACCGGATCAAATCCATGACCTCCCCAAGGGTTGCAGCGAACAATACGCGCCACCATCAACCAACTTCCCTTAAGCGGTCCAAAGCGTTTGATAGCCTCTATAGAGTATTGAGAGCACGTTGGATAGAATCTGCACTCTCTGCCCATCCAAGGAGACAATGTCACCTGGTAGAGCCTAATGACAGCAATCAGAATTTTTGACAAACTCTGCATCCCCTGCCCTTTGATAGGATACCTTTGAGACAAAATAGTCAAAAAGCCTATCAATATCGCTTTGAATCATTTTTTTTCTGGCCTTTTTACTAAGACCGTTTAAGCTGCAAACAGGTAATTTTCTTTTAAGCCGGAAATTGATATCAAGACCATATTTTCGACCTTCTAACGCATTGAGCAGGATTAAACGAGACTGACGGGCCTTTTCCCTTAACAGTCTTTTAACCATAGCTCTTTCTACTGATAGGTGAGCGTTTTGCTTTCCAACTGTAAAACCAAAACGTATACAGCCAACGTTATCAGTTTTGAGCGCCGAAACAGAAAAAAAATCCGAATAACTCCGAATTAATTTTGTTTTATTTGCAGACAAAACCGCCCCGAACTCCGTTGATTTTATCAAACGGATACTTCGAGGCAGCCCATTCGGTTTCTTAACCGCAACATTCACGGCTATCGTCCGCCGTGAGACTCTCTGGAAATTAGAGAGCGAGAACGTGACGACCCTTGGCGCGACGAGCAGCCAGGACACGACGACCGCCCTTGGTACGACTGCGAACCAAGAAGCCATGCGTACGAGCGCGCTTGACCTTAGACGGTTGATAAGTACGTTTGGTAGCCATGACGACAAATCCTTAAAAAGTATTTGATATTTAAAATCAATAAGGACCGTAATTTCGATCCTCAAGCACAGACCCTTCCCGATCCCCTCTTATGAAGAGCATACAGATCCGTGAAAAACATGGTATTACACATCAAAACCCTATGTTTTGTCAAGTTTTTTTCCTTTCAACCCCCTATTTCTTCCTGAAGCACACTTAGAGACTTTTGTCAGTAGGAAAAATACTAGGTTTAGATAAAAAAAATTTTTATCCAATATTTTGTGTTTTTTTTACCTTAATAGAAAATATTTTGAGTTATCCACAATTTTGTGCTTATTTTTTAAGCAAGCAGTCAAAAACAAAGCTGACTTTTATCAGTACAATGAAAAAAAGCTTCCGTTCATGCAGGAGGCTTTTTCGTTTCAACTATTATCAGCACAAAGATCGTTAATACGTTGAAATCAATAGATAAATTATATCTTTCACCTTAATTTTGAATGCTATTTTAGTCTCAGTGAAAGATGAACGATTAAATACTGAATTTGCTTATTGACAGCTATTAAATCTAGTGAGTCAATCTTTATAAGCAAATTGATTGGTCTACTGCTAATTCATCTGTAATAGACCGTTTGTGGAGTGTTTGTATGAACTTCTGGGAACAGTGCTTGATACAGTTATCGAGCATCATGAAACCGCAGGATTTTGATCGTTGGATCAAAACCCTTTCCTGTATCAATTGGGATGAAAAAAATCATATTCTTATTTTGGGTCATAAAACCTTACAGGCGATTGAAACAATTGAGGCGCATTTCGACGCAATGATTGCTTCTGTTGCCTCTTCTGTTGCTCATGATGTTGTTACTGTTCGATATTTGCAAACTGAAGGACAGGTAGAGCCGGCACAAAGTCAACTGAAGTTGGTTCCGGCCACCAAAGAAGAGACTTCTATTTCAGATCAGGCATACGCTTGCGGGCTCCGAGCACAGCAAACATTCGAAAATTTTGTTGCCGGCTCCTCTAATCAATTGGCTTATGTGGCTGCCAGAAGTGTTGGCGACAATCCCGGAAAAAACTATAACCCCCTATTTATTTACGGCGGGGTCGGCTTAGGCAAAACGCACCTCATGCATGCTGTCGGCAACCAAATGTTAAAAAATAATCCTGACGCTCGAATCCTTTGCGTGGGGACTCAAACATTTATTAATGATTTCACAACAGCAGTAAGAGAAAATAATTACTCGGCTTTTGATCATAAGTACCAAAATCTGGATGCACTCTTTATTGATGATATTCAGTACCTGGGAGGAAAAAGACAGATTCAGCAAAAACTTTTTGAAGTCTTTGAAAAACTGGTCCCTCACGGCAAACAAATCATCTTTACAAGCGATACTTATGCCAGAAGTCTCAAAGACATGGATGAAAGACTGATTTCACGTTTTACATCCGGCTTATCCGTAGAGGTTGAACCTCCGGAACTCGAGACCAGAGTAGCTATTTTGCAAAAGAAATCTTTAGCTCAACACTTTGATTTACCGGACGATGTAGCTTACTTTATTGCTCGTCACCTTAAAAGCAATGTCCGAGAACTGGAAGGGGCTCTTAACTGTGTTATCGCATTTTCAAGATTTAGCAATGAAGAGCGTTTAACCGTTGAAAAAGCCAGAGAAGCCCTGCAGGGTATGTTAGTAGCCTCTACCGCTCAATTGACTGTGGAACGCATTCAAGGTGCTGTCGCTGAATATTTCAAAATTTCCCTGGCTGACATGTACTCAAAAACAAGAGTTAAAAAGATTGCTGTACCCCGGCAGGTTGCGATGTATCTGTGCAAAGAATTAACTCAAAGCAGTCTGGCTGAAATCGGGGAACGCTTCGGTAAAAGAGACCATACCACTGTGTTGCACGGTGTGAAAAAAATTACCGATGCACGGGCAAAAGATAAGGATCTGAATTATCAAATTCACGTTCTTGAACAGATGTTAAAAAATTAGGTTAAAACCGGGTTCGCTTGTCGCACCAAATCAATAGAAAATCCACTAAAATGGAGTGGTTAAACAGCGGATAGAGTATCCGTTTCTAATTCTTTTAAAGGATATGGGAATGCTAATCATCAAGAGCCCGCGAGAAGCTTTTGCAACTCCGGTCCAAGCTGTCAGTGGTATTGTCGGTAAACAACGCCAGACGTTGCCTATTTTGTCCAATATTTTGATTTCTAAAGTAGGCACTCGAGTTGATTTTACGGCTACCGATCTGGATATTGAGATCAAGACCTTCGCTGATATCGGTGCTGAAGGTCCTGATATCAGCGTCACTGTGGATGCTGCAAAGTTGCAAAGTTTAATCAGCGCCTTAAATCACGGCTCTGAAGTAACACTGTCCCAACCGAATCAATCCGATCCCACGGTTGAACTAAAGCAAGGTAAAAGTACATTCAGACTGAATACTTTACCTGCAGATGAATTTCCGAACAGACCCCAAGCTCAGTTTTCTCAGAGTTTCACTATTGCGGCCAATCAATTACGTCATCTGCTTCAATTAGTCCATTTCTCAATGGCCCAACAGGATATTCGTTATTTCCTCAACGGTATGCTGTTGTCAATTGAAGGGGATGTCATTCGAGTGGTTACGACCGACGGACATCGTCTGGCCTATTGCGAAGGTAAGTTAGAGGCTCCTCTTGCTCAGAACGTACAGTGCATCGTACCTCGCCGCACGGTCATGGAAATGCTTCGCTTAATTCCTGATAACGAAGAGGCAATCACTATTGCTATTTCTGAAACGGAAATTCGCATTACCTGGGGCAATATTACCTTGTCATCCAAATTGGTTGAAGGTAAATTCCCGGATTACAACCGAGTAATTCCCGTTAACAATAACAATATCTTTGTCATCAAACGTGATGTCCTTCTGGGTGCGTTGAAGCGCACGGCTATTTTGGCCAATGCGAAGCTTCGCGGAGTGAAGTGGGAACTGAAAAATGGTACTTTAACCATTCAAAGTACCAATTCGGACCAAGAAGAAGCTAAAGATGTGTTAGATATTGATTACAACGGAATTGATATTGAAATCGGCTTTAATCTCCTCTATCTGCAAGATGTCTTAAACAACTTAAGAAGCGAGGAAGTCCAGTTTGCTTTGCATAGCAACACAGGAGCCATGCTCATTACCATGCCGGACAATTCTTCGTTCAAGTACGTTGTTATGCCGATGCGCACCTAATGGGTGAATGCGCGGCATCAGCTTTCGAATTACACACCCGTCCTAAGTCATATTGGGGCGGGTGTAGTAACAATTAAGAACCGACTTTTTTGATAAATTAGCGACTGATTTTTTTGAAAATTAAGAGAATTAACCTATGAGTGAAGCTGACAAAACCCTCAATCCTAATGACTACGGTGCTGCTGCTATTGTGGTGTTGGAAGGCCTTGAAGCCGTAAGAAAACGCCCGGGTATGTACATCGGTGACACCGCTGATGGTTCCGGTTTACATCACCTGATTTATGAAGTCGTAGATAATTCGATTGACGAAGCTCTTGCCGGCTTTGCTGATGAGATTATTGTCACCCTGCATACAGACGGTTCTGTTTCGATTGAAGATAATGGAAGAGGCATTCCTACTGATATCAAAATGGATGATAAGCATGAACCGAAACGCAGTGCAGCGGAAATTGCGCTCACCGAGTTGCATGCCGGCGGTAAGTTTTCAGAAAACAGTTACAAAATCTCCGGCGGTTTACACGGAGTCGGTGTTTCTTGTGTCAATGCACTGTCCACATGGCTCAAACTTACGGTTTATCGCGAAAACAGGATCCATTTTCTTGAGTTTGAACGTGGCAAACTGATCAATCGTAAGATAGAGGTTCTGCAAACCGTTAACGGCCCGGTGGAAGTTTCTCCGATGTCAGATTTAGGACAAACGGATAAACGGGGAACGCTGGTACATTTTTACCCTGATAAAGAAATTTTTTCAGACATCACTTTTAGCTTCGAGCGCTTATCCGAGCGCTTGCGTGAACTCTCTTTCCTGAATTCGGGAGTCAATATCTTATTGCTTGATCAAAGAACGGGAAAAGAGGAACGGTTCCACGCTCAAGGAGGTGTCAGAGGTTTTGTTGAATTTATCAACCAAAACCGTGTCGTTTTGCATAAAACACCTTTTTATGCTTTAAAAACAGTGGAGTCTCAAGGTGTCCCTGTGACAGTTGAAGTCTCCATGCAGTGGAACGATACCTATAACGAACGTCTTACAGCCTACACAAACAATATTCCTCAAAAAGACGGAGGAACGCACGTCACAGGCCTAAGAAGCGCCATGACTCGCGTAATCAAAAATTACATTTCAAAGGAAGGCTTGGATAAGAAGCTGAAAAACGATATTGATGGTGAAGATATGAGAGAAGGCTTGACCTGTATTCTCTCAGTCAAGGTGCCTCAGCCGAAATTCAGCTCACAAACCAAGGATAAACTTGTTTCCAGTGAAGTGCGCCCGGCTGTCGAAGACGTTATCAACACCGAGCTTGCAAGCTTTTTGGATGAAAATCCTGTTGAAGCTCATGCTATTTGCGAAAAAATCGTAGCCGCCTCCCGTGCACGTGAAGCTGCAAGAAAAGCACGGGATATGAGCAGAAAATCAGTGTTAATGTCCGGCTCATTGCCCGGTAAACTGGCTGACTGTCAGGAAAAAAATCCGGCTTTAAGTGAATTATTCCTCGTGGAAGGGGATTCAGCAGGGGGATCGGCCAAAACCGGACGAAACCGTAAAAATCAGGCAATTTTACCTCTCAGAGGCAAGATTCTTAATGTAGAGAAAGCGTCACATGAGAAGCTCCTCGACAGTGAGCAGGTCAGAACGCTTGCTTTAGCTTTGGGCTGCAGCATCGGTAAGGATTTTGATATCGAAAAATTGAGATATCACCGCATTATTATCATGACCGATGCTGAC
Organism: uncultured Sutterella sp.; assembly: GCA_900545335.1. Lineage (GTDB taxonomy): Bacteria > Pseudomonadota > Gammaproteobacteria > Burkholderiales > Burkholderiaceae_F > Aphodousia. Next base: position 153,230 of record UQYP01000001.1, on the reverse strand, counting down.
GTGGACGGTGCGCACATCTCCACTTTACTTTTGACATTCTTCTACCGTCAGATGACGCCCTTGATCGAAAGAGGCTACGTTTATATTGCTCAACCGCCTCTCTATAAGATCACGGTCAATAAAAAAGATATCTACGTGAAGGATGACCACGAATACAATAAGGTCATTTTAGAGATTGCTCTTAAGGATGCAGATCTCTACCGCAGCCAAGAGGCGTTTGAAAAAGGAGAAAAAATTTGGGGAACAGAACTTGAAAATTTAGCTGACAGCTACATTCAAAGTTCCGAAGTTCTTCAAAGATTAAGCCTTGTCATTGATCGCGCAGTTCTGTTAGCCATTACTGCCGGTGTTCAGATTAATCTGGACAACCTGGATAATGCTCAAAACAGCGCTAAGATGCTCATGGATCAAATTCGTGACAAGCATTTAAAGATTATTGCTAAAGAAGACGCTGATACTCACCGAGTCTACTTGTCGATTGAAAGAATGGTTTACGGCAACGTGCGCCACTCTCGCATGGACGCTCACTTCTTAAACACCGCTGATTACGCTTTACTGGTTAAAACAGCCCAAACTCTGCAAGGTATTGTTAACGAAGGGGCAAAGGTTGTTCGAGGGAATAAGTCTCATCCGGTCAAAAATTTTGAAGAAGCCATTCAATGGCTAATGTCTGAAGCCAGTTCTGGCTTAACTCGTCAGCGCTACAAAGGCCTTGGGGAAATGAACGCCGAACAGTTGGCCGAAACAACCATGCAGCCGGAAAATCGTCGCCTGCTGAGGGTACGATTAGAAGATGCAGCCAGTTCTGACAATGTCTTTTCCATGTTAATGGGTGACAATGTTGAACCAAGAAGAAAGTTCATTGAAGATAACGCCTTATTCGTTAATAACATCGATATTTAAACAATACGAAACGGGAGATCATTCTCCCTTTCTCTTTTTTAGGATTCTTCTGATGTCAAACCAAAGTTCGGAACAATTAGTGGTTGCGGTATCAAGCCGTGCCTTATTTGATCTTGAAACTGAGCATAAAATCTTTGAGGATCAAGGAATAGAAGCCTACAGAGACTATCAGATCAAACACCTTCAAACACCTCTCAATCCCGGCGTAGCTTTCCCGTTTGTCAGACGTTTGTTGAGCTTAAACGAGTACTTTCCAAAAGAAGAAGAGCCTTTCAGAGTCATTGTCCTTTCCAGAAACAGTCCGGAGTCCGGACAGCGCTTTTTTAATTCCTGTAAACACTACAGGTTACCGATTCGAGGGGGCGCATTTACTTCCGGTCAACCAACCTTTCCTTACATGAAAGCTTATGGTGCATCACTTTTTCTCAGTGCCAACAGTAAAAGTGTGATCGAAGCAACTCAAATGGGTTATCCGGCTGGATTGGTTCTTCCGTCACAAGCCAAGGATGATCTAAATGACAAAGGACTGAGGATTGCATTTGACTTTGACGGTGTTGTGATTGATGACGACAGCGAAAAACAATATAAACAATCGGGGCTCGAAGGTTTCCAGGATTATGAAAGTCGCCATGTCCATTCTCCTCACAATGCCGGTCCTTTAACAGAACTTTTCAAAAAATTAGCTTATTTCCAAAAACTGGATATGCAAAGAAGAGGTCAGCAGGATCCGTACTATCAACCGGTGATCAGGATTTCTATTGTGACCTCTCGTGGAGCGCCCAGTGAAGAGAGATTGATAACAACATTAAAGAGCTGGGGAATGAACGCTGCCGAATTGTTTTTAATGGATGGAATGCCTAAACAATTTGTACTTGAGCAATTGAAACCTCACATCTTTTTCGATGATCAAATTCAGCATTTGCAATCTGCAGCTCATGCTGTTCCCAGTGTTTTGATCCCTTTTGGAGTAACGAAAGAATCTTCGGTGCGTAAATTAATGGAAAGTCAGGAAGGTTAAGATTTATCCACAAACTTATCCACCGTAAGCGATTACTCTAAATCCCTATAAATACAGGGGGTTATTTTTTAATCATCACTATTCTGAGTATTATTTGTTAAAGTAAAAATCGTTTTAAATCAAATAGTTATAATGTAGACTCAGAATAGTGAGAGTTATTTTATTTTCTTATAAATAACAACTACTTATCGGATATATCCTCAGTAATTCACAAAGTTATCCACAAAGATTTCCACTTCATAATTTATTTAGGTTGATTGACTGAGAATTATGAGGATTATTAAATGAAGTTTTTTATATTAAATTAATAGTCATAATAATAAGCGCTGCGATATCTGTGGATAAGTCTAAAAAATCTTTTATTTTTAAATGGTTAACCTGTTAATTTGTTACGTTATATCTCTGGGAATTTTATGGGAATTGATTGTTAAAAAATGTGGATAACTTTTTATAAAATAATGAAACTTCTGAGTTATTCACATTTTTATTCGGTTATTCACAGAGTTTCATTTAAGTTTTGCACATCTGTTTCTTTAATTCATTGACACTTTTTGATAAGTTAGGACGAAGTTAGAGGTTTTTAGATAGACTATACTGAGAAAAAAACATCAAGGTAATGACTGCCATGCGTACAAAAACTTTAGTTTTATGTCTTTCAGCCCTAACAATAGGGGTTACCTCAACGACGGGTTGTGTTCCTGTATTAATCGGCGGGGCTGTTGGTGCAACAGCCTTCGTGACAACCGATCGACGTACAACTGGAGCGCAGATGGCCGATGAGGTCATGGAAAAGCGCATTAATTATGAAATTTCACAGGCTGTGCCTAAAAACTTACATTTAACAGTCACCTCCTATAACCGCCGTATTTTATTGACCGGTGAAGTAGGCAGTGAAAGCGATAAATTGACTGCTCAACGTGTTGCTCAAAATAGTTTGGAGGTCAGCTCCGTAGTCAATGAATTAATGGTCGGACCTGTATCGTCTCTGTCTCAAAGAATGTCTGATTCGACATTAGCCGGCAAAGTCAGAACACAGCTTGTGGCCACTTCCGGTGTTTCGTTAAATCAGATGAAAGTCACGGTTGATCGTGGAATTGTTTATTTGATGGGATTGCTCACTCAACAAGAGGCTAATAAGGCCGCTGATGTAGCTTCCAGAGTTCCGGGAGTGAAATCGGTTGTGACGGTTTTTGAAGTTTTGACGCAACAGGAAGTTCAGGAACGTTTGAAACTGTTGACACAAGAAAAACCTCAGTCTCCTGCGTACACAACAACAAATAATATTGTTGAGGATACTGAGACCTCGTCGACGGAAGTTCGTTTACAGTAGTTTATTAACAATTGATAAAAGTGCGTTCCATTGTTCTGTCCGTCTGGATGCCGCTTGCGCTCTTGTTGCTCTGGTGGCTGGCTTCGAGCTATGGCTGGGTAACTCCTTATTTACTACCCAGCCCGGCTAGAGTTTATTCGGCTTTTATCGAACTTTTAGAAGACGGGACACTCTTTGAGCATATCGGAGCCAGTTTGGGACGTGCTTTTGGCGGTTACTTTGCTGCCGTCTTGTTTGCTTTGCCGATGGGGTATTTTTTTGCTAAGAGTGATTCAGCCTATAAACAGACTCGTCTGATCTTAGAGAGCCTCCGGATGATTCCTCCCTTGTCACTTATTCCTTTATTGATTTTATGGTTAGGGATAGGGGAGGTCGCTAAGCTGACCATTGTTCTGTTGGCGAGTTTTTTCCCAATCTATCTGAATGCATACAGTGGCTTTAAACAGCTCGACTATCGTTACGGTGAATTGGCTAAGACGCTTGATCTCAATACGTATGAAAAAATCCGACACATTGAGTTTCCCGGGGCTTTACCGTCAGTGTTTACAGGGTTGAGATTGGGATTCGGTTACAGTTGGCGGGCTTTGGTTAGTGCAGAGTTGATTGCAGCCTCATCGGGTCTCGGTTATTTAATCTCTGATGCCTCGGAAATGGCTCGCACCGAGGTGGTCTTTGTCGGTATTTTGATGATTGCTATTTTAGGCATCATCGGCGATCTTTTATTTCAGAGTGCGCTAAAGAAAGTGGCTCCATGGAGTGTGAAATGAGCGCAGTTAGTTTAAAAGATGTGAGCTTTCAATACCCAGGTCACGCGCAATGGATTCTAAAGGATCTGTCCTTTGAGCTTGAGCAACATAAAGTCTTAGCTATTATCGGTAAAAGCGGTTGTGGAAAAAGTACTTTGATTCGCCTGATAGCCGGTCTGTTAAATCCGACTCAAGGTCGAATAGATATCCATTCGTCACATAAAATAGGAGTCGTTTTTCAGGATCCTCGGCTATTGCCTTGGAAGACCGTTTTTGAAAATGTGGCCTTACCCATTCGTCAGCAGTCTCCTGCAAACCAACACAAGGTAGTAAGAGAAGTACTGGATTTAGTAGGGTTAAGTCATACGGAAAACTATTATCCCTCTGAACTATCGGGCGGCATGGCTCAGAGAGCAGCATTGGCAAGGGCTCTTGTTCAGGCACCGGATATCTTATTGATGGACGAACCTTTCGGGGCCTTGGATGCCATCACTCGAGCTCAAATTCAAATGGATTTTGAGACGATCCAGCAAAGAAAAAAAATGACTGTGGTTCTCATTACACACGAAGTCAATGAAGCTATTCGATTGGCTGACTCGGTGATGGTATTGGCTAATTCACAGGTAGTCGACAAGCTGGAGATTAATCTGCCGCATCCTCGTGCTGTAACAGATATGCATGTAGTCCAGTATGCTGCAAAGGTTTTAAATTTACTAACTCACTCTTAAAAGAGGTACGCGATGAAATTGAGAAAATTGCTGGCAGTTTCCGCCATGGTCTTAGCAGGCTCTTTCTCGACAATGGCACAAGCGGCTGTTGATCAGATCAATATTGCCTACGTTAAAGACCCTTTTAACTTACAAAATATCGTCATGAAACAAAACCAATCCCTTGAAAAAGAGTTTCAAAAAGACGGTATCAAAATTAATTGGGTTTCGATTAATTCCGGAGCTCAACAAGCACAAGCTATGGCCGCCGGTTCATTGGATGTGAGCGCTGTCATGAATACGGCCTCTCTTTTAATGGCTAACGGCGCTGGCAATAAAGTGTATGTTGCAACCGGGGTAGCTCGTCCTACTCAGGTTTTTGCAATTGTCGGTAAGCCCGGTGCGCAGATGAAAATTGAGGATCTGAAAGGCAAAAAAGTTGCTGGTCCCAAAGGAACCGTGTTGCACCAGGTTTTAGTAGCAGCTTTGAAGTCTAAGGGGATGTCAATTGATGATGTGGAATTCATTCAGATGGACCCCGGTAAGGCCCATGCTGCTTTGCTGGGTAAGCATGTTGATGCCGCCTTGCAGGCTGCTGCATTGATTATTAAAGATAACCAGGCAGGAGCCAAAACGATTGTTACCGCTGACGGTTTGGTAAATCCTTTGTTGGTAATGGCTGTCAGTGAAAAGTTTGCCAATGAGAATAAAGCTCTTTTAGAAAGAGTTGTCAAAGTGCATCGTGAAACCACAAAGTGGATTGCTGATCACTATGATCAGGCCATCGCTATGGGTGCTAAAGAAGCAGGCGTCAGCATTGACGACGCCAAGAAATTGGCACAATGGAGTCATTATTTTGATGTCATCACCGATGCAGACATGCAAAGTCTGAAGCTTGATCAGGCATTTTTAATTGAAAATAAGATGATGAAGAACAAGGTTGATACCGACAAACTGGTTCTTCCGATGGCTCGTCAATAGTGTTGCCTAATGACGCATCGCACTTCATGCGATGCGTCATTGAGCAAACCAAGTCAGATAAGCGTGAATTAAAGCCCCAAGCGTTAAGCTGAGAGCAAAAAGAACCTCCAGCTTGACAGTGGCAAAGAGGGTGGCATTGAGCTCCAGTCCGCTTTTTGTTGCCAATTCAACCGGTAATTTCCAGGCTTTTAACAGGGTTACAAAAACCAGCAAATAGGGGTATTTAGTCCAGTCCATGCCAACAATGCAGAGAATGAGGGCATAAGGAACAAATAACATCAGCCTATAGGCGGCAATAGTCATTGTTTTTCCGAGCACCACAGCCATTGTGTATCTGGCTATAGACTCATCATGCTCCCGATCACGGAAATTATTGACGCACAAAACCGCTGCTGCAATCAGTCCCAAAGCACATCCAACCAATAAAATGGTGACCGAAACAGTCTGAACCTGAAGGTAATATGTTCCTGCTGTTGCAACCAAACCAAAGAAGAGAAAAACAACAATTTCTCCGTAAGGGGAGTAAGCGATCGGACGCGGTCCTCCCATGTAAAGGTAGGCTGCTGCAATAGAAGCAACGGTAATGAGTAAAAAGAACCAATGTGTGAGGTAAGTAAAATAAGCCGTAATGGCAATCGCCATTACTGCGGCAACCGCTATACCGATTTCTACTTCTTTTACAGTTAATAAGCCGAGAGAAGTAGCCCTAGGCAGACCTTTTCTGTTAGTTCGCTCTGCCTTGCGTTTGCTGTACCCCGAATCATTTTCCATATTAGTGATGGCTTGCATCAAAATAGCTAACAAGGCTGTCAGCAACGCAACTAAGGGGTTGATGGTACCTGTATCCGATAGACAAACAGCTAATGCAGCTAATACGGGAGCTACTGCAACTCCAAAAGTTTTAGGACGAATAGCAAGCAGCCACGCATGAATGGAATGCGCAGGGACGTTTTCTGGATTTATCATTACAGAACGACCTTGACCATGGGGTGATGGGTAAGTGCCATATAGATGGAGTCAAGCTGTTGACGGCTGGTTGCATGAATGACAACGTGCAAAGCCTCATAACGGCCCTGTTTGCTGGGGCGTCTGGCTATGGTTTCGGGATTAAATAAAGGATCAAATTCCTTAATGAGTTCGCCGATAGTGGGGGCAAACTCAGGATCTGTATATCCCATAACCTTAATCGGAAAATCACATGGGAACTGAAGTAATTCTTTTTCTTGCATTCTTTTTCTCTTTACTGCAATCCAAAAATAGCCTTAATTCGCTGGAGCTGACGACGCCAAAAATTTGATTTCTGAACGTCATGCAGAGCGATTAAATCTGCTTTTACGACGACTTTTTCATTAAAAGAAATGGTTATTTCGCCGATTGTTTCTCCCTCTCGGATGGGAGCAACTAAGGGATCCAACCTTGAAACTTTGGTTGAAAAACCTTTAGCGCCTTTTTGTAATATAGCATCACGAGGTAAGGTGACGTAGACATTTTCTCTCACGCCTACTCGAACTTTCGCCTCATCGGTCAGTTCAACCGGAATTCTGTCAATGGTTTCAAGCGCGGGGTACAACAACAGAGTTTTGTAATTGTCAGCTCCCCAATTAACCAATTTCATTGTGTCGTCGGTATTTTGGGAATTACTTTCCGCCCCCATGACAACGGCTAACAGTTCTCTGGAGAAACGGGTATCAGCTTCTAAGTAATCGCGGGAGTAATAAATGACACTGTGCCATGACCGCATTTGAAAATTCGAGCGGTGTAAGCCCTTGATGGAATCGGTTCTCCATAAGAAACTGTTGCTGTTATTGTGATTTAAAACACCGTTGCTGATTGTCTTGGCCGTCCACATATCGTTTAATTCCGGACAGTCGTTTAATAATGCATTGGCCAAAATCAGTGTATCTTTTGCACTCGAATATTGCCCCTTATCAGACGTACCGATCAGTGAGACGTAGTGAGTATTTTTCATACCCAGCGCCTGAGCGTTTTCGTTCATTTTTTCAATAAAACGATCAATGGTCTTATACGTCCCCTCGGCTAAAGCAACCGCAGCATCATTGGCACCCATTACGGCTACGGCTTTTTCTAAATTTTCGATGCTGACTTTTTGGTTGGGCTCCAGATAAAAGCGGGCTGCGTTCAAAGGCGGAACAGACAGGGCATCATTATTAATGGTGATAAGGCTATCGCGAGAGATGTGGTTTTCATCAATAGCTTTTTCAACAGTGTATAACACCATCAGAAGGACGCTGTTGCCCGGATTAACGCGCAAATCGGCCTGATGATCGGCCAATGTGGTATTGGTCAGGCGATCGATCATGATCCATGATTGCGACTTAAGCTGAGGTGAAGTCGCAGCCCAGGCGCTGTTGGACAATCCGATAATCAGACAAAATAAAATTACAAACCGTTTTATCATTCGTACAAGCGTTATGAAAATCTTTACACTGAGTTATGAGAATTTTAAAGTAAGCAAATAATTTTAAAGAGCTTTTTAATTTTTTTTACGACTTAGGCCTAATTTTTTTCATCTTTTCAATAAAAAAATCAAAATGACTGTCGGTAGTGACCAATTTTTACTGGAATGCGTTGAGAAAACAGGTTCCACCAATACTGATCTTCTGGAGCGAATAAAAGCGGGCGGCATTAGTACCGTTACCGTTAGGAAGGCTAGAAAACAAACTTCGGGAAGAGGCACAAGAGGACGTTCGTGGAGCGGCAATAATGGATGTTTAATGTTTTCAGTTGCAGTGCCGATCGGAAAAACTCTTCAATTGATCAATGGTATAACCTTGGCTATCGGAACTGATATCGTATTGGGTTTAAGAAAATTAGGAGTTGCAGCTGAGATAAAGTGGCCTAACGATATTTTGCTAAATGAAAGAAAATTAGCCGGCATTTTAGTTGAGGTAGCTAAGGCGCCTGACCAAACTTATGTCTTAGTGGTAGGTGTCGGCTTTAATTTAAGGACTCAGGATACAGCAACAGCCTATGGGCATGCGTCATTGTCAGAAGTTTTATCGGATGAGCAATTAAAAGATGAGAGCTATTGGCTGAGTTTTCTCTCCCAAAGTATCATTCATTCTGTTCGTTCTTTTCCTGACAATGGACTGAAACGTGTCCGAAAACTCTGGGATACAATTGCGGCTTACCGAAACCGAACTGTGCACATTGTTGAAGAAAATCACCTCAATTACGAGGGCCGCATGTTAGGTATTGATGATAAGGGTGCACTCTTGGTTCAAACTGAAGACGGTATAAAGACTCTGTTGACGGGTACTGTGAGTATTCGTGTAAAAAAATGAATTTATTGATTGACTTAGGTAATACGGCTTTAAAATGGGCGACTTCAGATAATCCTGAATCGCCGCATACATTGGTGCACGGAGGTTCACACCATTTTTCAGAAAAACTTTTACAAGCCCTGAAGGATCAATCGATTAATCATGTTTACGGTTGCTCTGTCGCTTCCAGAGATTTAACTTTATCGGTGACACGGTTATTGGCTTCTCAAGGTGTTAAGGTAACGTGGCTTAAGGCGCAATCAAGATTTGACGGTCAGTTTTCGTTGGTCAATTCATATAAAACTGCGGTGCAGTTGGGCTCGGATCGCTGGCATGCGGCAATCGGAGCTGTGAGTTTTTTGCCGGGACAAGCCTTGCTGGTTGTTCATCTCGGCACGGCAAGTACGGTTGACTGTGTGTTCCCTCAAGGTAATCAAATGGTGTTTGCCGGTGGACGAATTGCTCCGGGAATGGTTTTAATGCGTGACAGCTTGGTGACCGGTACGGCAACCTTACCTAAAGCAGACGGAGACTATGCTGATTTTCCGACTGATACGATGACAGGAATTGTGACCGGTATTATTGATTCGCAGTTGGGCTTGATTGAGCGCGGAATGCGGGTTATGCAGCAGCATGGCTTTGAACCTAATTTGGTTTTAGCGGGCGGAGCGGTGAGTCGTTTTGCTCCTTATCTGCAAAAAGAGTTTCCCAACAGCATTATCAAACATAATTTGGTCCTGAGAGGACTGGCTTTGCGCTCGGAGTCAGAGATCGTAGCATGAGAACTGTTGCAATTTTGCTGTGCCTGATTTGTGCAGGTTACTATGGTTGGGAGGCTTTTGAAGGTTGGCTGGTTGAACCGCAAAAACCGGTTCAAAAATCTTCTGCTCAGGCTGAAGTTTTTCCTTCAGCCATGCAGCATATTGTTCCGATTGATGATCTTGAAAATTATGTGAAGCAAGAGCGACTCGCAGCCTCTGAGGAGAAAAAAGCCCTGGAGGAAAAGCAAAGAGAAGCTGAAGAATTAGCCAAACAAGAAAAACAATTGGCAGAAGCTAAGAAAGCAGAGCCCCTTCCCATCCCTATTCCTCAGCCCCAAAAAGAAACGGGCATTACTGAGGAAACTGTCTGTTTCAGAATGGGACCTCTTTCAACAAAAGCGCTGCCGTCTATTAATCGCTCAATTGAAAAAGCCGGTCTTTTAGAAACGGTTCGTGTGGAGTCGGTTTTATCAGCGGACTCATACGTGATTTTTATTATTCCGACGACAACGCTCAAAGGTGCAGAAGCGTTGATGAAGCAGGTCAAAAAACAAGGTTATCCTTCTGCTCGCGTCATTGAATCCGGACCTTTAATGAACGCAGTTCAATTGGGAGAGTTTAGCGACCCGGACAGAGCGCAAACTTTTTTCGAAGAAGCTTTGAACAAACTTAAGATGAACGATATCCGTCTGACCCGGCTCATCGGTGAACCGAGTGGAAAAGTTCACCTGATTTTTTCCTCCCTATCTGAGCAACAGACAAGAGCACTAAAAAATGTTGCCCAAAAACATGGGCAACATCTTTACAACTGTCAATTTTAGAAAAGTTCCGACAACGTTTTGGCTAAGACCTCCTCGGTCTGTTTAGCATCTTGTTGCCAAGCTGTCAGTCTTTTAGGCGAGACTTTTCTTTGTTGTTGGCCCCAGATTGATTCCGGAAAATGAGCGTCGTCACGATAGCGGGCAATAATATGCCAATGAAGATGAGGAACCATGTTGCCAAACTGAGCCAGATTGATTTTGTCCGGTCTCATCTGTTGCCGGAGAACTTTTTCAACGGTCAGCAAAACTTTCTGCAGCATTTCTCTGTCCTGATCGGACAAGTCAGACATCTCGGCAACATGAGTGTTCCAAATCACCCGAAAATAACCCGGATAAATTGGATCATCAACATGAATTACCCGCATCTGTTTGTTCTTCCAGAGCACATTTTCATTGGTCGGATGGCATAAAATACAATCCATGTTGTTATTTTCCTTCTTTAGTGGATGGGCCGATAAAAAGACCCGGATTTAATCGTTTCACCTTCAATTAATTCAACTCCGCCGGCTCCGTCGTCAACGAGCTGATAGTCCCATTTTTTTCGTCCGTTGGAGTCTTCAAGCCAGACAGCGATAGGCCAGTCCAGTTCATCTAAATTGCTGTTTATGTAGTCTTTTGCTTCTAAAACAGTCGCAAAATTTTCAGTAAATTCTCCATAATCGACAATCACCTCAGTGACAACGTCACGTCTCATGATTTATCTCCCGTGCAGTGATGAATGGCATCAGCAATAACAGCAGACAGCTTTTTAGTGTATTCAATATCCAAAGACTCATTAGGTGCGTGTGCATTGGATTGAGGTCCCAAGACACCGGTTAGAATAAATGCGCTGTCGGGGAAAAGCTCCTCAAAAGTGTTGATGATTGGAATCGAGCCGCCCTGCCCTAAGAAAACGGCTTCTTTGCCAAAAATTGTTTTGGCAGACTCATTAAATAAGTCTTCAATTTCTACAGCATTATCCTTGGCCGACCAACCCGGATGATTTTCCGGATATTGCCAGGTGACTTGGCAGCCGTAGGGGATGTTGCTTGTCAGTGCATGGGCAATATCCTTTTGAGCAGCCTCAAAATCAATCTCAGGTGGAATCCGCATGGAGACTCTGAAGGCGACGGCGTGCTGAATAACATTGCCGGCCTCTTCTATGCGGGGCATTCCGTCAACACCGATCACAGTGAGGGCCGGTTTCCATGTCTCTTGAATCAGAATTTCATGATCGGAAGTGCACTTTGTTTTGACCCCGGATAAAAGAGGAGCATGATTCCAGACCAAATCACCGAGGACGTCGGCAGCTTTTTTAAGCTGTTGAATTCTGCGTGTCGGAATAGCGGCATAGCAGGAGGAGACTTTAACGAATCCGGTGACCGGATCGTGAAGTCTGGCAACGAGAGCCTGAGCAATGGCAAAGGGGTCGGGAACCATACCGGAATATGTTCCTGAATGTACTCCGTAGTGCATGCTCTGTACTCTGAGAGTACCGGAAATGACTCCTCGAACAGAGGTACTTAACCAAACATGTTCGTAATCACCGCAATGATTATCAAGGATAATGAAAAAACGAGGCTTTCCAAAGCGGTCTTTTAATTTCCTAAGAAAATAAGGCAGGTCATTAGAGCCGGATTCTTCTTGAGTTTCAAAAATACCGATGATGCGCGGATGACTAAGATTTAACTTTTCAAGGGCAGAGATGGAAGTGATCATTGAAAAAAGACTGTAACCGTCGTCAGCTGCTCCGCGTCCGTACAGTTTTCCATTTTCAACGACAGGTTTCCAGGGGCCTAAACCCTCACGCCAGCCTCCGGCTTCCGGTTGTTTATCCAGATGTCCGTAAAAGACAACGCTATGTTCGCTACCTTTTTCAGTTGCAGGAATGTCAACCAGTAAGCAGGGAGTTCTTCCCTTTTCTTCAATGATCTCGACATTAGCACTGGGCAAAACCTCATTAATCCAGTTTTTCCCCAATTCGCAGCACTGTTTTAAAAAGCCATGAGACTCCCAGAGCCTGTCATAAGCCGTGGATTTGGCAGGAATTTCTATGTATCGCATTAGAGCGGGTTGAGCTTGATTGGTCCAGAACTCATTAATAACTTTTTGTAATGACATCTCTGTTTCTCCTAAGGAATTTGGAGAGGAACTAATTTTTTACCTAAATTCTCACCAAGTGTAAGAGCCTGATTGGCCGCTTCATCTTGAGAGTTAAACTCTCCGACAGTGACTCTGAACAGATTGCCGTCGGCTCGAACACTGACCGGAAGGTTTATTTGCGTCCGCAGAGTATTGGCGTAATTTGTTGCATTTTCTTGTGAGCTGAAAGCTCCCACTTGTACGCACCAGCGAGTGGCAGCAGGTGTTTGAGCTGCAGCTGCCGCGTCAGTCAGGTTAACTTCAGTGCTCACCATATCCAACTTGGCAGCTTCCGTTAAATTAACCGCACCTTGCAGATCTTCCGGGGGATTTTCAAGTGTGAAAGAAGTTGTCGGAGACGATTCGATCACAATGGTATTCGGCTCAGCGGCTTGAGATTGCACCGTGCTCTGAGAACTTTTCTTTTTCTTATCGCCGACGGCTCGGGCCACATCGGCGGCTGCCCCGATAACACTGGCTATTGCTACAATATCGGCACTGTTTTCATTTATCTTGCTGTCGTCGATTAATTTAATTAAACCGCCCGAAGAAGCAGGAATTTTCCCACTTCTGATATCAGCCATCCGGATACGTTCTACTTTAACCGGTGCCGTCCCGTTTTTTACGTATCCCAACTTACTGGCAGCAGCATACGAAAGATCAATGATGCGGTCATCAACAAAAGGACCCCGGTCATTTACCCTGACAATGACACTTTTGCCGTTTTTCAGGTTAGTCACTTTGGCGTAGCTCGGCAGCTCCATTGTTTTATGGGCTGCAGTCATTGAGTACATGTTGTACGTTTCACCGGTAGAGGTTTTTCGGCCGTGAAACTTTTTTCCGTACCACGAGGCTGTGCCTCTTTGAGTCATCGGCTGATCGCCCGTAATAGGAACATATCTCTTTCCGCCGACTACGTAAGGTTTATTGGCTCCGCTGTGGGGTTTTTCATATTTCGGAGTGGCATCGGGCAGATTGCTGTAGTCCGAGTTGGCAAAAAAGCCCGATGGCGGGCCGTCATCTTGATAGTAGCCGCCCCTGCCGGAACAAGCCGAAAGCGCTACGGCAGCAGCAATGACTACCAGGCTGTGGAATAAGTAGCGGGTACGCATAGTGTCTAAAGTACAGATAGTGGACTGATTATTGCCTAAGAACTTGTGAAAAGCAAAGCTCGAAACATTAGGATACCTTTAACTCTAACGCATTGAGCAGAATAAAAAGAGCTGTCGAGGAAAAACATTCTAAAAGTAGTGGAAAATCATTAAAATTCTCAAGTTAACCCTAGTCGTTTCAGTTATCGGCTGAGCGAGTTTTTTCTTGGAAGACGGGCGATGACCCGTTTATATTGGAATTGTCTATGACTTTGGCTCTTGAAGATATTCGTCGAATTGCCAACCTCAGTCACTTGGAACTCAATGATGAGCAAGCAGTTCGTATGCAAGGCGAATTAAACAATATTTTCCAAATGATTGAGCGCATTCAGGCTGTGGATACAGAGGGTGTTGAACCCATGCCTCATCCTCATGATGGCTCTCAGCGTCTTCGTGAAGACCTCGTTCGCGAAGTTAATGATCGAGAAAATAATATGAAGAATGCCCCTGAGCAAGCTGAGGGCCATTTCTTAGTTCCGCAGGTGATTGAATAATGGCAAATGAACTTTTTCGTGCTTCTGTTGTTGAGCTCAGTGACAAACTCGCCAACAGAGAAATCAGTGCAGTAGAACTGGCTCAAGTCTATTTGGACCGTATTGAGCAAAATAAAGATCTCAATGCTTATCTGGATGTTCGAGCAGAAGAAACTTTAAAACAGGCTCGTGAAGCAGATGCGCGCATCGCTGCCGGTACTGCGACCCGTTTAACGGGGATTCCGATTGCCCACAAGGATCTGTTTGTCACCAAGCAATGGGCAACCACTGCAGCCAGTAAAATGCTTGAGGGCTATATGAGTCCCTTTAATGCCACAGTGGTTGAAAACCTTCAGAATGCCGGCATGGTTTGTTTGGGTAAACTCAATTGCGATGAGTTTGCGATGGGCAGCGGAAACGAAAACTCAGCTTACGGCAAAGTTTTGAACCCCTGGAATAAAGAATGTGTTCCGGGAGGCTCTTCCGGCGGTTCATCCTGTTGTGTGGCAGCTAATTTGGCTCCGATTGCAACCGGTACTGATACGGGTGGTTCTATTCGTGAACCCGCTGTCTTTACGGGGGTTACGGGATTAAAACCGACCTATGGCCGCCCCAGTCGCTGGGGGGTGATAGCTTTTGCCTCCAGCCTTGATACGCCGGGGTTGTTGGCGCATTCAGCTCAGGATTGTGCTTGGGTCATGAATGAAATGATCGACTTTGATCCCAAGGATTCTACTTGTGTGGATTTACCCAAAGAAGATTTCACCCGCTGTCTTGATATGAGCATGCAGGGGGTGAAAATCGGTGTTCCGCGCAGTTGGTTTGCCAAGGGGCTCGATGAAGAGTTGGCAGCCAGCATTGAGGAAGTACTCCACACGTATGAACGAATGGGTGCCAAGATTGTTGATATTGAGCTGCCGACAGTCAATCTGGGTGTTCCCGTCTATTACGTTGTGGCCTGCGCAGAAGCTTCATCCAATTTAAGCCGTTACGATGGCGTTCGCTATGGTTACCGTGCCAAGCATTACACGGATATTCAGGACATGATTAAACGCAGTCGTTCTGAAGCTTTGGGTGCAGAGCCTCAGCGACGGATCATGATCGGTACGTATGTTCTTTCTCACGGCTATTACGATGCCTATTACATCAAGGCTCAACGAGTACGCCGTTTGATTGCCAATGAATTTAACAGTGTATGCAAGGAAGTTGATGCCATCATTAGCCCGGCAACAACAGGACCGGCCTATCGTTTCGGGGAAAAGAGCGATCCGGTTCAGGCTTATCTGAGCGACCTTTATACTGTACCGGTCTCCTTGGCAGGTTTGCCCGGCATGGGGCTGCCCTGTGGAATTCATTCAAGCGGCTTGCCCCTGGGGTTCCAGTTGGTTAGCGCTCGTTTTAATGAAGCTAAACTCTTGGGGATTGCTCATCGCTATCAATGTGAAACGGATTGGCACAAACGTGTTCCGGCCGGATACTGATATAGGATTTGAAAAATTATGCAATGGGAAGTCGTAATCGGTCTTGAAACTCACGTCCAGTTGTCAACAAAGACCAAGATATTTTCAGCAGCATCAACTGACTTTGGTGCTGAGCCGAACACTCATGCCTGTGCTGTGGATTTGGCTTTGCCGGGAACGTTGCCGGTTTTAAACAAAGCCGCAGTGGAAAAGGCGATGAAATTCGGTTTGGCGATTGGCGCAAAAGTAGCCCCTCGTTCTATTTTTGACCGAAAGAATTATTTTTATCCTGATTTGCCCAAGGGTTATCAAATCAGTCAATTTGAGTGGCCGATTGTTATTGGCGGTCAGGTCTCTTTTATGGTCACGCCTAAAAAAGGTGAACCGTATATCAAGACGCTCAATCTGACCCGTGCACACTTGGAAGAAGATGCAGGCAAAAGTGTACATGGCTTAGAGGTCGGTCAAAGTGGTATTGACTTAAACCGTGCTGGCACTCCTTTATTGGAAATTGTGACAGAGCCCGAGCTTCGCTCTGCTGAAGAAGCAGTCGCCTATGCCCGTACATTGCATGCCTTGGTCGTTTGGTTGGGCATCAGCCACGGGGATATGCAAAACGGCAATTTCCGCTGCGATGCCAATGTCAGTGTGCGTCCAGTCGGTCAAAAAGAATTCGGTACGCGCTGTGAAATTAAGAATCTCAATTCATTCCGCTTCCTGCAGGAGGCTATTGAGTACGAAGTGCGTCGCCAGATTGAATTGATTGAAGACGGCGGTAAGGTTATTCAGGCCACGCGTCTTTATAACCCGGATACGGGAGAGACCCGTGAAATGCGATCCAAGGAAGACTCAATGGATTATCGCTATTTCCCGGATCCTGATTTGCTGCCTTTGGATATTTCGGAAGAATGGCTCGAGCGCGTTCGCTCGGAGATGCCGGAATTGCCTGAGCAGATGCGCGCTCGGCTGTCAAAAGATTTTGGCTTATCTGACTACGATGCTTCGGTTCTGACCTCGTCTAAAGCAATGGCTGATTACTATTTGGCTGTTGCTGATAAGGTGAGCGATAAGAAAATTGCGGCCAACTGGGTGATGGGTGAGGTCTCTGCCGCGCTCAATCAGGCAGAAATGACCATTGAAACATTGCCCGTGACGCCTGAGAAGCTCTCAGTCTTAATCTCTCGCATTTTGGATAACACCATTAACAATAAAGGTGCAAAGAAGATTTTCTCAGCCATTATGCAAGGCAGTGAAGAGGATGTTGATACTCTTATTGAACAATTGGGGTTGAAACAAATTTCCGATACGGGAGCAATCGAAAAGATTGTTGACGAAGTCATCGCTAACAATCCCAAGAATGTAGCCGAATTCCGAGCCGGTAAGGAAAAAGCTTTGAACGGCTTGGTTGGTCAGGTGATGAAAGCGAGCAAGGGTAAAGCTAATCCCGCTCAGGTTAATCAGCTGCTCAGACAGAAATTGTCCTAATCAAAAGAAAATCCCTTGAGGTCTGTAACCCCAAGGGATTTTTCAATGTACAGCTGTGAGAAAGGATGGTAACTAAGCGCCGTAACGGTCGCGGTATGCCTGGACAGCTTCTCTGTAAGCGCGGGCTTGCTGAGCCATCGGTGTGTCTTCATCCATGAAGGCCAAAAGGTCCTTTAAATTAATGATGGAAATAACAGGCATATGGAATGTGTTGATCACGTCCTGCACAGCCGAGACCTCAGTCATTTGTTCTGCGTTTCCACCTTTTTCCATTCGATCCAAAGCGATGACAACTCCACTTGCCTGAGCGCCAGCGGCTTGAATTAACTTCACCGATTCACGAACAGAAGTGCCTGCAGAAATCACGTCATCAATAACAATCACTTTTCCTTTTAAAGGCGAGCCGATAATCATGCCGCCTTCACCGTGATCTTTAGCTTCTTTACGGTTAAATGCATAGGGAATATCACAGCCCATTTCGGCCAATTTAACGGCGACGGCTGCAGCCAAAGGAATACCTTTATAAGCCGGGCCGAAAATCATATCAAATTCAATCTTACCTTCTTGACGTGCAGTCAAAAGGGTTTGAGCATAGAACTCTGCCAATTTCCCCAATGTCTTGCCGGTGTTGAAAAGACCGAGATTGAAAAAATAGGGGGACAGACGCCCTGCTTTGGTTTTAAATTCTCCGAAACGCAAAACTTGGGTATTCAGAGCAAATTCGATAAATTCATGTTGTAACGACATAATTAGATCCGACAAAATTCTTGACGATTCAGGATAATTACCCAAATAATAAATTTTAACGGGAAAACAGATGTTGCGCATTATTACTTTTAACGCCAACGGGCTGCGTTCGGCATCAAAAAAGAACTTTTGGCAGTGGTTTGATCAACAACAGGCCGATATTCTTTGTGTTCAGGAACTCAAAGGACAACCCTCGGATTTTGACGAAAAAACTTTACATGACGAGCAGTTTCATGTTTACATGAATACTGCTCAGAAAAAAGGCTATTCAGGCGTTGCCTTATACAGTAAAGAGAAGCCCCAATCGGTTCAAATCGGTTTCGGTAATGAAGAGTTCGATGCAGAGGGCCGTTATGTGAGAGCGGAATTTGAAAATTATGTTGTTATATCCGTTTACTTTCCTTCGGGTACCAGTTCAGAGGATAGACAGCAGGCGAAATATCGCTTCTTAGAGGTCTTTAGAGAACATTTAAAAGAGCTTTCCGCCATGGGTAAAGAGATTGTCTTTTGTGGCGATGTCAATATTGCCCATAAGGAAATCGATCTTAAGAATTGGAAGGGTAATTTAACGCATTCCGGTTTCTTGCCCGAAGAAAGACAATGGCTTACTGATCTGTTTTCGGATGGATGGGTGGATGTTTTTCGAAAGCTCGAACCCAATAAAGAGCAATATACTTGGTGGAGTCAAAGAGGTCAGGCTCGGGCAAAAAATGTGGGTTGGCGAATTGATTACCAAATTGCGACACCCGGTTTGGCTCAGAAAGCCCGCTCAACTTCTGTCTACAGTGAAGAAAAATTTTCTGATCACGCCCCTTTGACAGTGGATTATGAGGTTTAATGGATGCAGCTGCAGGAAGTTCTCTTTACACAAGGGTTCGGAACCCGCCACGAGTGTTGCGGAATGATTGCTCAGGGCCGTGTGTTGTGTAATGGAATGTTGTTGGATGACCCTTGGGCAGACGTAGAGATAAACGGACTGAATTTTTCCGTTGATGGGGTGAATTGGCCTTATGTGCCCAAAGCCATTATTGCGCTTCATAAGCCTGCAGGTTATGAGTGTTCCCGAAAACCTCTGCATCATCCCTCGGTACTTTCCTTACTACCGGCGCCGTTACGAAACAGAGGCGTTCAGCCGGTCGGACGTTTGGATGAGGATACTACGGGTCTGCTGATTCTGACCGATGATGGTGCGCTGCTGCATCGTTTGACGCATCCTAAAAAACATGTAGCCAAGCTCTATAGAGTAACGGCAAAACACGCTGTGACCGATTCCATGCTGAGACAGTTGCAAGACGGTGTATTGCTCGACGGGGAAAAAGAGAAAGTAGCAGCCCAAGAAGTCACTTTGGTTAATGACCGTGTTTTTTTAATGAAGATCACTCAAGGGAAGTACCACCAAGTTAAAAGGATGGTCGCTGCCGTTGGGAACCGAGTTGAATTTCTGCATCGGGAAGCATTCGGGAACTATTTCCTTCCGGATGATTTATTGCCCATGCAATGGAAATTTATATCAAGAGAGGATCTGATTTAGTCATGCCCGAGAAATCTGCGCGCTATAAACAATCCTGGCTTTCTGCTTGGAGGATTTACACCAAGCCGGAAGCAGTGAGGATGTTTTTTCTCGGTTTTTCTTCGGGGCTGCCTCTTTTATTGGTGTTGGGGACTTTATCATTTTGGCTTCGTGAGGCCGGCGTTGAGTTAAGCACTATCGGAATGGTGACTTGGGTTGGTTTGGCTTACGGATTTAAGTGGGCCTGGGCACCATTAGTTGATCGTCTTCAGTTACCTCTTTTAACGGCCAAATTGGGTAGGAGACGTTCCTGGCTTTTGTTTTCCCAATGTGTCATTGCCTGCAGCCTTCTGTTGATGGGATTTACAGATCCGAAAGATCATCTGTCGACCATGATAGCCCTAACAACGTTGACGGCTTTTGCTTCGGCAACTCAGGATATTGCATTGGATGCTTATCGAATTGAAAGTGCAGAACCCTCTGAGCAGGCAGCTCTGGCTGCAACGTACCAAACCGGCTACCGCTTGGCAATGATTTGGGCTGGGGCGGGTGCTTTAGCCTTGGCGGCGTATTTTTCCGATGCTGAACTTCTTTACGATCATTTTGCTTGGCAGGCGGCTTACAGTGTCATGGCTTTCAGTATGTTAATCGGCATCATAGCCGTTATGGTTTCTCCTGAGCCTCAGCGACAGATAGAACGGAAAATATCGGATTTAACTCAACAACGACTGCAGAGCTGTCAGCAAAAGCATCCATTTTGGAGCGAGCGCCGTGTTCGCTTAAGCGTTTGGTTTTATGAGGCTGCCTGTTTGCCGTTTCTTGACTTTTTTACCCGCTATCGCTGGCAGGCAGCGGTTATTTTGTTATTGATCGCCACCTATCGCATTTCAGATGTGGTCATGGGTGTAATGGCTAATCCTTTCTATCAAGATTTAGGTTTTACAAAAGAGGAAGTCGCAGCTGTATCAAAAGTATTCGGTGTGGTTATGACCTTGATGGGGGCGTTTATAGGGGGTGTCGTCAGTACTCGCATCGGTGTCATGAAAACGCTTTTTTTAGGCGGTTTGCTTTCTGCACTGACGAATCTGCTTTTTTCTTGGTTGGCTCTGCAAGGCCACCATGTTCCTTATTTAGTTCTTACTGTCAGTGCCGATAATTTGGCAGCCGGTATTGCCTCAGTTGCTTTCCTGGCATATCTGTCGGGGTTGACGAACACAGCTTACACCGCTACGCAATACGCACTGTTTAGCTCAATAATGCTTTTATTGCCGAAATTTTTGGCAGGCTTTTCTGGTTTTGTTGTAGAAAGTGTCGGATACAGCGCCTTTTTCATAGGGACAGCTTTAATCGGTATTCCTGTTTTAATTCTTGTGGTGTGGGCGTCTTTTTTAAGTCACTCAGCCATTGAGCATTAACGCCTACCATAGCGTTTGCGAGATTTAGGTTCAGTTTTGTTTTTTTCTTTAAAGCCACGTGTCACCGAAGCAATTTGCTTAACACATAAAGCAATATCTTCGATTGCATCGTCCAGATTTTCGAGAGGCGAGTCCGATAAAAGCTCATCGCGCATTTGCTCAAAGTCACCGATTTCACCGTCAGGCAGATGTCGCCATATTCCGACTAAAGCGGAAGTCACGGTCGGATCCTCAGAATCTAAAAGACCGGACCAGCATTGAGCAGCCGTTAAAAAACCCGAGGCAAAAGGCTGAAGAGCGACAATTTCTGCCTCACCCTCCAGAGGCTTTCCCTGTTCGTCCTCCGGTTCAAAAACAATGGGATCTAAAGGTTTCAGCTGAGATAAGCGACGGTTAATTTCCCGATAGCGTCGATACAAGAGCTCTTCAAGTCTCGTTTGCTGAGTTTCAGGTAGCTTGGAGGGTTTGGCTTGCGGCGCACTAAAGACAATAGGCATCCAATCCTTTGGAGATACCTCCTTGGGCAGTAAACACAAAGCTGTCAGGAATCCGTCCGCTTGGGAAGCATCCATTGCCATGCTGTCCTCGTCAAACTGAGCCAATAACTCATCTAATTCAATGAATTCATCATCTTTTAACGGAGCGGAAAAGGATTGAGTCATGGCAGTTGAGTCCGGTTGTAAGTTTGAGTCAAAGATTCAGAAACTTTTTGAGTCTCAAAGGTTGAGGGTTAATCCCTCCGTATTCTAAGCGTTATGGTAATCTTTTGAAAAGCGTCATTAATTTAAAAAGAAAGTGTTTAATCGTTCAAACAAAATAAGGAGAAGTTTCAATTGTCAGTTGTCGTTTTTCGTTCTAAGGCCGGTGGTGAGATTATTATGATGCGTCGGCATGTTGAGCCGATATTTGAGCTCGCAGGTATTCCATTTCACGATAAAGGGGCTATTTTGGCTGAAGATATTCCGGCTGCAATTTCTGCGTTAGAAAAAGCCATTGATCAGGAAGCGGCAAAGGAAGTCCCGGAAGACGAAGATGAGGCAAAAGAAAAGCCCGCAATGCTTGCCAGCGTCTCAGTGAAAACTCGCTTTTATTCCCTCTTGAAACTTTTGCGAAAGGCTGCGGATAAGAAAGTCAATGTCCGCTGGGAGCCATTGAGCTAGCTTCTCCAGAAAGAGCGCGTGAATATTACGAAAACGGTAAATAATTCAAGACGGCCGACAAACATGCAAAAAGAGCCGACCCATAGATGAATAGGATTACAGGCGGCGTAATTTCCGGCAGGTCCGACGCTGCCTAAGCCTGGGCCTGTGTTGGCAATACAGGCAATAGCGGTAGAAAGTGATTCGGTGAGGCCGACTCCCGAAAACATAATGAGCATTGTGCAAATAATCACAACGGAAATGTGAAGCGCAAAAAATGCAGATACATTAGCAGCTAAACTTTCGGAAATGGTATGTTTACCGAGTCTTAAGGGCAGGTAGTCTCTGGGTCTGAGCAGTGTATGCAGGCACATCAGAGCCTGTTTAATAAAAATAAGCAATCGGAGCATTTTGACCCCGCCTCCGGTAGAACCGGAACAGGAGGCAAATACACTGCCCATTAAAAGCAGGAATCCCAGAGAACTTGGCCACAATTCATAATTGACAGTTGTGTAGCCTGTTGTAGAAAACAAAGATGCCACATTAAAGAGTGCATGTCTGAGCGTAATATCCCAAGTGGGGTAGACATGGTTGACCGTCAGAATTGAAAAAACGATGGATACACCGATTAACAAAACCAAAAGCCAAGATCTGGCTTCAACATCTGTGAAATAAGCAGATATGGATCGTTGTCTCCAGGCGGTAAAGTGCAGTGAAAAGTTAAAGCCCGAAAAAATAATAAAAACAACGGCCACCATTTCGATAGCAGGAGAATTGAAATAGCCGATACTTTGGTCGTATGGGGTGATGCCGCTCAGACTCATTGTCGTAAACATGAACAAAATGGCATCATCCCAATTCATGCCGGCCCAGTGATAGGCAGCTACGCAGGCGATGGAGGCAAGAATGTAGATGACGTACAGCGCCTTAGCCGTATCGGCAATGCGGGGTGTTAAACGGTCATCTTTAAAAAGATTAGAATTTTCGGCTTTAAATAATTGAGCTCCGCCGACTCCCAACAAAGGCAGGATGGCAACTGCTAAAACGATGATCCCCATACCGCCCAACCAGGATAAAAGACAGCGCCAATAATTAAGAGACAGCGGCAGATCTGATATGTTGGTAAGCGCTGTTGCTCCGGTCGTCGTCAGACACGAAACGGTTTCAAAAAAGATCCGTTCGTAGGAGACCGAGGGCAATAATAGATAGAGCGGAATAGAGCCTACCAATGCGGCCGATAACCAGGAAAGGGTGACTAACAAAAAGCCGTCTCTCGGTTCAAGTTCTCTTTTGAAGCGTTTCGTTGCGAAAAAGAAAAACAGTCCGATTGCAAAACTGATCAGAGCAGAAGTGCAAAACTCCTGCAGTACATTCTCTCCATCGCGATAAGCAATTCCGAGCGGAAGCAATTGGGCTATCGCCAAAATCATCAGCAATGGCCCAAGTGCGTTGAGCACCGGAAATAGTAATCGTTGGAGTGTCCGAAGCATGATACTTTCTCTTAAAAGAAACCGACATCCACTTCAAACAAACGTTCAATTCGCTGGATGACCTTTTTGTTCGGTACGAACAATATTAAATGATCGTCATCCATAACGGTTAAATCAGGTTCTGCCATGAGTACAGTGGCCTCTTCTGCCTCGCCTCTAACGATGGCTCCGACAGAAACACCCCTGGGGAATGCAATCTCCCGCAGAGTTTTACCGACGACTTTTGAACTTTTCTTTGTTCCGTGAGCAATGATCTCCAATGCCTCGGCCTTATCCTGGTAAAGTTCCTGCGCATTGACAACGTCACCGTAACGAATATGCCTGAGCAATTCACCGAGCGAAGCTTGAGTAGGGGAAACAGTTACGTCAACTTCAGTACCGCGAACAAGATCTGAATAAACCTGATTTTCCAATAGAACAATACTTCGTTTGGCTCCAAGCTTTTTAGCCAAAAGAGCAGTCATAATGTTCATTTCGTCATTGTTTGACAGAGCAACCACTACGTCAGCCTGATCAATGCCTTCTTGCATAAGAGCATGGGTGTCATCGTGCTTGACTAAAGACACAGAAACTTTATTGCTGCTGAGGTGCTTGGATAACGCAACAGCGACTTCCTCTTTACCTTCAAAAATCTTAATTCGCCGTTTTGAACGAGCCGGCTCCAGATTGTCGGTTAAGAGTCTGGACAGGTTTCCGCCGTTAATTAAAACAATAGTTTCGGCTTTCTCAAAGGGGTGCAGAGCTTCGATGACTTTTTCAGCGCAATCACTCGATACTAAGACAGTGATTTCATCATCGGCTGCGATTACTGTGTCATTTCTGCATTCCAAACGTCGGTTTCGTCTGTAAATGGAAATGAAACGCATTTTGACGTCCGGCATCAGCCTGAAAGCTTCCTCCAAAGTTTTGCCGGTTAGGGGAGCTTCTTCGGTAGGGTTCACCGTAAATAACGTCAGCTTATCATCAGCGAAATTTAAAACCTGCTGAGCGGCGGGGAATGTGATCAGTTTGGAAATTTGGGTAGCCAGAGCCTGTTCCGGCCAAATAACGCTGGTTGCCCGAAAGCCCTCCTCACCCAGAATTCGGGGGTAATGTCTGAGTTCACTGTCTCGGACGCGTGCAATGCGCATTGGAATATTGAAGATTTGAGCTGCCAGCGTGCAGGCGACAAGGTTTGTTTCGTCATTGGCCGTAACGGCAATCAGCAAGTCAGTGTCCATGGCACCGGCGCTGCTCAGAACCGAGGGAGAGCTGGCGTCACCGACCAGACCTCTTAGGTCAAAGCGTTCTTGCATCTGTCCGATTCGGTCAGCCGATTCATCAACGATAGTAATATCGTTGGCATCACTTACCAAACTTTCAGCTACGGATCGACCGACCCTACCGGCTCCCAAAATTAAAATCTTCATAAACTAGCTCGTAGGAAAACGAGTTCAAGACTCTTCTTTGGACCACTCTATGCCCAATTGACGCAATTTTCTATATAAGTGCGTTCTCTCGAGCTGGGCTTTGGCAGCCACGCGTGTCATGCTGTAATTTTCCTGTTCAAGCAGATGTGAAAAATAAGCACGCTCAAATTGATCTCTCGCTTCCCGCAAAGGTAAAGAAAAGTCAATTTTTTCACTCAGACGGTGAGAGGAGTCCTCTTTTTTGTTTTTCTCTGCCTGCGAGCCTGAGCTTTTTTGTGCGGCTGCAGCAGTACGTTCCATTGTCTGTTTGGCTGCCAGTGCAGCTCTTAATGCTTCTGTCAGCGTTTTAATTGAGGTCGGCTTTTCCAAAAAAGAGTATGCTCCAAACTTGGTAGCCTCTACCGCCATGTCAATATTTGCATGACCCGACATCATGATAACCGGGCAGGGAAGCGGTCCCTGAGAGGCCCACTCCTTCAACAGTGACATCCCGTCTGTATCCGGCATCCAAATATCAAGCAGGATCACATCGGGAGAGCAAGAGCGCAAAGCACGGCGGGCTTCCGCACTATTGGCTGCCACGGTAACGGTATAACCTTCGTCGGAGAGAATCTCACTGAAGAGCTCTCGGATTCCGACTTCATCATCTACAACAAGAACGTTTGCCATTTATAAAACAAGTCTGAGATAAAATGGTCAGGCCAGATTGACAAAACCAATCGTAACTATAGCACCATTTGATTTAGGGTCATTTTCAGAATTACGGTTGGCTAATGTTATCCATCCTCCGTGCTCCTCTACAATTTTTTTCACCATGGGTAAACCTAACCCGGTTCCGGTTTCCTTGGTGGTTATATACGGTTCGAAGGCGTGATTCAGTATCTGATCTTCAAATCCGGGACCATTGTCTTCAACCGTTAATATCACGTTTTTATCTTTTCCGCTGCGCTCGAGATGAGTTGACAGTTTAATTTTGCATTCTCGGTCTCCTTTGTTGGCTTCTTTGGCATTGGAGAGCAGATTGTGCAAGATTTGAAGCAATTGTCGCCTGTCAGCCGAGATCATGGGTAAATTCTTTTCCAGGGACAGCGAAACGGATCCTCCGGCCTGTTTGTAGAGCAGCGCTACATCATCGAGTAATGAGTTTAAGTCAAGCGGACGCAGTGTCGGTTTGGGTAATTTAGCGTAATCTCTGAAGTCATTAACCATCTGCTTGATGGCAGAGACCTGTTCAACGATTGTATTGGTATAGCGATTGAGCAGCAAAACATCCTCATCCGGAAGGTGTTTGGAGAGTTTGATTTGCATCCGCTCGGCTGCCAGCTGAATGGGAGTCAGGGGGTTTTTAATTTCATGAGCCATTCTTCTGGCCACTTCCCCCCAGGCAATGACCCGTTGAGCTGCGACGGCCTGCGTCATATCATCAATGACAACAAGATAACCCGGACCGTCATTGAGAGGAACAGAGGAAGTTCTCAGCATTAGTGTCAGCGGCTCTTTCATTTCGTCCACAGACAAAGTAGCATTTTCTTGCTTTACTGATCGCGAGTTCTCAGTCAGCATGGGCAGAACCAAGTCTGCTAAAGCGGGATTGGCTTCTTTTAATAACACACCGATTTGCAATACGCTGTTACCCAGAATTTTGACCGCTCCCATGTTGGCTGAGCGCAGACGTTTCATTTGGTCTAAAACGATAATGCCGGTGGAAAGGTTTTCCAGAATGCGTTCACGAAAGATATTGGATTGTTCAAGCTTTTCTCTTCTGCTCTCCAATGTATCCATAGCATCGTTGACTCGGCGAACCATAACGTTGAACGCACGGGTGAGCTCATTAATTTCATCGGCGCCGGTGAATTCTTTAATCGGTTGAAAATGCCCCCCTGTTACCCGGCGCGTACCTTCTGCCAATTGTCTGATAGGCGCTGTTGTTCTGCTTGCAAAAGAAAATGCGGCCAATACAGCACATAACACCGCTAATAACAGGCTTAAAACAAGTGACCAGTGATAGATGGTTTGCAGACCGCTGCGGGTAAAGATAATTTGCTGATAGTCCAATAAGCCGCTGGTGACGGCGTTGATGTTTTGTGCAACGGATTGCGGGATTTCCAAACTGACCTGCAAAAACAGTTCGTCTGAAGATGAATGGTTATTGATCGGAACAATTGTCCGAATTCTTAAATTAGGTTGACTTTGGCCTGATACAGCCTCTTCCTCCAGATCTGAAAAATAACCTTGTTGTTTTACTGTTTGAAGTTCACGGGTAGAGATAACCAAATCCACAGTAGACAATGCAGAGGTTTGGGTAATAATCTGACCGTTGCCGTCAATGAGGAAAAGAACGGCTGAATTGGTTAGATCACTCATGCGCATCAGCTCATCACTCATTTCCGTAAATGAAATGGTGCTGAGTCTATCTGCAATGGTTCGCGTAGTGACCAATTGATCGTTTTGTATTCTCAATAAGGAGTTTTGAGCTAAGGCGACCCCTGAATCCAGGGCTTTTTCCACTCTTGAGTCAACGCCTGAGTCAAAGGCCTGGGATATCAAATGAGTGGAAATGGTGTAAATCAGCAAAGAAGGCAATAGGGCTACAAAAGAAATCGTGCAGACTAATGTTGCCAACATGCGTGAACCGAACTGCTTTTGTCGGTATCTTTTAATAAGTCTTGAAATCAGAGAAATAACTGCAATTAAGAGCCCCAAGACGACCAAAGCGTTGATGATCAGCAGCAGAGGAAAGTAGGGCTCCAGTTTTTGTGATGTCGTTCCGGCGGAGGTCAGCAAAAAAAGAAGTACGACAATAATAGCCAGACCGATACTTGCGCCGTATCTCAGCCGGTATCTCATTGCTTATGTTCCTTTTCCGGATCAGTGACGCTGCGGTCAAAGTCCACAGAGTGCCAGTCAGAAGTCAGGTCCCAGTCGTTTTCACCAATTGTGACCTGCATCGGCAAAGGCAACTGTTCTGTATCCAGTCGAACCATCACCTCAGCCACACAGTCTTCAGGATTCTCTATAACCGGGTCTTCAGAAACACGCCAGCCATGCAGTGATTTAAGAATGGCCAAAGTCTCTGAAAGCGAATCGAAGGACTGAGATAGGCCTCCTCTGGAAAGTCTGTACTGACGAGTAAGAGGGCTATACGATAGTCTGGTGATAAGAGATGCTTCAACAATCGGCTTGTTAACCCAGTACCAACGTTGCCGTTCAATCGAAAATTCCGTTACAAAGTAAAGAGGAATACCCCGATTGAGGGCGTCCTGAACACTTCTCGGAAGATCAAATTCAACACTGACATCGAGATAGAGCCCCTGAGGAGTGCTTTGGCGCGAGGAAAGTGTTGAAAACATAACAGTAATATCATTTGCCCAAGCGGGCACAACACTCCCCAGCCCCAGTAAAAGGCTAAATATCAGCGTGACAGAGTGTTGTCTAATTTGCATCAGCCTTTGCTCCTCTTATTCAAAAGAGCATAAAAAAATCCGTCGTGGTTAAGTGGCAAAGCACTATTGCTTTCGTTTTCCGTCGGTAAAAGACGAAGCATGCCGTCCGGGGCTAAAGGTGTACCCTTCAGATGAGCTTCGGGGTGTTTTTTTAAAAAACTTTTTATTTGTTCCGGACCTTCCTCAGGGAAAATAGAACAAACAATATAGAGCAAGTCTTTGCCGTCAGGTAATTTTTCCCAAAGTGCTTCGAGCAGTCTCGCCTGCCTTGAAGCTAAGACTTTCACATCCTCCGGTCTTCTGCTCCAAACAATATCCGGATGGCGCCGAACGATACCGGATGCCGTGCACGGAGCATCAAGTAAAATAGCGTCAAACGTCCCCAGCCCATTCAGTAAATTTCTATCACCAGCATCCCCAACAACTATTTTAGCCTCTAGTCCAAGGCGAGAAAGCGTTTCGTGAATTTTAGAGGCTCGGGCAGGGTCTAGTTCCATCGCTGTAACGTTGAGCGTTTGACTTTCCAACAGCAGCGCTGTTTTTCCTCCCGGTGCTGCACAGGCATCCAACACCCTGTCATTGTCTTTTAGGGTGAGAAATTGACTGACCAATTGACTGCCGGCATCTTGAACCGAACAGTGACCCGACAAAAATCCCGGAATCTTTTCTACAGAACAGGGTGGATCAATGATAACGGCTAAGGGACCCACTGATTGACCATGCAAACCGGCACGGGTCAAATTTTCAAGAAACTCTTTGACGGAAATCTTCGAGACGTTGATTCGTAATGTCAAAGGGGGACGGCTGTTTTGAACGCGCAATATGCTTTGCCAATTTTGGGGATAGGCTTGACGAATTTTGGAAATCCACCAGCCGGGGGCGTTATAGCGTGCAGATAAATTGGTTTTGAAGCACTCGGTCAGTTGAGTTTTGTTTCGTAAAAAATTTCTCAAAACGGCATTAACAAAGCCGCCAGCCCATTTAGTGTGTGTTAAAGCTTTAACAGCGTCAACAGCCTGATCAACGACTACAAAATTCTTTTCTTTGTTTTCAAGTAACAAGGCCAAGGCAATACTCAACACTGCCTTAATATTTTCTTGAGGCTCCTTTTGAACAAGTTTTCTCAAAAGAAGCTCAACTTGAGCACGATGGCGCACGGTTGTGTAGAGCAAGCTCTGTACAACGCTTTTTAATTCAGGATCTTGCTGTTTGAGGCAAAAACCGAGAGCTCTTTCCAAAGAGGCGGACTCTTTAATCATCAGTTGCCATCCGCCGGAGCTAACGACGATAGCTTGACTAAGCAGCGCACTCATTTGAAAAACTCTCCGCGAGTCACCGGGTAGCCCTGAAGAAAATTCTGGACCGCCATTTTGGGTTTCCCCGGTCTTTGCAGGACCGTAGCGCGTATCGCGCCTTCAGCACAGGCGATATCAATTCCATTTTTGCTCACTGCAAGTACTTCACCCGGAATTCCTTTTACTTCCGGAAGGGACTGTGCCTGCCAGATTTTAATAACGGTTCCGTTGTGCTCGGCAAAAGAAGAAGGAAACGGTGTGAAAGCTCGGATTTTCCTTTCCACTACCCGACAGGGTAAACCGAAGTCAATATGCCCCTCGGGCTTGGTGACTTTGTGTGCGTAAGTCACTCCCTCTTCAGGCTGCTCCGTTATCGAGATAGCCTGAGGGTTGGCCAGTAAACGAACCAACATTTCTGCGCCGAGTTTGGACACAGCCTCAGTCAGAGTTGCAGTCGTTTCTTCACCGTTGAGGGCAAAGCTTTCCTGAGCGAGCATAGGTCCGGTATCAAGACCGGCCTCCATTTTCATGAGTGTTACACCAAAACAGGGGTCTCCTGCTTCGATTGCTCTCGTGATAGGAGCGGCTCCCCGCCATCTCGGTAAAAGACTGGCATGAATATTGATGCATTTGACACTTTGATCGGGTCCGATTCCTTTGGGGATATTTAAGACCGATTCAGGCAGAAGCATTCCATATGCTGCAACAACCATTACATCAGCTTCAACGGATTGAAGCAGATCGTGCATGCTTTGGGCTTCGTTGGCATCTTTTTTATAAGAAAGGGTATTAGGAGTTTGTACTTCAATTCCTTTCTCCATCGCCAGGGCTTTGACTGCAGAGGGGGTTAACTTCATCCCTCGTCCGCTGGGACGATCTGGTTGTGAAAGGACTAAACAGACATCATGTCCGGCCGCCAGCAAGGCACTAAGCGCGGTAGCGGCAAAAGGGGGTGTTCCGGCAAATATAATCTTCATGCTCATAATTTTAGTGTTTTCGCCTTCGGCTGAGTTTGATTTGGTGGCTTTTTTATCGGTCCGTTTAAAAGTTGTTGGTAAAGCGATACACTTTCCAATCATGAGAGGACATTTATGCAGACATTTAAAACAATTGACAATATTCGTATCGCCTACAGTGTTTACGGCGACGATTCTGCACCGGTGGTTTTAATGATTATGGGATTAGGAATGCCTTCTCAGGCTTGGCCGTCTCACTTAATCGAACAGTTGGTCAGACAGGGCTTGCGCGTTATTGTTTTTGATAACAGAGACAGCGGACAGTCAACGAAAATTCAGCAGCCGGTCAGTTCCTTTACTGTGTTTAGGGCGATTATCAGAACATTGCTGAGAAGACCTGTCACCGGATGCTACTCTCTTGAAGATATGGCGGCAGATGCAGTCGGTGTTTTGGATCAACTGCAGATAAAGCGTGCACACATCATGGGTATATCCATGGGAGCGATGATCGCTCAGGTTTTGGCTTACCTTTATCCGCAAAGAGTCGCTTCGCTGGTATCAATCATGGGAGCTTCGGGCAACCCCAGAACGGGTTTGGGAAAGTTTCGCGCAATCAAGGCGCTCTTAAGTCAGCCAGCTCGCCCCAATGATCTGATGTCGATGCAAAAATACCTTCGCAAAATATTTAAAGCCATCGGATCGCCGCATCATTGTTACTCTGATGAGCAAGTTGAAATCGTTGCCAGTGCATTGCTTGAGTCCGGTTTTGATCGCACATGGACTTATCGGCAACTGTTAGCGATTTTGTCATCTGGCGACCGCTCGAAATACTTAAAACGAATCATGACGCCCACTTTGGTTATTCATGGCCGCCAAGATCCGCTTTTACCGTTGGCTGCGGGAGAGGAAGTGGCGAGACTGATCCCCAATTCCAGAATGATGGCTGTTAATGGAATGGGCCACGACCTACCGGATCAGGTGGTTGACCAGATTATTCCGGCAATCAGTCAGCATTGTCATCGTTACAAGGATTAATGGGCGTTTTCTTTCTTTTCCTGTTGACGGCGTTTTTTCAGTTTGGCACAGGCCCGATCGTACTTGAGGCGACTGAGATGGTCAATGAAAACCGTACCGTCTAAGTGATCCAGTTCATGTTGGATGCAAATCGCCAATAAGCCGTCAGCGTGCAGTTCCTGCTCTTGCCCTTCAAGGTCAGTGTATTCGACCGTAATTTCAGAACTGCGGCTCACTTTTTCCCAAATTCCGGGCAATGACAGGCAGCCTTCTTCGCCGGTTTCCAGTTCTTGGCTTCTTTGTGTGATGACAGGATTGATAAGAGTCATTAAAGAATTTTTCTCTTCGCTTACATCAAGCACGACCATTCTGATGGGTTCACCCACTTGAGGCGCCGCCAGCCCAACTCCCGGCGCTTTGTACATGGTCTCTCCCATGTCGGCCGCCAAACGGCGGATTTGATCATTAATTTCCTGAACCGGTTGACAGTTCATAGCTAAAACAGGATTGGGAAATTGTACGATGGGTAAAATAGCCACAGGCGATCTCCAGAAGAGAATATTCTTAGAACGTGGGATTTTAGCGCAATTGATACTTTTATTTTGTTTTGGGCCTATCTATGTCCTTAGAAAATCAGCGAAATTGGTTACGTTTGGCTCTTTTGCCGGGGATACACTTTGATGAGCTTTACCGCTTGTTGAAAGCATTCGGTTTGCCTGAAGATATTTTTTCTCAAACGGTCTCCTCCTTAATGACCGTTGTTCCACAAGCGTTAGCCCTTGAAATAAAAAAAGGTCCTTCGAAGGAAGACGAAGAAAAAATCAATCACTTGGTCCATCTTCTGTCAGTTGTTCCTAACTCCAGATTACTGCTTCCGACTGATCAAGACTATCCTTTTCAGTTTCTATCTGTCAGCCCCTCTCCTTTGATCGTCTTTGCAGTGGGTGAAGTGGGATTATTGAATCGGAAAAGTGTGACTTTGATAGGCTCTTCACACCCGAGTGCAGAAGGTGAGGATATTGCCAGAGCCTGGGCGGCATCGCTTGCGCATAAAGATATCAATCTTATTGAGGGGGACTATCTTGGCATAGAGGCAATCGCTTTAAGAGCAGCTCTAAAAGCAAATCCGCTTTCTGTTACAGCTATTTCTAAAGATATTTTATTTGAGGGTAACTGCATTCAAAAGCTTCGATTTTTTTCTAATAGGGGTTTGTTTTTGTCTCCTATTGCCAATAATGAAGAGGGGTGGTTAATGAGACAGCAGTTACTGCTGGCCTGTGCACAGCATTTTGTTGTTATAGAGGCCAGTGCCAGATCCAGAGTTTTGTCTTTGGTGAGACAGGCCGCTGATGTAGGAAGAGATATTATGGCAGTTCCCGGGTCTATTCACTCTCCATTATCCAAGGGCTGTCATAAGCCGATCCGGGAAGGCGCTAAACTGGTCGAATCCGTTGATGAAATCCTGTCTGAAATAAAAAATTAATATGTTTGAAAAATTATTTTTGTAAAAAGTTTGTAGAGTTTTCTGCTACTCTAAAAAAAGATAATTCGAGGAAGGTCCCCGAAAATAGGTTTAGAAAGTCAAATGAATAAGAAAATTTTAGTTATTGCGGAAAAGCCTTCAGTTGCTTCGGATATTGCAAAAGCACTTGGCGGAATGACCCGAGAAAAAGACTACTTCGAAGGCGAAAACTATGTGGTGAGCTCTGCTGTGGGGCACTTGTTGGAATTGGCTGTGCCGGAAAAGTACGACGTCAAAAGAGGGAAATGGACATTTGCGAATTTACCTGTTTTGCCGCCGGTCTTTGAGCTCAAACCCATTAAAAAAACAGAAGATCGTTTGAAACTTTTGAAAAAGCTTCTCAAAAGAACCGACATAGATATCGTTATCAATGCTTGTGATGCCGGGCGAGAAGGCGAATTGATCTTCCGATACATTATCCAAGCAAGCAAATGCAAAAAAACGATCAAGCGTTTGTGGCTGCAGTCAATGACTCCGGCTGCAATTCGGGAAGCTTTTGATCATCTCAGAAGCGACGAAGAAATGCAGCATTTGTCGGATGCCGCCCGCTCCCGTTCCGAGGCTGACTGGTTGGTCGGTATCAATGGAACACGTGCTATGACCGCTTTTAACAGTAAGGACGGCGGCTTTTTCCTTACGACGGTCGGACGCGTTCAAACTCCCACACTGGCTATTGTGGTTGAACGAGAAGAAAAAATTAATGCTTTTGTCAGCCAAAAATACTGGGAAGTACACGCAACAGTTCAAACTGCCTCAGGCTCGTATGAGGCAGTTTGGTTTGATCCCGCTTTCAAAAAGAATGAATCTCGTCCCCAGGATAAGGCAGAACGTATTTGGGAAGAGGATCGCGCTCAAGCCATATGTGCGAAATTGCTGAATCAACAGGCACAGGTTCACGACAGTGCAAAACGCACAACACAGCTTTCTCCTTTGCTTTTTGATCTGACGAGTTTGCAAAGAGAAGCGAACAACCGTTTTGGTTTTTCCGCTAAGACGACATTGGCACTGGCGCAGGCCCTTTATGAAAAGCATAAAGCTTTGACCTACCCCAGAACCGATGCAAGAGCTCTTCCGGAAGACTATATACCGACG
The DNA here is from genome assembly GCA_900545335.1 of uncultured Sutterella sp. Taxonomy (GTDB): domain Bacteria; phylum Pseudomonadota; class Gammaproteobacteria; order Burkholderiales; family Burkholderiaceae_F; genus Aphodousia. The sequence continues at coordinate 118,957 of UQYP01000001.1, read as the reverse complement.
GTTCATGAAACTTTGAATATGTTGTCAGACTCCTCTCGGTACAGTGGGAGCGTAAAAGAAATTCTTTCTCATCATTGGGTTAAGCCAACCAAGAGAATATTTGACAATTCCAAGATTTCAGACCACTTTGCCATCATTCCTACGTTGCAGGCTCCGAAAAAACTGACTGAAGCAGAAGAAAAGATCTACGACTTGGTCGTAAAACGCTTTTTATCGGTGTTTTTCCCTGCAGCTGAATACGATGTGACCACCCGTATTACGGAGGCAGAGGGCGAAAAATTAAAGACTGAGGGTAAGGTGTTGGTTAAGGCCGGCTGGCTTTCAGTTTACGGACGGGATGCTCAGGATGCTGAAACCTTGCCTGCTGTTGCAGAAAACGAAAAGGTCATCATTGAGAAATCTACCGTTGAGCAAAAAGCCACTAAGGCTCCGCCTCGCTACACAGAAGCCACGCTGTTATCTGCAATGGAAGGTGCAGGAAAACTCGTGGAAGAAGATGAGCTGCGTGAGGCAATGGCCGGCAAAGGCTTAGGCACTCCTGCAACAAGGGCAGCCATCATTGAAGGGTTGTTGTTGCAAAACTATCTCAGACGTGACGCTAGAGATTTAGTACCGACTTATAAGGCACGACAGCTTTTCGCTTTGCTCAAGGGCTTGGGAGTCTCAGAATTGTCCGAGCCTGAGTTGACCGGTGAATGGGAATATAAGCTTGCTCAAATGGAGCAGGGAAAGTTGTCCCGAGAAGTTTTTATGAAAGAAATTCGGGATATGACGGTCAGTATCGTAGACTCTGCCAAACGATATGAAGGCAATACCGTTCCGATTGAAAATCCGGCACACCTGAAGAATCCATGTCCCAAATGCGGAGGGGAGATTGTCGAAAATTACAGGCGCTTTGCTTGCACGCAATGTGACTTCAGCTTGCCCAAGCATCCGGGCGGCCGAACCTTTGAGGTTGCAGAGGTCGAAAAACTGCTCGAAGAAAAAGAAATCGGACCTTTGGACGGTTTTATCAGTAAATTGGGACGGCCGTTTTCCTCAAAATTACGTTTGACAGACGATTTTAAATTGGAATTCGATTTCGGAAATGAGCAAAAGGACAGCGATGAGCCCATTGATGTATCGACGCTGAAAGCGGTTGGAAAGTGCCCTAAATGCGGCTCTCAGGTTTATGACAGTCCGAAGGGCTATGTTTGTGAGAAAACCTTGAAGAAAGAATGTGACTTTAGGATTGGAAAGACTATTCTTCAACAACCGATTTCTGAAGAAGAAGCTGTCAAAATTCTCACGGAAGGCAAGAGCAGCGAGCTTCATGACTTTGTTTCCAATCGGACAAAGCGAAAGTTTTCTGCCTTTTTGGTTTTAGGTAAGGACGGCTCTGTCGGTTTTGAATTTTCTCAGAAAAAAGCCGCTTCATCGCGTGCTCGAAAGAAAAAGTAGAGACTGTCCTGATTAAAACGGATCGATGGGATTGATGCAGATTTGCAGCAATCCCATTGATTTAATGTCCCTCAGAAATAATCTATTTGACAGATCCTGAGTCGGGCTCTGAAGGCGCAGTTTTAGGTTGTTCAGGCTTGATAACGGAGATGAGCACCTGATCGACCTTATTTTTATCCGTATCAATGACCTCAAAGCGATAACCGCCGTAAACCACTTTATCGGTACGCTTGGGAATTTTTCTCAGCATATACATCATGAAGCCGGCGACAGTCTCGTAAGTGGAGTCTTCAGGCAAGTTGTCTACACCGAGTAAGCGTTCCAAATCGTCAACCGGTGTGGAGCCGTCGACTAACCAGGAACCGTCCTCTCTTTCGACAATTTGAGATTCTTCTTCCGTAGTGACCAGATCACCCATAACGGTACTCATGACGTCATTTAACGTAATGATGCCGACGACTAAAGCATATTCATTAATGATGACGGCAATATCGCTGTTGGTACGCTTGAAAGTATCGAGAATCTCAGACAGAGTCAGTGAATCGGGCACCAGTTGGACGGGGTGAACCAAACCGTCGTCTTTGAGCGAAAGAGGATGATCACTCATAATGCGACCGAGCAGAGCCTTGGAGTCAATGACACCGACCACATTGTCGAGAGTTTCGTTGCACACGATATATTGATTGTGCGGAGAACTGACAACTTTTCGACAAATTTCCTCTTCAGAGTCAGTCAGTAAAAAGTAAACGATATTTTCTCGCGGTGTCATGGAACTGGGAACCGTACGGCTTTCCAGTTCGAAAATATTTTCGATCGCATTTTTTTCTTCGTCGGCAATGACCCCCGCTGCAGTTCCGGCATCTACCGTGGCAATAATATCTTCTGAAGTGATTTTATCTTTAGTGCGTTCGGGAAGGCCGAAACGTCGGATGATGATGTTGGCCAACCCATTGAAAAACCAAACAAAAGGCCTGAGAACTCTAATTAAAAAGCTCATGGGTCCGATAATGGCCATTGCAATCGTTTCCGGGGCGACCAACGCCAAACGTTTGGGGATGAGGTCGGCAAACAGAATAAATAAAGTCGTAGAAGTGATAAAACCGCCCCAGAAACCGACATTATGAGCTAAAGCAGGTTCGTGAATGAAAATAGAAGCTAACGAAGTAAAGCTAGGCGTAAAGAGTCGTTCACCTAAAATACCACCGGCTAAAGATAAAGCATTAACACAAATTTGAATGACCGTAAAAAAATGCCCCGGATGTTCTTGTAAAGCTAAAACACGGGAAGCTTTTTTATGGCCTTCATCAGCTAAAGTACGTAAACGAATTTTTTTAGCGGCAGCCAGTGAGATTTCAGAGATGGAAAAAAAGCTGCTGGTGAAAATCAGAGCGATTAAACAAAGAAGTAATGTGGTAAATGACATAAAAAACGGAAGAATTAAACATCTGCTAAGTATAGCAAAAATAAAGACTTTTTTCTAAAATGGCAAAAATTAGTCACTCTTATATATTGTTGTTTTTTTCTATTTAGGTAACAATATAGACAAAGTTGGGAGATAAGTTGTTTATTTCCTCCGGGTGGTTTTCTGTCAAAATTTTTAAGAATACGAAAGTTTTGGCTACAAGATAAATGAGGAAAGTATGAATAAGACATTAATTGCCTTATCCGTTGCATGTTTGGGATTGACACTGAGTTCGTACTCTTATGCGGCAACGAGCACTCTTGAAACGGTTAAAGCCAGAGGTCAGCTGATTTGCGGCGTCAATACGGCGGCACCCGGTTTTGCGTCGGTGGACAGCAAAGGCAATTGGACGGGTTTGGATGTGGATGTCTGCCGGGCGGTGGCTGCGGCAACGCTTGGCGACGCCTCTAAAGTGAAATTTGTTCCTTTGAGCTCTCCTCAGCGCTTTACAGCCTTGCAGGCAGGTGAAATTGATGTGCTGGCCCGAAATACTTCCTGGACGATGAATCGGGATACAACGACAGGTGCTCTGTTTACGGCTGTAACGTATTACGACGGTCAGGGATTTATGGTGCCTAAGCGCCTCAATGTCACGAGCGCAAAACAGCTCAATGGGGCAACAATTTGTGTACAGTCAGGCACGTCGAGTGAAAAAAGTTTGGCAGACTTCTTCACCTCAAACAATATGAAGTTTAAGACTGTGGTTTTTGATACCACTGAGGCCACTCAGGCAGCCTTTTTCTCCGGTCGCTGCCAGGCTTATACAACGGACATGAGCGACTTGGCCGGGGGGCGCGCCAATGCAGCCAATCCGGCTGATTATGATATCCTTCCGGAAGTCATTTCTAAAGAACCTTTGGCTCCTGCCGTGCGCCGCGGTGATGACGAATGGTACTCCATTGTCCGTTGGTCTATTTTTGTCATGATTAATGCCGAAGAGCTTGGTTTGACAAAGGCCAATGTTGATGAGAAGAAGACAGGCGACATGCGTCCTGATGTGCAGCGATTGGTCGGTGCTTCGGAAGATATGGGTAAAATGCTAGGTTTGGATAAGGACTGGAGTTACCGTATCATCAAACAGGTCGGTAACTACGGTGAAAGCTTTGAAGCCAATCTGGGACCGAAATCAAAACTGGGTTTGCCCAGGGGTAATAACAATCTTTGGACTCAAGGCGGCCTGCTGTATGCGCCACCGATCCGCTGATAAACGGAGATTGATGAAGTGGCGGTTGTTTCAACCGCCATTTTAGTTAAAGATGCAAACTCAAAAGAATAGTCACCCCTCAAGCCTGACAGGCGATTCTGCCTGGCGCAGACGTGAAGCCTATCGCCGCCGCAAAGAGTGGTTTTGGCAATTGGTTGTCTTCGCTTTGGTGTTGGGAGTGATTTATCTTTTTGCACAAAATATATTCAGTAATTTACAAGCCAGAGATATTCGTTCCGGATTTGCTTTTTTAAGCGATCGGGCCAGTTTTGAGATCGGTGAATCGTTAATTGCCGTCTCATCCAACGACAGCTTCGCTCGAATGTTTTTGGCCGGTTTTTTCAACACCATTCGAGTTTCACTTTTTGCGATCGTCACGGCAACTGTTCTGGGTGTAATCGTTGGGTTAATGCGTCTGTCAAAGCATCCTTTGGTGCGTTTTTTGGGAATGGCGCATGTGGAGTTTTACCGCAATATTCCGCTTCTTATTCAGCTTTTTGCGATCTATCTGATTATTACGGAGTTTCTTCCGGACTCATTTGATCCTATTCATTTCGGAACTTGGGCCATGCTCTCAAAGGCAGGGTTCCAATTCAGTGTACCGGCCTTTTTGTGGCAGACAAATTTGGCAGCGCTGCTTTCTGCAGTCTGTGTTTTCCTTTTGGTAAAACGCTCTTTAGTTAAGAAATTAACCGGCTTGGTGGCCACTTGTGATGCAGTGCTTACGGCTGCAATTGTTGCCGTATTGGTATGGTTTTTTGCCGGCGTATTGTTTGGCTGGAGTCAGCCTCATAGAGAAGGATTTTTAGTCACAGGCGGTGCCAGTGCTACCCCGGAGTTCATGGCTTTGTGGATTGGGCTGACAACATTTACATCAGCGGCTATTGCAGAAATTGTCAGAGCCGGGATTTTGGCAGTTCCTGCCAATCAATGGAGAGCCTCTGAAGCTTTGGGGATGACACGGCTGCAGACAATCAGTTATGTCATTTTGCCCCAATCGTTGCGATTGATCGTTCCGCCGATGGCCAGTCAGTATATGAATTTGACAAAGAATTCCTCGTTGGCTGTCATTATCGGCTATCCGGACATTGTCAGTGTAGGAAATACATCGATTGTTATCATGGGACAGGCTCTTGAAGCGATCGTCATCATCATGATGGTGTATTTGTTGCTTAATCTGATCATTGCACTGATTATGAATCGACTTAACACAAAAGTGGTTTCAGCGCCGCGCTAGGGGAAATGAAAATGTTAGCCATGAATGCCTCCCTTAGTGAAAGCCTCAGAAAAGACTATTTCGGTTCGCCCGTGCGGTCACTGCTTACGCTCTTAATTGCCGGCGGTTTATTTTGGTTTGCCGTTAAATTTTTGGGCTGGGGAGTGTTCAACGCCGTCACTGAGCCCGACCTTGCACTTTGCCGTTCTTCTGACGGAGCCTGTTGGGGGTTTGTAGCTGAAAAATGGCGTTTGATTCTCTTTGGACGTTACCCGTATGAGGAACAGTGGCGGGCGGGCCTGGCAACCTTCCTGATTGTTTTGATGCTGATCATCACTGCAGTGCCGCTTTTTTGGACCAAAAAGGGTTTTCGAGCAATTGTTGTCGGTTGGATCTTTGCTTTTGCTGCATTTTTCCTTTTGATGGCAGGCGGTATTTTTGGTTTAACCTCAGTGGATTCTGACGCCTGGGGCGGCTTGCCTCTTACGGTTATTCTGACGTTAATCGGTATGACTTTGTCTGCACCGATTGGAATTCTTTTAGCTATCGGCAGGCGTTCATCCCTACCGGTTCTGAGGGTGCTTTCGGCCAGTTATATTGAATTGGTTCGGGGTGTGCCGCTAATCACGGTTTTATTTGTTGCCACATACATTTTCCCTTTGCTTTTGCCCTCAGGTTTGGTTATCGACGGTTTTTGGCGTATTGCTTTGGGTATTGTGCTTTTTCAGGCCGCTTACATGGCTGAAACTGTCAGAGGCGGATTGCAGACGATCAGCAGCGGTCAGTTTAACGCTGCAGCTTCCTTAGGCTTTAAACCCTGGCAGGTTTATATCTATATCATCTTGCCGCAAGCCCTGGTTGCTGTCATTCCCGCTCTGGTAAACAGCCTCCTGTCAACATTTATGGATACCTCTTTGGTGACGGTTGTATCGATGTATGATTTAACGGGTGCTCTGCGTCTTGCTCTGGGAGATCCCCAGTGGCGTCAGTTTTTTGTAGAAGGATATATATTTGTCGCTGCAATTTACTTCTTCTCTAGCCTTTTGATGTCCAGATACAGTATTTGGCTGGAACAACGAATTAAGAAGGGTAGTTCACATGATTAAGGTTCATGAACATACGATCGAGGTGACCAATCAGGACGATCCTCTTTTCAAATCACTGACAGTCTCAAATTTATTGAGGCATCTAGAGCACTATGCCAAGCATCCTCACGAGTATTTTGAACCATTAGAAAGCTCGGAGGTTAAAGAATCATTTGAAAACGGTCTTCACGTACTTTATCGCGTGCTGCACTTCGGTTCTATGGATGTAAAAGACCGAGTAAGTTTTATCGATAACCATACGATGGTAACGGATATTGAACACACGGAAGACTATCCCGGAAGTCGGTTGACAATTGAAATCAGAACATCGGAAATAAAAAATGCAATCAGTTTGCATTTTATTTATGAAGAAGACACAGACTCAGCCCCCCAAGAAGATATCTTTTTGTCTTTGAGACGAAAAGCTTATGAACAAAAAGACAGAGACATGGTGGAGCGGATCAGGCAACAAGCCGGACATTTATCACCGGAACTGTCTTAGCTTATTAATTTTCCTTTTTTTGAAAGACTGAATAATGACATTGACTCAAGAAGCCAATACGAGAATCGCTTTGACTTTATCGCAGGATATCAAAGCAACTCACTCTCAAGTACAAGCTGCCGTAGATTTGCTCGATAACGGAGCGACAGTGCCTTTCATCGCCCGTTATCGCAAAGAGGTGACCGGCGGACTGGATGATTCACAGTTGCGTTTGCTGCAGGAGCGGCTCGTTTACCTGCGGGATATGGAAGCCCGACGCGCGACGGTAATCGAGTCGATCGAGTCTCAGGGAAAATTAACCGAGGAACTGAAGTCGGCTTTAATGCAGGCTGAAACTAAGCAGCGGATTGAAGATTTGTACTTACCGTATAAGCCCAAGAGACGCACTCGTGCTCAAATTGCCAAAGAAGCCGGGTTAGAGCCTTTGGCCGATAAATTACTCGAAAATCCGACTTTGGTTCCCGAGCAGGAAGCAGAGAACTTTCTTAATCCGCAAAAGGGTATTTCTGCAGTCAAGGATGCTTTGAACGGAGCAAGAGATATTTTGGCCGAGCGTTTCAGCGAAGACGCCGAGTTGCTTTCGGCACTGCGATCTTTTTTAAGTAAGCACGGCTTTATTGTCTCTGAAGTTGTGGAAGGTAAGGATCAGGAAGGGGTCAAATATAAGGATTATTTTGATTTTGATGAACCGTTGAGCTCTATTCCCTCTCATCGCGCCCTTGCCCTTTTCAGAGGTCGTCAGGAAGGTGTGTTGTCAGTCAAAGTTGCACTCAGTGAGCAGGAAGAAGCTCAGGTTCCTCATCCTTGTCAGAAAATGGTTGCTGAGCACTTCGGGGTAAAGGATTTAGGCCGAGCGGCAGACAAATGGTTGATGGATGTTTGCCGATGGACTTGGAGAGTCAAAGTTTGCTTAAACCTGGAGACGGAACTCTTTGAAACTATCCGTGAGCGGGCAGAAGAGGAAGCTATTCGGGTATTTGGCATTAATTTGAAGGATTTGCTTTTAGCTGCACCTGCAGGTCAGAAAGGGGTGATTGGATTGGATCCCGGACTGAGAACCGGGGTGAAAGTGGCGGTGATTTCTTCTACCGGCAGTGTTTTGGAAACTGGGGTGATTTATCCTCATGAACCGAAGAAGCAATGGGATCAGTCTATTGAAATTTTGGCTGCTTTGGCTAAACGTCATGGCACTAAGTTAATCAGCATAGGAAACGGAACGGCAAGTCGTGAAACAGATCGGCTGGCAGCTGAATTGATTGCCCGGTATCCGCAATTAGGTTTAACAAAGATTGTGGTAAGCGAGGCCGGTGCGAGTGTGTATTCGGCAAGCGAACTGGCAGCCAAAGAATTCCCGAATATGGATGTTAGTTATCGAGGTGCAGTATCCATTGCAAGGCGTCTGCAGGATCCATTGGCCGAATTAGTCAAAATTGACCCTAAAGCCATCGGAGTGGGTCAATATCAGCATGATGTCAATCAGGTGCATTTGGCTCAAAAACTAGATGCAGTGGTAGAGGATTGTGTTAATGCTGTCGGAGTGGATTTAAATACTGCCAGTGTGCCGCTATTGGCCCGCGTCTCTGGTTTGTCAAAATCCGTGGCCCAGTCAATCGTTAATTTCCGAGATACTCACGGGGCATTTAAAAATCGTCGTCAATTGATGGATGTACCGCGATTAGGAGAAAAAACATTTGAGCAGGCTGCTGGATTTTTGCGCATAACCGGAGGAGATAATCCGTTGGATGCCTCGGCTGTTCACCCGGAAGCCTATCCGGTCGTTGAAAAAATTCTTGAGAAAACGGGCTCTGATATTTTGACCCTAATCGGTAATCAAAGTGTGCTGCGTCAGCTGAAAGCTTCAGACTTTACGGATGATCGGTTTGGTATTCCGACGGTAAAGGACATTTTGAGCGAGTTGGAAAAACCGGGTCGAGATCCAAGACCGGAATTTAAAACGGCTGTTTTCAAAGAGGGTGTGGAAACCATATCCGATCTGAAACCGAACATGGAGCTTGAGGGGGTCGTTTCCAATGTGGCGGCGTTTGGGGCTTTTGTTGATATCGGTGTGCATCAGGATGGTTTGGTGCATGTGTCGGAGTTGGCCGATCACTTTGTAAAGGATCCTCGGGAAGTGGTCAAAGTGGGTCAAATTGTCAAGGTTCGTGTGCTGGAAGTGGATGTTGCCAGAAATCGTATTTCTTTATCGATGAAAAAAGGCAATTCGAGCAATAAACCGAGTCGTCACAATCTGCCCAGGCAAAACCATGACAGACCATTAAGTGCTATGGCAAGCGCTTTTGCAAAGCTGAAACATTGATCGAAGCTTAAGAAAATAAGTCGTTTAACCTAGCGTAAATGCTAAAATCGACAGGATATGAAAACGGAAGTTTTCTGTGTTTAAACAAAATTAAGGAGTTGAATATGGACAACCCTAAGGATGCAAAGCCTTTAGAAATGCCGCCGCTTTTGGCGCATGTTCAAGCTGCCGTTGACAAATTGGCCGCTTGTGAAACGATCAAGGCTGCGATTGAAGCGGTCAAGCGTGATGATGAAAAAACGCTTGCTGATCAAATCGCTATTACCGAAGTAGAAGCGCCTCCCTTCCATGAAGAAGTTCGTGCTAAGGACTTCGTTCGTCGTTTGGAAGAACTGGGCCTGAAAGCTTCTATTGATGAAGAAGGTAACGTGCTTGCCCGCCGCTGCGGTAAGGGTAATGGTCCGACACTCGTTTTGGCTGCTCACTTGGATACAGTGTTCCCGGCCGGAACCAATGTGAAGGTTCGCCGTGAAGGAGACCGTTATTTAGCTCCCGGTATCAGTGACGATGCTCGCGGTTTGGCTGCCATCTTGCAGGTACTGCGTACATTGCAAGAATTCAAGATTGAAACGGTTGGCGATATTCTCTTTGTGGGTAGCGTTGGCGAAGAAGGTAACGGTGACCTCCGTGGTTCGAAGTATCTCTTCAATAAGAGCGGCATTCATATCGACGGTTTCATTTCCGTTGACGGTGTGAATGTGAACCGTGTTTTGTGCGGCGCTACGGGATCCAAACGCTATCGTGTGCACTTTGACGGCCCCGGCGGACACTCCTGGAATGCTTTCGGTACACCGAGCGCTATTCATGCTATCGGTCGTGCTATTGCCAAGATTGCTGATTTGCAAACGGTCAGCGATCCGAAGACAACCTTTACGTGCGGCACGATTAAGGGCGGTACGACGGTTAACTCCATTGCTGCACATGTGGAAATGGAATTGGATATGAGAAGCGCCGGTGCTAAGGAATTAGACGAACTGGAAGCTCGTATTTTGCCGATCTTTGAACAAGCCGCAAAAGATGAAAATGCACGTTGGGGCTATAAGGATGAAGATGGCGTGAAGCTTACGCTTGAACCGATCGGTCATCGTCCCGGCGGCGGTCAAAAAGATGAAGTCAGCGTTTTGCAAGCCGCTCGCGGTGCAATGGCTGCTTTGGGCATTCCGCTTTATTCTTACGCTTTTGCCTCTACTGACCACAACGTGGCCGTTAACAAGGGTGTGCCTGCAACGACTCTCGGTGGCGGCGGTAAGGAAGGCTTCAACCATAATGTCAAAGAATGGTATGAACCGGTTGACGCTTACCAAGGTCCTCAATTAGCCATGCTCACGAGCTTGGTGTTGGTGGGTGTTGACGGTGTCACTGAACCTGTGCTTGAAAAGCGTGCCTAATAGGAAAAAGTATTGTGACCCGTTAGGGTTCGTGCTTTAGGCATAAAAAAATCCCGGCTGGCAGAAAAACCAGTCGGGATATTTTTTCGGAAGTTAACGCTCGATTAACGGCTCTCCTTCTCGTGAGCTGCCCTGATTCATCAAGGCGTTGAGCAGAATAGCACCGAAAGTAGCCGTGCCAATACCGCCGAGTGTAAAGCCGGCGATGTTAATCGTGAAATCTCCGGCACCGAGAATTAATGTCACTGCTGCGACGATGAGATTGCGGTTGTTACCGAAATCGACCTGATTGACGACCCAAATTCTCGCCCCGGCAACAGCAATTAAACCGAATACGACAATCGAAACCCCGCCAAGTAACGGTTGAGGAATCGTTTGAATAATGGCTCCGAATTTGGGAGAAAAGCCCAGAACAATGGCAAAACAGGCTGCAACAACAAATATCAGAGTGGAATAAACACGCGTTGCTGCCATAACACCGATATTTTCACCGTAGGTCGTTACACCGGTTCCGCCGAAGCTTGCAGCAAACATGGTGGCTAGACCGTCACCCAGGAAAGCACGTCCCATATAAGGATCCAGGTTGCGTCCCGTCATGGCTGTAACAGCTTTCACGTGACCTAAATTTTCCCCAATCAGAATAATGACAACAGGGGTGATCAGCAAAATAGCATTAAAGTCGAAAGTCGGACTTGAAAAATGCGGCAGACCAAACCAGGCAGCATTGGCAATGACTGAAAAATCAATTGCAGGACCCATGTTTAAAACATTGGCCAAAACAAAATAAATCACGTAGCTTAAAGCAATACCGACAAGAATCAGTAACTTTTGGATTAAGCCGCGAGTGTAAACGGCAACCGCACCCACACAGACCATCGTAATAATGGCGATACAGGCATTGAACGTACCGTCGCCGACGCTTTTACAGGCCGTTGGCGCCAAATTCAGCCCGATGACTGCCACCACGGCCCCCGTTACAACCGGAGGCATGAGTTTTTCGATCCACTTGACACCGGTGCCCATTACAATCAGACCAACGATTGCATAGATAAGACCGCAGGCAATAATGCCTCCGAGAGCAACGCCGATATTGCCGTTAAGACCCGAGCCGGCTGTGTAGCCCGTCGCGGCAATGACAACACCGATAAAGGCAAAACTGGAGCCTAAATAGCTCGGGACGTGACCGCCGACAATGAAAAAGAAAATCAGAGTGCCGATACCACTCATTAAGATCGCCACATTGGGATCAAATCCCATCAATAGCGGCGCTAAGATTGTCGATCCAAACATGGCCACAACGTGTTGAACACCCAAAGCTAATGTTTGGCCGATCGGTAAACGTTCATCCGGAGCGATGATTCCGTCCCGTTTTAATTTCCATTTTGGGAAATAACTCATTTATAGACTCCAAATATTATTTCGAGCATTGTAACGCTTAAGAATTTTTAGCAGGGGATTTTAATGAAATTCGGTACAATAACCCCCTTAATTGTTGACTTTAGGCCTTGAATTGTCGGAAGAAATTTAAAAAATGGCTCTTTTAGATACTCAATTGGCTAGGGATGTTAAAAAAAGAAGAACCTTTGCCATTATTGCCCACCCTGATGCGGGTAAAACTACATTGACTGAAAAATTGCTGCTTTTTGGCGGAGCCATTCAAATGGCCGGAGCCGTGAAAGGAAGAAAAGCAGCGCGACACGCAACCAGTGACTGGATGGAAGTGGAACAACAGCGCGGGATCTCTGTGACAAGTTCGGTCATGCAGTTTGAATACGCCGATCACGTGATTAATCTGCTTGATACCCCGGGGCACGAAGACTTTTCCGAAGATACTTATCGTGTACTAACAGCGGTTGATGCGGCTGTGATGGTAATCGATGCTGCCAAGGGTGTTGAAGCGCAAACCATCAAACTTTTAGAGGTTTGCCGCCTGCGTAACACACCGATTATTACTTTCATCAACAAAATGGACCGCGAAGTTCGTGATCCAATTGATTTGTTGAGCGAAATAGAAGAAATCCTGAAATTGGAATGTGTTCCAATTACCTGGCCGATCGGCATGGGTAAGACCTTTAGAGGAGTTTTTTCTCTGACAAAGGACCACTTGGTGCGCTTTGCTCCTGGAGAAGATCGCTTATCGGGCAATGAAGAGCTGATTGAGGGATTGGATAATCCGCGATTAGACGAATTGTTTCCGATGGAAATGGGATATGTCCGCGAGAGTATTGAACTGATCAAAGGAGTCAGTAATCCGTTTGACATCAAAAAATTCTTAGCTGGTGAACAAAGCCCGGTTTTCTTCGGTTCCGGTGTCAATAATTTCGGCGTTAAGGATGTATTGGAAGCATTGGTCCAGTGGGCGCCTGAGCCTCAACCTAGAGACGGCGGAGCTCGAATGGTTGAGCCTACAGAAAAGCCCTTTACCGGTTTTGTTTTCAAAATTCAGGCCAATATGGATCCGAAGCATCGAGATCGTATCGCCTTTTTCCGTGTTTGTTCGGGTCGTTACACACCGGGAATGAAGGTCAAGCACTTGCGTGAAGATCGAGAGATGAAAATTCCCAATGCCTTGACGTTTATGGCCAATGATCGCGTCACGATGACCGATGCGGTAGCCGGGGACATCATCGGTATCTATAACCACGGACAATTGCATATCGGTGATACTTTAACGGAAGGTGAAAAGCTGGGATTTACCGGGATTCCTTACTTTGCTCCCGAGCTCTTTCGCTCCGCCCGTCCTAAAGATCCGTTTAAAGCCAAACAGCTTCATAAAGGTCTCAAGGAGTTGGGTGAAGAGGGTGCGATTCAAGTGTTTGAAAACGATCTGGGGCACCTGTTTTTGGGAGCTGTCGGATTTTTGCAGTTTGAAATTGTGGCGCAGAGATTGGCAACCGAATACAAAGTTGATGCGCTTTATGAAAACACCGATGTTTCAACAGCTCGTTGGTTGTCCTTTCCTGATGAATTGACGCAAAAGCAGTTTATGGATGAACAGGCCTCCAGACTTGCCAGAGATGCAGATGGAAATTTGGTCTACTTGGCTACTTCTATCTACAACCTGCAGACAACTCAAAAGCATTGGCCTCAGGTTCAATTCCATACCACAAGAGAGAAGAACCAGACATTTGAATAATGGGATATCGGCTGCATTGCAGCCGATATCGTTATTTGTTCCCAGTCCTTATTTTCCAGTGTTTGGAGCTGCCCAGTACATTCAATGCGACACTGCGCCCGGTTTTCTGAATACTGTTTTGCAGGTAGAAATTAGAGTCACTGGGTTCCTGCTCTATGAACGGTTTATTGGCGTAGAGCTGGTAATTTTTCCGTACAACCCTCGGCGTGATGTTGGGCATAATGACGTTGCAGCCATGGAGGATGCCCTTTTCACGACCGTTTTCTTCCAACGCATGTAAAGCGGTGGCAGCTGCGATATTGATGTCGGGCAGCACTAAGCGAGTCGTGGCAATCATGTTGAGCGAAAGCCGCATAAGAGCTTTTTCCTCCATCATGCCTTCGCCTAACATATCTGCACCTTCGCTTGTGATATAGGGGCCCATGCCGATCATGTCCAAGTCCAATTGCTGGAATGTTCGGATATCACGGCATAAATCCTCAAGAGTTTGCCCGGGGATACCGATCATGACGCCGGAACCCACTTGATAACCGGCCCGTCTTAAGTCAGACAAAGCTTGATAACGGCGCTCCAAACCTTTTTCTCGGCCGGGAGAGCAGTGCAGGTGATCAAATAGTGTTGGGTTTGAAGTCTCAAACCTTAGGAGGTAGCGCAGTCCGATCGGATTGCCGCTTGCTTCTGCCCATTGCTTGTATACCTCATAAGTTTGCTCACCCAAGGACAAAGTGATGCCCAGCCCATTGGGCAGTTCAGGACTGACCGTTTCAGCATGAATCGTCTTCAGAACATCTGTGACAAATGCAACAAACTTCGGATCACGCCTTTCGCCCGATTGCAGACAAATGGAGCCATAGTGATTCTGAGCAGCCCACACAGCAGCTGACACAATCGTGTCTTTATCGAGCTCGTAGCGGGGCACTTGATGGTTGGATTTGCGAATGCCGCAGTAACGGCAGTCTAGGGTACAGATATTGGAAAACTCGATTAAGCCTCTGTAATAAACATTGTTTCCAACGGTTTGAGTTGCTTTGTTGTATGCAGCCTGACGCAAAATCTCCGCTTCCTGGGGATCGGTGATCCCAAGGAGTCGGACAATATCTTCGTCACTGAATTCAGTTTGTTTAACGATATCCGAGATACTGGTCATAAATTTTTCACAGAGTTTTTAAAGCTTGATCAAAGGCTGCCTTAGCATCCGGATGGCAGGCCAATACTCTGGGCAATACGCCCTGCAGATAAGAAATCGTTACCCCATAGTTAGTCATGGGAACACCTTGAGCTTTTGCCTGACGCAGGCGGGCAAGCATATGCCGTCGGGTCACAATACAGCCTCCGCACTGGATGATGACTTTGTAGGGAGATAGGTCTGTCGGGAAATCTTTGCCAACAGCAATCTCAATTTGAAGTTCTCCCACGGTTTTTCTGAGCCAATTAGGGATTTTTACCCGACCGATGTCATCTTTTAAGGGATGATGAGAGCAAGTTTCGGCAATTAAAACTTTATCGCCGGGTTTTAGTTTGGTTAATGCCGCCGCACCGATCGCCATTTCCAAAAGGTCACTCTTTGAATAAGCCATTTGAATGGAAAATGTCGTGACCGGTATAGGTTCCGGTACTTCTTTGACAACTCTGAGCACAACCTGACTATCGGTAATAACAAGACGAGGCGGGGCTTTTAATTCATTGAGTGTTTCTGTGATTCGGTCTTCTTTAATGACAACGCATTTTGCTCCTGCATCCAATAGTTCGCGGATAGCTTGCACTTGTGGCAAAATCAGTCGGCCTTTAGGAGCGCCTGTGTCAATGGGGGTCACTAAAACAACGGTGTCGCCAACCTGCGCCAAGTCTCCGATGAGCGGACGATCAGGTTCAGTATTTTGTAAAACGGTTTCGATGATTGCGTCACGCAATTCTGCGATCCCTTTACGGTTCGCAGCACTTGCCTGAATGACTTTGTAGCCTCGAGAAGTCAGGGAATTTAGTTCTTCCGCAGTGGGATCACGTAAATCACATTTATTGAAGACGATGATTGTAGGGGTACCGTTTGACTTAGTGACTTTGAGGATTCCTTCCTCGTGTTCTCCCCATGTCCCTGCCTCACAAACCACAATGGCAACATCCATCCATTCGAGCACGGAGAGACTTTTTTGCACTCGCGCCTGACCGAGGTCTCCGATGTCGTCGATGCCGGCCGTATCCATAAAAACGACTGGACCGATCGGAGAAAGCTCAAAAGCTTTTTCTACCGGGTCGGTGGTAGTCCCTGCCACGCTGCTCACAATAGAAATATTTTGATTGGCAAGCGCATTAATGAGGGAAGACTTCCCGGCATTGCGTTTGCCGAAAAGTCCAAAGTGCAGTCGCAGTCCTTTAGGAGTTTCCATTCGACTGGTTGCCATAGTATGAATTTTCCTATCCAATAAAAAAGGGATCCGCGTAATAATAACGGATCCCTTTATATCAGATGTGTATCAAAGCGATACTTTCGTACAAATTACTTTTCAAGGTTCGTACGAATAACATCCTTTTCAAGCCATTTCGGAGAATGGTGTTCGGCAGCCTCGTAAGAGATCGTGCCTTCGCCCGGACCCCAAATACCCTTGAAGTGTTCCCAAGAGAGCAAAGCCAAGGGGATGTGAGCACAGACGACCATCAACGAGCAGATGATGGAACCCCAAACATGGAAAATGTACATCCACCAGAAAGCGCCTTTCGGGATCGCCGGAGCGAAGTAAAAGAGCAACCAGCCGGTGACGGCAAGACCGTACATCATGAAGAAGAAAATGAGATAGCTCATCTTCTGACCGCCGTTATAGCGGCCTTGCGGCGGCACTTCAACCGGACCGAAGGGGATCTTGAAGAAGCGACGCGGATAACCGCCGAAATTGCGGAACCACTTAATCGTATCCATATCCCAGGTTAACAAGGCATTCAAGGTAGCCGCAAAGCGATGCGGAGCGAACACCAAGTAACCGATCAGGTTAAAGGTATAGACCACGGCAATCCAGATGTGCCAGATCATCAAATTATTGGCTGTTTCATCAGAGAGGTTGCAGAAGTAAACAGCTGCACCCGTAAACAGCAAAGCAAACCACGTTACCGCATTGACAGCGTGAAAGATTTTGTCGGCGGGGTGGAATCGTAAAATCCGTTCAGCCATTATTTACCTCCCAAAGCCGCTAATTGCGTACGCGGATAGTAGTGGGTATGCAAAAGGTGGTGAGCCAATTCGCCGGTGGCCGGTTGAGTGTGCATATCAGCATAGAAACGCAACACAGACTTGTTTTGGTGAGAACAAGCCAAACCGTTTTCCTGGCAAATCTTGTCATCACGATACAAACCGGCTTGACGGGCCTTAATTACATCGGAACGACGTTGGATGAGGTCAACAACGGCGTAACCCGTGACACCGATTGCCAAAGCCGTTACACCGACAACTTTCAAAAAGCCGCGGCGACCGAGCATTGCAACGGTTTGTCGTTCGGTATATTCATACTTGCGCATTTATTGTCTCCATCCAATTAAATTTGCACGGGAACCGGCAACGTGGGATTCAACCACGTGGCGCTGTCGGTACGAACCGGCTGACCGCCGCCGTTGACACAACCGCCCGGGCAGTTCATCACTTCGATGAAGTGATAGCGGTTCTTGTCTTCCTTGATGCGGCGCAGAACACCTTCGAGGCCCTGCAAAGCACCATTGACAACGCAGACACGAACTTCAAAAACCTTGCCGCCCAACTTCTTAATGGGCACAGGGATCGTAGCTTCCACGACAGCGTCGGTGCGGCCGCGAACGATCTTGATGTCCGGGTTCTTAAGCTCTTCGCCGGCTAAAACGAAATAAGCCGTACGCAAGGCAGCTTCCATCACACCGCCGGAGGCACCGAAAATCGTACCGGCACCCGTATAGACTTCCATCGTGCTGCGTTCTCGAGTCTTCGGCAATTCGAGCGGATTAATACCCTTGCGGCGGAAGATTTCAGCGATTTCACGAGCGGTAATCACTGCATCAACGTCTTGGAAAGACGGTGTATCGGCAGGAATCTTGCCCGTTTCAACCAAGTGGTGCCAGGCAGAATTCATTTCCGGGCGGGCAGCCTCGAAAATCTTAGCCGTGCAGGGCGTGACGGCGACAACGTAGATGTCGCGAGGATCTTTCTTCCAAACGTATTCCGCAGCCCAGGTCTTGGCGATCGGGCCACCCATCTGAATCGGGCTCTTAGCGGTAGACAAGTGCGGAATTAAGCCCGGGTGGAACGTTTCAACATTCTTAACCCAAGCCGGGCAGCAGCTTGTGAAGTGCGGGAAGGGGTGCTTTGCGGCTTCTTCCAATTCAGGTCCGCGTTCGCCCAAGACCCAGTAGCGGATCTTGTTAACGAATTCAAAGCCTTCTTCCATAATCGTCTGGTCAGCGGTTTGGTTCACGTCATAGGTCACAAAACCGGCTTTTTCCAAAGCGTTGACGAACTGTTCGGTGACGAGTTCACCGGCTTTGGCACCAAATTCTTCACCGACGGAAACACGAACGGCAGGAGACGGGTGAGCGACAACGAGTTTGTTGGGATCGTCAAGCATCTTCATGACTTCATCAACAAAGCTCATTTGTTCGATCGCATTGAAGGGGCAAGCGATCAAGCATTGGCCGCAAGACAAGCAAGCGTCTTCACGGATGGAGTGGACAACACCCAGACCACCGGAGATGGCATGCACCGGGCAAACTTTACGGCAGGTATCGCAACCAACGCAGTTATCCTTGTTGATCTTGATCACGCCACGCAATTCACCGCGACGGAGGTTGCCAACGTATTCAGGTCCGTTTTCACCGTGCGCATTGGGCGGCGGAGTAAACGTATTGACCATAATCGTTTTGGACATGTTTAAATCTCTCCCAAGATTTACTGAAAATAGAATCTCTAAGTCACAAGTGCCTTGTGCACAGGTCCTCTTGAAACTCAGGGATTGTACGTACAATTCCTGTCGTCAAAGGCATTCCTTGGTCCTGGAAAACCTTCTGACAACGCTGGAACTATAAAGAATTTTTACAAAAAATAAGGAAAAAACAGCTTAAGAATTGCTACCTCTTTAGAGGTAGCGAAATCCTACATATCAATGGAAGACAGAGGCTTGCGCAATTCAGCCCGAACGTTATCCATGCCGGAATAAAAAGCTTTCATCATGACTAAGCCTAAGAACTTACCCGCATCGGTTACGATGAGATTATCCGGATCCGCAGGGCTATCTTTAATGGCACCGGCGAGCTTTAACCCCAGCATTTCTTTAAACAGGGCACGATCTAAATCAACTCCGTGAACTTCACGGAAGTACTTTCTCGATAAGCGAGCGGCAAATAAACCCAACAGAAGCCTGTATTGCAAAATGGCGTGCTTATCGAAACGCTTTCTTCTCTCTACGCCCATCTTGCCCTGACTGATGCGCTCGTTATAGCGTCGCAGACTAAACGTATTGACGTACAGCGAATCACCAAGGAAACTGAAGGCTCCGGATCCGAGCCCCAGGTATTCGTCGTGATCGACGACATACTCATCAAAGCCTTCATCGTGAGAGCGGCCGAAAGTCCAGGAGGTGAGTTGATTGTAGTTCTTCCCCAACGTATCCAAAATGATGCGGTACTGAGCCGCCAGATCGGCTGTGGGGGCGGCAATCGTATTTCGAACACTTGCTTTAGTTTGCGTGGTGACCATCAAAGGATAGGTTGTGATCTGACGGGGATTTAATTTCATCAATAAATCTACATCCCGCTGCAAAATCTCTTCTGTTTGTCCTCTGAAGCCGAAAATCATGTCGACATTCATGATCGGGAAGAGTTCCTGAGCGGCTTGAATGCGTTCGAAAATTTGCTCGCCGCTGCCGAATTTTTCATACCGATCGATCATTTTGAGGATATTGTCATCAAAGCTTTGAACGCCGACAGACATACGATCGACCAAGCCTTTGAGGTTTCGGAAACTTTCTGTCGCTAAATGAGCGGGATCGGTTTCACAGGAGACCTCTTTCATGGACGGGAAGAGCTTTCGTGCCAGTTCAATGGTTTGAATCAGCTCGTCTTCCAAAATAGTGGTAGTACCTCCGCCGATATACATAGAGGTAAAGTCATAGCCCATGTCCCGAGCCATCTGC
Organism: uncultured Sutterella sp.; assembly: GCA_900545335.1. Taxonomy (GTDB): domain Bacteria; phylum Pseudomonadota; class Gammaproteobacteria; order Burkholderiales; family Burkholderiaceae_F; genus Aphodousia. The sequence continues at coordinate 99,067 of UQYP01000001.1, read as the reverse complement.
ATTTCTTTGCGCAAATTCACAAAGTACTCACGCGCTTTATATTCCTTGAAGATAAAGCGGTGGAATGTGCAATACGAGCACAGAGTATGGCAGAACGGGATGTGTGCGTACATCATGTATTGATGACCGGGCTGAGGCTCCGGATGCCTGTCGAGAATAATGGGTTCAACATTGAGTTCTCGATCAATGTAGTACTTCATGATGCGATCGGTCAGTCCGATCATCCAATCCGGTAATAATTTGGTATGTTCAGCCATAATCTTCAATTCAATCTGTTCGCAGCAAAAGTTGCTATTTTAGCGATGACCTGCATAAAGTGTTTGAATTTGCGGAGCAAATTTCTCATTTAATGCTTTACGCTTGAGTTTTAACGTCGGCGTAATCAGACCGTTGTCAATCGTCCAAGGCTCTAAGGTGAGGTAAACGTTTCTGGGCAAGGCGTATTGCGGGAAGCCCTTTGCGGCGGCTTTAATTCGCTTTAAGACCGCATTGCGCGTGACATTGGCCATTAAACTTTCAGGATCGTTCGGATCCAGATCCAAGGTCGCGGCTAAATTTTTCCACTCTTCTTTATTGAGTACGACAATCGTTGAAATGAAGGGACGATTTTCGCCGATTACTAAAGCCTGATCAAAAAGCGGATCGATTTCAATGGCCAATTCCAAGTCAGCCGGCGGGACCTTTTCACCCGTACTGGTAACGATAATTTCTTTGATACGGCCGACAATTTTGAGAAAACCCTCGTGATCAAATTCACCCACATCGCCCGTTTTCAACCACCCGTCTTCAGTAAAAGCTTCCCGTGTGGCTTGGGGTCTGTTCCAATACCCCTTCATAACGGAGGCAGACTTCACTTGAATTTCATTGCCTTCGCCCAGTCGGACATTCGTCTCGGGTAAGGGTTTGCCAACGGTGCTCGGATGGTTATAGGCCAAAGAGTTGCCGGCGATAATGGGGCTCGTTTCAGTCATCCCATAGCCCTGAATGATCGGTAAGCCTAAACCGCAGAAGGCTTTGGCAACCTTAGGATTCATCGCGGCTCCTCCGCTGATGGCAATTCTTAATTGACCGCCGAATTGATTGAGCAGAGTTTTAGATACCAGGCGTTCAAGGATCGGCCAAACAATCGGATCAAAAACGGTTGCTCCGCCTCGTTGACAGGGAAGACCGTACTTTTGACTAAATCGTCTCCAACCGACTTCGACGGCCCAGTTGAACAAGAATCGGACAAACTTAGACTCGCGGGCCAATTTGGCTTGAACTTTGGCAAAAATTCTCTCGTAAATACGAGGAACTGAAATGATGACGTTAGGGCGTACGATTCTGAAGTCTTCAGCCAATTGTTGGATGGAACGCGTGTAAACAATAGTGCATCCCATCCCTAATGCCAGATAGTAACCGGCCATGCGCTCGAAAGTATGAGACACGGGTAAGAAAGACAAAAACACATCACCGGGTTTGGGATAAACGGTTTTTAAGGTGTTGATGACATTGCTTACCACATTTTTATGGGTGAGCATGACACCTTTGGGTTTACCGGTTGTTCCGGAGGTGTAAACAATGGCAGCCAGGTCATCTTCTGTGGGAGGAGCGGGCAATTCTGTAACGCCGTGCCCTGTGGCTAACCACGATTCCAAATCCCACAGTTTTACTCCGTCACGACGTTCCTCAGGGGAGGATTCTTCCGTGAAAATCACGTTCCTGAGATCCGGCATAACCGTATGACTGAGAGAAATGGAATCCCAGCGGTTTTGTCGGTTAGTGACCAGGACGCAAGCCTGACTGTCCGCAATAATAAAGGCACTGGACCCCGGCGTATCAATGGCGTGCAGCGGCACCGGTACGTAGCCGTTAGCCAAAACGGCCTGATCGCAACAGACGGCGTCGACTCCGTTCGGCAGCAAGATCGCTACTCGATCACCGTGCTTGAGACCCATCTTGCAAAAAGCCCGTCGCCATTGCTGGATCCGTTCATCCAAATCTCTGTAAGAAACGCGTTCCCATGTGTTGGAACGTCGGTCAAATTGTCTGAGAGCTTCTGTGTGCGGTGCGATTTTTGCACGAGCCGGAACAAATTGGTCAAGAGTCTTTAATTGGCTCAGTGCCTGGAATCGAATTTCAGCGGAATCAATAGCCACGATTTACCTCAAGGACATGAAATGTTGTCATCAATCCGCTTATTTTAAGCCGATTGAACCTTTCAAGAAATAAGTTTTGAGAAACAACTGCTCAAGTTATTCAGTAGAGTGGTTATTCTCTTATGATTTGATTTTATAGCCCTTTCGTAAAAGCCAGACGCTGATGAAAAAAGTAACGAGGCAGGCCATCAAGCCAAAAAGAACAGCCAATAAAGGGTCTGTTTCAAAATGATTTAAAAATCCGCCTCTGAAGCCGTCAATCAAGTAGTACAGCGGATTAAATACGGTTAAATCACGCCAGGGCTGTGGTAAAGCCTCACAGGAATAAAACACGCCGGACAAAAAAGTCAGGGGCATGATGACGAAGGTTTGAATAACACCCATTTGCTCGTATCGGTCTGCCCAAATGGCTGTAATCAGGCCGAGACAAGCCATGATAAAGGCACCTAATAGTGCAAAGATAAAAATCCAAAAAGCCGAACCGATATTGGGAGTGATCCAAATGGCACTGCCCACCCATACACAAAGACCGACCACCAGTCCGCGAAAGACAGCGGATAAAACATAGGCCGATGCAATCATGATGTTATTAAGCGGTGTCACCAGTAAAAACGACAACGTGCCGGAAATTTTTGACTGAACAAATGATGAAGAAGTATTGGCAAAAGCGTTCTGCAAAATAGCCATCATCACCAGGCCGGGCACGAGAAACTCCAAGTACGATGTTTGAGAGCCCGTCAGAATCTTATCCTGTAGTGCAGCTCCGAAAACGATCAGATACAGCAAAGAAGATAAAACCGGTGTAGCAATGCTGTGAAAGGCAACTTTTTGAAATCGAATGATTTCTTTTTTCAGCAAGGTGAAAAAAGCATTCCGAGCAGAAAACGGTTGTGAGGAAACGGTCATTTTCGATTTTATTGGGTAACTTTGATAAATAAATCTTCCAACGAGGCTCGAGAGGTTTGCACATTCTCAATTTCACAATGGTTTGTGCGTAAGGCTGTCAGCAAATCGGTTAAATCACCGCCGTCTGTATAACCCAATACGTAGGACTGAGCTTCGTGGTTAAGCAGTCTTGGAGCAAGACTTGCAGGGAATGCTCCTTTCGTTAAACGAAACCGCAAAGTGTTTTGTTGCATCGATGACAGCAAGGCATCGGTTTTCCCCTTGGTGACGATTTTTCCCTGATTGATGATGGCTATCTCAGAGCACAGGTTCTGGGCTTCTTCCAAATAGTGAGTGGTCAGAACAATGGTGTGTCCTTTTTTATGTAATGTTTCTATAAAGTGCCAGAGCTGATTTCTCAGTTGGACATCTACACCTGCCGTGGGCTCATCGAGTACGATAAGAGGAGGTTTGTGAACAAGAGCCTGTGCAACCATAACCCTTCTTTTCATACCGCCTGACAAAAGCCTGCAAGGCGTCTGAATTTTGTCAGACAAACCGAGGTTTTCAATAATTTCCTCAATCCAAGCCTTATTGTGTTTGAGCCCGTAATAACCGCTTTGAAAAGAGAGCATTTCATATACGGTTAAAAAGGGGTCGCATAGGATTTCCTGGGCCACTACACCGATATTCATCAGCGCGTCAGTTTTATGCGTGCTGAGATCAAATCCTGCAATACGAATCTGTCCCTGAGTGGGTTTAACGAGTCCAACCAGAGAGTTGATTAGGGTTGATTTGCCTGCACCGTTCGGCCCTAAAAGTCCGAAAAAAGCCCCTTTCCGGATTTGAAGAGAAATGCCTTTAAGGGCTTGAAATCCGTTTGAATAAGTTTTGTGTAGGTCTCTGATATCAAGAATGAAAGAATCCATAGCCATCAGTCAATTTCATAGCGAACGGGAATTTCTAAAGTGGCCGCTCGGCGTATTTGTGTTTTAAGTCCTGTAAGGTGTTGGGCAGCCGATAGGGTCGCTCGTCTGAAAAGAGCATTTCCTCCGTCACGCAATCGATAATCGATCACCTGGCCGTTACTGTCAATGGAGACGATGAGCACTGTTGAGCCTTCCATGCCGATGTCTCTTGCTCGCTTGGGATAACGTTTGTGTTCTTCGATTACCTGAACAATTTGCGCCAGAGCATTGGACATATCGTTGGTATTTTGTCCGCTTCCGGTTGTGGCAGCCGCTTGTTTGGCACTGCCTACGCTCTTTGTAACGCTTTTCCGAGGTTGCGTTTTTTTCTTTTCAGGCTTAGGTTTTTCTTTGGGTTTTACCTCAATCGGTTTTTCTTCTCTGACTTTTTCAATCACAGGCTGCGGTTGTTCCAAATGGATTTTCCAGGCTCCGGGAGAAATAGTCATAATGACCCAACGGGGTTCCTTTTTAAGAGGAGTAGCCACATTGTCGATCGGTTTAACGGGATTTTGCTCAATGCTCGCCTTTTGAGGCATGGCCAAAGGATCTGAAAATTGCAAAAAGGCCACAGTAAACAGAGTGATCGTTACGACACCTGTTAAAAGTTTGGCGCTGAAATTTGCCTGTCGCTCTTCTGAGCTTTGTTTGTGAGCGTCATAGGCGATGTGTTTGACAGATTTCATCTTTTAGCCTGTGTGCTGATCACAAATCGCCCTTCATTTTTTTCTTTGGCTAAATCCACGAGCGGGACAAAAGAGTCAAAGGAAGCCTTCCCATCCATGTGAATATTCAAAACAGAATTTGGTGAGGCGATGAGAGCACCTTCGATCTCTGCCAGGGATACCGTTCGGTTATTCATCCAATAGGTACCGTCAGCACGAACGTTTACACTGATTTGTCGGTCCGCACGCTTGACTTCGGCTGTTTCACTTTCGGGCAGAATAATTTCCAACACCGGTTTGGAAAAACTCATCGTGACTACAAAGAAAATAATCAGCATGAACAGACAATCGATGAGAGGCGTCAAATCGATTTGCGGATCATCATCTATGGGAGATAAACCGGGAGGGACGAAAATACTCATTATTCTTTCTCCTCTTCATCATTGATTGCGTGAGGGTTATTTTTAGCTCGAATGCGATTCATAATCTCCAGAGCACGGTAGCTGTGTTCCACTGCTTCAATATGAAAACCGCGGAATTTGAGCATCAATCCGTAGTAAACCATCAAGACAGGAATAGCAATGCAAAGACCCATTACGGTGGTAATCAGGGCCTGCCAAATTCCTGCAGCCAATAATTCTGTGGAAGGTACTTCGGTAAAAGAGAGCGTTTTAAAGACTTCTACCATGCCGAAAACGGTTCCGAGCAGACCAAGCAAAGGAGAGATGACACTGATCAGCTTGAGCCAAACCAGACCGTTGCTGACTCGCTTGAAGTTTCTGTGGAAAAGGTAAGCAACCTCGGCGCGAATGTCATCGGAGTGAGAGGCGTGCGTGGCAACAATATCGTAAATAATGCGAATAAGCGGATTGGCCGTATCCGGATTGATATCTTTTAAACAGCGCTCTTTTCCGCTTTCCAGATCCAAAAAGTCACGACGAAAATTTTTCCATACCCGGTTTAGATAGGTGATAAGCCAAACCGAAACGTATAAAGCGTATAGAGCAACAAAAATCAGTGCTACACCGGCCGGTCCGACTAATGTGTACAGAGACTGTAAATTTTCCATGGTTCAAACTCTTAAGCTAAAAAGGCACGGAAGGCGTTGCAAGCGGCCTTGTAATCATCTTCATTGGGGTGTTTTGTGGCTTCCCCTCGACGGGCAACGGATTCGGGTGTTTCCTTGTAGCCCGGCATTTTTTTCATTTGTTCAATTAAAACCGGATTGATTTTGCCCTGACACAGGAATGTGGCTTCAAGACAGTTGCTGCGCTCTGTGCCGACAACTGCGTCACACTGGCGTCTGAACCACTCTTGAGCTCGATCGCTTTGAGGATTGCCGCCCATGGTGGCAAAAATCCCCAGAGATTTATTGCGAATATAAGGTACCAATTGGACCAGATCGGGCGGCAGGCCTCCTTTGTCACACCAAAATCCGATGATCACTTTATTGTGTTGGTCAAGAAGCTCTGTGCATTTGAGTACATCTGTGGTGCGTTTAAGAGAAGTTGTCGGATAGACCCGATTCAGCGCCTCACCGACTTTCCAAGTGTTTCCCGTAATAGAGCTGATAATGATTAAAGCAGACATCTGGAACCCTCTTTTTTATTGACAAAATTGAGCTTTGGCTTTTTGAAAACCTTCTTTAACCGATTCAATCAATTGATGATTTTCTCGACCGACGTAAACGCAAAAGTGCAGTTTTTGATTTTTTCCGAAGAAGGCCACGTAATGAGATTCCCGTCCCATAAACGGCATCGAAATGAAGGCTGCGGTTTCCAAAGCATCCGATGACCGCCGATTACGGCGTCTTTGGACAAAATGTTGTAGTAACCCATTGCACGTTTACCGGCACTGAGTTTGGATTGAATTTCAAAAACATGACCTTCATGGATGATGAAAAGGGTCACCTTTTCCCATTGGCTCATTTGAGCCCACAGTTCATCAAACGAGGCGATATCCTTGATGAATGAACAAACGTCAGCGGGCAGGGCTTGGGCTGCTTCAAGATCCGTGCAGCCGAGTTCCCTGGCAATTAATCCCAAGGTAACGGGCTTTTTGGCGTTCATTAATTCTTGAATTTTTTCTTTTTTATCCATTGTTATTCTCCGTATTTAAAAATTCTTTTTTTAGTGAATTCATTCGGAGAGCCTGATCGGCGCATAAGGCAAGAAGTTCCAGGTCGTGGGTAATCAGTAAGACGGCTTTTCCTTTGTTAGCCTGCTCTCGAAGTGCATCGGCAACGCGCTTCATATTGGCGCCGTCTAAACCGCTGGTGGGTTCATCCAAAATGAGAATGTCGGGGTTCTTAGCCAAAGCACACGCAATGACCAGGCGCTGTTTTTGACCGCCGGAAAGAGATTGAGGATGGCGGTCTGCGAGCTCTTTGAGAGAAAACGTCTCCAGTAATTCATTAACGATTTCGTCCGTTTGCTGAGTACGTCGTGCAGCAAAAAGGCAGGCGGAAATTTCTTCCCTGACACTTCTCATCTGCAGTTGATGATCAGCATTTTGAAGTACCAGTCCTGTGTGTTTAAGAAGCGTTGCGGCAGAGGTTTTTTCTCCCTTTAGATAGAGTTCGCCGCTGCCGATATTCAGTCCGGTGATGAGTCGGGCCAAGGTGGTTTTCCCGCTGCCGTTTTCGCCGATCAGCGCCGTGATGCCGGGACCGATTTTGAAATGAATATTTTTGAGTAAAAGCTCTTTATGCTCGGTCGATACCCCTTTAAAAAGCTGTTTTAACTTTGCCAATTTGGAATGACGATTGGCTCGTTCATAATCAAAGGTCAGATCGGCCGTCATCAAAATGGGATTTTCCGGATCGGTTTGCGGTAGCCTTTCCCGAACATCGGGTACATGGGCTTTACGAAGGCCGTACTCATCACGCAACGTTTGATTTTCAAGAATCTCAAATCGACCTCTTTTAACTATTTGGCCCTGTTGCATCACGATCACTTCGTCGGCAACGCTCTCGAGCCAATGCAGCCGATGGTCGACCACGAGGATCGCAAACCCCGATTGTTTGAGTCTCTTGATTTCCCGGGCGAGCCGGTCGGTAGCTTCCGGATCCAAGTTAGCCGACGGCTCGTCCAGGATGAGAGCTTGCGGTTCAGAGACAAGAATTTCACCGAGCGCTACACGCTGTTTTTGCCCCTCTGAGAGTGCAGAAATCGAATGAGTCAAAAGGTCTTTAATATGCAATCGACCGGCCACGTTATTGATGCGTTTTCTAACGGTAGCGGGATCGGTTCCGGCCACTTTGAGTGCAAACCCCATTTCATCTCGTACATTGAGCGCGAAGAATTGATCTTCCGGGTCTTGAAAGAGGGTGCCGACTTTATCGGAAATATCCGATACAGAGGATTGCTCAGTATCTTTACCGAAAACTCGGACGTGTCCTTTCATTTCGCCCGCATAGTAGTGTGGGCAAAGGCCGTTGGCTAATCGCATCAGTGTCGTTTTTCCGCAGCTTGATACACCGGTAACCAGTACAACTTCGCCCGGAGAAACCGTCAGATTTAAATTCCGGACAGCCCAGTCGTTTTGAAACGGGTAGCGGTAGGAAACATTTTCAAAAACAATCATGATTTCTTCCCCACTATCAAGGCAAACGGACTGTGTTCGGGTCAATGCCCCAATCGCCCAGATAAATTTCAGCTGCCAGGGCGAGAAGTACAGTAAAGACTCCCGTAGCCAAAGTAAGCCAATCACGGTTGGAGAGCTTTTCTTCCGAAGAAAAGGCACGGCTTGCGCGGTTACCCAACCCTTTGTCCAGTCCTTTTAATTCCGCTGCCACCCCGAGGGCTTCACTGCTTTTGAGCGCTCGGAACAATATGGGCGTGAAAATGAGCCTTGCACACAAAAACGGATGGGTACAAAGCATTGTGAAATTCAACTGCCAACCTCTGATTTTGAGCGTCTCCCAAACCTGAGCAATATCATGGGCAAAGGTGGGGATAAAACGGATCATGACCGTAGAGGGTAACGTAATGACGAACGGCAGATGCAGTTGAGAAAGTGCTGCCATAATGTTTTCGATTTTGGTGGAAAGCGCCAGCCCCATGACCAGGTTCATCATGGTCAGACCGCGTAAAAAGGGTATGAGCAGGTTTTGCACCGTCATCTCTCCGAGAGCAGGGATAAAAAATGTGATGACAGCTGTGCAGCCGATCGCCAATCCCATCATCAAAGCCATGAGCAGATACAAAACAAAAACTAAAGTCGGGCGCTTAATCAGCAAGGCCATTAAAAAACTCAACGCAAAAAGTATCAGTTGAGCCGCCAGACTGGAGTAGGCGATTGTTGAGATAGCACCCAAAAGAGTGAGCAGTAACTTAGTACGCGCTTCGATTTGCGTCAGGATTGAATGATTCATGATTAGCTCCTGACGATGCCGGCGTGCCGCAGTTCTTTTAATGCCCGAAAGCCTGTGAAAAGGCCAAGGAGGCACCCTGTGTAACCGATAAAAATAATGGGCAGTACAGAGACAACCAGTGCCGGCGTTTCCCGCATCATGAGATAGGAGACGGCGACAGAAAAGAGTTTAGTACCGAGGTCGTAGACGGCAACGCCCACGTATGTTGACCAAGAATTTTTAAAGCCCCCTGTGAGCCAAATAGCGAATTCTGCTGCCAAAGCGCCGACCAGTGCGGCGGGCAGCAACGTGATGCTTCCACCCATCAAAAGCACGCTCACGATCATTGATACAGCTGTAAAGAGCAAAAGCGTTCCGCTTTTTCTGACTTTTGCCAAAAGCACAATCAACAACGTAGTGAATACAAGATTTTTAAGTATAAGCGTGACCGGGTTCATGCCGCCGCCAGCTAAAGCTATCAGGAGAGAGGACAGCTTAATGGCAGCAGCAAAAACACCGATCATGACGAGTTCTTGCGATTTCCAATAGGCCGTTTTAACGGTCATTTTCATCACTCGTCAGAGGCTTTAAAACTTAGCATTCAACTTCACGGCGAAGTGTCTGCCGGGTTCATAGATCGAACCGTTATTCTGGTATTTCTTGTCGGTAATGTTATAAAAGCCAGCATCTAAGCTATACGCATTTTGCGGACCGAAAGAAACGCCGCCGGCAATATTAAAGGTTGTTGCACCGCCGTAGCTTGTAATTGTGGGCTTTTCAGCAACCATATCATGGCTTTCTGTTGCGCTTTGACTGATCGCATAAATGTCTGCCCGCAGCTCTGCTCCTTCATACTGTCCGTCATAGCGAACACCATAGCGAGCGGTTACCTTAGGAGTGCCGGATTTGGTAGTTTTAATACCATTTTCCTGGTATTCACGTCTTAAAAGTGTCAGTGTTGTATACGGTTCGAAGTTGCCGATTTTGATTCCGGTATCCAGTTCAAAACCAATGGTCTTTGCTTTCCCGACATTGGTATATTGGGAGATTTCATCGGTAATGGGAATCGTCGTGATGTAGTCGTCGGCATCACTGTAAAAGAGTGCGGCATCAATCGTCAAAGTACCGTTTGTATAGCGAGAACCGATTTCAAAATTATTGGAAGTTTCGGGTTTGAGGTCGGGATTGGCCAAAGTCGATCCCCCACTCATTCCCATGGCAGTGTCGACATAAAGTTCTTGCAGGAGAGGATAGCGATAGCCCTGTGACCAATTTGCGCGCAGAGCTAAATCTTCAATAGGTTTCCAAGTGGCTCCCAAATTGAAAACGACCTTTCCGTCGCTTCCATCGTCTGAGCTGTCAGGACTGGTCCCCTTTTTGACTTTGATGTCCATTTCACTGTCAAACCATGTATAGCGAAGCCCGTAGTTCAATGACAATGAATCTAAAACGGTGCTTTCCATGGTTGCAAAAACAGAATGACGCGTCATTTTGCCGTCAAAGTCTTTGCTGGACATAATTTGCTTCATTAAGCTCATGTAAGTTGAGCTGTTCGCATCAAGATCGTCTAAGCTGAACTCGTATCCGGTAATCAAGTAGTGACTGTCTGCAATTTGCCAATCGGCTTGTACAGATGCACTGGTTGTGTTGAGTTTGTTATCGGCGTTGTTTTCCACATAATAGGGAATGCCGATAGGCATAGAAGGATTGGGATAAAAGACATCTGCAACGTGATTGGTCATCAGTTTTTTATTTTGTTCATGCCCGACATCAATACGTAATCTGACGAGATTATCCGTTAGGTTTTTAAATTCTCCGAAAATCGATCCCCGAGTTCTTTTCCATTCGGGAACTTCAACCCAAAAGTCATCAGGATTGGCGTAGGTGATGCTTCCTGAGGAAAAGTCTAAGTCATAATGGCTGGCAGAAATGCCGATGGTTTTATTGGGATCGATGTCGTAAGAGAGGAAAAAATCAGCTGATTTTGAACTGAATTCGGTATGCGGCATTTCTCCGACAGGCGTATCTAAATTGTCATGATCCTGAATGCCGGCTCCCAATCTGTAGTTCCAGCCGTTACTGGAGCCGGAAATTGAGAAGGAAGCATCTTTACCGTCAGAAGAAGAGTTAAAACCCGTAGAAACTGAAGCTTCAAAAGGTTTGTCCCCACCTTTCTTGGTGATGATGTTGATAGCTCCGCCAATTGCATCGGATCCGTAAAGAACGGAGGCAGGACCGCGAATGACTTCAATTCTTTCCACTTGAGAGGGATCAATGAGAAGCGGCACGCCGGACATAGATTTTTGTTCTGAAATTCTTTGCCCGTCCACCATGACCACTGTTCTGAAAGCATCTTCTCCTCGAATTTTGATGCGATCGATACCTTGTCCGCCGTCATTGTTGACGCGAATGCCGGGAACATTACTTTCCAATAAATCAGCAATAGTTTGTGCGCCGGCACTGTGTTCAATATCCTCTCTCGTAATAACGGATACGCTCATATTGACATCGGCAAGCTGCTGTTCAACGCGCGATGCGGTCACAACCACGTCCTGAGCTTTGTAACTTTCGGCAGCCTGAGCGCTGATTAACGGAAGAGAAAGTGCCACAGCTAAAGCAAGATAGCTTTTCTTAAAAGAGAGACTTTTTGTCATGTTAGTCATAGAGAAACAGTTATTAGCTTTTCTCTTTTGGTTGAAAAATCTTTACTTGGCTTGTGCGAGCCGCTTAGTTAAAACATTGACCAGTAATTGCGCCATCGTGGTATGCCAGAATTGACCGGCAACGGTCTGCACCATCCAGTCACTGACCGGATTAATCAGACCGGCTTTAGTCCATTGTTTGAAAACATCCTGACTGAGCGCTTCAAGAGGCAGGGAATAAATGTCGCTTAAACGGCGCATGTTGATGCGTCCGAGTTCCATTTCGGAGGAGACCGTACGCAGGGCGTGCCAGTGATCGTTCGGAGCACTTGCAAAAGCAATGGGTTTAATGTCGTTTTCAATTTTTTTAGCCCACTCGTCGTACTTTCTTTCGATCATGAAGCTGTAGCCGTTTAACTTTCCGCCGGCTCCGCTTCCAAAGGCAAGACAATCGGCTGCACTTTTGCCGAAGCGGTTATAGATATTGCGTTCGCGGAACGTTTGGCACCAGTGGTTATTCGAAAGACGGCGCCATTGGGCATTTGTCAAGAGTTCAACAGATCGAGCAAACATTTCTGCGCGTTCTTCTTTATCAGCTCCGGCAGGAAGCTTGCCGTTTGCGATAAATTTACCGAGCGGGGACTTTTCAAAAACGTTTAACTGATAGCAGTCAATGCCATCGAGCGGCAACGTGATTGCGGTTTTAACATCGTCTTCCCAGACAGACATGTCCTGATAGGGAAAGCCGTAAATCAAGTCACAAACAATGCTTGCCTGGTTAAATGATGCGAGTGTTTCGATGGCGCGAATCATTGTGTCTCGGTCATCGACCCGTCTCATTGTTTGTCGAACCTGAGTGTTAAAAGTTTGAACGCCGAGTGAGACGCGATTGATGCCGGCTTTGAAGGCGGCTTCCATTTTCTCTTCCGGGAAATGATGAATTCTGCCTTCAAGCGTCATTTCGCAGTCATTGGCAAGCGGCAAATAGGTTTTGACTGCGGTGATTAAGCGATAGAGATCCTGAGGATTTAAAGCAGTTGGAGTGCCGCCCCCAAAATAAACGGCATGGATGGGCTCGTTTTTTTGAGCGGGCATATCACTCCAAAGCTGTAATTCTTTAATCAGCAGGTTGGTGTAATGCTCACTGGACTCTGCTTGAAGCGGATTTTGATAAAAAAGGCAGTATAGGCAGCGGGTTTCGCAAAAAGGGACGTTGATGTAGGCCAAACTTGTCCCCTGTCTTTTATTTTCGTATTGATTCTTAATTACAGAAATGGCTTCATCACCCATGTAGCTTAGTCCGGGAATATGAGTGTGGACGGCAGCTTTGCCTTTGAAAGCGTTTTTTAACGGGTTATCAGTAATTTCTGCTTCGAAATGAACCATATCTTCCAAAGCAGAAGCGTGATTTCCCATCATGGAACGCTGGGATGACTCAAATGATTTGTGAAGGCTCTTTTGCTGCATCTGCCGCCCTTTATCAATAGAAATAAATCGAAAATCATTATTACAAATGATAATCATTATCAATAGAAGGCGAATAATAAGGATCTATCTGAAATTTTTCAATAAATCCTAATTATTTAATAGAGAAAAACTATCGAAAATTTGTTTTCGATAGTTTTTGTAAATGATAAAGGTTCTTATTTGTTATTCTCACAGAGCGCTTTTTTATTTTCCAGCTCTTCCCAGCGTTGATACCCCTGACTGATTTCAGTTTCCAAGTTTTGAAGTGCTTCTGTCTGTTGTTTAATATCCTGAGCACCGTGACTTGAGAGCGTTCATTGCAGAAATCAATTCATCACGCTGAGCTTCAAGTTGCATCAGATGTTCCGGTAAGGCCTCCAATTCTTTATTTTCTTTGTAAGTTAACTTGAGTTTGACAGTTTTAGGCCTTTTTTGTGCAATTTTATCGACAGAAGGCTCTTTTTTAACTATAGGCTCTGTCTTGGGTCTGTAGTGCTGCCAATCTGAATAGCCTCCGACATATTCTCGCCAAAGCCCGTTTCCTTCAGGCGCTAAAACCTCTGTGACGACGTTGTCTAAGAAACGTCGGTCATGACTGACGAGGATTAAGGTGCCGGGATAAGTCTGCAGAGTCTGCTCTAAAAGTTCAAGCGAGTCGATATCCAAATCATTGGTCGGTTCGTCAAGCACCAGCAGGTTAGCAGGAAGAGCAAACAATCTGGCTAAAAGCAAACGATTTCGTTCGCCTCCGGATAAATTGGATACCGGAACATTGGCGCGTCTTGGCGGAAATAGAAAGTCCCCAAGATAGGCCATTATGTGTTTTTTACTCCCACCAACTTCAATCCACTCACTGCCCGGAGAAATGGTTTCTGCAACGGTTTTATTGGGATCCAATTGTGCACGCAATTGATCAAAGTAAGCGATTTGGAGATTGGTTCCTAATTTAACGCTTCCGCTATCCGGCTGACGTTTTCCCAAAATAAGGGAAATCAATGTGCTCTTTCCTACACCGTTGTGTCCAACAAGACCTAAGCGGTCGCCTCGGAGCAATTTGAAGTCAAGGTCCTTGACGATCACTTTGTCGTCAAAGGCCAGGCTCACTTTTTCAAGTTCTGCAACAATCTTGCCGCTTTTCATTCCGGCATCGATATTGAGATTAATTTGCCCCAAGCGATCGCGTCTGGCTGCACGTTCTTCACGTAAACGCTCCAGGCGTCTCACACGGCCTTCATTTCTGGTTCTTCGTGCCTCAATTCCCTTACGTATCCAGACTTCTTCCTGAGCCCAAAATTTATCAAATTTCCTGCGGGCGATATCCTCTGCAGCCAGCTCCTGCTCTTTACGGTTTTCATAGGCATCAAAATTACCCGGATAGCTTCTGAGGATGCCCCGATCCAACTCAATGATGCGAGTGCTCACGGAATCTAAAAAGGCTCTGTCATGAGTAATCACCATCAGGGATTTTGAGCCTCGATATTCATTTTTGATTAATTCTTCGAGAATTAAAATCGCGTCGATATCCAGGTGGTTGGTTGGCTCATCCAAAAGCAAAAGGTCTTTATTTTGAGCAAAAGCGAGTGCCAAAGCCGCCCTTTTTTTCTCCCCGCCGGAAGCGCCATGGAGCGGTCTGTCAGCATTGAGTTCAAAGCGATGAAGATATTCGTCAAGTTTTGCAATCTGCCGCCACTTAATCTGTTCATCACTTTCTTCATCTAATTTCCCCCGCAAAATGAGGGACTCTCGCAACGTCTGCGCTTCGGGCAGAAAGGGCTCCTGCTCGACGTAGGCAATACCCAGACCGTCCATGACGGTTTTGGTGCCGTCATCGAGTTTGTCAGCGCCTGCAATGACACGCAAAAGCGAGCTTTTACCGGTGCCGTTACGACCGATGATGCCGATTCTTTCACCGTCTGCAACGGTTAAATCAGCATGATCCAAAAGAGGCTGGTCGCCGAATGCTAATTCGGCGGCCTGGAGTGTCACTAAAGTAGTCATAAAGAATTAAGGACGTTGCAAAGGTTGGGCGAGCTCTTCTGCTGTCACGTTTTCCACTTTTCCGTTGGAAACAATGCTCGGTTGAGCTATGCGCTCTACATTGGCGCTGAGGTATTGCTGAAAACTCAGTTTACCGGTTGTTCCGTCTACTGTAATGACTGGCTGCCATTTTATCCAGGCGCAGGCCAGGCGGTATGAGTCGACACCAAATGCAAAAAGCCGCCGTTCAAGCAATGAATTCGGAGCGGGAACACCGAAACTGGCCTTAAAGTCGGCATTGTTGAAGTGCACGATCAGAGGCGAATCAACAAAGCCAGCATTTTGCAGGTCATATGTTAAAGAGGCCACCGCACTTTGCTGAGTGTCTCCCGGATTAATCATGCTGGTTCCCCAAACACGGGCTGTACGAGGTAAGCGCGGCTTAACGAGTGCTGCGGTTCTGGCATCCATGACCAAAAAAGCTGCCTGATAGGGCGCGGCTTCAAACTCAAGTTTGGCGCGGTACTCTGATAAAAGTCTTTGGTTGCGAAGCTTTACACGTTGATGAGCATAAGGATCTTCTGTTGCATCAGGCAGCGGTTCCAATTCAGGCTTGGGCAGGAGCGTGTCATCCAGGGTATAAAACTTAGGCTGCTGCATGAGCTCTTCGGTGAGTGTCTGCCGTGTATAAGGGATGGCAAGTTTTTGTAATTCCTGAGCGAACGTATCTGCGATGCGGTGCTCAAGCGGAGCGTCAGCTTCAAAAATGGCGACTTGAGAAACGGTACCGTCTTCGTTAATGGGTAATGCTTTAACAGCGATAGCCGTAATTTGTTTAGCCTCTTCTTCTTGGGACAAGGCGTAATTCATCATCAATTCCGGTGATGTGACTCCATTTTGCGGGTAATTTAAAGCCACAACGGGTAACGGCAGGAAAGGCAGTAAAGAGACTTCGTTAACATCATCGCGGCTGATGGGGCCAATGGCAACAACTGCGCCCATTAAGGCTGCATCCTGTAAGTGAGAGAGTGCATTTTGTCCGTTTTTTCTTGGCAGCAAAATGATTTCATAGGGGGAAAGCTGCTGCGAATTTTCGGCTTGAATACCCTGAACGATAGAATTGGCAAAAACATTGAGCGGACTGTCTGCTGTAGGCATCAGGACGGCAATTTTTCCCCGATTATGCGTTTGAGTTTCCGTCGGTGCAAAACCTGTATCGGAGACAGCAAATGAAATCGCAGATTGAGCTGAGCTCAACGAGCTAAAGCTCGCTACAATAGCCAAACAAAAAACACGAACAAGTAAACGAGTACTCACGATGCAATCCAAATTAAATCAATGGTCGGAACAATTGCTAATGCAAATGGCCGGTCTTCAATCGCAAACTCTTCCGGATGCCGCGTTGTATATTGTGGGCCTGCCGATCGGAAATGCCGCCGACATTACGCTCAGAGCGTTGTGGGTACTTGCCGGCGCAGATATCATCGCTGCCGAAGATACGCGAGAGACCAAAAAACTTTTGGAGCGCTTCTCCATTAATGTCCCAACCGTAAGTGTTCGGGAACACAATGAAATTGCTCAGTCCCATATGATAATTGAACGTCTGCAAAAGGGCGAAAAGGTTGCGATGGTTACCGATGCAGGCACCCCAGCTGTTTCTGATCCTGGAGCACGGCTCGTTCGTGAAGTGATTCGTCACGGTTTCAGAGTTATCCCGATTCCCGGGCCGAGCGCCGTCATTACAGCTTTGTCGGCAGCCGGATTGGAACCCACAGGTTTTCATTTTGTGGGATTTTTACCGTCGCAGGCAAAAGCAAGACATGAACAACTGAGTGTTCTTCTCGGTCAAAAAGACAGTTTTGTTTTGTATGAGGCCCCGCACCGTATAAAAGAGGTGCTTAAAGATTTAGCCGAATTAGCCCAGCCGCAAAGACGCGTTGTGATTGCCAGAGAAATCACTAAAAAATTTGAAACCTTTACTGCGATGACGGCTCAGGAGCTCTCCGAATGGATAAAAGACTACGAACCCAGAGGGGAATATGTCATTTTGGTGGACGCAGCACCAAGTTCAGAGACGCTTGAGTTAACAGAGAAAGATAAAAAATGGGTTCGGGCTCTTGCCCAGGCCATGCCAAGTTCTAAAGCCGCAGCTACGGCTGCAAAAATTATCGGTTGCAGCCGAGAAGATGTCTATCAGTGGCTTTTATCGCAAAAAGCGAACGGCTAGCTTTCTATATCTGCGTTTTTCAAAGCATCCGGAATTAAGGTTTTAAAGTCATAGATAGACTTATCCATCAGGTGTGACGGCGCAACCCGTGTCATACTCATGAGGATGTTATAGATTCGGCTATCGTATTTCTGATCCCATTCGCGCATCAGGGCTTTGATTTCCGCTCGCTTCTTATTTTCAATTTTGCGGCATATTTCCTTGGAAATAATAGGGTAATCGCGATACTTAACCCAGCGTTCAATTTCATATTCGCGAACGTAGGCAAGCGGTCGGATGATGACGTTTTGACCGTCATCGCTTCTGAGAATAGGAGGCATTCCTTTGAGTCTTCCGCCGTAGAACATATTCAGTAGCAAAGTACTGACGATATCGTCCATGTGGTGACCCAGCGCAATTTTGGTAACACCGAGTTCTTTTGCTACCCGATAAATGATGCCTCGGCGCAATCGTGAACAGACCGAGCAGACGTTGCGCCCCTCGGGAATCACTCTTTTGACAATCGACCAGGTGTCTTGGTCTTCTATGTGATAGGGCACGCCTATTTTTTCCAGGTAGTTCGGAATAACATCCTTAGGGAAGTTGGGTAAATGCTGATCAACGTTAAGAGCAATCAGTTCAAATGGAACAGGGGCTCTTTTTTGCAGCTTCATTAATACGTCGAGCAACACGTAACTGTCTTTGCCGCCGGACATACAAACCATGACTTTATCGCCGCCTTCAATCATGCCGAATTCCGCAATCGCCTTTCCGGCAAGCCGCATGATTCGCTTTTCATTCTTTTTTTCAGCCACAGACTTTTTAGGCTTTTTCCCGTCGACGGTTATCTCTACCGTATCGTCTTCGATTGCAATATTTTTGTCTTCAACAATGGGAATAATCTTATCGGTCATGACGCACCTTAAAAATTTCAACCCCGGCGCTCTTCACACCCGGATAAGCCTGAGTCTTCTCGCTTCTGACAACAACCGCTATGAGCAATGGATTACGAAGCAATCGCTCAGCGATTAAGTCTACGAGTGTTTCCTGTAGACATATGTGTCCTTCACTTAAGATGGAGTCAATGGTTTCAATGACTTCATCATAGTTATAGGCATTACTGAGATCATCGCCTTCTTTTTGAGTGTTGACGAAAAGTTCCACATTGATCACGACCGGTTGAGCAGCAACCTTTTCGTGCTCATAAGCCCCGATCATCATATTTCTTTCAACATCTTTGATAAGGATATGACGCGAATCTTTCAATAACGGATGGTTGTACCAAGACATATCAAATCAGTCCCTCAATGATTCGAAGTCGTGCACAATGCAGTGCATGACCGATCATGGATTTATCTGAACAGGAGGCGGCGATTTTAGCCGAATCCATTTTCTTTATGTGTTCAAGAGCCGCGAGCCAAAGTTTCGTATCTGTTCCGTAAATCGCATGAGCTAAATTTAAGACGCTTTTGAGTCGTTGCGGACGCCTGATGGCATCGGTCTCTTCAATGATTTTCAAAATATTTTCCGGCTCCTTATTGTCAAACCTCTTTTTGAGTTTATTCCACAGGAAAACCGTGTCGGAGATATCAGCCGGAGGTTTGAGGATCGAGATAAATTTTTTAATTTTGTTGATGTCATCCTCGTTGTGCGTAAGCAGTGCAAACTTTTCGTTTTCCTCAAGTTGGTGATTGTTATCCAGAAGCGAAAAAACAGTTTGATCAACCCGGAAGTTATTGAAAAATCGCTGCCAAAGTCCGCATTTTTGCAATACTGTCACAAAACGGGACGGGGTTTTCTCAGAAAGTGTTTTACGCATTTCAAGAAAAACACGTTCCGGTACTAAACTGTCGGCTTCGCCATTGGCAACCATTTCCTTGAGTAATTCGAGTGTTTCCGGTGCGATGCGGAAGTCAGGTAATTTGGCACTGAAGCGGGCAATGCGCAAAATGCGTACAGGATCCTCTTTAAAAGCCTCCGAAACATGCCGTAAAAGTTTATTTCGTATGTCGTTAAGGCCTCCATACGGATCAATTAAATGGTCGCCATCTAAAGCCATGGCGTTGATGGTGAGATCTCTGCGCCTGAGATCTTCTTCCAAAGAGATCGTCTCTGAAGTGTGAAAGACAAAGCCGTGATAGCCCGCAGCAATTTTTCGTTCAGTACGAGCCAAAGCGTACTCTTCATGAGTTTGAGGGTGAAGAAAGACCGGGAAGTCTTTTCCGACAGGAAAAAAGCCTTTTTTGATCATTTCTTCAGGCGTACTGCCCACGACGACCCAATCCCGATCCCCTTTGTGTTCGGGGTATCCGAGTTCTTTTGTCAGGTAGAGATCGCGGACAAAACCGCCTACAAGATAAATATGCATAGTTAAATTTTTTCTTCCGTGGTGGTGTCAGCTTCAGGATCAATCACTCCCAACCAGTCTTTGAATGATTTTATGGTTTTATTCTGTCCATGAGCATATTCGACCGTATTGGCCAGAACATTTTGTACATAGTTTCGAGTTTCCGTAAAGGGAATAGTCTCTATGAAAATGGCAGCTTCGGTTACATTCGGCAGTGAGCGCTGCCAGCGGCTTGCTCGATTAGGCCCGGCGTTATAACCGGCAGTAGCGAGAATGATATTGTTATCCAGACGATCTAATAAAGAGCGTAAATAAGCGGTGCCGAAATAGATATTGGTATCAATTTCGTAAATGTCTTCGGATTTAAAGTTTTCGATTCCCAATCCTTTAGCAATCCACTTGGCTGTAGCAGGCATGATCTGCATCAGACCGTTAGCGCCGACATTTGACTGGGCTGCAGCAATGAATCGAGACTCCTGTCGTATCAATCCGAAAACCCAATCGATGTCAACATCAGCCTTTTTTGCATAGGTTTCGATTTCATCTTCAAAGGGACGAGGATACAAAAGCTCATGCTCAACGGGGTAGTGTTCAGCCACTTTAATGGCGGTATTAATAGCCCGATGTAGCAAAGAGTGTTTTTCTCCCCATTGAGAGGCGGCCAGCAGCTGAGCGGGATTCATGGTTCGTATTGACCATTGCCACTCAAGGTTGCCTTCATAGAACATTCCTACGTCGTAGAACGCTTTGGCTCGAATCAAACCCGGGTTATTTCCCATCGCTTCAATGGCTTCAGGCGTTGCCTCAACGGTTTCATTGCCTGAGTAGTAAAAAGATTGACCAAGCGCTTCGTGAGCAAGCTTGCCGTAGAAAGTGCGGACAGAGCGCAGTCGCTGCCAATAGGTTTGAGCTGATTGTTTTTGCCCCGCCTGCTCAAGCGCACGCCCCCGCCAGTAAGTCCAGTTGTCTTGTTTGGCTAGGGAAGCCGGCATCGAGGCAATGTATCGGTTAAGCGCTTTCCATTGTTGGGCTCTTAACGCAGCTCGGGCCCGCCACTCCAGACAGTCATTGGGAAGTGCACTGTAGGGGCCCGTACAGACTGTCGCGCCGCCTTTCTCATACCAATTAAGTGCCTTGGGGTCATGTCCGATAGCGGCTACGTAACCTAATCGTCCCCAAAGAGCACTTTTTTCCTCTTTATTTAATTTCCCTTGTAAAGAGTTGGCTGTTTTCACGGCCCAATCAAAATTAACAGAGGTCAGTCGATACGCGGCAATAATGCGGACATGCTTATTTTGCTTTGATAATTTATTGCGGTTGATACGGTACCATCGGTTCGGATTGTTGAAAGCCAGGCGAGCAGCTTGAGCCGGCAAACGTTTTTTCTTAATAAGGGTATTGAGAACTTGTCTGCCCTCAGAAATCCGCCCCTGCTGAATCAATATGACCAGGCGTGTAAAGGCAGTGGATGGAACTTTATCGATAAGGATATCCGAGACTTTTCTGCAGACAGTAATGCCTTTGTAACGCGTAGAGTTGATAAGGGCTAAAGTGTCCCTGGCAACGGTTTTGGAAATATTTTTCTGGTTGCGTAAGCGGTGAAAAAGATCCCAACACGTGAGATTGGGATCTGATCGGTTCCATAGCAATTGTGAACGAGCCGATTTAAAGCGAGTCCATTGCCGGTTTTGATCCCAATGGGCAGCCATAATCAAAATCCAATCGGTTTTAACCCGCTCGGCAATGTAATCGTTTTTATGCTGTTCAATAAAACGCAGAAGTTCATTTTGCAGTTGGGTATTTTGGGGATCGTTTCTGATCTGAGCAAGTAAAGACCATGCCTGAACGTAGTCTTTGAGCGGATAGTCTTGCTCAAAATACTGCTGCGGTTTTTCAAAGAGATGAATCTTTTGTTTTTCAAAAGCTTCCCGGAAAAAAAGAAGCTTTGCTTTGTCATCGTCTCCTGCTAAGAATTCAATGACCTCAGGATTTTTTTGGGGTTGTGAGGATTTAAGAATTTTGGTTGTGTCAAAGGAGGTAGCCGCCAAGGTTAAAGAAGCGAACGTACACAAAAAGACTGCTCCCAAAACACACATTGAGAGCTTGGTCGATTTCAGGAAACGTAAAGAAATTGATTTAGACTGCATATCTCGTACTTTAATTGAAAAAACAGTCGCTGCGTTATGTCGGAAAAATCTTTTTTCAGAAAAGTTTGTCTTCGAAAGCGAATGGATATGAATCTGGCCGAAATATCCCCTCGGATTGCAGAACATGTTAAAAGCTTTTTATCGGAGAATCGATTCGATTCTGTCGGACTGTATTACCCGATCCGCAATGAAATCAATCTGTGTTCTGTTTTGATGGATTTGAAAAAAAATGGGATTGTCCGGACTCTTGCTTTGCCGCGGATAAAAAACTCGGTGATGCAATTTGTTGTGTGGGAATCAAATGACCGACTTCAAAAAGATGAGGCCGGAGTACCGGCACCGGTTTGCGGCTTCACCGTTGAACCGCAATGCCTTTTAGTTCCCTGCCTGTCTATTGATGCTCAGGGGTTTCGCCTGGGATATGGCGGAGGATGGTATGACCGATATTTATCGAGAGCCGAAGTTGAGCTGACGATCGGCGTTTTACCTCAGTCACTGGTGACGCAGGCGCTTCCTCACGAGCACTACGATAAACCCCTGTCAGCGTGGGTATGTGAAAGCGGCTTTACCTGGGTAGGTAAAGCCGCCGGGAAAGTCAGAGTTACACAGAATTAATAACGATAGGCGTCGCTCTTATAGGGTCCCTCTTTGGGTACGCCAATGTAAGCGGCTTGTTCATCGGTCAGTTCTGACAATTGTGCATTGAAGTTTTTAAGCTGCAGGCGTGCCACTTTTTCATCAAGAATTTTCGGCAGCACATAGACACCGACCGGATATTTGTCCGTATTGTTGAAAAGCTCGATTTGAGCAAGTGTCTGGTTTGCAAAAGAGCTCGACATGACGTAACTCGGGTGTCCGGTTGCGCAGCCTAAATTCACCAAGCGACCCTCTGCCAGGAGAATAATCTTGTTGCCGGACGGCAAAACGATATGGTCGACCTGCGGTTTAATGTTTTCCCACTTGTATTGACGCATGCTTGCTACATCAATTTCGCTGTCAAAGTGACCGATGTTGCAAACAATTGCTTCATTTTTCATTCGAATCATATGATCGTGAGTGATCACATTGATGTTGCCCGTTGCCGTGACAAAAATGTCGGCCTTATCAGCGGCCCAGTCCATCGTGACGACACGGTAACCTTCCATGGCGGCCTGAAGGGCGCAGATCGGGTCAACTTCTACCACCCAGACTTGAGCGGCCAATGCTCGCAAAGCTTGAGCGCATCCCTTACCCACGTCGCCGTATCCGACAACAACAGCAACTTTGCCGGCAATCATGACGTCGGTAGCGCGTTTAATGCCGTCAACAAGTGACTCGCGGCAACCGTACAAATTATCGAATTTTGACTTGGTTACAGAGTCATTGACGTTCATTGCCGGGAAACGTAAGGTGCCTTTGGCTGCCATTTGGTAGAGGCGGTGAACACCGGTTGTGGTTTCTTCGCTTACGCCCTTGATGTGAACGATACGTTTGGAGTACCAATGGGGATCTTCTTGGAGGTGACGATCAATGGCAGCGAAAAGCGCCTTTTCTTCATCGCTTTTCGGATGTTCGATAACGCTGTGATTCTCTTCGGCTTGTGAGCCCAAGTGCAAAAGAAGCGTGGCATCACCCCCGTCATCCAAAATCATGTTGGAATAACCGTCGTCATCCCACTCCATGATCTTGTGGGTGTATTCCCAATAATCGGTGACGGTTTCCCCCTTAACTGCAAAGACCGGAATGCCTTCTGCAGCAATGGCAGCTGCTGCATGGTCCTGCGTGGAGAAGATATTGCAGCTTGCCCAGCGGACTTGAGCACCTAAAGCAACGAGCGTTTCAATCAGGACAGCTGTTTGAATGGTCATGTGCAGGGAGCCGGAAATTCGCGCTCCTTTTAACGGTTGGCTTGTAGCGTATTCTTCGCGGATAGCCATCAATCCCGGCATTTCCGTTTCTGCAATTTGAATTTCTTTTCTGCCCCAATCGGCTAAACCGATATCGGCAATGATGTAAGGCGTACTCATCAAAATGTCTCCAAATAAAAAGAATTTAAGTAAGGTGAGCGCCGTTATGATTTGTCTCAAGCCTGGGAGCTTTCAAAAGCTGAAAAGTCTCGCAGCGCTCCTTGAGAAAAACAATGGAAAACGCCTTAAAAGGCGTTTTCGTATTCAGTTATGCGTTCTTTTTGCGCTTTTCTTCTTCTGCAGCGCGGATGGCACACAACGCACTTTGTATTTCTTCCCGAGTCACGCCCGGGCAGAGTTGAACACATTTCACCGAGACAGTTTCGCCGTCTTTGATGACAGCAACTACGGAAGATTCATCACAAAGTCCGGAACATTTCAGTGACGAGACGACTTGACCGCAGTCTTTACCGCTGTCAAAAGCTATGCTTTGCAGGAGTTCTTTTCCCGATGCAGTGGTCAGTTTGAAATAGAACTTACCGTCTTTTTCACGATACTGTTTGAAAATAGGCAGGGCGGTCTTTTTCTTTTCTGCAGTCTTGCGCTGCATTTCACCGAAATGGGCGAAGTTACGTAAGCCGACTGCCTGGCGGACTTTTTGCATAAAAGGTACGGCAATTTCACGAGCTTTACGAGCACCTTCCTGCAAAATCGCTTCAATCTGATCGGGGTGCTTCATCAATTCTTCATATTTTGTGCGCATGGGACCGATTTCAGCTTCGATCTTATTGAAAAGCTCTTCCTTTGCTTCACCCCATCCCAGGCCTTCTTGCAGGCGTTTACAAAATTCTTTGTATTGCTCCGGTGTACTGAAAGCTTCATAGATTGCCGTTAAAGAGGTGGAACTCGGGTCCTTGGGTTCGCCGGGTAACTTAGAGTCGGTCTTAATGCCGGCAATGGCTTCTTTGAGGGCTTTGCTGCCGCCTTCAAAAAGCGGAATAACATTGTTGTAGCTCTTACTCATCTTGCGACCATCGAGACCCGGCAAAACTTCATGAGTTTCGTCTACAACAGCTTCAGGCATAACGAAGAAGGGCTTATCTTCAGTCGCATAAAGGTAATTAAAGCGTGTAGCGACATCACGAGCCATTTCCAAGTGTTGGATTTGATCTTTGCCGACAGGAACCTTATGAGCATTAAACATGAGAATGTCGGCTGCCATCAAAATGGGGTAGCTGTATAAGCCCATAGAGATGCCGGCATCGGGATCATCTGCGTTTTCTACGTTCGCTTCCAGTGCGGCCTTATAGGCATGAGCTCGGTTCATTTGTCCCTTGGCCGTCACACAGGTGAGCATCCAGCTTAAAAGCGGAATTTCAGGAATGTCGCTTTGGCGATAAAAGATGACGTGATCAGGATCAAGACCTGCAGCAAGCCACGTAGCAGCGATTTGCAGGCGGGAGCGTTCAATACGATCAGGATCCTGACATTTAATTAAAGCGTGAAGGTCTGCCATGAAGAAAAAGCTTTGAACATCTTTTTTATGGCTCGCCTGAATGGCCGGTCTGATGGCTCCGACGTAATTGCCGATGTGCAGTGTGCCCGTGGTATTAATACCCGTTAATACTCGAATAGTCATTTTTATCTAACACAAAGAAGAATTAAAAACTTTTAGATTGTATGGCTCCGATGGGTAAAGGTCAAAAGTCAGGTGTAAGTAGACGAAAGAACAATTTAACGAGATCTTAAAGATGACTAAACTAATAAATCATATATAGGGAGAAATAAAATGGCAGCAGAAAATAAGATGCTTCAAATTGCAAAAAACCGCTATACAACAAAACACTACAGTGGTAAGACGATTCCCAGAGAACAATTCAATGAGTTGTTGGAAATTTTGCGCCTCACCCCTACATCGGTCAATGCGCAGGCGTGGAAGTTCATCGTGGTGAGCACAAAAGAAGCAAAAGAGAAAATTCTTGAAGGCTTTTTAGACTTTAACCAGGAACGTGTTGCAAAAGCCAGCGACATCATTGTGTTTGCAGTGCCTGAAAAAATCACTGAGGAGCATTTGCAAAAAGTGCTTCAGCAAGAGATTAAGGACGGGCGATATGCCAAAGACTCGGTTATCGAGGGATTGGATGCTGGTCGTCGGCATTTTGTAGGTCTGCACAGTCAAACGGTTGCAGATACCTTGGCATGGGGAACCGCGCAAGCCTACATTGCTCTCGGTTTTGTTCTTTTCGCTGCGGCCGGCATGGGAATTGATTCAACGGCGCTTGAAGGGGTGGATTACGACAAACTGGATGCAATTTTAGGATTGCGCGAACGCGGCTTACGCAGCGTTGTAGCAGTAAGTTTAGGCTACAGGGCTGAAAACGACAGTAATGCCTGCCGCCCGAAGTCTCGTTTGCCAAAGGAAGATGTATTCGAAGAGTTTGTCGGCTGATCAAAGAAAAAGCCTCGGGTTCTTTGCCCCGAGGCTACTAAAAACAGACAACTTTCCGAACAATTAGAAGGCGTCGGCCTTTAACAGTTCAGCCTTATCTGTGCGTTCCCAAGTAAATTCCGGTTCTTCGCGACCGAAGTGCCCGTAGGCAGCGGTTTTTGAATAAATCGGACGCAACAGATCCAACATTTGAATGATGCCGCGAGGACGCAAATCAAAATGACGGCGAACCAATTCAGAGATCTTTTCGTCGGCGATCTTGCCGGTACCGAACGTACGAACCGTCACATTGATCGGCTGAGCCACACCGATTGCGTAAGAAACCTGAACCTGGCAGCGGGAAGCTAAACCAGCAGCAACAATGTTCTTAGCCACATAGCGGCAGGCGTAAGCAGCGGAGCGGTCAACCTTGGAGGGGTCTTTACCGGAGAAAGCGCCGCCTCCGTGCGGGCAGGCGCCGCCGTAGGTGTCAACAATGATCTTTCTGCCCGTTAAGCCGCAGTCACCTTGGGGACCGCCCACAACAAAGCGGCCTGTCGGATTAATCAGGAAACGGGTATTTTTAAGCCATTCGGGCGGCAACACCGGTTTGATAATGTGTTCAATGACCGCTTCGATAAATTCGGGCTTCATCTTATTGCCGTCACTCATGCGGGGATGGTGTTGAGTTGATAAAACAACCGTATCAATGGCGACGGGCTTGCCGTTTTCATAACGCAGCGTCACTTGGCTCTTAGCATCGGGACGGAGGAAGTCCAGGGTTCCGTTGCGTCTGACGATAGACTGTTGCTGCATTAAGCGGTGAGCATAGTAGATGGCAGCAGGCATGAGCGTAGGCGTTTCGTCACAAGCGTAACCGAACATTAAGCCTTGGTCACCGGCGCCTTGTTCGAGGTAATCGTCGCTGGCACGGTCTACGCCTTGCGCAATATCGTTGGACTGCTTGTCATAGCCGACCAAAACAGAGCAGCCCTTGTGATCAATACCGTAATCGGAGTTGTCATAGCCGATGCGCTTTAAAGTTTCGCGAGCAACATCGATGTAATCAACATTGGCTTGAGTAGTAATTTCACCAGCCAAAACGACCAATCCGGTATTGCAAAGCGTTTCAGCTGCAACACGGCTATAAGGGTCTTGGGCCAAAATGGCATCAAGAATAGCGTCTGAAATTTGGTCTGCGACTTTGTCCGGATGGCCTTCTGAGACCGATTCGGAGGTAAATAAGTATGAATCCATGGTGCTACATTCCTTTTGAAGTGAGATCCTGTGGAACGAGCGTCCACCGCGTGAAGATCCGGAATGCGGCTGACGCTTTAGCGGAATTTATGACACGCCCCGCAAGTTGTCCTTAACTCGGCGTGATCCGAAATGCTACTCTGACTAGCAGAAAAATCAAGTCTGTTTCTTAAAAAGTTTGGCAAAATCCCTCTCATGGAATGTTTAATTTATTTAATCTCTCGATTGCCGCTGAATTTTTTGCGCTCGATCGGTCGTTGGATCGGCGCTTTGATCTATCGTTTCGATCGGCGTTATCGAGCAGAAATCAACCGTAACTTAACACGAGCGGGCATTTATTCCCCGCAGATGGCTCAAGCTGTCGCCCGTGAACAGGGAGCTCAAGCGGTAGAGGCTCCTTGGGTTTGGGGCAGAAGCCGACAGGAGGTGTTATCAAAATGCCGCATTGATGACGCTTCTGTACCGGTTTTAAATGAAGCCTTAGAAAGTGGCCGAGCCATTGTGTTTCTGACTCCGCATTTAGGCTGCTATGAGGTCGGTCCCATGATGGTGGCTGAGCGCTGGCTCAAAGGCTCAGACAGGCAGATCGCCATTTTGTATAGAGTTCCCAGAAAAAGCTACCTGCGCAACATCGTGGGCAGGGGGCGGGTTTCGGACAATATTGTTCCTGCCAGTGCCGACTTAAAAGGTGTCCGTCAGATATTGAGGATCATGAAAGCTGGAGGTATTGCAGGCATACTGCCTGATCAGGTACCTTCTCACGGTGAGGGTGTTTGGGTTCCGCTTTTTGGTGAAAAAGCCTATACCATGACTTTTCCGTTAAAGCTTGCCAGACAGTTTAAAGCACAGGTGATTATGGCTCGCATGCAAAGAGAATCCAGCGGGTGGTGTATGCATGCAAAAAGTTGGGATTATGTTTTGACAGGCGATGAAAAAAGAGACGCCGAAGCAATGAATCAGTTCATTGAAGAGACAATTCTCACTTGCCCTCAACAGTACTTATGGTCATATAAGCGATATAAATGCCCTCGTGGCGTTAAGCGCGAGCAATGAGTGTGGATATGCAATCAATATCGAATTTTTTTACGCATCTTTGGCTTGCTGTCGTCGACATGATGTCGGGATGGTCACCTGCATCTAGGGAAAAGGCTGCCCGGCTGCTGGCTTCGTTTTTTTGGTACGCGGTTCCGAAAAGAAGAAAGGTTGCACTGACAAATCTGAAATTATGTTTTCCTGACTGGAGTGATGAAAAGCGTCAGGAGGTCGCCCGGCAATGCTTTTTCAGACTGGCCAGAGCGGCGTTAGATCACAGTGTGCTGTGGAAGGGGACTGCTGACGATGTGCGTCAATTTGTCCGCTTTGACGAAGGGGTAATTGAGAGGATTACTAATGAAAAAAATCGTCCTCTGATCGTTATTGCGCCTCACTTTGCCGGTTTGGATGCAAGCGGAATTGCCTTAAATCTTTATGTAAGGGGGGTTTCTCTTTATCAGAGGCAAAGCAATCCCGTATGGGATAAGGCCGCCCTTGACGGACGTAAGCGCTTTAGCGATCCTATTTTGATTGCAAAAGGCACGCATCATGATTTGCGCCCCATTATCAGAGCCATGCGGCAGGGTCTTCCGTTTTATTATCTGCCTGATATGGATCACGGTCGAAGAAACAGCATTTTTGTTCCGTTTTTCGGCGTTCCGGCAGCGACTCTGCCCATGGCTTCCCGATTGGCTAAACTGACTCATGCCAAGGTGATTATGCTTGTGGCTGAAATGACTGAAGACGGCTATCAGGTTCATGCAACCGAGCTTTGGGATAACTTCCCGACAGACGATTACGAAGCCGATACGCTTCGTGTCACCGAAGAGTTGGAAAAATGGATCCGAAAGTATCCTGATCAATATATGTGGACTCATCGACGTTTTAAAACCCGTCCCGAAGGTGAGCCTTCTTTGTATCAATAGAGAGAGTAAATATGGCGGATTTGATTTTGAAAAAAGGCAAGGAACGTTCATTGTTGCGTCGTCATCCCTGGGTTTATGACACGGCAGTGAAGCGTTTGCAAGGCAAAGCAAAAAGCGGAGATACCGTCAGAGTGCTTTCGCATGACGGACGTTTTTTAGCCTGGGCAGCCTATTCAAAAGATTCAGCACTTCGTGCTCGATGCTGGACATTTAATGAGGAAGAAAAAATCGATTCGGACTGGATCGAGAACAAAATCCATAAGGCGCTCTCCGCCAGAGCAGCTTTATTTACCAGAACAAACGCAGTAAGAGTGATTTTTGGTGAGGCCGATCAGTTACCGGGTTTGGTCGTGGATCGTTACGGGGATTGGTTTGTCACTCAATTTCAGGCTGCTGGCGTAGAGGCTTTCAGAGACGTTATTGCAGATTGCCTCATGAAAGAGCCGGGCATTCGCGGTGTGTTTGATCGCTCTGATGCCGCAACGCGTCATAGGGAAGGGTTGGAGCTCAGAGTGGAGTTGCTGCGCGGCGAGCAACCGCCTCAGGAGATTGAAGTGACCGAGGACGGAGTCCGCTACGGAGTAGATGTTCGTATCGGTCATAAAACAGGTTTTTATATTGACCAGCGGGAAAATCGCTTTCTTGCTCAGCGCCTTGCAAAGGAATTTAAGCAAAAGCACGGCAGGGGAATGCGGGCTTTGAATTGTTTTTGCTATACGGGCGGTTTCTCACTTGCTCTTTTGGCAGGAGGAGCACAGGAAGTGGTTTCTGTTGACTCCTCGGCCGAGGCACTGGCAATGGCGGCTCGCAATGCCGAACGAAACGGCTTTGATGAGCAAAGTGCCCGTTGGGTACAAGCTGATGTCTTTGAGTATCTGCGGCAGGCTCGGGAAAATGGAGAAATGTTTGATCTGGTGATTTTGGATCCCCCGAAGTTTGCTTCAAGTCATCGGCACATTGATCGTGCCGCCAGAGCTTACAAAGACATTAATTTAAACGGCCTGCGGTTGGTTGCTCCGGAAGGAGAGCTTCTGACTTTTTCCTGTTCTGGGGCAATGGATGTGGATTTATTCCAAAAAGTCATTGCCGGAGCTGTGATTGATTCAAAACGAGAAGCCTGGATGATCGCCAGACTCGGCGCCGGAGCCGATCATCCTCTGATGATGACTTGCCCTGAAGGGGAGTATTTGAAAGGACTACAATTAACCCTTCGGTAATTTATGCGACCGCTAGCCGCAAATGGATAAGTTTTAAAGAGGCTGAAAATGGATGTTATGGATATGGTTCCTCAGATTCCGGTCACGATCCTGACCGGCTTTCTGGGAGCGGGTAAAACAACGTTGTTAAATCGGGTTTTACGGGAAGATCACGGACATAAAATTGCTGTGATTGAAAATGAGTTCGGAGAAGAGGATGTTGACAGCACGCTGCTCGTTCAAACCGACAAAGAGCAGATTGTACAAATGAGTAACGGCTGCATTTGTTGCACGATTAGAGGCGATCTTTCCAGAGTACTCACCGACCTTCGTCACAGCCGAGATCGTGGAGAAATTCATTTTGATCGAGTCATTATTGAGACGACCGGAGTAGCAAATCCGGGACCCGTAGCTCAAACATTTTTCATGGATGATGCTGTAGCAGCTTTTTATCGTTTGGACGGTGTGATTACGGTTGTGGATGCCAAGCATGGCAACGAAACGCTGGACAAAGAATTGGAAGCTCAGGCGCAGGTAGGCTTTGCCGACAGAATCTTTTTAACCAAAACGGATTTGGTGAGCCCTGAAGACGTTAAGGCCATCCGTGCCCGCTTAAGAGCTATGAATCCGCGTGCACCGATTAAAGAAGCCCATATGGGAGAAGTTCCCATTGATGAAGTTTTGGATATTGAAGGCTTCAATCTTAATGAGGTTTTGGATGTTGATCCCGAGTTTTTAACCGATACGGGTCACCATCATCACCACGGTGATGAAATCGGCTCCTTTGTGTTTACTTCCTACACTCCCTTTGATCCGTTCCGATTGGAGCGTTTCTGGGGCACAATCACCCAGGTCTACGGACCGGACCTGCTTCGTTACAAAGGGGTGCTTTATCTTGAAGGAACCGATCACAAGATGATCACTCAGGGGGTCCACATGCTGGTGGCAGCCGACCTGGGACCAAAATGGGCTGAGGGTGAAAAGCCGATGAGTAAGATTGTGTTTATCGGCCGCAATCTGCCCGAACAGGCCATTATTACCGGGCTTGAAACCTGTTTGGTAGATGCTCCGTAGGTTGATGAAAAATTTGACAAAATCTTCTTTTTAAGAGACAATTGCCCCTCCTTATCGGAGGGCAACTTTTATAGTGCCTTCCTGAAAAGGTGTTTTTTGATGTAATGAAAAACGCTGACCGGCGTAAGTCGGGTAAGCGTTGGTAAAGATATATGGCCACGAAAAAGAAGTTGTTGACAGAGCAAGAGTTACTCGCGATGTCCGAAGATGAGTACATGAACGATCGTCAGTTGGCATTCTTCCGTCATCGTCTCGAAGAGATGGAGAAGGAATTGCGCGACAATGCCGGTCAGACGACGGAACATTTGCGTGAAACGGCTGTGGTGCCGGATCCTGCCGATCGGGCAACGATTGAAGAAGAGCATGCCCTGGAGCTGCGCACTCGAGATCGTGAAAGAAAGCTCTTGAAGAAAGTGCAGGCCGCTATTCAACGCATCGACAATGGTGATTACGGTTGGTGCGAGGAAACCGGAGAACCGATCGGTGTAGCTCGTTTATTAGCTCGACCGACGGCTACGCTTTCTTTGGAAGCTCAAATGCGGCGTGAAATCCGCCAAAAAATGTACGGTGATTAATCACCTGAAAGAATAAAATTATCCCTTCTTAAAAAGGGATAAGGGCTGGATGTTGCGGGCGCTATGCGCCCGCAATTGTTTTACTCAAGGGGTTGTAGCAGACTATGAGCGTAAACATTGAATGATTTTGCATTCATTTCGTTTTGCAATAATCGTTTCGACTGTTTGAGCTCGCTGCGAATTTCTCCGCTTAGACCGATTTGTCCCAGCGGATTCATCCAATCTCCTATACTTTCTTTGAGCATCGAACTGATATCGGCATTCGGTTCAATAAGGTAGACAAAGCCGGCGTTTTTATCCAGCTTTGCCATTGATCGAGCCAATTTGACAGCGTCCTCAAAATCGCCGATTTCATCGACAAGTTTTCGCTTTGCGGCCTGAGAGCCGGTCCAAACCCGGCCCTGAGCAACAGATTGAACATATGCAGGGGTGAGTTTGCGAGACTGAGCAACAATGTTGACGAAGTTGGAATAGGTTTTGGCAACCGATTGAGTCAAGATGCTTTCTAATCTAGGATTCATCGGTTGAGTTAAGCGTTCAGCATTGGCTAACCATGTTGTTGCAACAGTTCCCTGTCCGATTTTGGCCAATTTCAGTGAGTTTTCAAAAGTCGGGGCAAGACCGAAGACGCCGATAGAACCTGTGATGGTAGATGGTGTGGCCAATACTTTTGAAGCACCCATACTGATCCAAAAGCCTCCGGAGGCGGCAAGATCTCCCATGCTGACAATAACCGGTTTTTCACTTTTCGTTCTTTCGATTGCATGCCTGATCAGCTCACTGGCTACAGCCGAACCGCCGGGAGAATTCACTCTGAGCACAAGGGCTTTGATTGAAGCGTTTTCTCTTGCCTGCTCAATCAGTGAAACTAAAGTTTCAGCGCCTGTTATTCCGGCTTGAGCTTCACCTTCCTGAATTTCACCTTCCGCAATAATGACCGCTATTTCGCCTTGCTCAGTGTTGAGATTTTCTTTGTAGTCAGAGTAGCCGATGAAATTCGTTTTTTTGTTTTCTGCACGGTTTAATTTGCTTGCGATCGTTTTTTCCATCTGATCATAGGTGAGCGTGCCGTCAATCAGGTTGGCCTGAAGGGCTGTACGGGCAAGGTCACCGCCGGCATCAATTACTCTGGTGTCCAATGAATTGATGTACTGATCAATAAAGCCGGGCATTAATCCTCTGGAATTTTCAATTTCGCGTGATAAGTTTTTCCAAGCATCCATCAGCCAAAAACGTTCGCTTTCAATCCATTCCTTAGAAGGTTTGTCAGAGACAAAACTTTCGGGGAAACTTTTATAGGCGCCTGCTTTGAAAACGTGGACTTTAATGCCTAAGCTGTCCAATAACTCTCCGTAATAAAGCCTGTTGGAAGCAAGGCCCTTGACGAGCACCTCTCCCATAGGATGCATATAAATTTCGTTGGCGTGAGAAGCTAAGGCATATTGAGACTGAGTAAAGTTTGTACCCCATGCCCAAATCGGTTTACCGCTCATTTTGTAACGCTCAAGCGCTTGTCCGATTTCTTCTGTTGAGGCCAGTCCGACTCGCTGTAATTTATCGAGCTTGAGTAAAACCCCGTCAATCATCGGATCTTTGGAGGCTTTATCAAGTGTTGCTAAGAGTTCGTGCAAAGAAACACTGTCTGAAGCATTCGGTAAGACCGGGGATAAGCCCATATCTGCAGAGGGTAACTCCCTGACGGTCCCTTCCAAATCCAGCACTAAAATCGAATTTGGAGCCACCTGAGGGGATTTAGTCATTGAAAAGAC
Source organism: uncultured Sutterella sp. (assembly GCA_900545335.1). Lineage (GTDB taxonomy): Bacteria > Pseudomonadota > Gammaproteobacteria > Burkholderiales > Burkholderiaceae_F > Aphodousia. The sequence continues at coordinate 65,128 of UQYP01000001.1, read as the reverse complement.
ACTGACAATGACTGCAATAACAACAACGACCTCCAAAACGTACAAAAGCGCTTTGTTGAAATAACTCAAAGCGGTTCCGATTGCTCGGAATATTTTGGCAATCCAGCGAAAAATAAACAAAATAACCTCAAATATTCAATTTCACAGAGAAGGACTAATTATAGGGATCTAAAAAGTGAGGACGATGCCGTTTGGTTTGGACTTGTTTTTTCTCAACCAGAATTTTTCGAATATCCCTTATGTGAGAGATAAACGCATCAACGTATAGGCTTTGGCGGATAACGTTTAATTCGTGATGGTGCCACCCTTTGCAAAGGACGGTTTGCAAGCCTACGCTTTTGGCAACTTTTAAATTAAAGAGATTGTCATCGATTAAACAGCATTGATGAGCTGCAAGGCGATGCTCTGCCAGAATCTTTCTGAACATTTGTGCAGAGGGTTTAGGACGCCATTGGCCGAATACTTTCATGTCTTCAGCCCGATATTGTTTGTCAAAATAATCTTGAAGATGAAGTTTTGCAAGAACTTGATCGGCAAAAATATGAGGAGCGTTCGTGAAAAGCACTTTTATGCCGGGAAGATCCGATAGGGCTTGTCTCATACAACCCTGAGTGTGGATACTGGAAACGTCTACTTTGTGCGTTTCAGTCAGAAAGTCATGCGGATCAATACCATGGTGAAGCCAAAGGCCATAGTAGGTGACGCCGTAGCGGCGCCAATAGTCTTTTCTTAATTGATTGGCTTGATCGGGACTGAGTCCAAGATGGTCGATGATATATTGATCCATCAAGACGTGGATATCATGAAACATCTTTGCAGAGGCAGAGTATAACGTGTCATCCATGTCAATAAGCCATAATTTAGGCTGATGGATTTTCCCGCCGGCAGGGCAATTTTTAAAGTTACTCATTGTCGAAAAGAGCGCCCTGAAGGCGCTCTTAGGTTAGTGGTTAACGATCCTCAGCTACCCGAATGGCAGTCACCATTCGCTCAGCATCTTCATCTGACAGCCACGGCACCCAACAATTAATGGGTTTGGGCTCACCGGCCAAGACTGCAAGCATATGTCCTAAGTCGGTTAATTCTTCTGCACCCTTGATGCCCAATGCGTATTCAGACATCTCTGCGGTCGGCAACTTGAGCGAAATGCGGTTGCCGAAATGATCCCGTACTTCTTTCGGTAAGACTCTGGGATCGGGCCATTGAGTGGCAAGAATCAGATGATAACCGGTGCTCCAACCTTTGGTAGAAATAGCCTCTAAGGCGTTGAGCAACTTGGCTTTGAAGTCATCGTCAATCATCCAGACAGCCACTTCATCAATGATGACAAAAGTACGCAGCAAACGTTTTTTCAGCCCTAAAACCTTATTGCACTCTTCCAGTGTCTTAACCCCCAACGTTTCAAAAAGCTGCTCGTGAGCTTGGATGGATTTTGTGATGCCTTCCAAGTAGCTTTTAGCTGTTTCAATGTTGGTTTCCACACGCATTCTGTGCAGGCCTTTAAGGCTTTCAAAGGCCCAGCCGCCGTTTGGATCAAAGACTTTGATAGCTGCAAGATCCGGTGTATTGGTAATGGCGATGTCCAGAATTAAATTTCTCAGAAAAGAGCTCTTGCCGCTTCCTGTCATGCCGGTGATAAGAGTATAGGGGGCATGTGCGGCAAAGCCTTCAAATGCAGACTCAAAGTTGAGGTAAAACGGTTTGTCTTTATCGGCTGTTCTGCCGAGAACGAAAGAATAATTACCGCCATAAGCATTGCGGTTGACTTGACGTTCACGCCAAATGCTCCACATACTATCATTGCCTTCATTGGCATGTTTTTCAATTAAAGCTTCGATGGCAGCAGAATAACGAAAACTATTTTGATTGAGCATGCTTTTATCCTTTAAAAACGGATATTCTCAATATCAATATTAGTCGCTTTTGAAAACTCGGCAAAAGATTTCTTTATTTTTTTAAAGTCACCAAAGTAATTTCACTGGGAATACCCAATCGAATGGGGAAACCGTACCAAAGGCCTGTACCGCGATTAACATATAAAACCATATCGTCTATCTGGTACCTGTCTTTGACAAAGCCTTTATTTAAAAATTGAGCCAGCCAGTGCATTCCGAAGATCTGCCCTCCGTGAGTATGTCCGGACAACTGCAGGGCGATAGGATACTTTGCATATTCCCGACTGAATTTCACCTGATGAGATAGCAAAATGGTAGTGACGCCTTTGGAAATGCCTTGCATGGCTTTGGTAATATCCGGTACGTCTCGGTGATAACGGACGGCCATCGGATCGGTAATGCCAGCGATGGCAAGCTGAGCGCCGTTTACGTCTATGATTTCGTGGCTGTTGTGCAGTACTCTCAGATTGAGCGTCGGATAGACTTTCATCCAGGCATCATACTCAACATAGTGCTCATGATTGCCTTCAACAGCATAAACCCCGTAAGGAGCATGAAGTTTTTTAAGGGGCAGAACGTCCTGCAGCCGTACTTCAGTTTTCCCGTCCACAATATCGCCTGTGACAGCAATAAGATCGGGCTTGAGCTCATTGGTTCGTTCTACCACTTTAACCAGACGCTCTCGATCCAAAAGAGCGCTGGCATGAATATCAGAAAGCTGGGCAATCGTAAAACCGTCAAGGGCATCAGGAAGCCCTTTGACCTGAACGTCAAGCTGATAAATCGGCGGTTGAGACAGGGCTCCGTAACTGCCCAATGCAGACAAAATTATCGAAACAGATAAAAGGCTAACGGCAGTGGTACTCGGATGAGGCAGTGCTTTTCTGGTAATCAAACGGTAGCTTAAGGCGATGATATCCTTAACGATGGTCAGCAAAATGAGCAGGAGCTGCGTGGCGAATAACCAACTGTAGAGCACAATTCCCAAATGAGGAATTTTATTGTCGTAACCTACAAAAAAGGATCGACAAAAAGCCGGGTACTGACTGCCGATCAGAATCAGTACCAGCAAAAGCCCTTTAATCGCTATGTGCAGCCGAGTTTTTGAAATTAAACTGACATACACATAAAGAACGAAAAAGAGCGGAATTACATGAATCAGTACTTGCTGCATAAAGCTATGAGTTATTGATCCTTTTTCTTCTGTTGTGCCGTTTTGGAATTGGCTTTTTTATCTGAAACCGGCTTTTTTTCAAAACCGGTCAGGTATTTTTCGCCTTTTAAGATTTTGACCGCCTGCTGCAACTGGAAGTCATTGTCGTCGCCGAAGAAATAACGAAGTTCGGGCTGTTCGCTATCTTCGACTTGTTTTTTGCTTTCTTCGCGTTGTTTCTTTTCATACTCACGCTTTTGCTCATCGTTTTTCAGGTGGTGAGCTAAGTCGGCTTCCCGAATATTAAAAGTTGCGTAATTGCCTTCTTCGGTATCGGCGATTTCAATATCAGGCGTAATTCCGGTAGCCTGGATGGAGCGGCCGCTTGGCGTGAAGTAGCGCGAAGTGGTGAGCTTGATTCCTGTTGTAGGTTCTCCCCCATCAAGCGGTCTGAGCGGCAGTACGGTCTGCACGCTGCCTTTGCCAAAGGATTGCTGCCCGATGATTTTTGCTCGTTTGTGGTCCTGAAGAGCACCCGAGACGATCTCACTGGCGCTCGCACTGGCGGCATTGATTAAAACGACCATCGGAACGGTTTTAGCTTGAGCAGGAACCTTGGCAACCCAATCGCTTGAAGGATTTTGTTTGTAGTTTAAATAGTCCTGCGGTTGGGTCTTAAAGCTGCGGTTTGCCTCGGGCGTGCGCCCCTTGGTACTGACCACCACCTTGTCTTTTTCTATAAAGGCTGAAACAACACCCACAGCGGCATTTAAGAGTCCGCCCGGGTCATTGCGCAAGTCCAGCACTAAGCCTTTAAGATAATTTTTCTTATTTAAATCAATGAGGTATTTTGCGAGGTCGTCAGCCGTATGTTCCTGGAACTGAGAAATTCGGATATAAGCGATCCCATCCTTGAGTTCTTTCATCTTGACGGACTGAACTTTAATGATGTCGCGAGTGATCGTGAAGTTAAGAGGCTTATCTACTCCTTTTCTGGCAATGACAAGCTTAATTTTTGTCTTGGGTTTGCCCCGCATGCGTTTGACGTTTTCAGACAGCGTCAAGGCACGTGTGGCCTGATCATCAATCTTGACAATGATGTCGCCGGCTCGGATACCGGCTCTTGCGGCCGGCGTATCGTCAATCGGTGCAATGACCAAAACGCCGGAGGCATCCATAGTGACTTCCAGACCCAGGCCTCCGAATTCTCCTTCGGTGCCTTCCTTCATTTCTTCAAAGGCCTCCTTATCCAAAAAGGCCGAATGAGGGTCTAAACCCGAGAGCATGCCGGCCAAAGCGTTTTCCAGAAGCTGCTGATCGCCCGTTTGGCTTTCATCGACATAAAACGCCTTCACAGCGGCATACACATCCGTAAATTGCCTGATTTCCTGCAACGGCAGGGGGCTTTTGGGGGCCGCTTCGTTAGCCTGTGCAACGGAAAAAGCAGACCCCAAACTCAAAGCAAGGGCTGTTGCAACTAAAATTTTTCGTAAGGGAGAAATAGGAATCATCATTTTTCTTTCTAATCCTTACCAATCCAGGGTAAGGGATTGAAGGGTTGACCGTTTCGACGGAGCTCAAAATACAATCCGGGTTTTTCTTCGCCGCCAGTGTTGCCGACGGAGGCAATGGTTTCACCGCGTGTAACCTTGTCGCCTACGCTCTTAAACAGAGATTCATTATTGGCGTAAATGGACAGATATCCATCTCCGTGATCAACGATAATAAGGTTGCCGAAGCCGCGCAGCCAGTCGGAGAAAACAACCTGACCGTTTGCGCAAGCCAGAACGTCGCTGCCTTGTCGGGCCTGAATCATTAAGCCGCGCCAAGTCGTGCTCTTGCCGGAGGCATTTGCACGGGCCTGACCATAACGGCCAGTGATTTTACCGAGCGCAGGCATCAGTAACTTGCCGCGCTGCTTAGCAAACACACCAGACGGTGTTTTTCCTCCAACTGAGACTTTGCCGCTTGCGGGTTGCTTCTTTCGAGCCTGCTGAGCCCGTCTTTCGGCTTCAGCCTTACGCTGAGCCAGTACTTTATCAATGTTGGCGACAAGTTCGCCGAGACGCTGTTGGTCTCTCTCGAGCTTATCAATGGAGGCTCTTTGTTCGGAAATTTGTTTTTTTAGTTTCTCAAGAGTCTGTTTACGGCTCTGCTGCTCTTTCATCAGCTGAGCCCGTCCCTCTTTCTCGTTAGCCTCAATGTTGGCCAGCTCTTTTCTTTTGCTTTGCGTTTCTTCAGAAACAGAGTGGATATTGGCTTGCCTTTGAGAAAGCTGGTTGAGAGCCTGCTGTTGGGCTCGGGCAAAATACTGCAAAGAGGCCGCATCTCTTGCAACCTCATGCGGATTGGTGCCGGCAATTAAAGTTTGCCAGGACTGTCGGCGGGAATTTAAAAATTGAGCACGGGCGATCGCTCGGTTTTGCTTTTCGGCACTGGTGAGTTCCCCGTTGACGGCCAATTCCTGTTCACGCAGCTCTTTTAATCGATTTTCAACTCTCGTGCGTTCATTGCCCAGTTCGCGTAAGCGGCGGTTGGCTTTTGAAATCGCTTCTTCGCTTGCAGCCAAGGCGTCACTCGCCTCATGTTGGCTGGCTTCTGCCTGTGAAAGTTGCTTTTTTAATGATCCCAGCTGCTCCTGCAGGGACTTTTGCTGATTTTGCAATTCGTTTCTGCGTTTTTCACTGACCTCAGAAGAGCTGCTTTTTTGTGTCTTTCTGGCAGAAGTTGTCTTAGCCGCAGTTTTCCTTGGGGCAGACTGTTTTGCTTTACTGGCGGAGGCCGAACGCGTCGCCTTTTTCTGATTGGTGCTTTGTTTTTGAGAGGTTTGAGCGTACACCGTACCGACTCCGTTATAAGAATCAAACGGAGTGATACTGAGACACAGGAAAGCGCCCGCAAGACCGAGCGCTTTCATAAGCGTCACAAGCGGACGCAAAACCAATCTCACTTTTTGGCTTTACCTTGAGCAGCAACAGCAGCCATTGCGGCTTCAATTTCAGCCTGATTGCCGAGGTAGTAGTGGCGAATCGGCTTCATATCATCGTCGAACTCGTAGACAATCGGACGTGCAGTCGGAATGTTGAGGTGAACAATGTCTTCGTCGCTGATATTGTCAATGTACTTGATAAGAGCTCTTAAAGAATTGCCGTGAGCTGCAATAAGTACGCGTTTGCCGGAGCGAACCATCGGTTCAATCTCTTCTTTCCAATAGGGAACGACGCGAGCCACCGTATCCTTCAGGCATTCTGTAGCCGGAATTTCTTCGGGCTTTAAGTCGGCATAGCGGGGATCCTTGCCGGCCCAACGTTCGTCATCAGGAGACAAGGGATTGGGAGCAATTGCGTAAGCACGACGCCAGATCAGAACTTGTTCATCGCCATATTTGGCAGCGGTTTCAGCTTTGTTAAGACCCTGCAGAGCACCGTAATGACGCTCGTTTAAACGCCAGGAGTTTTTGATCGGCAGATACATGCGATCCATGGCGTCCAGTGCGATCCAAAGAGTGCGAATGGCGCGACGCAAGACGCTGGTATATGCGACGTCAAAGTCGTAGCCCTCGGCTTTCAAGAGCTCGCCGGCCTTGCGGGCTTCTTTACGGCCTTTTTCTGTCAGATCAACATCCGTCCAGCCCGTGAAACGGTTTTCGAGATTCCATTGGCTTTCGCCGTGTCGCATCAAAACGAGTTTAAACATAGAACAGTTCTCTATAAAAAATAAAAAGGAGGACAACTTCTCAATTTTAAAAGAATTGGCGAATTCAGAGGTTTGCGATCATACAAAAAGTTGTAATTTGTTGTACTATCCCAAATCAAGATGCGATTGGCAGATTTTGACCGACCGCTTTTTCTTTGATCAATCAGAAGTGAGAAGATTGTGCTTGATTTTTTAATTGACAACATCGTTTTAGTCGCCGTTGTGTTGATTTCCGGCGGTTTTCTGTTGGAGCCTTATATTCGTAAGCGCAGTATGGGTCCCAGCCTGAGTAACGAAGAGGCTATTGATTACATCAATAAGAAAAATGCCTTTATTTTGGATGTGCGCGCCACGAAGGATTTCAAACGAGGCGCTATTGCCGGTTCCAAGAGTATTCCTATTGACGGTTTTGAAGGCCGAGTCAATGAAGTGCCTAAAGATCGTCCCGTTATCGTTGTCGATACAGTGACAACATCGAGCCTGAAAGCCGCAAAAGTGTTGCGTGCACAGGGCTACAAGGATGTCTTTGTTCTTGAGGGCGGAATCAAGGGCTGGGTTGACGCCAAGCTGCCCTTTACTCGTTAATTAACAAAGTAGATTAATTTAATAGTTTTTTAAAGGATATAAAAATGGCTGACGAAACCAATACGGCTGCTCAACCGGAGCAACAGACAGAGGCTCCTGCTAACGCTTTTCAGCTCGAGCGCTGCTACATGAAAGATGCCTCTTTGGAGATGCCTCACGCTCCCGAGTTGTTTGTAACTCCTTTGCAACAGCAACCGACCGTTGACATGCAATTCGAAGTCAGCATCAAAAAGCTCGATGATGCTCATCGTGAAGTGACTGTAAGAGCAACCGTCACGATTAAGGCTGATCAAAATGTTTTGTTGTTGGCTGAAGTAAAACAGGCCGGTATTTTCCAAATTCGCGGCTTCAATGACGAACAAATGGCCCACATCGGCAATGTCATCTGCCCGACAATTGTTTATCCGTACTTAAGAGCCAATGTTGCAGACCTCATTACCCGTACCACAATGGCTCCGGTTAATCTGCCTGAAATGAATTTTGAAATGCTCTATCAACAGCGCCTTGCTCAACAGGCAGCGGCAGCAGACCAGGCAAAGGCTCAAGAGCAAAACTAACGGCTAAAGCCATAAGCTTTAATTGAAAGGGAGGCCGCTGGGGTGTTTTTAGCCCGGTGACTTCCCTTTTTTCGTACATGACAATGAACACGATTCCACAAGCTCCTCAATTATCAAGCCGTCTTCTCCGATTGGCCCTGCTTTGGGTAGTCGTTCTGATTGCCTCCGTTGTCTACACACTCTTTTTATCCAAACAGATGGAAATCTCAACGGAAGTGACCAGACGGGCAGCAGATATTCGTGCTGAACTCTATCAGGTGGGCTACGATCTGACGACCGATCAAGCGAAAGGTTTGGCGATTGACATTCAGGGTGTTGTTTGGCGCGTGGATCAGACGTTGAATCTGGCGATCTTAGACGATGAGTCAACCTATCGGGTAATGGCTCGGGATGAGCGTATTGACAAAATCATGGGGCATATTGACGAGACTTGGCGCCAGAGTGTCAAACCGTCTTTGCTGCGATGGAACGAGACCCATCAGCTCAATCGCCAAGCCAGGCAGGAAATTCTAAAAGGTTTGGATCTTCTCAATAGTGAACTCGATGAATGGCAAAACCTGATGGATGCTGAAGTCAACCGCAATATCGTTGTACTTCGGTTCACACAGGTGGCTTTGGGCGGGCTGTCCATTCTGAGTGTCATTGTTGTGATGTGGTTCTTGTTTGCCTCAGTTTTGCGACCTTTAAACCAGCTGCAGGCCGGGATCGAGCGTTTGAAGGCCAGTGACTGGAAGACTCGCGTGCATGCTGAGGGAACCTTGGAATTTTCTGAAATCTCGGCCGGATTTAATGAGTTGGCAAGCCACTTGGATGATGTTTATACCAACCTGGAAAATATGGTTGAAGAAAAAACAGCCTCTTTGGCTGAGAAAAATGCTCACTTAACAGCACTTTACGGGCTGACTTCTTTTCTTGGTGAGCAGCACTCCTTGGAGGAAATGTTGGAGTCTTTTACCGCCCGTGTATTGACTCTGGCGCAAGCTCCTGCTTTGCAGGTCTGTTTTTGGAATGAGCACAGAAGCAGATTTGAAAATATTTTACAAAAGGGCTTAAGTGAAGATTTTTCAAAAGGCTGTGAAAAGATATCAGAGGACTTCTGTCAGAAGATTTTCACGAGCCCTTACCCGATCAGAACAGGCGTTTCCCGCTCTGACGCAAAGACAGAGATTGAAGCGAATTTCTTCACTCAGAAAGTGATTTACCACATTCGATATCGTCAGAAGAATATCGGGGTTTTTGTCCTTTTTTATAGGGATAATGTTCGGGAAAATCGGGCTTTGGATATGCTGCTCGAAAACCTCGGGCGTCACTTGGGGGCAGCCATTGAAAACATGCGTCTGGCAGCGCTTGATCAGCAGATGGCGGTGGCTCAGGAGCGCAATATTTTGGCTCAGAACTTACATGATTCAATCGCTCAGACGCTCTCGTTTGTTAATTTGCAGGTGCAAATGCTCGACGGAGCCCTCAAAGATAAGAACCAGGAGCAAATTGACGACGGCCTCAAACAGATAAAAGCCGGGGTTCAGGAGTGTTACGATGATGTCCGTGAACTGCTGCTGAATTTCAGAACCCGAGTTTACAAAGAAGAATTGGAAGAGTTGGTACAAAGTGTTTTGCTTCGTTTTGAGCGTCAGACGCATGTAAAAACACATCTGAGCATAAAGAATGAAGGTAAAGAGCTCACTTCAGCTCAAAAACTGCAGGTGATTTTTATTCTGCAGGAAGCCTTATCCAACGTCAGAAAACATGCAAAAGCACAAACTGTGATGGTCAATATCCGCAATACTGATCAATTTGAAATGACGGTTATGGATGATGGGATCGGAATTGATCCGAAAGTATTGGAAGAAAGAAAGCAAAGCCACGTTGGATTGTCTATTATGCGAGAACGTGCACAAAAAGTTAAAGCCCATATAGAAATCGAATCCGAAATGGATCAGGGAACGACGGTTCGATTAATTTTGCCCAAAGAGGGACGCTGATGACTATTCGTATTTTGTTAGTTGATGACCACACCTTATTTCGCTCCGGCTTAAAAGCGCTTTTAAGTCGACAGCCTGATTTTGAGATTATTGGTGAAGCCTCGGACGGCTTAGAGGGCGTAAAGCTTGCTGAGCAGCTCAAACCGGACTTGGTGCTGTTGGATTTGGATATGCCGGTGATGAGCGGAACGGAAGCTTTGGCACAAATGCTGGCAGCCAACAGAGAGCTGCCGGTTGTGATGCTGACTGTGAGCGAAGATGCGGAAGACTTAAAAGAAGCCTTTGTTTTGGGCGCTCGGGGCTATTTGGTCAAGAACATTGACGCGGAGTATCTGGTCAATAGTGTCAGACAGGTTGTGGCAGGTGAAAGTGTCATGTCTCCTGAGATGACCAGTAAATTCGTAAACGGTATTCGGGCCAAGCACCTTTCTCTGATGCCCGAAGTGCGTCCTGAGACTGTCAAGAGTCTCACGGAGCGAGAAAGACAGATTCTGGGCTGTCTTGCTCAGGGAGCAAGCAATCGGGAAATGGCCAATTTACTCAATATGTCGGAAAGCACTGTAAAGGCTCACCTGCAGCGAATTATGCGGCGCTTTGACTTCAGTTCGCGCGTTCAGGCTGCGGTTTTTGCAGCCGAACGCCATATGGATCGCTATTTGCTCGAAAGTTTGAATCAGAAAAAAGGCAGTAACAGTTAGATTCCGCCTTCGTAGTGATTTTGCCGCCAAGCTTCGTAAACGGTGATCGCTACTGTATTGGATAGGTTAAGTGAGCGATTATGAGGGCGCATGGGTAAGCGAATGCGCTGCTCTTCGGGGAAGCTGTTTCGGATTTCATCGGGCAGACCGTGTCCTTCACTGCCGAATACAAACCAGTCGCCGGGTAAAAAATGCGATTCGGCAAAGGGGTGAGAACCCTTTGTTGTCATTGCAAACATCCTGCTTCTGTCAGGTTTTTCAGCGTCTAAAAAGGCTTGGAAACTTTTGTGTACTTTGACAGTTGCATATTCATGGTAGTCTAAGCCCGCCCTGATCATGTGCTTATCTTCCAGGGTAAAGCCCAAAGGTTCCACCAAATGCAGTTCACATCCGGTGTTGGCTGACAGTCGGATGATGTTGCCAGTATTGGGAGGAATTTCCGGAGCAAGTAAAACGATTCTAAACATATTCATCAGCAGGCGCGGTGAGCACCTTTTTCATTTTGAGTAAAGCATTTTTTTCAATTTGTCGGACTCGCTCGGCAGAAACCCCCAATTCTTGCGCGAGCTCTTGCAGTGTCTTCGGGGCATTGTTGCCGTTTTCATCGACATTGAGCCAGCGAGCCATGATGACATGTCGGCTGCGCTCGTCCAGGCTCGCCAGAGCCTGACGGATCCCTTCTTGCTGCATTCTCTCTTCATCTTTTTGTTCGAGAATGACCGTCGGTTCGTTGTCTGTTGAGCCGAGCCACTGGATGGGGGCACTGGAGCTGTCATCGTCGCCCTCGGAGGAGTCTGCAGGCAGGTCAATCGGTGTTTCATTGCCGTACATCCGTTGTTCCATTTCCAGCACTTCCGACGGTTTGACATCAAGCTCGTGGGCAATTTGATTGGCTTGAGAGTATGTGAGTGCATTTTCACCGCGCATGGAACGCAAATTAAAGAAAAGTTTGCGCTGCGACTTGGTTGTCGCTAACTTAACCTGTCTCCAATTTTTGACGATATAGTCCTGGATTTCAGATCGAATCCAATATTCGGCAAAGGTCATCAGACGTGCGCCGTGGTTGGGTTCGTAGTGCTTAATGGCTTTGAGCAGGCCGATATTGCCTTCCTGGATTAAATCGGCATGAGGGATGCCGTAGCCTAAATACGACCGGGCAATTGCGATGACTAACCTTAAATGTGCCATGACAAGAGCACGGCCGGCGGCCATGTCATTGTTTTTGTGCAACCGCTCAACGAGCTTTTGCTCTTCTTCGTAAGACAGTATGGGAAATCGGTTGGCTGCTTGAATATAAGCATCCAGATTGCCCAAACTGGGGATAACGCTCGGCACTTTGCTCTGGTAGGGAACAAGAGCATTGGAGGTGCCGACAGTTTTAGAAGAAGGGTTATTCATCAAAGAGCCTTAGGGGAAAGGGAGGCGATTTTAATTGAATCGTTCAATTTTTGCGATCGCACGCTGAGTAATAATACTCGCTATGAGACTGCCCAGCAGTGCACAAAAGGCTACAAAACCCAGATTAAATTCCATCGGAAGCGGCGAAATCGTAATCGTGGTGCCGTATTGTTCCCCGACAGCCAATAAGGCTTCATTTAAGTAACCGGTTGCAAAGGAGGAAAGCCCGATTGCAATAATCGCCGCCAGCCCCATGGTGAGGAACCCTCTCCATGCATAAGGTCTGATGGAAAAGGAGGGAGTGGCTCCAAAAAGGTAGAGCATATTGAGTTCGGTTTTTTGAGTATCGGCAGCTAAGCGCACGCTGGCAGCAATAACACAAATAATTAAGGATAGGGTGATGATGACAAAAATCCACCCTAACTTGCTGATAGCGTGAGAGATGGCATCGAGCTTGGTAAGCCACGTGCTGTCATAGGCCACCAGACTCACCCCTTTGAGCTTTTCAATATTTTTAGCCGTTTTCTCAATATCGGCAGCGGGCATCTTGGCATCGAGTGTGACAATCAGTAGATCGGGCAAAGGATTCGAGGCCTTGTCCTGATTGGTTTGCTTGATGCCTAAATTTTCATTGAGAGATTTAAAGGCTTCATCCTTAGGGATTGTCGTAATTTTCATCACGTGCTCATGACGGCCGATTCTTTCTCTCAAATTGTCCATTTGTGCCTTGTTTAGGTTTTGATAAGTAAAAACCGTAATTTCCGGAGCAACCGGAATGGCACGAATCGGTTCAGAAAGACTGTAAAGCACGCTTGCAACAAAGACAGGGATGGTCAGCGAAAGACTAGCCAGCATCAGTGCCAGGAAAAATAGTCCCTTTGCGTTGCGAATTCCGCGAAAAACCTGCTGCAGAGCCCAAGCACGGGAGGAAGTAAAACTCATAGCGTGGCTCCATGTTGAGAGGCGAACTTGACCTCGCGATATGCGATGTCACGCGGAGCCAATAACAAATGCGAGGCTACGATGACAGTGACTCCGGCGCTGGCAAACTCTCCGAGCAGATTAATGACTGTTTGGGCATTATTGGCGTCAAGATGCGCTGCCGGTTCGTCAGCCAAAATAAGAACCGGTTGATTGACGACAGCGCGAGCAAGACTGACTTGTTGGCGTTGGCCCGAGGACAGATCAATTGGATAGTTGTAGGCCCAGTCAGACATGTGGCAGCGCGACAGCGCTGCCAGGGCCTGTTGTCTGGCTTGCTCTGTCGTGGCTTCGGCTGCCAGAGCGGGCAACATCACATTTTCAAGAATAGTGCGGTCTTCCAGCAATGGAGAGTTAGGCAGCATTAAACCGATCGCTCTTCTGAGCCATCGGCGCTGCAGAGTCGAGAAGTCCTGCACATCCTCTCCGGCAACGCGCACCGCTCCCCTGGATGGATTCAATAAGCCCGCAATGAGACGCAAAACCGTCGATTTCCCGCACCCGGTATCACCGTGCAGGACAACAAACTCCCCTCGGTATATGTCAACCGATACATCACGGAGCACCTGCAGTCTGTCAAACTCCACAAAAACGTGTGACAGCTGAACCAAGGGCTCTTCTTGAGCAGGAGTTTCAACCTCAAACATCGACGATATTATTTCTCAAAGTCAAACTGATATTGTACGGCTTTCCAAGCACTAACTTCTCTTTGTAAGAGAAAATGTGTTAACGGATGTTTATCCAACCAGCCGGAATGATTAAATGATAATCGCCAGTACTGTGATTCGGGCTGTGTGAGCTGAAAATCGGGCAGCTCAATGTCTTCTCGTTTATGCGCAATGATGCTCGCCAAACGCAGGGCAAGCAGCGATTTTGCCCATAGGGGATCTTTCAGTTCATTCTGAATTTTGTAGAGCCTGCCTCTGTGACCCAGAACCAGTTGAGAGACCCAATGACGATCATTAATGGAAAAACCCTGTAAATCAAAGTGCTCTATCAGATAGGCTCCCAGTCGATGGAAACGGTTATGGCTGATGAGATTGCCTGTCTCATGCAGTAACGCAGCCCAGTGAAGGCGTTTTTTAATGATCTCAGGGGCTTGTGGTAAAAGCTTGTCAAGCAAACGCAGTGCAATTTGACTGACACGGATAGCTTGAGCTTCTGAAACGGAGCTGTAGCGCAAAAGCTCCCGGGCACTGTTTTCTCGAAGATCTCTTCCGTTGAGTCGTGCCCATTGCTCGTAAAGTAGGCCGACTCGCAATGCGCCTTCAGAGAAGCGGATTTGTTGGATATTGAGCGCATCGCAGGCGGCATGAAGTACCGCCAAACCGCCGGCGATCACTTCTTTGCGGGAATGGTGCATATCGGGGAAGTTCAGATTATCGATATGACCCTTGTCAATCATGCAGTCACTTATTGTCCGAAGCGCTTGCAGAGTCAGTCCGTTATTTTGTAATCCAAATGATTTGGCCAGAGCGCAAATGGCTTCCATTGAGCCGGAGGATCCGAAAGCTTCATCCCAAAGAGTTGAGTTAAAGCGCTCCCGACCTTCCTGAAACTCTGCCATGGCGGCTAGCTTTGCCGCTTCGTAGCCCTGTCTGGTTATTCTGCCGTCAGGAAAGTACTGCAGAGACAAATTCACACAGCCTACATGGAAAGATTCACAGCGGTCGGCGTGGTGAGCAACGCCGGTTACAAGCTCTGTTGAGCCTCCGCCTATGTCGATAATCAGCCTTTTTTTGCTCGAGGGCGGCAGGCGATGAGAGCAGCCCTCAAAAACCAGACGGGCTTCTTCCTGTCCGGGGAGAATTTCGATAGGAAAACCTAAAACTTTTTGAGCCCGGTTAATAAATTCTGTGTTATTTCGGGCAATTCGAATGGTCTGCGTCCCCACTGCCCTTACACAATTTTGAGGGAAATCTTTGATTTGTTCGTGAAATCGGGAAAGTGTGTCGAGAGCTTTCAGTTGAGCATGTTCCGTCAGATTGCCTGACTCATCAAGTCCTGCAGCTAAACGCACCCCTTCTTTGCAGTAATGTTCACAAATAATCTCATTGCCCTCAACGCTTCCGATTTCCAAACGAAAGCTGTTAGAGCCGAGATCAACAGCGGCCAGACGCATTACCATGTCTTCGCTCCAGAACGTTTAGAGGCTAAGGCTTCACAGACAATGGGGCTGACAAATGCCGAAACATCCCCACCCAGCCGATGGATTTCTCTGACAAGGGAACCGGAAATTGACTGTGTACCGTTGATCGGTGGGAAAAATACGGTTTGAACATTTTCATTGAGTGCGTGGTTGACACAAGCCATTCTGGTTTCGTAATCAAAATCACTTCCGTTTCTGACTCCGCGGATTAACACTGTTGCTCCGGTTACTCGAACGAATTCACTGAGCAGGCCCTCAAAACCCACCACTTCGACTCCGTCAATACCTTCAAGCACACTTTGGGCAAGATGAACCCGCTCCTCGTAGGTGAAGAAAGTATTTTTACCGGTATCGGCCGCAACAGCAACAATAACTTTGTCAAAGATCTGTCGGGCACGCTGAAGGACATCTTCGTGTCCGAGAGTAAAGGGATCAAATGTTCCTGCGTAAATAGCGATTGTCATTTTTCTTCCAATGAGCGTCCCACTAAACGGAAGCTGACCGCTCCGGCATCAGCCTGTCGTACAACTTTTAATTTTAAGTCAGATAAGATGGCAGCGTCCCATTGCCGAGGCGATTCAATGTAAAGAAGTCCGTTTTCAGTCAAATAATGAAGAGATAATTTAATGGCTTTTTCATGCAAATTAAAAGCAAATGGGGGATCAATGAAGATAATGTCGAATTTTTTTCCGAAAGAAGGCAAGAGAGTAAAACAATCACCGCAGTGAATATCTAAAAGAGTCTCGGCTTTGAGTTTTTCACGCATGGAACATAATTTGGCATAGGCCGCTTTATTCTTTTCTATAAGCGTGACGGATTGCGCCCCTCGGCTGGCTAATTCAAATCCCAATGCACCGGACCCTGCAAACAGATCCAAGCCCTGAATTTCTGAAAAGTCTCCAAAAATATGATTGAGCCAATTAAAAAGCGTTTCACGGACTCGGTCACCCGTCGGTCTGAGGCCATTCAGATCTGTGATACTCAAAGGCGTCCGACGCCACATACCGCCGATTATTCTGACGGTACCTGTCCCTCTCGCTCTTGGTAAACTTACGCTTTGTGATTGGTTTTGTTTTTTCAATGGACGCATACGTTAATGATAACGACTGAAAATAAAAAAACGGGTTGGTTGGATCGGTTAAAAAACGGTTTGCACAAAACCCGAGTCAATATTATCGGACTTTTTACGGGAGGAAAAGTTGATGAAGATTTCCTCGAGGAGCTTGAATTCGCACTGATATCCGCCGACATGGGGGTGAGCACCGTTTCTGAGCTTTTAACCAAGTTAAGAGACACGATTCAGTTAAAAGGCTTAAAGACCCAAGATGAGGTGAGAGAAGCTCTCAGAGAAGAGATCGTTGCTCTGTTGCGCCCCGCAGAAGGATCAATTGATCTAAACCGTGCAAAGCCTCTGGTCATGATGATGGTCGGTGTCAATGGTGCAGGCAAAACAACTTCCATTGGCAAGATCAGTAAATGGTTATCCGCTCAAGGAAAGAGCGTTTTATTGGCAGCCGGCGATACTTTCCGAGCTGCAGCTCGGGAGCAGCTCGCCGTTTGGGGAGAGAGAAACCGGGTAGAAGTCATTTCCCAAACCGGCGGAGATCCTGCAGCTGTTGCTTTTGATGCAGTCTCTGCGGGTAAGGCTCGCGGCTGTGACGTGGTGATTGTCGATACGGCAGGTCGATTAACGACGCAAGTTCGCCTGATGGAGGAATTAAAGAGAATTGCACGCTCACAGAACAAGTCCATGCAGGGTGCTCCCCATGAAGTGATTTTGGTGATTGACGGAACCAACGGTCAGAATGCGCTCGCTCAGGTAAAGGCTTTTGATGAGGCGGTGCCTTTAACGGGTCTGATTATTACAAAATTGGATGGTACGGCTAAAGGCGGGGTGTTGGTTGCGATCAGCCGAATGAGAGCCGATAAACCGATTCCAATTTACTTCATCGGAGTGGGCGAAAGTATTGAGGACCTGCAGCCCTTTAACGCAGAAGAATTTGCCAAGGCCTTGGTCGGCTAAACCGCCATAAAAATCGGGACTTCGTTTTGACTGCGAGTCCCGATTTTGTCCGCATGATTAAAACCGTTCCTTAAAAAAGTTTCTTAACTTATCCCAGCCGGAAGGTTGGGTTTTCTCTGCCGGTTTGGCAGGTGGAACTAATCTGTTAACTTCCTTAACCTTTTGCGTATCAAGCGTAACGATAGGATTGAACCACTGACCGGAAAGATCGGCAAAGAGTTGCAAGCCTGAGTGATGCCGGCCTTGAATCGTTCCCGAGAGGTTTTGATCCTCTAAGTTAACAATAGCATCGCCTTGTACCGAAGCCGAACCAAAATTGATATTAAGTTTTTCAATATCGGCTTGAGCATCGTGGATAGTCACTAACCCTTCAATATGCTCTGTCTGAGTAAATTGATCACCGGATTGCGCAGGTTCACGGAAGGCTTTGAGCTCTTTGAGAGCACTATCGAGATCAAACCCGAAAAGCTTAGCCCTGGCGGCAGAAAAACCGATTTGGCCGTAGAGTGTTTCTCTGCTGAAGCCATCTCCGTAGAGATTGGCCTGCAGTCCCATCACACCGCCTGTTTTATTGTTACCGCCTGCGTCTTGCATGAAAGCAGATAAATTAATGCTTTCTGCCCGATAGAGAACATTCCAATGACCGCTGGAATTCAGTTGTGCCTCCAATTCGGTCTTTCCGTCGTATGTCAAAGCCGAAACATCAGGCAGACGTAAAGTTCCATTTTTAACGGACATGGAGGACTTTAATTGGGCCAGTTTAACCGGTCCGGCTTTCAGTTCTCCCACTGCAAGTGAGCCGTCAAAGTCAAAATGATTGAGAAGGTCAAATTGATTTGTTTTGACATCAGAAATGCTTTCTGTTTCGGCATCATTGACCTGAGCAGTCTGTGCTGGCTCTTCGCCCTGAAGGTTTTCCTGAGCCTCTGCCGCCTGTTCAGGTTGATCATTTTCAGAAACAGTTGTTGAAGCCTCTGAGTTTTCCGAAGCAGTATCAACAGCGGTGTCTTTAGTTTCAGCCGCAGAACCTAAAGAAAGCGGGAGAGTTTTTTGTGCTCTTTGTAAAGAAGTCAAAACTGAGAAATCCGATAGCTCTAACCTGCCGAAAACTAAGCTGCCGTTAATAGCCGGATGATCAAAGCCCTGGCTTTCCCCCTGAAAACTCATCGGAGCTCCGTGGACTCTCGCAAAAAGTTCACTGATAACTTTTTGGCTGTTCCAGTCGAGCTTAAGACTGCCGGAAATAGGAATGCTTTCTGTTTGTTCCGGCAATACAAGGGCACCCTGTATATGGTCTGCGTTGACTGTGTTTTGCAATCGATCAAAAAGGATCGGAGAGCGTAAATCAAGTTTAATTGCCTGAGAACCGGTTGTTTTACTGTATTGAATATAGAGGTCCGGTGCCTGTACGGATTCGGCATTGATGTTTAATTCGGCAACAGACAAAGACATATCACCGAAGGTCGGCGCATTCATCAGTTGCAGTTGGGCGGTTTTTGCGTATAAATTTTCTGCGGTGATCTGCGTCAGAGGTGAGCTCACCGATGCGGTAAATGAACGTCCTTCCTGGGTTCCGTCAGCTTTAACGGACAAATTCTCAAGCGACATCCGGCCTGAGGCCATATTGAGGTCTAAAGAAAAGCCTGCCTGAACATCGAGCAGAAGATTATCGGGCAACAGCTGAAGTTGAGTTGTCAGCGCGACGGGAGCATGCATTTGCGGGGCAGGCGAGCCGATCATTGCCCGCAAATTCTGCAAATTAATCAGACGATCCTGATATTTCAAGTGGATGTCGGAATCATTTAATTCAATGGACTCTATCGTTATTCCGTCAATCAGCGCAGTCCGGTTGGTTATATTATCGGCCAGCCAATCCGACGGGGTCGGGCAATCTGTTTTTTCAAGAGAGAAGCCATCCAGTAAAAATTTGTTGATATGGATTTGCCCCAATGCCAGCCACCAAGGGCTTACCGTGAGCTGGGCAGAACGATATTGAGCAATTAATTTATTTTGAGAGTCAAACAGTTGAGCACTCGGCAAAGAAATCGAAACTGTGGGCAGAACCTTAACGGCAGGCAGCTCGTTGGTTCGAATGGTCAAGCCTGCCTGGTTAAGAGCGCCTTGAAGTCGATTTTGGACAGAATCCGGCGTAACAAGGAAATACAGAGCTACCACTGCACCAATCGCCAGCAGTGCAAGGATGCAGATGAACCAAAGAAGAGTCCGAAGAATACGCATGAGACCAGTCCCTAAAGAGAACATCTTTCTGGAGAAAATAGCACGAAAAAAGTTTTTTCGGGTAGAGAATTAGAATGTTTTACTTATTGCGCCATTTGTTACGAATGGTCTGTCGTAAATTTGGAGCAAGGCGCTCCAAGGCGTCTAAGGTCATGAAAATAGAATCGCGTCCTCGGCTCGAGAGCTCCCGAAAACGAGCCAATAACTCACTTTCTTCCTCGATGGGGTTATGGCGCTCACTGGTGATAATGAACAAAATATCGAAGCCGCAATCGTTTAACCGAGGCATGCGAAAAATTCCCGGGTCTTCCTGCCCTAATTCGTACTTTTGGTACATCTCAAGGGGAACTCCCAGCAACTGTGCGATTTGCAGCTCGGTATAGCCCAAACGTTCCCGTTCGGTGCGCAGCCGTTCTCCAAATTCTCTTCTACGTTTTGCTAACACAGTTGCCATGGATCAACGTTTCCCTAAAAGAGTTGTACAAAGCAAAAGGTGAAAGTCTTATTTGAATTTTAAACATTAAATAAGAAATTCATCACATCGCCATCCTGAACGATATAGTCCTTACCTTCAGCGCGCATTTTGCCTGCCTCCTGAGCGCCTTTTTCTCCATTGTGCTCAATGTAATCATTAAAGGAGATCGTTTGTGCGCGGATAAAGCCTCGTTCAAAATCCGTATGGATCACTCCGGCGGCTTGAGGAGCGGTATCGCCTTTGTGGATGGTCCAGGCTCGAACTTCTTTGGGTCCGGCCGTAAAGTAGGTTTGCAGGCCGAGAAGATCATAGCCGGCGCGGATCACACGATCAAGCCCCGCTTCATGCATTCCCATATCTTCCAGGAAAAGCTTTTTGTCTTCTTCATCCAGTTCTGCGATTTCACTTTCGATTTTTGCGCACAGCGCTACAACAGGAGCATTTTCCTTGGCTGCGAAGTCTTTAACTGCCTGCAACAGAGGATTATTGTCAAAACCGCTGTCGTCGACGTTGGCAACATACATTGTCGGTTTGACGGTCAACAGACACAAAGGCTTAATGATGGCCTTTTCTTCCTTTGTTAAAGCAACCTGTCTTGCGGGCTTACCTTCGTTGAGAACAGGCTGAATTTTTTCCAATACAGTCACAAGCTTTAAGGCTTCTTTGTCTCCGCCCTGACGAGCCTGTTTGGAATATTTATTCAAAAGTTTTTCGACCGTAGCGAGATCAGCAAGTGCTAATTCCGTATTAATGACTTCAATATCTTCTGTCGGATTGACATGGCCGGCGACGTGAACAATATTGTCGTCGTTAAAGCAGCGAACGATGTGGGCAATTGCGTCACACTCACGGATATTGGCTAAGAATTGATTGCCCAGCCCTTCTCCCTTGCTGGCACCTGCGACCAGGCCGGCGATATCGACAAATTCAACGACTGCGGGCACAATACGCGCCGGATGGACGATATCAGCGAGCAGCTGCAGACGCTGATCGGGCACTTCAACAATGCCTACATTCGGTTCAATTGTGCAAAACGGATAATTTTCTGCCGCAATTCCGGCTTTTGTTAAAGCATTGAAAATAGTGGACTTACCGACGTTAGGTAAGCCAACGATGCCGCATTTTAATCCCATGATTGTTTTTCCAAATAAGTTAATGGATGCATTTTAGCATTGAGTTCGGGAGCTAACAGTTTCAACTTAATGATTTTTCCGCAGAAATCCTTAGGCTGTTAATTTCCTGTTCGCTAAAAACCTTCACCCCTGTTTGAGACAGTAATTCTGCAAAAATCCCTTTACCTGCTCTTAAACGTCCGTCAAAATGACCGCTATGGACAAAATGGGTTCCGCAAGCCGGACTTTTTTCTTTAAGAAGCGCCCAGTGAGCCTGGTATTTTTGAGCTATTTTGACGCAGTGCTGAGCACCTTTAATATAGGCTTCAGTGCAGTCATTACCTGTCTTAGCGATAACTTTTCCGTGACCGGATAATACATCGGCAGCTGTTTTAGTTTCTTCTATCTCGCAAGGAACTCGTGGGATGGGTAAGCCGCCGGCACATTCAGGACACACTGCTATCAGAGAAAAAGAGTCACAAAGTTGACTTAAATCTGCAGGTTTGCTTTCTCCGTCATATCTCACAGGCTGTCCCAATAAACAGGCACTGACCAGAAGAACAGGTTTAGGCTTGTTCACTTTTGTTCTCTTTGTCTTCTTTGGGAGCCTTCGGAGATCCGAACTTGGCGATAGTTCGTTGAACCCGTGCCATGTCGCCCGTAGCAATATCGTTGCTGGTTTTTAGTGCTGCGCTGATACAGTCATCAATTAAATTTTTATGTTCGCAGCTTGGGGCATGAAGAACAAAGTCGGCAACGGGTTGAGCCATTCCCAAAGATCTGGGGTGCCCGGTCCCTAAGCGCAGCCTCCAGAAGTTAGGGGTAGAAAGCTTCTCAGTAATATCTTTGAGTCCGTTGTGCCCTGCATTGCCGCCTCCCTTTTTCAGTTTCATGCAACCCGGCATTAAATCCAGTTCGTCATGAACAACTAGGATTTCTTCGGGCAAAATTTTGTAATAAAGCGCCAAAGCCACCACTGCCTGCCCGGATCGATTCATGTAAGTCAACGGTTTTAAAAGCCATATATCCTGACCGGCCAAACGGATACGGGCTACATCGCCTAGAAACTTTTTTTCTTCATGAAAAAAGACTCCCTCTCTTTGAGCGAGGCGGTCCAAAAACCAAAAACCGGCATTGTGTCGGGTTTCTGCATATTCGCTGCCGGGATTGCCAAGGCCAACGATTAATCGGATTGCGGGCATATTTTTTATATTTCAAAATTAGTAACGGAGTCTATTTTAGCGAGGAAGCAATCGCCTCGAATTAAGAGACAGATACAAAAAAGGATGCCCCTTCATTGAGCATCCTTTTTTTGCGAAAAAGCTGAAAATTACTTAGCTTCGGCAGAAGCGGCAGCGTCAGCAGCAGGAGCGGCTGCAGCAGCGTCGCCCGTGGCTTCAGTTTCTTCTTCAACTTGAGCAACAACAGAGACCACAACCGGATCTTCGTTGCCGTGAACAACAGCAGAAACGCCTTCAGGCAATGCGATATCGGAGATACGCATCGTGGTTTGAGCGGTCAAGCCGGACAAGTCCACAGAAATGAATTCAGGCAAATCCTTCGGCAAGCAGCTGACTTCGATAGAGCTGCGAGCGTGGCTGACCATACCCTTGCTGATCTTGACAGCGGGGCTGTTTTCAGCGCCGAAGAAGTGCAACGGAACACTCATGGTGACCGGTTCGTCAGCGTTAATGCGTTGGAAGTCAATGTGCATGACTTGCGGTTTGTACGGATGCATTTGGAAAGCACGCAAAACGACGAGCTGATCCTTACCGTCCAATTCCATCGTCAAAATCGAAGCATGGAACTTTTCTTTACGCAATGCATAAAAAATCGGATTGTGTTCGAGCTCGATCGGCGTGGCCGCAACGTTGCCGCCGTAAACAATACCGGGCAACTTGTCGGCGCGGCGCAGACGGCGGCTCGCACCCGTACCTTGCGCTTGACGCGTGGTGGCGATGATTTTCATAGTTTTCTCCAAAAATAAAATTCCCGGGACGCGACCATCCACTAGGAACAAAAAGATTGTTCAAAAGAACAATCGAGGCCGTAATTTTACAGATTTTATTAAAAAAGGCGAGAAGAGGATTCTTCTCGCCTAAAAACAGCCCATTAGCAGTTTTCAAACAAAGCGCTGACAGAGTCTTCTCTGGCAATGCGCGAAATCGTTTCTCCGAAGATATCCGCCACAGAGACTTGGGTGATCTTGGAGCACTTTTGAGCTTCTTCGTTCAAAGGAATGGTGTCGGTTACAACCAATTCATCGAGATCGGAGTTGGTAATACGTTCGACAGCAGGGCCGGAGAGCACCGGGTGAGTGATATAAGCACACACCTTAATGGCTCCGCGTTCCTTCAAAGCCTTGGCAGCGTTGCATAACGTACCGGCAGTATCCACAATGTCGTCGGTGATGATGCAGGTGCGGCCGGAAACGTCACCGATCAAATTCATCACTTCAGCAACGTTCGGACGGGGACGGCGCTTGTCGATGATGACGAGATCCGTATTAAGAGACTTAGCCATGGCACGTGCACGAACTACGCCGCCGACATCGGGAGAGACGACGACAGGATTTTCGTAGTTTCTGCTTTGCAGCTCACGCAACAGAATCGGGGTAGCGTAAATGTTGTCAACAGGTACGTCAAAGAAGCCTTGGATTTGGTCTGCGTGAAGATCCATTGTCAGCACGCGGTCTACACCAACCGACTGAAGCATATTGGCGACAACTTTGGCCGAAATAGCCACGCGAACAGAACGGGGACGACGATCCTGGCGGGCATAACCGTAATAAGGCATGACTGCGGTGATGCGGCGTGCAGAAGCGCGACGCAAAGCATCAACCATGATCATCAATTCCATCAAGTTGTCGTTTGTGGGGGAGCAGGTGCTTTGCAAAATAAAGACATCGCGACCACGAACTTTTTCGTCAATTTCCACCATCACTTCACCGTCGGAG
This sequence comes from uncultured Sutterella sp., assembly GCA_900545335.1. GTDB lineage: Bacteria > Pseudomonadota > Gammaproteobacteria > Burkholderiales > Burkholderiaceae_F > Aphodousia. The sequence goes on along the minus strand of UQYP01000001.1, from coordinate 41,230 downwards.
AAGTGGCTTACAACAGCTTGACCAAGGGGAATATTGAGATGTTCTGCGACTGCATGGGCAAGTTTGGGATTAGCATTGCCCGTAAAGACCATGAGATTGTCCGGAACCATAGGAACCATGATAAGACTCGCCGAAAGTTAAGAAGAGAGCACTCTTCGGTTAGTACTTGGCAGTTTTTAAACCGCGCGATAAAAAACAAACGGGAGCTAGCACAACAATGCTTGCTCCCGAAAGTTGGCAGGGGAGGAAGGATTCGAACCTTCGAATGCCGGAATCAAAATCCGGTGCCTTAGGCCAGCTTGGCGACTCCCCTACAAATTTTGGTTCAGCATGATAATGCTGACAACGTCGGGTGTATTTTAAGACTTTTTACCAAAAAATGTTTCCAGTCTTTGGGTAACTTTTCAAACACCCTGCCTGCCTCAGGTTCCTGCATTTGCGCAAATACCGCTGATCCGGAGCCTGTCAGGCGAAATTGAGGTAACTGACTCAATACTCGGTTTACCTCGGGATTCACAATTTTTGCGATCGGTTCAAGATCGTTGTGTCCCAAATTCATCCAGTCGCCCGTTTGTTGAGCGCCGTCGAGGATCGACATTGTGACGTATTTCGTATTTCTTGTCAAGTCGGGATGTGAAAAAATTTCTGATGTCGCCTGACCTACCCCGGGCCAGATGACAGCAAATGACGTTGTCGGCACATCGATAGGGGTTAGTTTTTCTCCGATTCCCTCAACCCAAGCATTTGTTCCTAAAAGGAAAAAAGGCACGTCGGCACCAAGTGACGTTCCCATCGGGATGAGTTTTTCAGCAGAAAGATTCAGTCCCCAGAGTTTGTTAAGTCCCATGAGGGTTGTTGCGGCATCCGAAGACCCGCCGCCAAGACCGGCACCTGCCGGAATTCGCTTGATAACTTCTATTTGCACCCCAAGATTACAATCGGTTTGTTTTTTCAATAACCGAGCCGCTCTCACGCAGAGATCTTTGTCAACATCACCAATGACATCTCCGGATCTGACAATTTCTCCATCCTCTCTCAAAGAGAGCTTAATTTGATCACACAGATCAATCAGGATAAAAACAGATTGCAATTCGTGGTAGCCGTCACTTCTGCGACCGACTATATGCAAAAAAAGATTTAATTTGGCAGGAGCCAGCAGCTCAAGAGTCATGATTTCTTTCAGTGATCAGTAAAACAATGGATAACGAAGGACTGTTGGGGCTCTCAGCCCGCAAAAACTTTATCCGCTTAGGTAAACCCTCTGAGTCAAATGTTTCATATCGTATGACCCAGCCGTTCTGGACAATCTCCTGATATGGCGGATTAACCGGTTTTGTCTGAGCTTGTTGATTCGGAATCGTTTCACCGTCGATCCAATATTGCAGACCGTCAATAGGAACTGAGAATCCAAATGTCTGCAGCATCAGCTCATCAACATTTCGAGCTTGCTGAGACTGAGCTCCCAGAGCTTGCAGTGAGGTTGCCTGGGCAGTTTGAGTCACTCTTGCAATGGTATTGCCCAGGGAACTTTTAAGATCCAAGACAGTGGTCGGGGCATCGGAATGCGTCAGATAAAAACGGCCGTTGTAAGCCTGCTGATTGGATTGACTTTGTGCTACGACCGAAAAGCGGCCCTGCCACGACTGCTCCAGCGACGGAGTCCAGAAACTGACGCAACCGCTCAATGAGCCGCAAAGCAGAAGTACCGTGAATAAGTTTCTTAACGTCATGGTCCTTTAAAACCTAAGGTTGAGTCGGTCCATCATAGAGTTAATAGCCGGATCATCGGGGGTTTGTTTTAATAAGTCTCTGAGAATTTTCATGGCTTGAGGTGTATTGCCCTGAAGCTGATAAATCTCGGCTAAATGCAACAGTATTTCTTTATCTTTGAGAATGGCGACAGCTTTTTCAAGGTACTGCTGCGCCTCTTTAAAGTTGCCTTCCCGATATAAAAGCCAACCCATAGAGTCCAGATAAGCCGCATTATTGGGCTCCATCGAGAGCGCCTTTTCGATCATCGGTCGGGCTTGTTTGATTTTTACATTGTTCTCGACCCACAGATAACCGAGAGTGTTATAGAAATCTGCCTCATTGGGATAAAGTTCAATTGCCTGTAGGAGGTATTTTTCTGCCTCATTAATCCGTTTGAGTTCATTGGCCATAATGGCGCACTGAAAAAGAATCGTGGCGTTTTTAGGATCACTCTTGAGAGCCTCTTTCATGGTGTCATAGGCTTGAGAGTTTTTTCCTGACTCATACAGAATTTGGGCTTTTTTATGTAAGAAGTCCGTTTTAACTTTGCCTTTTACTTCAGTTTCCTCAAGAACTTCGAGGGCTTTTTCAAATTGTTTGTCCGCCGCAAGGCTTTGCGCTAAAAAAAGCCGGGCCTGAGGGTAAAACTCACTGTTTTTTTCAACCTGGTTAAACCACTCTGCTGCGGCTCCGTAGTGATGCTGACGGTAATCAATCATGCCCAGAGAAAGGAAGGTTCTTGGCAGCCGCTCCAGAAAGACATTTTGTTTTTTTGCCGTACGTTCAAAAATCATTAAGTAGCGTTTAGTTTCATCAAGCAGGCCGACATTGTCACAGACAGAAGCCAAGGTGAAAGCCAGATTGGGTAATGTTTGGCTAAAGGGTTCCAAAATTTGAATCTGTTTTTTGACGCCCTCTTTATTTTGAGTACGGGCATAGGCCTTCGCCAACCCCAATTGCGCATCATAATTTTTGGGATGCTTTTGTACGAAGCGCTCCAAAATGCGGATTGCCTGCTGTGACTGATTAGCCATCAAAGAGTCGGCGTATTCCAATAAGGCGACGGTGTTGTCAGGCAACTGTTCCCAGGCCGCTTTTGCATATCGTTGTCCAAGCTCTTCGTTGCCGGTATGCCGATAAAGCTTGGCAAGTGTCAGAGCGGCTTCTTTTCTGTCATGGCAAAGAGCTGCAAGCGGTCGGACGAAATTTAAAACCTGTTGTTTTTCCTGTGATCCCAGTTCGGCCTGAAGCGCTATTGCACTGAATCGCTTTAATTTTTCAGACTCAGACTGAGCCTCTGAAATCAACTTTTTTGCTCTCTCCTGAGTCTTGTTGGATAGATCTCCCTGACGAATTTGGCTTAAAACTTTTGCAAGCTGGGCATCAACATTTTCGGGAGATAAGTTTTCCCATAGTGCGGCTGCTTCAGCTGCCTGCTCGAAAGCGTGAGCGCCGTCAGCGATTTCGAAAGCCCGTTTTGCAAGGCGCGGATCTTTAGTTGTTCGGGCTGTTTGCATATAAGTTTGGAAAGCGCTGGCGGGGTCTTGCCTTTGCAGGGCGAATTCCGAAGCGATAATTTGGAATAAAAGTCCTCCTGTCAACTCAACGTTTGGGAGAGATTCTTTAGCCGGGCAGGAGGTTGCCATGCAAGACAGTGCTGCAGCAGCAAAAAGCGTTTTCTGTAAAAAAGAAGGAATACGTGACATAGCTTTATAATCAGTCGCAACCTCGTAATTCTACTGTTTTCCTTCAAATTTCAATGGACTTAAAACATTTCTCAGAAATTCTCATTGATTGGCAAAAAACAAACGGCCGTCATCATTTGCCCTGGCAGATACCGGATCCCTATGCCCGATGGATTTCCGAAATTATGTTGCAGCAGACGCAAGTCAATACGGTCATTGAGTATTACGAGCGTTTTATACGGCGCTTCCCGACAGTAGAGTCTTTGGCAGAAGCCACGGAAGATGAACTGATGCAGTATTGGTCAGGTTTGGGATACTATTCCAGAGCTAGGAATTTGCATCGCAGTGCAAAAATTATTGCTAATGATTGGTCAGGCAAGTTTCCTCAAACACGTGAGCCTTGGGAAACATTGCCGGGGGTGGGACGAAGTACCGCGGCGGCGATAGTTGCTTTTAGTTTTGGAGCAAGAGAAACTATTCTGGACGGTAACGTCAAGCGGGTGCTGATGCGATTGTTTTGTCTGAGGACTTCTTCCGATGACAGAGAAACGGTTAAACAACTGTGGTCTATCGCAGAAAGTTTGCTGCCGCAAAAAAATCTAGATATTTACACTCAGGGTTTGATGGACTTCGGAGCAACGCTGTGCACGAGAAATCCGCAGTGTCTTCTTTGTCCGTTTAAAGAGAATTGTTTGGCACTGAAAGCGGGCCTACAAAAAGAAATCCCGCAGCCAAAGAAAAAACTCAAGCGTACTGAAAAGGACAGAACCTTTTTCCTGATTTGGTCAGATGAGCGGTGTTTGCTGCAAAAGCGGACAGAAAAAGGAGTGTGGAAGGGGCTATTCAGTTTGCCTCAAGCCGAGGGTATTCTGACAGAAGAGCAGGCTCTGGAAACTGTTCAGTCAATGGGCTTGAGTGTGAGAAACATTCGATTTTTAGACAGTTTCTCTCACGACTTCACTCACTATCGTCTGATCCTTCACCCGATCGCAATATGTGTTGAGCCGGGCAACCCTTCGACTCCCCACATTCGGTGGGCCGGTCTGTCTGAGTTGCCGGATATCGGACTGCCTGCACCGATCAGGCAGTTACTCGAGCGATTTTTCGCCTAAAGTGTTTGGGATGATCCTTTGACCGGTCGTTTTGCCTGCCCGATAATGCGGTGCCGAATGGCAACGGAATTAATCTTTTGAGCAAAATATTTGGCCAGAGTCTCTGCGACGTAGACCGAGCGGTGTTGGCCGCCCGTGCATCCGATGGCAATGGTTAAATAGTGACGGTTTGTTGCCTGGTAGCTCGGAAGCCATTTCTCAATAAAGGCGGTAATATCCCCGACCATTTCAGCCACCATAGGCTGCTGTTGCATAAATTCGACAATTGTCGGGTCCTGGCCTGTGAGCGGGCGCAATTGAGGATCGTAGTAGGGGTTAGGCAGATTTCGAACGTCAAAAACCAAATCTGCTGCCGTTGGGATTCCGTGTTTGTAGCCGAATGACTCAAACGTCAGACTCATGTCGGCATGAGGGGCGTCGGCAAATTCTTTTACCCAGGTTCTCAACGTATTGCTTTGCAGGTGAGTGGTGTCCACAACGTGAGCCTGAACGCTGTAGGGTTCAAGTAATTCCCGTTCCTTATTGATGACTTCGGCCAGTGTAAGGTTTTTGTTGCCCTTACTGAAACGCAGCGTCAGAGGGTGACGCCTGCGCGTTTCAGAAAATCTTTGGATCAGCTCCTGAGTGGAAGCTGTCAGAAACAAAATACGTACGTCCCAGTCCTTTTGAGCATTAAGCTGCTCAATGAGTTTTTCCGGAGCATAGCCTTCAAAATCACTGCGGGCATCAACGGCAAAGGCTACAAAATCTTGAGTTTGCTGCAGCGACTTGGCAACAGGGATGACAAAAGACAGAGGAAGGTTATCAATGCAGTAGTAGCCGCTGTCTTCGAGCTGCTTGATGGCGACGGATTTTCCTGATCCGGACAGACCGGTAACGATGATGAGTTTCATACTGCTGGCCCCCTCCTAGAAACCACATCATTGTAGCGAAAACTTAAGCATTGTTTTCGACAGCTGCCACGATGAGCGAAGATTCCCCCTGTTCTTCTTTTCTTTGAGCCCGGACTTCTTCATTGAGTATGTCCCATTCGCTTTCAAGAGCATCTTCTTGGCTTTCGCGGACAAGCACTGTGGGTGCAACCCAATCCATAATGCAGGAGCAAACTTCCACAGCATTTTCAGCCTTTCTCAGTTTTGAGCAAAGTGCCTTGTCTTCGAGCAGGGCAATGCACTCACGCAGCAACGGCAGATATCTATCGTCGTCATCTTCAGTCTTAGGCACCAATAGGAAAAAGAAAATGTCGACGGGTTTGTTATCAAAGGGAGCCGGATCGATATGAATCGGGCGCTGTAATAAAACGATGGTGATGAAGGGGCGTTTGATATCTTCAATTTCGCAGTGCGGCAGACACACGCCGGCACCGAGCGAGTTGTTGCCCAAGCGTTCTCTTGCATACAGAGCTTCAAACGCTTGCGTATGAGGTATTCCGGACATTTGAAAAGCCAGACAGGCCTCTTCAAAGACTCGTTTTTTTGTCGCCCGTTGCATCGAGTTAAAAAAGATGACGTTCGACGAAGATAGATATTGGTAGATCTGATTCATAGCCTACATTCGGAAAGCCTCGCCCAGGTAGGCTCTGCGAACATCTTCATTTTGAACGATATCTTTCGGATGGCCACTGGCTAAGACGCCTCCGTCGCAAATGATATAGGCGTGATCACAAATCCCCAGAGTTTCACGGACATTGTGGTCGGTAATTAAAACACCGATTCCGCGGTTTTTGAGGAAACGGATAATACGCTGAATTTCAATCACAGCAATAGGGTCAACACCGGCAAAGGGTTCGTCGAGCAAAATAAATTTAGGCTCTGCAGCCAGTGCCCGGGCAATCTCGGTTCTGCGCCTTTCGCCGCCCGACAGGCTCATGGCAGGGTTGGTTCTCAAGCGTGTAATTTGGAGCTCCTCGAGCAGATCATTGAGTTTTTCATCAATGACCTCACGGGAGTAACTTTTCCCGTTTTCATCGCGCTGCAATTCCAGGATTGCACGGATGTTTTCTTCTACCGTCATTCGACGGAATACAGAAGCTTCCTGCGGCAGGTAAGACACTCCGAGTCTTGAGCGTTTGTAAATGGGCAGGTGGGCAATTGACTGTCCGTTTAATTCAATAGTGCCGCCATCGGAGACAATTAAGCCTACAACCATATTGAAAGTCGTCGTTTTCCCGGCACCATTCGGACCTAACAATCCTACAACTTCTCCACTTTTTACTTCGAGGGAAACATCCTGAACAACCCAGCGGCTGCCGTAACGTTTTTTAAGACCCAAAGCCCGCAGAGTATTGACAACAGGAGCCGTCACCTCACTATCTGTCTCAGGCAACGGATTTTGCGATAAATCGAGAGTTTCAAGATTTTTTTCTTCTGTAGTCACAATGCTTCCCTTTTAGCTGTTAGCGGTTATTATTTCTCGGAGCAATAACCGTACTGGCCCTTCCGCCACTATTTCCTTGGATAATTGTACGCGAGCGGATTGTATCGTAGACGATTTTATTGCCTCTGGCACGATCTTTGACAACGCCGTTCTCGGAACGCTCGACCACTGCTTTCCCTGTCAGGGTTACAATGCCGGTGCGCTCTTCATAGACGATTTCCTGAGCTCTGCCCGAGACCCATTCTTCGACGCCCCTGACCTTCATGTCCCGTCTTTGACGGAAAGTTGCCAAATTACCCGTCAGGGTGCCTTTTCTGTATCCTGCTGCGCTTTCTACAAGAACCAGTTTTTGTCCGGTGAGCCTCATCGTTCCCTGGTCTACACGAACAGAACCTGTGTAGACAGCTTCCTGTTTGATTTCATCGCCGAAAAAATGATCAGCTTGAATTTCAATCGGTTTTTGTCTGTCTTGGGTTTCAGCCTGTGCTAGAGGCACTATCAGGGATAGGACAAGAGCGGTAAAGAAAATCTGTTTCATTTCAGCCTCTTAGCGTAATAAATTCTTTGAATCGTTTCTCGGTTCAATCACTGTGGTTACACGGCTCTTTAATTCCACTGTGCGCGAGAGGTTATCAAAAACCATTCCGGTACCCCGAGCACGATCTTCTCCGCTGAAGATGTCAACAACATCATCGCTTTCAAAGCGGTTTGTATCCGTGTAGACCGTCATGCTTTGCGTCTCAAGGCGAGTGGCAGCAGTGTTGCCGCTTGCAGCACGGGAGACAACGACATCACCTTCAAACTGAAACGTTTCGCCGGCATCGGTGCTCTTTCCTTTCAGAGCTTCTGCGTGAGTAATCGGCTCATTGGGCGAAATGGTTGTGGCTTTGGGCTTAACCATCGTAATGGTGTCATTGGAATAGTGTCGGAACTCGTCAGCCTCAAGGCGTGTTTTGGCAGTCCCTTGCTCATCAAAGGTGATAACAGTCGCCTCAGAGGCAACAAAATCAGGCGAGTTTTCGCTAGGGATATAGCGCAGGTTACTGAAAGAAGCCTGCATTGCGTACCAGTAGCTGGCAGCAATGAGAATTAACAACAAAATGATAGCGATGATCGCTGTCAGTCTTTCACGCATATTGACTCTCAGTTAGTAACGATGTCGAGCATTGGGATCAGGGTGAAGAAACATTTTTTCAAGAGTTTCTTCCCATTTACCCTGAGCCTTGAGGATTAACTCCGCGAGCTCTCTGACGGCTCCGTCTCCGCCGCAGTGTCGGCTCTCGAAGTCTGCCAGACGCTTGATATCTTCAACAGAATCACTCGGGCAAGCCGCCAGTCCCACTTCTTGAATGACTGCGTAATCGGGCAGGTCATCTCCGATGTAGGCGACTTCTTCGGGGGCTAAATTCATTGCGGCAAGAAGTGTTTGAAGGCCCTTTACCTTGTCTCTTTGCCCCTGCAGAACATTGGTGATTCCTAATTCCTTCGTTCGGCACTCAAGAATCTTTGAGCTCCTTGCAGTTAAGATGGCAACTTCAACACCGTTGGCCAATAGCATTTTAATGCCTAATCCGTCTTTAACGTTAAATGCTTTAAAAAGCTCACCGTCATTGCCGATATAGATTTTGCCGTCAGTCAGCACACCGTCGACATCGCAAATCAGTAATTTAATCTTTTTGGCTTTCTCGGTCAGAGTCATAATACTTTCGCTGTCATCAAGTCGTGGATATGCAATGCACCGATTAAGTGATTGGCCTCATCGACCACAAGCAATTGGTTGCAAAGTGAGCGATCCAGAATATGCGCCGCTTCGGCAGCAAGCGCAGATTTTGAAATGGTTTTCGGAGAAGGCGTCATTACTTCGGCAATGCAGATATTGCGAATGTCTCCGACACGCTCGATCAAACGGCGCAGATCGCCTTCTGTGAAAATGCCTTTTACGCAGCCTTCGGCATTGACTACTGCAGTCATGCCAATCCGTTTAAGTGTAATTTCGCGAACGGCATCCAGTACCGAGACACTTTCAAGTACTTGGGGGACCCTATCGCCCGTGCGCATAACATCGGCGACATGAATCAGCAAGCGTCTGCCCAGTGCTCCGCCCGGATGAGAGCGTGCGAAATCATCTGCCGTAAATCCTTTGGCTTGCAGGCAGGCAACCGCAAGAGCGTCTCCCAAAGCTAAAGTTGCTGTTGTGCTCGTGGTGGGTGCCAGTCCGAGCGGGCAAGCTTCCTGTCTGACGCCGACATCCAAATGAATGTCAGCGTATTTTGCCAGAGTACTGTCCGGCGCACTGGTCATAGCAATGAGGGGAGTCCCTTCGCGTTTGATGACCGGAACAATAGTGAGAAGTTCGTTGGTAGTGCCCGAATTGGAGATGGCAATCAAGACGTCACTTCGGGTAATCATGCCCAGGTCACCGTGAGCAGCCTCTCCGGCATGAACGAAAAAAGCGGGCGTGCCGGTCGAAGCCAGAGTGGCGGCGATTTTGCGGCCGACGTGTCCGCTTTTACCTACACCGGATACGACAACTCGGCCTTTACAGTTAAGCAGACATTGCACAGCCTTTAAAAAATTCTCCCCCAGCCGGTCAGCCAGATCCGTTAACGCCTGAGCTTCCCTGGTCAGAACGGTTCTGGCCAAAGCTAAGGTGGAGTTATTTGTATGGGCATGTTCAATCATTTTTAAATCCTAGATTTCTCAATCTGATAACGTACACACTGTACAGGTATTAAAAATTAATGATTGAGAATTTTTGATAAAAATTGTACGGCTCGTTCACTCTTAGGCTGAGTGAAAAATTCCTGGGTTGGGGCATTTTCAAGAATTTCCCCGTTTTCCATGAAAAGAACCCGATCCGCAACCCGACGGGCAAAGCCCATTTCATGGGTGACAACCATCATTGTCATACCCTCCTGAGCCAACTGCACCATTACGTCTAAGACCTCATTGATCATTTCAGGGTCTAAGGCCGAGGTGGGTTCATCAAAGAGCATACAAACAGGGTCCATGGCCAAAGCTCTGGCGATGGCCACTCGTTGTTGCTGACCGCCCGAGAGCTGGCCGGGGAACTTTAAGGCGTGCTCGGAAAGATGAACTCGATTAAGCAGGCTCAAACCCCGTTCGGTTGCCTCTTCACGGCTTCTGCCTAAAACCTTCATCTGAGCCAATGTCAGATTGTCGATGATGGACAAATGCGGAAAGAGCTCAAAATGCTGGAAAACCATGCCAATATGTCTGCGCAGCTTCGGCAGGTCGGTTTTCGGGTTTCCGACATCAATGTCATTGACGATGATTCTGCCTTCCTGAAAAGGCTCCAGCCCGTTAACCGTCTTAATTAAAGTCGACTTTCCGGAGCCCGACGGTCCGCAAACGACCACGACCTCTCCTTTTTCAACGCTCGCTGTGCAGTCTTTAAGAACCTGAAAGTGTTCGCCGTACCATTTGCTGACGTGTTCAATCTCGATCATCGCCATGAGCAACTCCTAGTGAGAACAGGCGCTGAAGTCCGGCTTTCTGCCTTCTTCGAAGGCTTGGCAGGCTTCACGGGCTTCATCACTTTGCAATCTTTCAATCAGTATCGCTTCTTCGGCCTTCATGGCATCTCGAATAGCCTGCCCCTGGTGATGCCTCAACAGTGCTTTTGTACCCCGAAGGCTGCCAAGAGGTAATTTAGTGAGTCGTGCAGCGCGAGCGAGAGTTTCTTTTAAAACATCTTCGTCTTTGAAGATAGAAGTCACAATGCCCATCTGCAATGCTTCCTGGGCACTGATAGGCTCACTTAAAAGGAGCTTTTCCATTGCTTTTTTCGAGCCTGCTTTTTCACATAGGCAGTATGTTAAGCCAAATTCCGGGGATAATCCCAAGGCTGTAAACGGTACGGAAAAAAGACTCTTTTCAGCGCAATAAACTATGTCGCTGTAGCAAAGGATTGCCACCCCGAGGCCGACCGCCGGCCCCTGTACGGCAGCCAGAACCGGTTTATCGAATGCAATCATTGCCTCAATAAGGCTTCGGTAAGCTTGCTGAATTTCGTCTGTGCGGTGAAGCATTTCATTTAAATCGGCTCCTGCACAAAAAATTCCGTTTTCTCCGCTTAAAACAACACAGTGAACATTTTCATCTTTTTGCGCTTGTGCAAATAACTGAACCCAGCTCAGACAGCTTGAAGCGTCTATCGTATTTCGTTTTGAAGGTCTGGAAATACTGATATGGCAAACTCCGTTTTGTACGTTAACCGTAAAATCTGACATAGGATCCTCATAAATTCAATGTGAATGTGACAAACGCATCATCGAGCGTTTCATCTTCATGGCAGGTAAAACCTAAAGATTTCATGAAGGCAAACATTGCGTCGTTGCCTCGCAAAACATAGCCGACAAGGGCTGAAATGTGCATTTGTCTTGCCTGAGCAATCAGCTCTTTCATTAATAAAGTGGCCAGTCCCCGACGCTGCCAGTTATCTTCAATCACGACACCGAACTCACCGACAGAGGTGCCGGCGATGTGTTTAAAGCGTGCCACTCCCCGAATTGATTCGGGTTCCTCGGTATCACAGGCGACTACGGCGATTTCACGGTTGTAATCAATATTGGTGAGTTCAATAATTTTCTCACGAGCCAACTCGTTCGATGAAATATGCAAACGCAGATAGGTTGTTTGCGGAGACAGACGCATTAAAAAGTTTCTTAATGCTTCAAAATCCTGGGCATGGATGCTTCTGAGGAAAACAGTTCCTGCCTTGATTTCCCGCCATTGATGATCAATAACGGGTTCGGGGGCCAAAGTCAGGTGTGAGGCTACCGAATCTTTGGTGAGGTTGGTGGGAGAGATGCCGATATGAGCATCCAAAACAATGCAGCCGCCCTCATCAATCAATAGTGGGTCTATCGTTAAATCCCGAATCAAGGGGAAATCCGTGACCAATTTAGAAATACGCATCATGATCTGAACTAACGCTTCTTTATTGGCGGGCGGCATTCCTCTGAAGGAATCTAAAAAAGTGCTGACAGTCGGTTTGTTAACCAAACTGACCGCCAGGGGCTCAGTCAGAGGAAGCAGTTCACAAACCTCATCGTGGTAAATGTCACCCATGTGGCCGCCTGCTCCGAAAGAAATCACGGGACCGAAACGAGAGTCGGTGTGAACGGCGATTTTGACTTCTCGGCCATGAGGCTGGCGGATAAAGCGTTGGACATACAAACCCTGAAGTTGGGCGTAAGGTGCTTTTTGAGCAATATTATTCAAGATGGTTTGAGCGGCTTCGAAGACCTCTGACTCGTCTCTCAAATCTAAGAAAACGCCTCCGACGTTGCTCTTATGCGTCACACCTTGAGTAACAGCTTTAATTACAACCGGAAAGCCCAGAGTTTTTGCCGCATCAACGGCTTGTATCGGTGACTGAACCAGGATACCTGAAGCGGTCGTCAGGCCAAGACAGGCGAGCAGCCGTTTCGTTTGAATTTCATCGAAGCTGTAGCAGCCCTGATTTTGATTGATCTTAAGAATATCTGCGATGGTTTTCTCGTCGGTCGGCAAAGAGGGACTTTCTGAGGCAATGGTTGCTGCCAGATAGCGCCTGGACTGAGCAAAATGAGCCATCCATGAAAAAGCCTTAATGGCAGATTCCGGGCTCTTTAAAACGGAAATCGGATGGGTTTTCAGTCTGTTTTTTGCTAAAACCGTTTCTGTTTCACCAATCCACGCCGTAATAATCGGCTTAAAGCTTGCGTCAGTAGCGTAGGCGATGGCATCACAAACGCGCTCAAGCGGAGCCGCGAAAGTCGGAGCTGTGACGACAAGAATGGCGTCGACATTTTCATCTTTGTTCAGAGCATCAACGGCCAATTTAATTCTTCGGGGATCGGCATCGGCCCAAAGATCAACCGGGTTGGTCATGGGGATGGGATTGTCGAAAATCTGATGCAGCTTATTGGTCGTTGCACGAGAAAGTGTTGCAATTTTGACGTCACACTCAGAGGCAGCGTCAGCAGCTAAAACTCCGAAGCCGCTCCCGTTACTGATAATACCGATGCGATTGCCTCTGGGTAAGCGGCGCTGGCAAAAAATCTCTATCGCAGAGAGCATATCTTCCAGACCATAGACTCGAATGGCGCCGGCTCTTTCCAATAATGCATTAAAAACGCGATCGTCTCCGGCCGGCACACCCATGCGGCTGGCTAAAAGTTGAGAGGCCTGTTGACTCTTGCCACCTCGCAAAACAATGACGGGCTTATGTTTGCAGGCTTCGCGAACGGCAGAGAAAAATTCTCTGGGATTACGGATTCCTTCGACATGCAGCACAATAACATTGGTTTCTTTGTCCTGGGCAAGAAAGTCAACCACGTCACTCATTGAAACATCGATCTCATCGCCCGTATTAATTAAGGTCGAAAAACCGATATCCCGAATTCTTTTGGATGCAAAAAGAGATGTTCCGATAACGCCGGATTGAGTCGCGAAACCGACATGGCCGGCAAGCGGCAATTCATGCCAGTAGCTTGCATTCAGGCCGATAGAAGGGCGCATGATCCCCAAGCAGTCGGTACCGATTAAGCGAATCCCCAAGGACTGCGCTTTATTGACAATTGATGCCTGCCAACTGGGGTCCGATGTTACAGACGGATCACTGGGAGCAAGTGCGACCCAACGGGTTCCGTGGGCAGCGATGTCTTCTAAAGCTTTTTCAATATATTTGCTGGGGACAGCCAGTACAGCTAAATCAATTTTGTCTTCAATATTTTGAATGCTGCCATAGCACGGTACGTCACCGATGTAACGGTATTTCGGATTCACCGGATAAAGGCGACCGTTAAACCCGCAGGAGACTAAATTTTTCCACAGAGTCGTTCCACGTGATGATTCTCTTTCACTGGCGCCGATAACAGCGACCGATTCCGGAATGAGTGCTGAGTGCAGTTGGTGAATCGTATCCATCGAAATTCTTTCATGCAAAAATCAATCCTTCAATTTTACTCAAAAATGCGCTAACTCCCGATTTTCTGAAAGAAAATGTGCTCGACTTCTCATCAAGAGTTTGAGCTTGCTTTGCTACAATGAAAAAAAGCGCAGAAGAGTTGCGCTTTGAGCAATTTCAAGGCCGGTTCTTTGCTCAGCAGAGGCTAATCATATGAAAGTAAACGGTATCCCTACTCGAACAATTTGGTCCATTGATCACGGTCAGGCGGTGGGTATTATTGATCAGACCCGATTGCCTTTTGAATTTAAAAAAGAGTCCCTCACTCACTGGGAAGAGGTTCGTGATGCGATCGCAACCATGAAAGTTCGAGGCGCGCCTTTAATTGGAATTGCCGCCGCTTGGGCTATTGTTTTGGCCGTCCGAGACAATCCCAAAGAGGAGTTCATTCATAGGGTTCGCAGTGAGCTTATCGCGACTCGACCCACTGCGGTGAACTTGCAGTGGGCAGTTGACCACCTGGTGGCCAAGATTATTTCTCTGCCTGAAAATGAACGTCTGCCTGCTGCCTACCGACTGGCCGAAGACATGACCCAGGCCAATGTTTTGGCCAATCGAGCCATCGGAACACACGGAGCGAAGGTTATTGCAGAGCTTTATGCCAAGAAGCGTGAACCGGTCAATGTTCTGACTCACTGCAATGCAGGGTGGCTGGCAACGGTTGATTACGGAACGGCGCTCTCAGCGGTCTATATTGCTTTTGAGCAGGGCATTCCGCTTCATGTCTGGGTTGATGAAACCAGACCTCGTGAGCAGGGGCTCTTAACGGCGTGGGAACTCAAAGAAGTCGGTATTCCCCATACGGTTGTGACCGATAATGCCGGTGGACATTTGATGCAGCACCGTGAGGTTGATGTTGTCATTGTCGGAGCCGACAGAATTACAGCGATTGGAGATACCGCCAATAAAATCGGTACCTACTTAAAAGCGCTCGCCGCAAAAGATAATGATGTACCGTTTTACGTTGCAGCACCCTCTTCGACTATTGATTGGTCTATACAGGACGGTAAACACAGTATTGAAATTGAAAACCGTGACGGTGAAGAGCTGCGCATTGTTCGGGGTTGGGATAAAAAGGGTCATATCAGTGACATTAGACTGATCGCTTCCCAAACCAATGTGGCTAATCCTGCCTTCGACGTGACGCCGGCAAAACTGATTACCGGAATTATCACTGAAAGAGGGGTTTGCGCACCGGAGTATTTAACAAGGCTATTCCCTGAGGGAGCCCGTCGGCATGCTAGGGGTGAGCAGTGAGTAATCTTGATAAAGAGCGCGGTGAAGTCATAGAGACAGCTCGCCGGATGAACGCTTTGGGGATTAATATCAACAAAAGCGGAAATGTTTCTCTTCGTGCTGAGTTCGACGGCATGGAGGGTTTTCTGATTACACCCACCGGGATTGACTACGAGGAACTTGAAAAAGAGGATATTGTTTTTATCCCTTTTGAAGGAAAAGAGCGGTTGCAGGAGTTCAATCGCCGCCTGCCCTCAAGTGAATGGATGATGCATGAGGCGGTTTTTAAAGAGCGCCCCGATTTGTTCGCTATTGTGCATACTCATTCGCCCTATGCAACAGCTCTGGCTTGCCAGGAACTTCCGATCCCGGCTTTTCACTACATGGTGGCAGCTGCCGGAGGCAGCAGTATCGAGTGCACTTCGTACGCTTTATTCGGGACAAAAGAGTTAGCCGATATTGCAGCTCAGGCACTCTGTCAGCACAACGCTTGTCTTTTATCTCATCATGGGGTTTTGGCTGCAGAAAAAAGTCTGAAAAAAGCCCTGAAGTTGGCTCACGAAGTTGAAAATTTAGCTCACATGTATGTTTTGACTCATCTGCTCGGGGAGCCGAAGATTTTAAGTGAAGAGCAGATGAGTGACGTTTTGAAAAGATTTCAAACTTATGGACAACAACGAGAAAAAAACTGAATGCCCTCGCTGGGTTAAGCCCGACGGCTCACCGGTCTCCTGTACTGAAAAAGTCATGGTTTTGAATGAAAACTATGAAGAGCTTCGGATCAGTATTAAAGATGCTTTGGAAGACGCCTTGGTTTTAGGCTGTTCTGAAGCGCAGGTGCGGGCAGCTCTTCACCAGTTAATTGATGATATTCGTACGGATATCAAGGAAGAGCAGCATCATCCTTAACGATTCTCTGCTTTGCTTAGAAGCAGCCACAAAGCAATTAGGGCGCAAAGACCTGCCGTTGCGTAAAAACTTTCGAAATACTCGTTAAAAAGGCTGTGGATAAAGCCGAAAGCCAACGGCAAAAAGATCGCTCCGGCAAATGTGAAAAACAGTGTTCCTCCGGTGGCCACTCCCGCTTTACCTTGGGGAGCAATCCGGGCAACATGAGCCAGATAAACGCCATTCCATCCGATGGCTGAACCGCCTAAACAGAAGCAAACCAAAAGCAATAATACCGTTGCGGTATCGGGAGAGAAAAAACCGACCGTAATCAGCATGGCGCTCATCAGAAAACCTAAAATAGCCAGAGTCAAACGGGGAGAGTGGATCCAGTCGGCAAATATGCCCCAGAACAGACGCCCGCACATCCCGCCGATACTGGCAGCACTTAAAGCCATACCGGCCAGAACAATGGGAATAGAGATGTCTTCAACCATGAAAGAGACAAGGTAGCTGAATACGCACATCTGTGTGCCGTTGTAGACAAATGAAACGATACACATTCTGCGAAGTCCGCTCTGTGAAGTCACGAGCCTCAGAGCATTTAACACCGTATGGATGCTAAAACGTGATTCGGGATCAAAATGGTCATCGAGCTGACTGCGGTGATAAAGAACCAATAAGGCGACAATCAGCGCTAAAACCGCCATTGTGTGAGGGCCGGCTTTCCAATCACCAGCCCACAGAGCAACGCCGGGAACGATAAAGCCCGCTAAGGCACTGCCCAAAGGAACTGCAGTTTGTTTCAATGAAAACACAAATCCCATTCTTTCCTTAGGTACCGTATGAGACAGAATGTCGCTTGAAGCCGGGGTAATGGGACCGTAACTTAAACCTAGAAGCAGTCCTCCGAAGCAAATGCAGGCGAAATGGGGAATGGCACTGAGTATCAAACCGATCGTAGCTAAAATGAGGCAGCCCTGGGAGACATGGATTCCGCCATAGCGAGTCACCATTGTGCCGCCCGCTACAGCTGCAAAAGCCGCTCCGATATAGATGAAGCAAACGTAGGTCCCGATAAAAGAACTCGGCATACCGATGGCTGCGGCCACCAGAGGTGCGATTGCTGACAGCGTGACAGTGCTTGCCGTGGCAATCGATTGAATGGACATGGTGGAGACAAGCGCTAAACGAATGACAGACATCTGTTTTTCTCCCGAGACTAAAAAACATTGTAGAGAATTCATGTCCCTGCAACCATACGTTAGATCAAAAGTCTACAATCCAAACTATGAAGCACACGGGGAGAAATCTTATGGATATTGCAAGAACCTTAAAGTTTGGCTTGTTAGGTTTTTCCGCACTCATGCTGGTAGGCTGTGCTCATCCGGATTTGGTGGATCTGGGAGCTACTGAGCAGACAGTTCTGACAGAATTGGGAATGCCGGATTCAAAAATAGAGAAATCGGACGGGACTTTCATCCTGGTGTATTCCGGACAGCCTTTCGGTAAGGAAACTTACTGGATGCACTTTGACAAAAACGGTCAGTATGTCGGCAAAGAAAGAACGATGAATGAGGAGCACTTCAAGTTGGTGATTCCCGGAAAGCATACTAAGGCCGATGTCTACAAAATGTTCGGCCACTGTGCCCAGGAATATGAATTCAGACTGCAGGATCAAACCGCCTATATGTACCGCTTTGATGATGTCGGAGGTTTCCCTCAGGCTTTTTGGGTTCAGTTTGACTTGCAGGGTGTCGTCACTGAAACAGCCGTGACTCAGGATCCCTGGGATAACGATGGGGATTTCTTTTTCTTTTAGTCTAAGGTAGGTAGCCGCTTGGCTGCAGGAAAAATCAATAAAAATTTCGGGATAAACAAAACGGGAGTGGTTCACTCCCGTTTTGATTCAGTGACTCGCTAGAGAGGTTTATTCTTTAGCGGGCTGGGGATTGCGCAAGCGAATGTGCAGTTCACGCAGTTGTTTTTCATCAACCGGAGCCGGAGCATTCGTGAGCAGACATTGAGCACGCTGAGTCTTCGGGAACGCAATCACGTCGCGAATAGACGGAGCGCCGGCCATGATCGTGACAATACGGTCAAGACCGAAGGCAATGCCGCCGTGAGGCGGCGCACCGTACTGCAAGTTATCAAGCAGGAAGCCGAACTTGGCACGAGCTTCTTCCGGACCGATATTCAGAGCGGCAAACACTTTGCTTTGAATGTCAGCGCGGTGGATACGGATAGAACCGCCGCCGATTTCCCAACCGTTGAGCACCATGTCATAGGCTTGTGCCAAGCACTTGCCCGGATCGGTACTTAACAGATCAACGTGATCGGGGTGGGGCATCGTAAACGGATGGTGGCAGGCAACCCAGCGATGTTCTTCGTCGTCATACTCGAACATCGGGAAGTCCACGACCCACAAAGCTTTCCAGCCTTCTTCATACAGGCCGTTAGCCTTACCGAAGTCGCTGTGACCGATCTTTAAGCGCAAAGCGCCCAAAGAGTCGTAAACGATCTTGGCACGGTCAGCGCCAAAGAAGATCACGTCACCGTTTTGTGCGCCGGTTACCTCAAGGATATGAGCAATGAGTTCGTCAGAGAGGTTCTTGACGATCGGGCTTTGCAGACCTTCACGGCCTTTTTCCTTTTCATTGACTTTGATATAAGCCAGGCCCTTGGCGCCATAAATCTTGACAAATTCCGTGTAAGCATCGATTTCAGAACGGGGCATGCTTGCGGCGTGCGGCACATTCATCGCAACGACCTTACCGTCGGGCAATTCCGTAGCAGAGCGGAACACCTTGAATTCAGAAGTCTTTGCCTGTTCGGTGATTTCGCGCAATTCGATGCCTTTAATACGAAGGTCGGGTTTGTCTGAACCGAAGCGGGTCATGGCTTCATGCCACGACATCACCGGATAGGGATCGGGAAGATCAACATTGATCGTTTCTTTGAAGACTTCACGGATCATCTTTTCCATGATGTCGCGAATTTCCTGCTGTGTCAGGAACGACGTTTCAATATCAACCTGAGTGAATTCAGGCTGACGGTCGGCACGAAGGTCTTCGTCACGGAAGCATTTAACGATCTGGTAATAGCGGTCAAAACCGGCAACCATCAAAAGTTGTTTGAACAATTGCGGAGACTGCGGCAATGCATAGAAGTGGCCGTCATGCACACGGCTGGGCACTAAGTAGTCACGAGCACCTTCGGGCGTGCTGCGGGTGAGCATCGGCGTTTCAATGTCGATGAAGCCCTGTTTGTCCAAGTGATTGCGGATAGCCAAAGCCACCTTGTAACGAAGCTTTAAGTTGCGCTGCATTTGCAGGCGGCGCAAGTCTAAAACACGATAGGTTAAGCGAGTGGTTTCAGACAGGTTTTCGTCATCGAGATGGAAGGGCGGCGTTTCAGACTTATTGAGAATGGTCAATTCTCTGCACAGCACTTCAACACCACCGGAAATCAGGTCAGGATTGCGGGTGCCTTCAGGACGGGCACGAACCAATCCCACAACCTTTAAGCAATATTCATTGCGAACGGCGTCGGCCGTTTTGAAGACTTCCGGATTGTCAGGGTCACACACGATTTGCAGCAAACCTTCACGGTCGCGCAAGTCGATAAAAATGACTCCGCCGTGGTCACGACGGCGATGAGCCCAACCGTAAAGGGTCACCGTCTGACCGATAAATTTTTCATTGATAAGACCGGTATATTCGGTACGCATAAATGCTCCCAAAATATGAAGGGAAAAACTCCCCAAATAAATAACCGAACAATTTTAATATGAAAGAGGCCTATTTTGTGGCTTTCAATGCAAAACAGTCGGTTGAGAGTTTTCTTCAACCGACTGTCAAAACTAGAAGTCGAAATTAATCTTCTTCATCCTTGCGCTGATACTTACTGGCTAAGTCAGCCTGAACTGCTGCGGGAACCGGCTCGTAAGCGGCCAATTCCACCGAGTAGCTTCCTGCCCCTTGAGTAAGGGCATTAAGGCGATTGGCATAACCGTCCAAACCGGTCAACGGAACCCGTCCGGTAATGAGCATCATGCCGCCCGTTAAGTTTTCAGTACCGCTTACCTGACCTCTGCGGCTGGCTAAGTCACCGGTGATATCGCCCATGAAGACGTCCGGCGCTTCAATTTCAATACGCACGATCGGTTCAAGCAATGTGGGTTGAGCTTTAGCAAGTGCATCGAGCATTGCTTTGCGGCCGGCAGCCACGAAAGCCACTTCTTTACTGTCAACCGGGTGGTATTTGCCGTCGTAGACCGTTACGCGGATGTCATGGATCGGGTAGCCCGCGATAAAGCCGGAATCGAGCACTTCCTTGACGCCTTTTTCCACGGCAGGAATTAAGTTATAGGGAATGGCGCCGCCCTTAACCTGATCGACAAACTTAAATCCGGCACCTCTGGGCAGCGGTTCAACACGAAGGAATACTTCACCGAATTGACCGGCTCCGCCCGTTTGCTTCTTGTGGCGGGCGTGACCTTCGGCTGCAGCAGCAATGGTTTCACGATACGGAACGCGCGGCGTGCGGGTTTGAATGTCGAGCTTAAACTGAGACAACATGCGTTTGAGAACGATGCGCAGATGCTGCTCACTTAATCCTCTCAAAACCGTTTCATTCATGACCACGTCGTGCTCAACGGCAAGTGTCGGGTCTTCGCTGACCATCTTTTCGAGCACTTCTGACATTCTGCTTTCATCCCCGCGCTTGGCTGGGCTTACAGCCAAACCGAACATGGGTTTCGGGAAATTGAGCTTTTTCATGTAGATGCCGCCTTCAATGGCGCTGTCATGAAGAATGCTGCCGTAAACGATGTCATCGACTTTAGCCACGGCACCGATGTAGCCCGGGTTCATTTCATCGACTTCAAGACCTTCTTTGCCTTGAAGCATGATCGGACGAGCGATCTTAAAGGCTTTTTTGCCGTCATCGACATAAAGGGTTGAATCTTTGGTAATTCTGCCTTGGTGCAGGCGGAACAGACCGATTTTGCCGATGTACGGGTCGTTAACCACTTTAAATACATGAGCAAGCACGGGACGGTTGGCATCGGGGAATGTCATGTATTCAGAACCGTCAGCCTTAAAGAAAAGCGGTGCGTTAGCTTCGGTCGGATTGGGCAGATGACGGACAAACACTTTGATCAGATCGCGCATGCCGATGAGGTTTTTAGCCGATGTATAGCAAACCGGAATGATGTGACCCAAACGCAAAGCTTTGGTGAGCGGAGCATGCAGGCTCTTCGGATCCACGGCACCTTCTTCAAGGTAACGCTCCATGGTTTCGTCATCCATTTCGACAACGCGTTCAATAAAAGCTTGGTGAACTCTTTCTACGGATGCAAAGTTCGCTTCACCCTTGTCGTTATCGAAACAGTCAATAACGTGAGTGCAGTCTTTGTTAGGAAGATTCAAAGGAAGTACTTCATTGCCGAAAGCTTCACGAAGATCGATGAGCAGTTTGGCTAAGTCGACGCCCGGCTGGTCAAATTTGTTGACGACAATCATGCGGCAGAGATTGCGTTCTTTGGCCCAATCCATCATCCGGCGGGTCATTAATTCAATGCCTTTGGTTGCGTCAATAACAACACAAACCGTTTTTACTGCGTCCAATGCGCCTAGGGCTTGACCGACACAGTCCGGATACCCCGGAGTGTCAAGCAGGAAGATGCGAACCGGCGTTCCATCATCTTTTTGAGCATTAAGGTGAGCCACAGTCGTACGAAGGGAGTGTCCGACTTCTTTTTCCATGGGATCAAAGTCACTTACTGTATTGCCTTTTTCAACAGTACCAACTTCTTTGATAACGCCATTGCGATAGAGCAAGGCTTCCAACAACGTTGTCTTTCCCGATGAGCCGTGGCCCACCAATGCTACAGTACGGATATTTTCAACTGGATATTGACTCATAATGATCCCCCTCGATGGCTAATAGAACAAAAAGTCAACAGTTCTATTCTGCGCCTTTTATCGGCAAGCGGTTTAAAGAAAAGAGAGGGATTTGATAAAAATCGCGAAAATAGTGCGATTTATCCTTAAAAATGAGTGATTTTTAGAGAAAATAGGGGATTTCCCTGTTGGTTATTGCTGACAGAGTTGATATCCGACACCTCTGACACTTTCAATGCGAATGTCGTCACAGTGCAACTGCTGCAGCTTATGCCGCACACTTGAGACGTGTACATCAATGGCCCGGTCATACTGACCGCGCGGGCGGCCCAACACTTTCGGATAGATATCATCTTTACTCACCGGCCGATTGAGGTTATCGGCCAAAAGGTCAAGAAGCATGAATTCGGTTTGCGTGAGCGTGAGCGTCTTACCCCGAACGCTTGCGCAGGCATTTTGTTTGTCTATGCAAAGCGATCCGATGGTCAGGGGTGTGAGCGACTGAAGTTTGGCATTTTCCCGGCACTCATTTGTGGTATTGATTGCATGCAAAATTGCGACCAATGGTGCCGGCAGCGGCAAAAGCTGATCTTTCGGTAAATCGATGGATTTAATAACTTCAGCCGGAACTTTCTTATGAACCAGAGCCAGAATGTCAGCCTCCGGTTTCAGTTTTTTAAGGTACTCAATAAACTCAATATCTTCTTTGTCTTCAATATCGATTAAAACAATATCGAAATTGTTATTTTCGCAATAGGTTAAAGCATCTTTTTTGTTGTACGCCGCATGGACCTGATATTGACAGAAAACTAAAAAATCAGCGATCAGCGCTTCAAAAACTTCGTCATGCAATGAAAGAAGAAGATTAATGGGCATTGAGCTAAAAATAAACAAAAAATTACGCTAAGGCCGTAATAATAATGATATTTATGTATTAAGTGGGTTTTACCTTCCGAGGCCTAAGAGTATTGACTTAGTTTGCTTTTCAAAAAATTACTTCCGCAAGGAGAATGTTACATTTATTTATGGCACACTTTGAAGTAAGGTAAAAAGGGGATGGCTGTGAGGAAGCAATTCGTTTTGGCTGTGTCATTGGCTGGCGCATGTGTGCTTGCCGGTTGTGCCGTGCAACCGGTGAGTTTTAACGCTACCCAAAGTAATTTAATTGCCTCAAACTGGAGTTACGGTGAAGGAACCGAGGCGGCAAAATCACTTCGGATGCCTGCCGATCAATGGTGGGCCGCTTGGAATGACTCGAATTTATCCTACTTGGTCGAAGCAGCCTTACAAAACAATACCGATATAGCACAGGCTCAAGCCAATTTGAGAAGCGCAAGAGCAGCGCTTACCTCCTCAACGTCTGCACTTTTCCCTTCAGCGACTTTAGGAGCCGATGGCTCGAGAAATCGTCGTGACAACAGTTCAACCGAAAGCTTCGGAGCGGACGCCACGGCTGCCTGGTCTTTCAGTTTCGGCGGCAGAGATATCTCGGCCAGACGTGCCGCTCAAGCTGACGCTCGTGCCACGCAATTAAGTCTTGAAGATACCAAAAGTGCCATGACGAGTGAAGTTGCCCTCACGTACGTCAATTTGCGTTTGGCTCAAATACGTTTGAATATTGCCAGACAAAGTGTGAAGTCTTACGAAGAGGCGAAGAATCTGACGCAGTGGCGTTATCAGGCAGGTCTTGTCTCCGCGACCGATTACGAACAAGCCAATGCTCAGTTTGAAAATGCCAAGGCCAGTATCGCAAGCAATATGCATAATATTTTGCAATATGAGACTGCGTTATCTCGTCTGACTGTTTTGCCTCTGAGCAAAATTCAAGCGCTACCGGCAAGCGACATTCCTACGCCGCCTTCTGAGCTGGCGGTTTCCATACCTGCCGATGTTATTTCGCTCAGACCGGATGTACAGGCCGCTCGTGAGTCTGTACGGGCTGCAATGGAAAATGTACGTGTGGCTCAGGCCGATTATTTCCCGACGCTGTCTTTAAGCGGCACAATCGGGACTACGGCAGCTACGGTGGGTGCATTGGGAGCGAGCGGAACCGGGATCGGAGCGTTGATCGGTGCTCTGTCCATGCCGTTTTTAAATTGGGGTGATGTGGTGGCAGCGACGGAGACGCAAAAAGCAGAACTTGATCGCGCACAGGCTCAATACACCGAAACATTAGTGAGCGCACTGGAAGAAACCGAAAACGCTCTTTCGGGCATCCGCACGAGTGCAGCAAGAAAGTTATCGCTGAAGGTAGCAAGTGAAAGTTCAGAACTTGCCGCTCAGTTGGCTCTTCAACAGTATTCAAGCGGTCTGGAAGACTATCAGACGGTGCTGACAACTCAACGCTCGTGGCTTACGGCTCAAGACAATGAGGTGAGCAATAAAGCGGATTGGGCTATTGCTCATATTGATTTATATCGTGCTCTGGGCGGCGGTTGGGGCCCTGAAGATAAGTTGCAAGAAAAAGGGAAATAGCGATGAGTAATGACAAAGAAAAAATTCAAAACCTATTAGGCGAAGAGTCACAAACCGGATTGTCCAAGCGTAAGCGTTGGACGCTGGGTCTCGTTACGGTAGCCATTATTGCGGCTGTTTCCTGGTGGATGGGAAGTAGAGATACGGCTCCTCGATACTTGACCGAGGCGGTCAAGCAGGGCGTTTTACAGGTTGAAGTTACCGCTAATGGGACTTTGGAAGCCGAGCAGGAAGTCACGATCGGCTCTGAGCTTTCGGGTATCGTTGAAAAAGTTTTTGTCGACGTCAATGACACGATTAAAGAAGGTCAGGTTCTCATTGAGCTCGATACAGCAAAACTCAAGGCTTCGGTAGAAAAAGCCAAGGCCGCGCTCGCAAGTGCACAGGCTGCGCAAAAAGAGGCCCAGGCCACGCTAAATGAAGCAAATGCCAAATATAAAAGACTGCTCAATGTGAGAAAACTCTCGGGCGGCAAAACACCGGCTCAAACAGAATTGGACGAGCAGGCGGCTGTCGTTGCCCGTTCTCAAGCCTCCGTTGATACGGCTGCGGCTCAAATTCAAACAGCTCAGGCGGAATTGGAAACCGCTCAAACCGATTTAACGAAAGCCTATATTTCTTCACCCATTGACGGAGTTGTTTTGGCGCGTTCCGTTGAACCGGGCTACGCTGTTGCAGCATCACTGCAGGCGGTGGAATTGCTGACCTTGGCAAGTGACCTGAGAACGCTCGACTTGGAAATCGATGTTGACGAAGCCGATGTCAGTGTCGTTAAACCCGGTCAGAAAGCCACTTTTACAGTCAGTGCCTATCCCAACAAAAATTTCCCGGCAACATTGACCAAGGTGGCTTACGGTCCGACGGAGTCAGAAACGAATGTGGTGACCTATACGGCTTATTTGAAAGTCAGTAACAATGATTTACTGCTTCGTCCGGGTATGACGGCTACGGCAAGAATTGTGACCGAGCAGAGACAAAATGCGTTGCTTGTGCCCAATACCGCTTTGCGGTTTGCGCCCAGTGTGTCCAAAGGTTCCGGCAGTGCGGTCGACAGCCTGATGATGGGGCCGCCTCGTTCTTCAAATAAGGTTTCAAAAGAGGTCGGAGGGGTGACCACTCAACGAAAAAATACCGTTTGGGTGTTGCGCTCGGGCAGCGCTCAGGAGATTGACATTATCACGGGGGCCTCTGACGGAACTCATACCGAAGTGATCTCCGGAGACTTAAAAGACGGCGACTTAGTGATAACCAGTCAGTTAAGAAGCAGCTAAAGGAGGGGACAATGTCTGAAAAAATCCCTTTAGTACAGCTCATTGACATTCACAAGCGTTACGGTCAGGGTGAGGCTGCTTTTTTTGCACTTCAGGGCATCAACTTTGTCATCAATGAAGGGGATTTTGTCGCTGTTATGGGACCTTCCGGCTCGGGGAAGTCAACCTGCATGAATATTGTCGGAGCCCTGGATACACCGACATCGGGGCGCTACCTTTTTAAAGGGGCTCCGGTGGAAAAGATGACCCATGATGAAAGAGCTCTTTTGCGCCGAAAATATTTGGGATTTATTTTTCAGGGATTTAATTTATTAGCTCGCACAACCGCTTTGGAAAATGTTGAATTGCCGCTTCTTTATCGCGGAGTACCCAGAGAGGAGAGGCACAAATTAGCCCGACAGGCGCTCGATCGGGTTGGGTTGCTGCCTTGGGAGCACCATACTCCGGCAGAGTTGTCCGGCGGTCAGCAGCAGCGCGTGGCTATTGCCCGAGCCATTGTCAGTAAACCGCTGTTGCTTTTGGCTGATGAGCCGACCGGCAGTTTGGATACCAAACGAAGCATAGAGATTATGCAGCTACTGAAGGATCTCAACGAGCAGGACGGCATAACGGTCTCATTGGTGACCCATGAGCCTGATATGGCGACCTTTGCCAAACGAATCGTTCATTTCCGTGACGGTCGAATTGAGAGTGATCAAGGAGGCTGAAAATGTGGGCAAACGCATTTATTTTGGCCTTAAGGCAAATTTGGCGCAATCCGATGAGATCGCTTCTGACGGTTTTGGGTATTGTGATCGGTGTGGCCGCCGTTATCACGATGGTGACGGTCGGCAATGGTGCGACTCAAGCCGTTAGAGAACAGATTGAGAGTCTGGGCAGCAACCAGCTGATGATTCGACCGGGGCAGCGTATGGGGCCGGGAGGGGCGGCCGGTGCTCCGTCTTTCAAATTGGAAGATATTGATGCGATTGCCAATCAGATTGCCGGCGTAAAAGCGGTTGCTCCTCAGCGCCAGCAGTCAATGACAGTGGTGGCTCAAGGCAGAAACTGGAGCACTCAGGTGATTGGCAGCTCCAATCAGTACTTCATTTTGGATAACCGACAAGTCAGTCAGGGACGTTATTTTGAACCCCAGGAGGAACAGTCAGGAGCGGCTGTTTGTATTATCGGTGCGACGATTGAAAAGGAAATTTTTTCATCCGGCAATGCTCTCGGTCAGATGCTCAGAACCGGACAATTTTCCTGCCGAGTGGTCGGTGTTTTAGAAAGCAAAGGCCAGGCAGCGATCGGGGGCGATCAGGATGATCTGGTCGTTATGCCGATTCAAACATTTCAAAGACGCGTGTCCGGCAATACGCGGGTATCGGCTATTTTGGTTTCGGTCGACTCTCAAATTGACCGGGCACTTGTTACCGAAAGCATTCGTTTGTTAATGCGGGAAAGACGGTCATTGTCCGATAGCGACGATGATAACTTTATGATTTTGGATACCGAGGAAATCGCCAGAAGAGTATCGAGCACGACAGAAATTATGACGATGCTGTTGGGTGCGGTTGCAGCGGTGAGCCTCATTGTCGGCGGTATCGGCATTATGAACATTATGCTTGTGAGCGTGACGGAAAGAACGCGGGAAATCGGTGTGCGACTGGCAATCGGAGCACTTGAGCGGGAAGTGCTGATGCAATTTCTAATCGAAGCAATTGTTCTCGGAGCAATGGGAGGCGTTTTAGGTGTTGTCATTGCTTTTATCGGTTCCGTTGCTCTTGCTGCTACGATGGGTGTTCCCTTTATTTTTGATCCGACTATCAATATGATCGCCTTTTTATTTGCCGCTCTGACCGGGGTGGTCTTCGGTTACTTCCCTGCCAGACGGGCTGCACAACTCGATCCTATAGAGGCTGTGAGACACGAATGATGAGAAAGTTTATTGCTTTGCTGTTTCTGGGTTTCTTTGCAATCTGCGCGAGCGCGCAAGACTGGCCCGAACAACTCAATATCACTTATGTGAAAGCACCTTTCAATATCCAGAATATGGTGATGAAAAACCAGAAATTACTGGAAAAGGAATTTGAGAAGGAAAAAATTGAAATTCATTGGATTCCGATCAAAGCCGGCATTAACCAAGTCAGAGGCATTGCCGCCGGAGAAATTGATATGGTTGGCGCCATGAATACCAGTACGCTTTTGATCGCAAACGCATCCGGCAATTCGATTGTGATGGTTGACGGAGTGGCCCATCCGGACGATACATTTGCCATTATGGCAAAAGCTGATGTGAAAACCATTGCAGACTTAAAGGGTAAACAAGTTGTCGGACCGAAAGGAACGGTGCTGCACCATCTTTTAGTGGCAGCACTGGAGAACGAAGGGATGCAGATTGGTGATGTTCAGTGGGTTTCAATGAATTTGCCTGCCAGTTTGACGACGCTATTGTCCGGTCGGGCAGATGCGGCATTACTTGCAGCCGGTGGGATTTTGAAAGCGAAGCAAGCCGGCTTTCATGATGTAGTGCGTGCTAAGGGGCTCGTTGAAACCAATTTGGTTTTGGCAGCCCGTTCTGATTTTGCCAAGCGCTATCCGGAAGTCGTACGGCGTGTGGCAAAGGTCAATCGCCAGGCTTTGCAATGGGCGCAGAATCATCCGCAGGAAGCAATAGCTCTGGGCGCTAAGGAACATCAGATCAGCCTGCAGGATGCAGAGCAATTATTTAATTGGTCCCGGTTTTATAGTGATTTGACTGAAGATGATATTCGGGCACTTGAGAAAAATCAGGCATTTTTGCTTCAGCAGAAAATGATGACTCGCCCGGTCGATGTTCGGTCTTTGTTATTTCAGAAATAGCAAGAGGTCCGGCAAGCGGACCTCTTGAAATCGATGAATCGGGAAATTAGTTTTCTCGAGTCGTTGCGATTAAGCCGCGGCGAGCAGCCCATGTCCACGGGGTCTTGAGCCATTCAATGATCGTGGCTTCCTGCTCTTCGTTGATGAGCTTCATTTCCAAAGCTTTCTCAACGATGCGCTTAAATTCGATCATGCGATAGGCTTTAATACCGGCTTCTTTAAATAACTCGGAGGTTTCAGCCATATCGAAATTGGTGATGCTTACGCAGTCAGTGACAATCGCACCTTCTTCACGCAGGGTCTTGATGGCATCCAAGCAGGACAGGCCGGTAGAGATGTGGTCTTCAATAATGAGAACCTTTTTACCCTTGACGCTGCCGCCTTCAATACGGTCCAGATCACCATAGGTCTTGGCACGTTGGCGGACATAAATGGTCGGAACGTTAAGGCGATAGGC
This sequence comes from uncultured Sutterella sp., assembly GCA_900545335.1. Lineage (GTDB taxonomy): Bacteria > Pseudomonadota > Gammaproteobacteria > Burkholderiales > Burkholderiaceae_F > Aphodousia. The sequence goes on along the minus strand of UQYP01000001.1, from coordinate 12,255 downwards.
CAATGCGGCGCTGTGGGTTAAGCCACCGGCTTCAACGCCGGCGATAACATCATAGTCAAGCCCCCACTTTTCAATCAGAGAGGCCATTGTTTCAATGACGTCATGCCAGGCATCGGGATGGGTGATTAACTTGCGGTTATCCACGTAAATCGGAGTAACCAAGCCGGATTTCAAACGCAGCGGTTCTTCGGTTAAAAAAGCCACAGCATTTAATGAGAGCAGGTTCTCAATCAAAATATTTTCTGCAAGTTTAGACGGCATTTGTTGTTCTCCTCTCATTATTTCTTAATCGGCAGCGGTTCATACGGTTCAAGCCCCAAAGCCATGCGGCCGTTGCGGGTAGCGATTTCAACCAAATCTTCAAAGTGATCATAGCGGCAGCCGGTTGCCATCAAGGTCAATTCGTGCCACATATCACCGCCGCTCCAGGGCACCATAGCGTCAGCCACATTGTCTACGCCGATGGCAACACGAACACCGGCAGGAACCAATTCATCAACAGGTGTCATGGAGTTGTGCATCGGGCCGATCGCTTCGGTGCGCGGGGTGTCAATCCAAGCGGTCGGGCAGGCGATCATCATGACGCCGGCTTCACGCATCAGCTGATAGAGACGGTCACGATATTTCTTGGAGTGAGCAGCGATAGAAATGCCGTGCACGCCGACCACTCGGCCCTGAAGACCGAATTCAATAGTCTTCATGCACATTTGTTCGGTTTCATATTCAACGGCTTGGTTGAATTGGTCCACGTGTGCGTGCACCATCTTGCCCTTTTCTTTGGCCGTACCCATGATGATGTTCCAGGCTTCATCAGCCTTACCGTAGTCGCGTTCATCGCGCTTGGGCAGGGCACCGATAATGTCGACGAGATCGGCTCCGATATCAAACCATTTACGGGCTTCGGGATCAATCACACCCTTTAATGTTTGGTTGGCAAACTTAACGGTCAATTGATCTTTGTAATGTTCGCGAGCCTTAATGCCGGCGATAATGGCACGGTCTTCACTTTGAGGATCAATGTCGACAAACGTGCACAGGGCTGTCACGCCTTGACTGATCATCAGTTCAAACATGGTGCTGAAGCGGGCATAAAAATCCTCAACCGTTGATTCTCTCTTCAGGCGATCGAGTGCATCCCACTTTTGCTGTAGGGTGCAGGTGCGACGCATTTCCATAATCTCGGGACTTAACGTGAAGGAGCGGTCGGCATGAGCGTGGGTGTTGACCCAACCGCCGTTGGCTTTAATCATCGGCTCCAGCATGGCGCGGACAGTATTCGGAATTACGGTCATTGCTCTTCTCTCTATTGCGGTTCAAACAAACATACGTAAAAAAAGGCAATCCCTAAAAAAGGATTGCCATTAAAAAACACTCTCCCCACGAGCCAAACCTGCAGCTCGGCCGATTCGGATTCGATAGTGTAAGGAGAAAAATTTCATTCGTACACCACCCAATGGGGTTAAATACACAATTAACCCGCCATCATACTCCAATACACTCCTAAAAATCCAGTCTTACTGGAAATTTTTCTTCAGAGTGTGCAGAAAACATTTAAAAAACAAAAGGATATACGTTGTGAGTATACACCTGCATGTTTTTCGCTGCTAACTGTGCTCGACTCTGTAGTGCAAATGGACCATTCCGCCCGGCAGTGTTTCGGCTCGGATCAGTTCTAAATGATTTTTTTCAGCCGGCTTGGGATTTGTACCCTGATAACCGATGATAGACGGAGAGCCGTAGTTGCCGTCCAGCCCGGGATAAATCAGTACGCTTAACTCATCAATCAATCCCGCCTCAAGGAAAGCTCCGTTAATGATGCCGCCGCCTTCCAGCAAAAGTGTTTTTACGCCGAAAAGTTTTTCGATGCTTTCCAATGCACCAGTAAAACGATCTTTTTCACTTTGCCCTTCAAACACGTAAGAAACACCGACTTTTCTGAGTTCGGATAAATACTCGTCAGAAACAGCTTCGGAGGTCACGCTGACGATATGTTCGCCCGTTGCCAGATGATCATGTGAATAATGCAGCTTGCCTTTAGGATCGAAAACAACGGCAATCGGTCGATTGTCCCAGGTGCCTTTAAAAATATTTTTCCCGGAGACGCAATCTCTGGGTGCCGGTTGTTCTTCCCGAACGCCTGCATCGTACTCGGCCATCGTTTTGCGTCCGATCATCCAGCCTTGAGCGTCAAATGAAGAAGCTACTTCCTCGTAGATGGCAGAAATATCAATCGGAGTTAATGCACGGCTCCATTGCGAGGGCAACAATTTGCCGTCAACAGAAGAAATCATGTGACAAATGATTCGAACGGTCATAGGAATACACTCCTGCGAAAACAGCCTCTGAGAGTTTAGAACTTTTTGTCGAAAATGAATTGGCACAAAAATATTTTTTGCTTGCAAAAAGAGCCCGCGAACGGGCTCTTTTAAAAGTGCATTCTCAGTAACGATTAGAACGGAATATCTTCGTCGAGATTATCCAAACCGTTTACCGGAGCAGGAACCGGGTCAGCCTGACGGAGTTGCTGATAGGTTGAGGCCGGAGCGTGCTCTGTATGCACAGGGGCCGGGCGGCGCGGAGCGGATTCAAAACCGCTGCTTGCAGCACCTTCAGAGCGTTCACGGGTGCCCAGCATTTGCATTGTTTCAGCAATAATTTCAGTTGAATAACGATCTTGTCCGTCCGGACCTTGCCACTTGCGGGTACGCAGACGACCTTCGATGTAAACCGGACGGCCTTTACGCAAATATTCTGCAGCAATTTCTGCCTGACGGCCGAAAAAGACAACGCGGTGCCATTCCGTTTCTTCCTGCGGCTGACCGTTTGAATCTTTGTAACGACGGGAGGTCGCAACCGTAATAGTTGTAATGGCTGTGCCGCCCTCAGCGGTGTAGCGCGTATCCGGATCACGGCCCAAATTACCAATAATGATGACTTTATTTACCGAAGCCATATTCGTTCACTTCCAAAAAATAACAATACCAGTCAAATGCCGGTATCAAACAAATTACACACCCAAAGGCTTCAAAGTGAGAGGACTCACCCGTTCGCACTCGAGACACTTGGTGAGCATATTCTTCAAAAATACGCTAAGCGCTAATTGTGTAGAAACTTTGAAAAAATGTCCATACTCCCAGGTATGATTTTCTTTTTCTCTCCACATTGAATCAAAAGAAAAGTGTTTATTTGCAGAGAATTAAGAGTTAGGGAAAAGATTTTGTCTTTGCCTCGATGTTGACTCTAAAATTAAAAGTTAACTCTCGGAAGGTGTCGGATTATGCACGGTGAAATTCATATTCGTGGGGCTCGGACCCATAATTTGAAAAATATAGATTTGGATATCCCTCGGGACCAATTGGTTGTTATCACCGGCTTATCCGGATCGGGGAAAAGCTCACTGGCTTTCGATACGCTTTATGCAGAAGGACAGAGGCGTTATGTGGAAAGTCTTTCGGCCTATGCCCGTCAGTTTTTAGACCTGATGGAAAGGCCTGATGTTGACCTTATAGAAGGACTGTCGCCAGCCATTGCCATTGAACAAAAAGCCGTCAACAGTAATCCCCGATCTACGGTAGGAACCATTACCGAGATCATGGATTATCTGCGGTTGCTTTTTGCCCGTGCGGGTGTGCCTTATTGCCCGGTTCACGGTCTGGCCCTGGAAGTCACTCCTGTTTCAGATATGGTTGATCGGATTCTGCAGGGTGAGCCTGAAGCAAAAATCATGATTCTGGCACCGGTTGTCAGACAAAAAAAGTTGGACTTTGAGCGTTTTTTCCAGGATATGCAGACTCAGGGTTTTATTCGCTTCAAAGTCGACGGTGTGCTCTATGAGGCAGAGACTCTCCCGGAACTTGATCTGCGGGAAAGACATGATGTTGATGTGGTGGTTGATCGTTTAAAGATCCGGCAAGAGGCTTCTCAGCGCTTGGCAGAAAGCTTGGAGACCGCTTTGCGATTGGCCGATGGCCGTGTCGTTGTGGAGAATATGCAAACGGGCGAGCGGCAGCCCTTTTCGAGTCACTACTGCTGCCCGGAGTGCGGCTACAGTATTGAAGAGTTGGAACCCAGACTTTTTTCTTTTAATAATCCCATGGGGGCGTGTCCGGTTTGTAACGGTATGGGACAAAGCATGGTTTTTACTGAAAAAAGCGTGGTTTGTCATCCGGAATTGTCGTTGAGTTCGGGCGCGATTCATGGTTGGGATCGCCGCAATCTCTATAACTTTGATTTGATTGAAGCGGTTGCAAAAAAAGTGGGCTTTGATGTGGATACACCCTGGAATCAGCTCAAGCGCAGCCAACAGGAAGCGATTTTATGGGGATTGGGAGATCAGACGATAGAGATGCCCTATCGGCGAGCAGGTTCCGTCAGTTATAAAAAAGAACTTTTTGAAGGTGTAATTGCCATTTTAAATCGCCGCTATGCTGAGACTCAGAATGAGGCGGTTAAAGAAGAACTCAATCGCTATCGGGAACTTAAGGTCTGTGATGCCTGTAACGGCACACGCCTAAAAGAGGCCGCAAGACACGTTTTTATCGGGCAGGGCAAACAGAAAAAGGCTATTTTTGAAATCACTGCCATGCCTTTGTCTGAAGCGCTCGCTTATTTCCGAAAACTTCGCATTACCGGCAGTAAGGCCGAAGTTGGGAAAAAACTGGTAGCGGCTATTGCCCAGCGTTTAACTTTTTTAAATGATGTGGGTTTGGGCTATCTGACTTTGGACAGAAGAGCCGATACATTATCAGGCGGAGAAGCACAGCGAATTCGTTTGGCAAGCCAAATCGGTTCGGGCTTAACCGGTGTGATGTATGTACTCGATGAGCCGTCTATCGGTCTGCATCAGAGAGACAACGATCGCCTGATTGAAACACTTAAACGTCTGAGGGATTTGGGTAATTCTGTGATTGTTGTCGAGCACGATGAGGATACGATTCGAGCGGCTGACTTTGTCGTAGATATGGGGCCGCGTGCCGGAGAAAACGGCGGATATGTTGTAGCCTGCGGTTCGCCCGAAGAGATCGTGAACAATCCGAATTCCTTGACCGGGTTATATCTGTCGGGGCAGAAAAATATGCTGCCAAGCTCACGAGCAAAAAAGAAAACAGGTGAAGTGTTTCGCTTGCTGGGGGCGAAGGGCCACAACTTAAAAAATGTCGATTTGGAAATCCCGATCGGCTTAATTACGGTTGTAAGCGGCGTATCGGGTTCCGGCAAATCAACCCTTATTAACGATACGCTTTACCGTGCCTTGGCTCAAAAGCTCTATCGTTCAAGTGCCTCACCTGAAGCGTTTGATTCTATGCAGGGGGCAGAATTTTTCGATAAGGTGATCAACGTTGATCAAAGCCCAATCGGTAGGTCGCCCCGCTCTAACCCAGCTACCTATACGGGGCTTTTTACGCCGATTCGGGATCTTTTTGCTCAAACGCCCACCGCCAGGGAGCGCGGATACGATGCCGGTCGTTTCAGCTTTAATGTAAAGGGCGGCAGATGCGAGGCTTGTCAGGGCGAAGGGTTTATCAAGGTAGAAATGAATTTTCTGCCCGATATGTATGTGCCTTGCGAGCATTGCCATGGACAACGCTATAACCGTGAAACGCTCGAAGTTTTGTACAAAGGACTCAATATTGCACAGGTGCTCAACCTGACTGTTGAGGAGGCTAGAGAAGTCTTTTCAGCTCATCCGATTATCTCGAGAAAACTTGATACCTTAATGGATGTGGGGTTGGGCTATGTCAAATTGGGGCAAAGCGCACTGACTTTGTCCGGTGGTGAAGCCCAACGGATGAAACTCGCCTTGGAGCTATCCAGAAAAGATACTTCAAAGACACTCTATATTCTCGATGAACCGACAACGGGGCTGCATTTTGAAGATGTCAAAATGCTGGTTGAGGTGATCAAAAAGCTGCGTGATGCGGGCAACACCGTTGTGATTATTGAGCACAACCTGGATGTTATTGCATCGGCCGATTGGATTATCGATATGGGACCGGAAGGAGGCGATGCAGGAGGCGAAATTATCGCTTGCGGAACACCCAGTCAGATTATGAAAAATAAAAAGAGTGTTACCGGGGTTTATTTAAAAAAACATCTGGACTCTATCAAATGGGAGCACTAATGCGAGCGGTGCTTTTCGGTCAAAGCGGTCAGGTGGGAGAAGCGCTTTTAAAGGCAGACTGTGACGATATTGAATGGATTTGTCCCGATCGCTCACTTCCTCAGGGTGATCTTTTAAATCCCAATGCAATCGGCCGATTTTTAAAAGAGGTAAAACCGCAGGCGATCGTTAACGCTGCGGCTTTTACGGCGGTTGATGAGGCTCAAACCGATTTTGAAAAAGCGAAAATCATCAACGCTGAGGCTCCGAAAATGATGGCCCGCACGGCAGCCGATATCGGTGCGTACTTTATTCACTTAAGTACCGATTATGTGTTTAACGGTTCAGGCAGTAATCCTTGGAGCGAGGATGATGCTGCCGATCCGATCAACGCGTACGGCGTGACAAAGCTTTTGGGTGAAAGGGCTGTTACAGAGCAAAATGACTCGGCCTTAATCTTGAGACTGAGCTGGCTTCATGCTCCGTTACATAAAAATTTCATCACAGCGATTGCAGAGCGTCTTAAAACACAGCAGGAAATCGTTGTTGTTGATGATCAGTGGGGCAGTCCCACAGCAGCTCATGACGCAGCGGAAGTGATTTTGAAAACACTCACGGAATTCTGTAAAGGGCAAACTCTAACCGGAATTTATCACTTTGCAAACAGCGGTTTTTGTTCCCGCTTTCAATGTGCTCAGGAAGTAATCAGGCAGCTGCAGCAAAACGAAGTTTCCTGGGCGTTTGATAAAAAGCTGACCGCTGCGAAAACGGATGATTTTTTTCAGACCCAGTCCAGACCTCTGAACTGTAAGCTCAATACTGAGAAACTCTGCAGAGATTTAAAAATCGCACCCCGCCCCTGGCAAGAGGCATTGGGTGCGACTTTAAGGTCATACTATTGAGCTTGAGCGCAGTTCTTTTGGAAAGCCCAGGAATGACGGCACATATCGTCGAGCCCGTACTGTGCCCTCCAGCCTAAGAGTTCAAGGGCGCGTTGGGGATTGGCCCAGTTGCTGGCAACGTCGCCTGGGCGGCGAGCCACGATTTCGTAGGGGATGGGTTTACCGCAGGCTTTTTCATAAGCATGAATAATGTCGAGAACCGAGTAACCGATTCCTGTGCCCAGATTAATGGCGATCCATCCCGTGTGTGAGAAGCTGTACTGAGCGGCGTTGACATGGCCTTTAGCCAGATCAACTACGTGGATGTAGTCGCGCACTCCGGTTCCGTCAGGCGTATCGTAGTCATTGCCGAATACCCGAACGGCTTTAAGCTGCCCGGCAGCCACTCGCGCAACATAGGGAAGAAGGTTATTCGGAATACCTCTCGGATTTTCTCCGATTAAACCGCTTTCATGCGCACCGATTGGGTTAAAGTATCTTAAGCAGACAGCAGACCAGTCACTGTCACTTGCGCAAAGATCGGACAGAATCTCTTCGACCTGCAGTTTGGTTCGCCCGTAGGGGTTTGTTACTGAAAGGGGATGGTTTTCATCCAGAGGCAGGTACTGAGGAGTACCGTAGACTGTCGCGCTTGATGAGAAGATAATTCGCTTGATATTCAAGTCCTTCATCGCACGCAAAAGCGTGATCGTTCCCGAAATATTGTTGTCAAAATATTCCAAGGGTTTTTCTACAGATTCTCCCACAGCTTTGAGGCCGGCAAAGTGCACGACAGCCTCAATTTGGTGGCGGCTAAGGACCTCTTTTAAACGATCATAGTCGCGGATATCGCCCTCTTCAAAGGGCAGACGGTAGCCGAGAATTTTTTCCAGTCGATCTAAAACCGAGGCATCGCTATTGGAAAAATTATCGAAAATAACAACGTCATGACCGCTTTGAGCCATTTCAACGGCCGTGTGCGAACCGATAAAGCCCGCGCCGCCAGTCAATAAAATACGCATCGGAAATTCCTAAATGTTTAATGGATGAAGCAATGATACTTCAATAGCTTAGCAGAAACCGCTAAGATGACCGATAGCTCTCAATCGAAATTTGTTTTATGCGTAAACCGACACTTTTTTCACTGACATTGTTTTTCATGGTTGCCCTTTTGTGGACAACGCCTCCGGCCTGTGCCTCAGCTGAAAGCTTTCAGCAGCCCAGACCGAAAGTGGCGTTGGTGCTCTCGGGCGGCGGAGCCCGGGGTTTTTCTCATGTTGGTGTCATTAAGGTACTTGAAGAATTAGGCGTCAAAATTGATATTGTGGCCGGCACCAGCATGGGGGCGATGGTGGGCGGTGGATACGCATCGGGCTACTCTGTCGAACAAATGCAGGACATTATTTTGGGCGTGAATTGGCAGGAAATGTTTGCCTTGCGTCCTGACAGAAGTGATTTGAATTGGCGGCGCAGACAGGATGATTTCAAAGGATTGGGAAGCGGAGAAATCGGGTTTTCGGATAATGGGATTATGCTGCCGGACTCGGTTGTTCCGGCTCAGCATCTGGAGATCTTTTTACGCTCTATAACAAGGCATGTCAGCACCGTTACCGATTTATCAAAGCTTTCGATTTCCTTTGCGGCAGTAGCAACGGATCTGGATAACGGGGAAGCGGTTGTGATGCAAAAAGGCGTAACGCTTGCCGACGCCATGCGCTCCTCCATGTCTGTACCCGGCGCCTTTTCTCCTTTTCCGTTTAAGGGACATGTTTTGGTTGACGGGGGATTGGCTCAAAATTTACCGGTAGAGCTCGCACGTGCCATGGGAGCCGATATCATTATTGCTGTCAATGCCGGAACACCCTTGGGTAAGTCCAAAGATATTCATTCCGTGGCTGGAGTCATGGGACAGATGGTCGGAATATTAACTGAGAGAAATGTCGATCATTCAAAATCGCTTCTCACAAAAAATGATATTTTGATTACCACTGATTTGAGAGGGTTTACGGCGGGCGATTTTGATAAAGCAAAAGCAATTATTGAAGCAGGCGAAAAAAGTGCCAGAGCTTATACGGATGAACTTAAGCGCTTGGCGGTAGCTGAAAATGTCTACCTTGCCTGGAACAGTCAAAGGCAGTCTGCCGTGAAACCGCCGGAGTCCAGAGCCATTGCCGAGGTGAGGGTCGAGGGGCTTAAAACAGTGAATCCGGCCGGAGTACTGAAAAGTGCTGATTTGGATTTGAGCCATCCGGTCTCTGAGGATCAGATTGCACAAGCCAGTGCCCGGATTTGGGCGATGGATGACTTTACTTTGGTTCCGTATGAATTTGAGCCGGGCCCCAATGGAACGCAAACGCTTGTATGGAGACCGCAGGAAAAGCCCTGGGGGTACAACACTATTCGCATCGGCGGGAAAATTTCCACAGACTTTAACCAGGAACATACTTTCGATTTTCTGCTGGCTCATACGATGGGTTGGCTAAATTCCTGGGGCGGCGAGTGGCGCAATGAAGCGCAAATCGGTAAAGACAGTTATTTTTCAACGAGTTTTTACCAGCCGTTGGGTGAAGCAAGCCCTATCTTTATCATGCCGGAAATTCGCTTTGAGTCTCAGCGTTATGACTGGTATAACGGCTCAAGCCAAGCCCAAGCCACAATGAAAAATCAAACGCTTGAAGGCTCTTTGTCTTTGGGGCTGGAGCTTGGCAAGTCATCGGTTCTTACCGCGGAAGTGGGCTACGTTTCTGCAAAAAGTAAAGTATCTGTCGGCCATATTCCGGGGTATGAAACATTGGATGATACGGCAGCTTTTGCGGGATTGACCTGGCGTTATGACACATTGGATAACATCAATTTCCCCACCAGAGGATTTTATTTGGATGCTCAGGCCCGGCGCTACGAGCATATGGATTACTCTGCCGACACAGAAGTCTCTGACTTTTACGTTGAAGCGCTTTGGCCTTGGAATTGGGGAGACGGTTGGGTCAGTATTTTGTCAGCTAAAGCGGGCTCTTCCACGATTCCCGGCCGCTACCCCTTGGGCGGGCTTTTTAACATGTCAGGGGCCTACTACGGCCGCTACAGCGGTTCGGATATGTTCTTGGGTCGTGTGATGCTCATGAAAAAGCTCAATCAGACTGATGTGTTGGGTTTCCCTCTTTACTTGGGTGGCGGGTATGAAATGGCAAGAGTCCAGGAAGATGTCTTACCGGACTACTTAAGTGATGAAGATTTGGGCGTTTGGAAAAAGGCTTTCAGTGCCTATGTTGCTGCAGATTCACTGATCGGTCCTTTGTATCTGGCGCTGGGGCATACAACCGACGGCGATTCTGCCCTGTATTTCTTCTGGGGTCGTCCCCTGCAGTAGTCAAAAATTGCGGCGAGCAGAAGCCGGCTCGCCGCAAAAAGATTAGCGATGTTCGACACTCAAGCCGATGGCCTTGGTGGAAAGAGAGACTTCTCTCACAAAGTAGATGGTCGACATCAGTAAAAAGCCGATTGAGACAATCAGGGCACCGAGTTTTAAATAGTCAAGATTGAGCATCAGTAAGCATTCAATGATGCCTGCTAAGACCTGAAGACCGCTGAAAGTAGCCGAGAGGACAACTGTCAGAATGGACTTTCTCAAAAGAGAGGCACGCTCAAAAATCAAATCAATTTCGTGATTAAGATCAGTGTCTTCTCTGGGGGCAATGGAATTGCGCTCGCGAAGAAGCTGTCGCACGCGGTTGGTTGAGTGGTTATAACGAGCGGTCATTGCCAAAAGCAAGAGACCGACACCTGAAATCAGGGTCACCGGAGGCAGTGACGTGGCAAGCATCTGATGATATTCGACCATTTCTGTCTCCTTAGTGGTGCACGCTTAAACCCAGCGCTTTCATTGAAGTGCTGACTTCTTTGGCAAAAATCAGTGTTGAAACGACAACCATTGCAATGGCAATGAGAAGCAAAATCGACTTCAAGACCATCAGGTCATCGCCCATGGCAATTTCAAAGATGCTCATTAACACGAGTAAGGCACTGAACATACCGGAAAGCACAATGAGCATGATGGCTTTGCGCAGCAGACGAACTCGTAAAAAGATTAATTCGATGGCGTGATCCAGATCCGCATCTTTTCTCGGTTTGATGGCGTCACTTTCCCGTAAAAGTTGACGCAGGCGGTCAGTGGAGTGGTTGTAGCGGTTGGTCATTGAGACCAACAGAAGTCCTACACCGGAAATCAGGGTAATCGGGGTGAGGGCTGCCTGCAAAACTGTGCCGTATTCAATCATGGCAAAAAATATGTCAGCTAAAAAGAAAATCGGCATGATAGACCTTTTTAGCTGACTTGGAAAGTCAGGGTTAACGCCAAAAACCCAGAAGCATCAAATGGTTAAGCGGCAGGCGGAACCTCTTTTAAGAAGTCAATGAGCTCAGGATGAACGATGCGTTTATAGTCTTCGGTACTGATAATGATCGAGTGGTCACGAAGGCCGGCATTAAAGGCCAATTCATCGTAGCGCTCGTAAAGGCTGGGGTCAGCGACTAATTTGAGATCAGGGTGAAAACTCACCGGCGGGACGGCTCCGAAAATGCATCCGGTTAACTCCATCACTTCATCGGGGCTGGCTAAAGAGGCTCTTCGTGTACCTAAACTGACAGCCAGTTTACTGAGATCGGCCTGCTTATCGGCGGGCAAAACCGCTAAAACGTATAGCTTCAGACCATTGCCCTTTACGTGGCAGACCAGTGCCTTGGCTCCCTGCCCTAATTCTGTTCCCCGAATCTCGGCAACTGATTGGCTTGATTGCCCCGCCTCAGCGTGCTCAAGCACGCGAAATCGGGCCTCGCCCTTTTCGAATAAATCGATCAGTTTCTGTAAAACATTTTCAACCATATGTAACCTCAATGAAAAATTGTCTCCATCATAGCGCACGTATTTTGGATGTTTGACATCCTCCCGCCGTGAACGGCGAGGATTCCCTACTGTGTCATCGGCTCTCGCCGATGATCACTTCGATGGGTTCCTGCTGCTGACCCGCGCAACGGATTGAATCCATTCGCCGATTCACTCGAGCTCGGCCTTCTTCGCCGAGCTCCCCACAGGCTGACATGCGCTGCCCGCGCACCTTTATATTTTTTGCCCCCACTATGTCGGCATTGTCCTGATAACCGCAAGCCACACATTTAAAATTCGCCTGACTTTTTCGGTTCTCTTTTGACTCATGCCCACATACCGGACAAGTCCGGGAAGTGTACTGAGGCGATACCTTGATGACGATTCCACCTCGT